>JAWVFQ010000040.1:0-77215 GCA_033856025.1 Solirubrobacteraceae bacterium | reverse complement strand
GCGAGGTGGCCGCGCGCATCACCGAGGTCGCCAAGCGCCAGGGCACCGCCGTCGTGCTCGTCGGCCATGTCACGAAGGAGGGCGCCCTCGCGGGGCCACGCGTGCTCGAGCACCTCGTGGACTGCGTCGTGCAGTTCGAGGGCGAGCGCGAGCGCACCTATCGCACGCTGCGCGCGCTGAAGAACCGCTTCGGCTCGACCGACGACGCCGGCGTGTTCGAGATGCAAGACGACGGCCTCGTCGAGGTGCTCGACGCCTCGGCCCGGTTCGTGGCCGGCGCCACGCGCGCGCCCGGCAGCGTGGTCCTGGCCGCCATGGAGGGCTCGCGCCCGCTGCTCGTCGAGGTGCAGGCCCTGGTCTCGCCGTCCGAGCTCGTCCCGCCGCGCCGCGTGTGCAACGGCATCGACCGCAACCGCCTGGCGCTCGTCCTGGCCGTCCTGGCTCGCCACGCCGGCGTGGGGACGGGGACGGCGGACGTCTTCGTCAACGTGGCCGGGGGCGTGCGGGTCGACGAGCCCGGCGCGGACCTCGCGATCGCCCTGGCCGTGGCGAGCGCCGCGCGGGGCGAGCCGGTGGGAGGGGACGCCCGGGGAGCGGGCCTCTCCGGGGCGCCCGCGGGCGCCGACGCCGCACCGCCGCCGGCCGTGTTCGGCGAGCTCGGGCTGACCGGCGAGGTCCGCCCGGTGGGCCACGCCCAGCGTCGCCTCGCGGAGGCCGCGCGCTTCGGCCTGAGCCCCGTCATCTCGCCCGAGAGCGCCTCCACTCTGCGCGGCGCGCTGCGCGCCACCCTGCCCGCGCCCGCGCGAGTCGCCGCCGCCTGAGACGTCCCGGCGCCGGTTCTCGCTTGACAGCGAAAAACCGCCGGAAAAACCGGAGCAAATGTCCGCTAAAATCTGCTTCCACGATGGCGTCAAGAACCGGGGAAGAGCTCTCAGAGCTCGAGAGCAGACAGGAGCCCCGGCTCGTAAAGGCGCTCGAGATGGTCGCGCCCGGCACGTCCCTGCGGGAGGGCATCGACCACATCCTGCACGCGCGGACCGGCGGCCTGATCCTGGTCGGCGACCCCGACGAGCTGTCGTTCCTCTACAGCGGTGGGATCAAGCTCGACGTCGACTACACGCCCGCGCTGCTCTACCAGGTGGCGAAGATGGACGGGGCGATCATCCTCAACCAGAACGTGACGAAGATCGTCTGGTCCAACGTCCAGCTGATGCCCGACCCGACGATCCTCTCCGTCGAGACCGGGACCCGCCACCGCACCGCCGAGCGCGTCTCCAAGCAGACCGACGCCGTGGTCATCGCGTGCTCGCAGCGCCGCCAGGTCGTGTCCCTCTACGTGGACGGCGCGAAGTACATCATGGTGGACATCCCCGTCGTGCTGGCCAAGGCCAACCAGGCGCTGGCCACGCTCGACAAGTACCGGACCCGCCTGGACCAGGTGTCCACCCGGCTGACCGCCCTGGAGTTCGAGGGCGGCGCCACCCTGCACGACGTCCTCACCGTTCTCCAGCGCGCCGAGCTCGTGACGCGCATGGCGGTGGAGATCGAGCGCTACATCGTCGAGCTGGGCACCGAGGGGCGCCTGATCGAGATGCAGCTCGACGAGACGATGGTCGGCGTCGCCGCCGACAAGACGGCGCTCGTCCACGACTACCTCGTGGAGGACTCCGACGAGGCCTACGCCACCGTGCTCGACCAACTTGCCCGCCTGCCCCATCAGGACATGCTCGACTTCGGCCGCCTGGCCGAGCTCCTGGGGTACGACCGCAAGGTCAACACGCTCGACTACCCGGTCTCGCCGCGAGGCCACCGCATCCTCGGCCGTATCCCGAGGCTGCCGAAGCTCGTGGTCCAGGAGATCGTCGGGGAGTTCGGGCGGCTCGACGAGATGCTCGCGGCGACCGACGCCGAGCTGGAGTCCGTCGAGGGCGTGGGCGAGATCCGGGCGAAGGACATCCGCGAGGGCCTTCGCCGGCTGCAGGAGATCAACCTCGTGGACCGCTACCTGCAGACATAGAACTAACAACGGAGGACGTCATTCCCGAAGCCACAGTCGAAGAGAACGTCGAGGACCTCGAGGTCGAGGTCGAAATCGAGAACATCGCGTTCGAGGTGGGCGACAACGTCGTCTACCCGCACCACGGCGCAGGTCAGGTACTCAAGAAGGAGCGCAAGGAGATCTTCGGTGAGAAGCGGGAGTACCTCACCATCAAGATCCTCCACAACGACATGACCGTCATGGTCCCGTGCGACAACGCCGGCGTGGCCGGCCTGCGTCGGGTCATCGACGAGGTCACCGTCAAGAAGGTGCTGGCCGTGCTCGCCGACGACGTCTCGGAGATGCCCAAGAACTGGAACCGCCGGTTCAAGCACAACCGCGACAAGATCAAGACGGGCGACATCTACGAGCTCGCCGAGGTCGTGCGCAACCTGGCGATCCGCGAGCACGAGAAGGGCCTCTCCACGGGTGAGAAGCAGATGTTCACCCGGGCGAAGAAGATCCTCGCGTCCGAGCTGATGTATGCGCTGGACAAGGGCGAGGAGGAGGCCGAGGAGCATCTCGACGACCTCCTGGCCGATTCGGCCAACGGCAAGGTCACCGTCTAGCCAAGACCTCATGGCGGTGGCGCTGCTCGTCGCCGCCGGCAGTGGCGAACGCCTTGGGTCCGACCGGCCCAAGGCGTTCGCCATGCTCGGTGGCCGTCCGATGCTCGAGTGGAGCGTGGACGCCCTGCGCGCGGCGGGGATCGAGGAGATCGTGGTGGCCCTGCCCGAGGGTCAGGAGGCGCCAGAGGGAACCGTCGGCGTGCGGGGCGGGGAGACGCGCGCGGACTCGGTGCGGGTGGCGTTCGACGCCTCGACGGGGGATCCCGTGGTGGTGCACGACGCCGCGCGGCCGCTGGTCACGCCGGAAGTGATCGAGTCGGCGCTGGCCGCGCTGGGGGGCGACGTGGACGGCGTGGTCGTCGCGGCGCCCGTGATCGACACGGTCAAGCGCGTGGAGGACGGCGTCGTGCGCGAGACCGTCCCCCGCGAGGGCCTGTGGGCTGCCCAGACTCCGCAGGTCCTGCGCCGGGCGGCGCTGAAGCGGGGCCTGGCGGAGACGTCCGGGCCGGTGACCGACGACGTCGCGCTGGTCGAGGGCTTCGGCCGGGTCCGGGTCGTCGAGGGGCCGCCGGAGAACTTCAAGGTCACCACGCCCGCCGACCTCGTCGCGGCGGAGGCGCTGCTGCGCCGGCGCCGGCGCCTGGCCGTCGTCCGCGACATCATCGCCGCGGTCAACGAGGGGCGGATGGAGGCGCCCTTCGCCCACTACCACGACGATGTCGTGTGGGACCTCACGGCCACGAAGGACGTCCTGGCGACCGACGAGGTGTACCGGGGGCACGACGGCCTGCGGCGCTACTGGCGCGAGTGGCTGAGCGCGTGGGAGACCGTGCGCTTCGAGGTCGAGGAAATGTTCGCGGTCGGCGACCATGTCGTCCAGTACCAGCGCCAGGTGATGCGCGGACGCCACAGCGGCGCCGAGGTGGCGGCCGAGGACTACGCGCAGGTGTTCTCGTTCCGGGGCGAGAAGATCTCCGCGATGCACTTCTTCGACGATCGCGACGAGGCCGTGCGCTTCGCGCGGGAGAACTGAGAACCGTGCTGACCGACTACCACCTGCACCTGCGCCCCGACGACCCCGACACGCCGGCCGAGCGCTACTTCACGGCCGCCAACGCGCAGCGCTACCGCGAGGCGGCGGAGGAGCGGGGGATCGCCGAGCTGGGCGTGGCCGAGCACGTGCACCGCTTCCGCCAGGCGCTCGACGTGTGGCGCCACCCGTTCTGGGAGGCCAATGCCGTCGACGACCTCGACGCCTACGTCACCTTCGTGCGCGAGGAGACCGACCTGCGGCTGGGGATCGAGGCCGACTGGGTGGGTGGGCGCGAGGACCGCATGGCCTCGCTGCTGGACGCCCACGAGTGGGACTACGTCGTCGGGTCCGTCCACTTCCTGCGCGATGAGGCGGTTGACCACCGCGACTACGACGTGTGGCGCGACGCCGGCGATCCCGACCGGGTGTGGCGGCGCTACTTCGAGACGCTCGGGCACGCCGCCGCCTCCGGCCTCTACGACGTCCTGGCCCACCCCGACCTCGTGAAGGTGTGGGGCGACGAGGCGCCGCGGCCCGACGGCGACCTGCGACGGTTCTACGAGCTCGCGATGGAGGGAATCCAGGAGACGCGCATCGCCGTGGAGGTCTCGACGGCCGGCCTGCGCAAGCCGGTGGGGGAGATCTACCCCGACCCCGCCTTCCTGCGCTGGTGCCTGGAGTGCGGCTGCCCCGTCGCCCTGAGCAGCGACGCCCACGTGCCCGAGGACGTCGGCCACGAGTACGACCGCGCCCTGGAGTACCTGGACGACCTCGCCGTGACCGAGCTGGCCGTGTTCGAGCGTCGTGAGCGGCGGCTGGAGCCGATCGGCGCATGAGCGTGGCCACCGGCATCGGCTACGACGCGCACCGCCTGGTCGAGGGTCGCCCCCTCGTCCTGGGTGGGGTGGAGCTGGAGTCCAACCAGGGGCTGGAGGGCTGGTCGGACGCCGACGTGCTCACCCACGCGGTCATCGACGCGCTGCTGGGCGCCGCCGGACTGGGCGACATCGGCGAGCACTTCCCCGACACCGACGAGCGCTGGCGCGGAGCCGACTCGCTGGAGCTGCTCGAGACGGTGGTGGCCCAGGTCGTGGCGTCGGGCGCCACGCCGGTCCACGTCGACGTCACGGTCGTCCTGGAGGCGCCGAAGCTGGCGCCGCACCGCGAGGCCATCCGGGCCTCCCTGGCTCAGGCCCTCGGCCTCGCCCTTCCCCACGTCAACGTCAAGGCCACCCGGGGCGAGGGGATGGGCTTCGTGGGGCGAGGCGAGGGGATCGCCGCCTTAGCCACCGCCACCGTCGAGCGTACGTAGGAGTCCGCGCGAGGGGCTGACAAGGACGCAGGGGGAGGGACAGTGCTCCGCACGGCCCTCCCCTGAGGACGCCGTCAGGCGCTCGCGCGGGCCCTACGGCGGGCGGCCGCTCGGCGGCGGGTCTCTTCTTGCTCCACCTGGCGCTTGAGCTGGCGCACGGTGCGCTGGAGGTGGCCCCGGACGGTCGGCGCGCCCACGCGCTCGGAGATCCAGCCGAAGATCCCGGCGCCGGCCACGCCATAGGACAGGCGCAGCTCCACGTGCGTGCGCCCGCCCGGCCGGGGGCGCAGGCGCCAGCGGCCCCGCTGGTCGAGGCCCATGACCGACGTCCAGGCCATGTCGCGGTTCTCGTTGAACTCGATGACCTCGATCAGCCCCCCGACCTCGGCCGAGCCGACTCGCAGGAGCATCCGGTAGCGCGCGCCGAGGCCGATCGGCTGGTCGCCGACGACCTCCCAGCGCGTCACGCCGGAGAAGAAGTGCAGCGCCTTCTCGGGGTCGGAGATCCACTCCCAGACGGCCTCGGGCGGCGCCGAGATCTCGATGGGCGCGGCGATCCTCATCCGATCACGGGGAAGCGGCGCTCGGCGGCCAGGCCGTCGAGCGTCTCCTGCATCAGCCGCATGACGTGGTCGTAGACCTCGTCGAGGTCAGGGTCCTCGCCGAACTCCTCGCGCAGGTGGATCGGCGGCAGCGCCTCGACGGTGATCTTGGCCGGGAGCGGGATGTGGCCCATGAAGTCGCCGACGTTCAGGCCCCAGGGCAGCGCGATCGAGATCGGCAGGACCTTGAGGCGGAACGCGCGGTCCAGGCCCAGCGCGCGGGCGATGCCCTTGCCCTGGGAGAGGAACAGCGCCGTCTCCTGGCCGCCGATGGAGACGACCGGGACGATCGGCACGTCGTGCTCGAGCGCCAGGCGGATGAAGCCCTTGCGCCCGTCGAAGTCCACGCGGTTGCCCTGCCACGTGGGGCGGTGGACCTCGTGGTCGCCGCCCGGGTAGACGAGCAGCGCGGCGCCGGACTCCAGGGCCTTGCGCGCGTTGTCGGGCGAGGCGGCCACCGTGCCGTGCTTGCGCAGCATGCCCAGGCCGGGCATCGAGAGGACCAGGTTGTGGGCCAGCTGGTAGAAGGCGCGCTCGACGCCGAAGTAGGCGCCGAAGGCGAGCGTGAAGACCGTGGTGTCCGGAGTCAGGTTGCCGCCCGAGTGGTTGCCCACCAGCAGGACGCCGCCCTCCTCGGGGATGTTCCCCAGGCCGCGCACCTCGCCGCGGAAGTACAGCGACGCCAGCAGCCAGAGGCGAGGCAGCGTGTCGCGGATGTAGTCGGGGTCGCGCTCGTCGAGGTCGGCCACCGGGATGCGGTCCTGGACCTGCTTGGCCAGCCCGCCGAGCAGGCGCGTGGCGAACCCCGGCTGCTTGGTCTCCTCCTGGGCGTGGCCGTTGGCGGACGCGCGTGCGGCGATCCCCGCTTCGCTCATGCTCCGGAGTCTAGGCCGCTTGGCGCCGGCGCGTGCCGCGCGCGGGGGCTTCCAGCGCCTCGACCCGGGCGAAGAAGCGCTGGAGCAGGCCCGTGGTCTCCTCGGGGCGCTCCACCTGGGGCGCGTGGCCGCAGGCGTCGATGACGATCTGCTCGGCCGCCGGGAGCCACTCCGACACGTGCCGGGAGAAGCCCGGCGGGATCAGGCGGTCGTGGCTGCTCCACACGAACAGCGCCGGGCGCGTGAGCTCGGCGAGCCGGGGATAGAAGCCACCGTCGCCGAACGGGCGGTCCAGGTAGACGTTGCGCGCGGCCGACAGGAAGGCCAGGCGCGCGCCCGCCGAGCCGTAGATGCGCTGGAACTCGTCGACGACGATGTCCGAGACGACCGGGTCCAGCGCGCTGGGATCGGCGAACAGGTCCATGAGCTGGCCCTCCACCGTGCGCCGGGCGAAGCGGTGGGGCAGGATCCCCAGCTCCGGGCGCAGCAGGCGCACCACCGGGTGCAGGCCGCGCTTGACGAACGCCACGGCCGGACACAGCAGGCCCAGGCCGGCCACGCGCTCGGGCGCGCGCAGGCCGACCTCGATGGCCACGCGGCCGCCCAGCGAGTTGCCGACGAGGTGGGCGCGCGCGATCTCCAGCTCGTCCATCACGCCGAGGGCGTGCTCGGCGAACCACTGGGCGTTGTAGGGCGCGTTGAGCGGCTTGCTCGAGGAGCCGAAGCCGGGGAGGTCGACGGCGTGCACGCGGTAGCGGCGGCTCAGGATGGCGGCGGTCTCGAAGAACGAGGCCTTGGTGGCGCCGAGGCCGTGGATCAGCAGGACGTCGGGGCCCTCGCCCATCGTCAGGGTCGAGATCCGCTGGCGACCCACGCGCACGTCGTGCACGCGCTGCAGCGGCTCGCGGCCGTTGGGCAGGCGGAAGAGGCCCTCGAAGGCCACGGCGAGGTCGAGGTTCCCGCGGGCGGAGAGCTTGCGCTGCGAGAACGCCTCGATCCCGGCCAGGTCGCCCTGGCGCAGGCGCAGCCAGGTGGCCGAGTCCGTGGCGATGGTCACGTCGGGGCGCCGGCGCGTCGCGCCCTTGCGGACCCGCGCGCCGTGCTCGGTGGCCCGGACCTCCCAGGCGTGCCCGATGTCGGCCAGGCGGATGTGGAAAGTCGCGTCGAAGCCGGGATCGGCGCCGAGATAGCGGTCAGGAAGCGAATGGAACGCGGCTTCGACCTGGGAGAGCTTGCTTGCTGGGGGGACCTTCCCTGACAAGGCGGCGAAAGCGTATAGGTCTTCTCGGCGAACCATGGCCTGAATCCCCGCTGTTTGCGGGTAGTCTGGCCGCGATGCGCGCGATTTCCCTGCAAGACACGCTCTCGGGCGAACGGCGGCCGTTGGAGACCCGGGTGCCCGGCCAGGTGGGGGTCTATGCGTGCGGGCCGACGGTCTACGGGCGTGTCCACGTGGGCAACGCGCGGCCGTTCGTGGTCTTCAGCGTGCTCAAGCGGTTCCTGGAGCACGAGGGCCTCGACGTGACCCTGGTCGTCAACGTCACCGACGTCAACGACAAGATCTACGACGCCGCGCGCGAGGCCGGGGTGGGCAGCGAGCAGCTCGCGCGCGAGATGACCGCCGCCTACGTTGCGGACACGGACGCGCTGGGCCTGGGGCGCCCGGACCACGAGCCGCTGGCCTCCGAGACGATGGGGCCGATCGTCGAGCTGATCGGCGACCTGGTCGAGGGCGGCCACGCCTACGCGGCCGACGGGGACGTGTACTTCCGCGTGCGCTCGTATCCGCGCTACGGCGAGCTCTCGCATCGCTCCGTGGACGCCATGGACCAGGGCGAGGGAGTGGAGGGGGCGGCCCGCAAGGAGGATCCGCTCGACTTCGCCCTGTGGAAGGGCGCCAAGGCGGAGGAGGACACGGCGTGGGACTCGCCGTGGGGCCGGGGGCGGCCGGGCTGGCACATCGAGTGCTCGGCGATGGCCGAGCAGCTGCTGGGCGTGAACTTCGAGATCCACGGCGGCGGGTCGGACCTGGTCTTCCCCCACCACGAGAACGAGGCGGCCCAGACCCGCGCCGCCCGCGGCGAGCCGCTGGCCCGGCTGTGGATGCACAACGGGATGGTCGAGCTCGACGACGCCAAGATGGCCAAGTCGGTCGGCAACATCGCCCTGCTGCACGTCGCGCTGGAGCAGTTCGGCCGCGACGCGCTGCTCATGTACTTCCTGGGCGGCCACTACCGCCAGCCGCTGGCGTTCTCCGGCGAGCTGCTCGAGGAGGCCGGGGCACGGGTCAATCGGGTCCGCAACGCCCTGGGAAACACGGTCGAGGGGCCGTCACCGGGCGACATGGCGCCGCTGAAGGAGCGTTTCTTCGCCGCTCTCGCCAACGACTTCAACACACCCGCCGCACTCGCCGCGCTGTTCGACTGGATCCGCGAGGCCAACCGGCGGGGTGAGGGCGTCGGGGACGCGGACCTGCGCGAGATGCTCGGCGTGCTCGGCCTCGAGGATCTCGAGGCGCTCGCGGCGACCGGCGATCCGGCGGCGAGCGACCCGGAGGCGGGCACTCTGCTGGAGCAGCGCGAGGCGGCCCGCGCGCGCCGCGACTTCGAGGCGGCCGACCGGCTGCGCGACGAGATAGGCGCGCGCGGCTGGGAGATCCGCGACGGGCCGGACGGCCCGGAGCTGATCCCCGCGGGCCGGTGATCGTCTACGGAGTCAACCCGGTCCGCGAGGCTCTGCGGGGACCGCGCCAGGTCTCGCGGGTGTGGGCGACGGCGAAGCTGGCGAAGGAGGACTGGCTGCGTGGCGCGCCGGTGACGGTTGACGACGCCGGCGAGATCGAGCGGCGCTGCGGCTCGCCGGACCACCAGGGCGTGTGCGCGGACGCCGGCCCGTACCGCTACGCCGACCCGGCGTCGCTCCTCGCGGTCGAGGAGCCGCTGATCGTGGCGCTGGACGAGGTCACCGACCCGCAGAACCTCGGGGCGATCGCCCGGACGGCCGAGGTGGCGGGCGCCACCGGCCTGGTCATCCCCGAGCGCCGCTCGGCCGAGGTGACCCCGGCGGTGTGCAAGGCCTCGGCGGGGGCGGTCGAGCACCTCGCCATCGCCCGCGTGCGCAACCTGGCCGACTTCCTGGCCGACGCCAAGGCCGCGGGCTGCTGGTGCTACGGCGCCGACGCGGCGGCCCGTGTCCCCTATGACGCGCCCGACTACAGCGGCGGCGTCGTGCTCGTGCTGGGCGCCGAGGGGCGCGGGCTGCGCCCCCGCGTCGCGGGCGCGTGCGACGAGCTCGTCGCGATTCCCCGGCACGGGCGCATCGAGTCGCTCAACGTGAGCGCCGCGGCGGCCGTCCTGCTGTACGGGATCTTGCAGGGCAAAGCCGGTCTTGACAGGACTCCATAACTGTGGGACCGTCCGCCGCACATAAGGTTGAACTCGAGGGTTATTCAACTTGAGGGTTCGACGAGGGTGCGGCGCCAGGGGAGGTAGCGCGCCTAGAGCAGAACCGGGCGATTTGCTCGGGGAAAGGCACGTCCGCTCATGGCTCGTTTTTCTCCTAAGGCTCAGGCTGAGGGTCAACTGGATGACGGATATCTCATTGCGCTAGCCAAGCAGGGCAGCGCGCCGGCCTATGACGCCATCGTGCGCCGGTACTACGGGTTCGTCAGGCTGAAGGCTTCGTCCTACTTCCTGGCGGGCGGCGATTCCGACGACCTCGTGCAGGAGGGCCTGGTCGGCCTCTACAAGGCGGTCCGCGACTTCCGGACCGATCGCGAGTCCAGCTTCCGCAACTTCGCGGAGCTGTGCATCACCCGCCAGATCATCACCGCGGTGAAGACCGCGTCGCGCAACAAGCACGTGCCGCTGAACCGCTACGTGTCGTTCTCCAACACGCCGGCCGGGTCGGCCGAGCCGGAGCCCACGCTGGACGAGATCCTGCCCGGGCCCACGGCGCACGACCCGATCAACGTGGCGATCTCCTCCGAGGAGCTGCGCGCGCTGATCTCGTGCCTGTCCAGCGTCCTCTCCGAGCTGGAGTCGCGCGTCCTGGGCCTGTACCTGGACGGCCACTCCTACCAGGAGATCGGCGAGCAGCTGGGCTGCGAGGCCAAGACCGTCGACAACGCGCTCCAGCGCGTCAAGCGCAAGGTCGCCACGCACATCGACTCGCGCGCCGTGCCGGCCTAGGACAGGCCCGGCCGCTAGCGTTCGCGGCCGTGACGACCGCCGAGATCATCGTGCTCGCCGTCGTGGGCGCGTTCGCCCTGCTCGCCCTGGGCGGGTACGTGGCCAACCGCCGGCGCCACCGGGCCCTGGAGCCGCGGCTGGAGGCCTCGCTGGACGAGGTCAACCGCCGCCTGGCCGAGGCCCACGCGGCGGACAAGGGCTGGGAGCGCGGCGCGCTCGAGGACGCCGCGCGCCGGGCCTTCGCCGAGCGCCGGCCCGGCGAGGAGGTGCGCGAGCAGGTGCTCGTGCAGGTGGTGGACCGGCCGGGGACCGACGAGGACAAGGCCGTGTTCCGCGTGCGCTCGGACGCCGGCACCTCGCACCTCGTGCTCGGGCGCCGGGACGGCACCTGGGCCGGGGAGAGCGTGGAGCCGGCCTGAGCCCGACGGCCGCGGCGGCCGCCGGGCGCTTCGCGGGCCGCACGGCCTGGGCGCGGCAGATCGCCGCGCCGCTGCGTTCCTTCCTGGATACGGAGACGGGCAGCGCGGCCGTCCTGCTGGCCGGCGCCGTGGCCGCGATGGTGTGGGCCAACCTGGGCGGGGAGACCTACGAGGACTTCTGGCGGACGAGCGCGTCGCTGCGGATCGGCGGCTGGGAGGTCGCGGAGACGCTGCGCGACTGGGTCAACCAGGGCCTGATGGTCCTGTTCTTCCTGGTCATCGGGCTCGAGGTCCGTCGCGAGCTCGACATGGGCGAGCTGCGCGAGCGCCGCCGCGTGGCGCTGCCGGTCGTCGCCGCGCTGGGCGGGATGCTCCTCCCGGCGCTGATCTACCTCTCGATCGCGGGCGGGAGCGCCTGGGGCGTCGTGATCGCCAGCGACACCGCCTTCGTGCTGGCCGTCCTGGCGCTCGTCGGGCGCCGCTGCCCGGTCCGCCTGCGCGTCTTCATGCTCACCCTGATGATCGTCGACGACATCGCGGCGCTGCTGGTCATCGCGTTCCTCTACACGGACTCGCCGTCCGTGCTCTGGCTCGTCGTGTCGGCCGGGGGCTTCGGAGTCGTGCTGCTGCTGCGCTGGGCCGGCGTGCGGCGCGGGCCGGTGTACCTGCTGGCCGGGGTCGGCCTGTGGCTGGCCGTCCGCGAGAGCGGGCTGCACCCGACGCTGGCCGGCGTGGCGCTCGGGCTGGTGGTGTCCGCCTACCCGCCGTCGCGCCGCGACCTGGAGCGCGCGGCCACGCTGTGGCGACGGTTCCGCGAGCAGCCGACCCCGGAGCTTGCCCGCTCGGCCCGGTCCGGCGTGTCGGCGGCGCTGTCGCCCAACGAGCGCCTGCAGGCGGCCCTTCACCCCTGGACGAGCTTCGTCGTGGTACCGGTGTTCGCGCTGGCCAACGCCGGGGTCGACCTGGGCGGGGGGACCCTGTCGCGCGCCGCGGGGTCCGCGCTGACCATCGGGATAGTCGTGGGGCTGGTGGGCGGCAAGCTGGTGGGCATCTCCGGCGCCGCCTGGGCGGGCCAGCGGGTGCTGCGCCTGTCGCCGCCGGTGGGGTTCCCGGCGATCGTGGGCGCGGCCGGCGTGGCGGGGATCGGCTTCACGATCTCGCTGTTCGTCGCCGACCTGGCGTTCTCCGGCGCCCGCCTGGAGGAGGCCAAGGCGGGGATCCTGGCCGCGTCGGTGCTCGCCGCCGTGATCGGCTGGCTGCTCTTCCGCCTGGTGGAGCGCCTGCCCGAGGATGTGATGGCGCGCGCGGAGGACCGCGCATCCGACGCCATCCAGGACCTGACGCCGCCGGTGGACGACGAGGTCGACCACATCCGCGGGCCGATGGACGCCGCGGTGACGCTGGTGGAGTTCGGCGACTTCGAGTGCCCCTACTGCGGCCGCGCGGAGCCGGTGATCCGCGAGCTGCTGGACTCGTTCGGCGGCGGCCTGCGCTACGTGTTCCGCCACCTGCCGCTGCCCGACGTCCACTCTCACGCCGAGATGGCGGCCAACGCCGCCGAGGCGGCCGGGGCGCAGGGGCGCTTCTGGGAGATGCACGACCGCCTGCTGGATCATCAGGACGCGCTGGACCCCGACGCGCTGATGGGTTACGCCGACGAGCTCGGCCTCGACGTCGACCGGTTCTGGGAGGACGTCCGCACCGGCGCCCTCGCCCGGCGGGTGGCGCGCGACGTGCGCAGCGCGGACGAGAGCGGGGTGGCCGGGACGCCGACGTTCTTCGTCGACGGGCGCCGCCACGACGGCGCCTACGACCTCGACTCGCTGACGGCGGCCGTCACCGCGGCGCGCAACTCGCGCGTCCGCGCGGACCGCGCCGGCTCGACCTAGCGCGCCGCCTCGTCGGCCGGGCGGCGGGCGGGCGCCGCGCCGTCGCCCGATTCCGCGCGCGAGGTGTCGCCGGGCGCGGCGCGCGCGTCCGCCGGGGCGCCGTTCGTCCCGGGCAGCTCGGCCACGGCGCGGGCGCCGCCGAGCGGCGAGGCCTCGAGGCGCAGGGAGCCGCCGTGGCGCTGGGCCTGCGCGGCGGCGATGGCCAGCCCCAGGCCCGATCCGGGTCCGCGGGCATCGCGACCGCGGACGAAGCGCTCCAGCACGACCTCGCGCTCGGCCGCGGGTATCCCCGGGCCGTCGTCGTCGACGGTCAGGCGCACTCCGCCGCCGGGCCGGGGCGCGACGGTCGCCGCGACGCGCCCGTCCGCGCGGCCGTGACGGGCGGCGTTCTCCAGCAGGTTGTCCACGAGCATCCGCAACCCCTCGGCGTCGCCGACCAGCTCGGGCCCGGGATCCGGCGCCTCGATCGACGCGTCGACGGCCGGGTGGCGCGTGCGCAGCCCGGCCAGCGCGGCGTCGACGAGCTCGGCGGCGTCGACCCCCTCCGGGGCGGCGGGGGCGCCGGCCTCGCCGCGGGCCAGCGCCTGGAGCTGCTCCACCAGGGCGCCGAGACGTCGCGCGTCGGCGCGCGAGGCGTCCAGCGCGGCGTCCTCGCTGCCCGCGGGCGACAGCGACGAGAGGTTGGCCTGGAGGCTGGTCAGCGGCGTGCGCAGCTCGTGCCCGGCGTCGGCGGCGAAGCGCCGCGCCGCGGCCAGGGCCGCCTCGCGCTCGGCGGCCGACGCGCCGAGGCGCTCGAGCATCGCGTTGAGGTCGCCGGCCAGGTCGCGGACCTCGTCGGGACCGTCGCCGGCGGGAACGCGCACGCTCAGGTCCGCGGTCTCAGCCACCCGCCCGGCGGCGGCCCGCAGGCGGCCCAGCGGCGCCAGCGCGACGCGCACGAGCGCCGAGGCCGCCAGCGCCGTGGCGATCAGCGCGAGGACGCTGACGATCGCCACGATCCGGCGCAGGCGGGCGGCCCGCGCCTCGAGCGGCCGCTGGCGCGCCGCGGCCTGCAGCACCGCGCCCCTCGGCAGCGGCCGCGACACCGTGCGCCAGTCCTCGCCCTGGACCGAGACGGTCCGCGGCGCGCCGGGCGCCACGAGCGGGAAGCCGTCCGGGACGGCTGCTCCGGCCGAGCGCTCGTCGCCGCCCGGCCCGCGCACGCGCACGAAGCGGTCCGATCCGGGCTCCAGCGGCCCCGGGGGCCCATCCACGCCCGCGCCGCGATCCGGATCGCCCGGCCCCGCGGGCCCGCCGGGAGGCGGAGCGCCCGGCAGGGCCGCGCCCGGCGGGGTCCGGCCGGGGGCGGTCCGGCCCGGAACCGGGAGCCGTCCGGCGCCCGGCCCGCCGGGCGGCAGCGCCCGCAGCGCCGGGCCTCTCCGCGCCCGGACGAGGCCCTCCAGCTCGCGGTCCAGGCTCTGCAGGTCAGAGCGCTGCGCGGCGACGACCACGGCGATCCCGCCGGCCAGCAGCGCGAGGCCGACCGCGGCGACGGCGGCGAGCGTCACGCGCGAGGCCAGGCTGCGCGGCAGCCTCATGACCGCAGCGTGAACCCGACGCCGCGGACGGTCCGCAGGATCCGCGGCTCCCCGTCCGCCTCGAGCTTGCGGCGCAGGTAGGAGACGAACACGTCGACCACGTTGCCGTCCGTCTCCCAGTCGTAGCCCCACACGAGCTCGAGCAGCCGCTCGCGTGACATGACGATCCCGGCGTTGCGGGCCAGCGCCTCGAGCAGGTCGAACTCGCGGCGGGTCAGGTCGAGCTCGCGCGCGCCGCGCCGGGCCGCTCGCGCCGCCGGGTCGACGGTCAGGTCGCCGACGACGACCGGCGCCGCCGGGTCGGCGCCCGGCGCCTCGCCACCGCGGCGAAGCAGCGCGTGCAGCCGGGCCACCAGCTCCTCGACCGCGAACGGCTTGACCAGGTAGTCGTCGGCGCCCGCCTGCAGGCCGGCTACGCGGTCGGCCACCTCGTCGCGCGCGGAGAGGATCAGGATCGGCGTGCGCACCCCGTCGGCCCGCAGCCGCGCGCACACCGCGCGCCCGTTGAGGTCGGGCATCCCGACATCGAGCACGATCGCCGCGGGCGCGCGGCCGGCCATGGACTCCAGCGCCGCGCGGCCTCCCGGGGCGGTGGAGACGCCGAAGCCCTCGAGGCGCAGCGCGCGTTCGAGGGCCTCGCGGATGCCGGCGTCGTCGTCGACGACCAGGACCAGCGGCTCTGACATGCCTCAATCATCCTCTCGCGCCCGGCCGCCGTCGCGGCGGCCGGGCGTGGAGAGGCGTTGCGGCCTAGAAGCCGGGGCCGCCGGGCCCACCGAACCCGGCGCCCTCAGGACCGCCGGGAGGACCATCGGGCCCACCGGGACCGTGATGGCCGCGGGGACCGTCGGGGCCACCGGGCCCGCCCGGCCCGCGGGCGGGGCGCTCGGCCTCGAAGGCCTTGCGGACGTCCGCCGCGTCCTTGTTGAGCTCCTTCGCCACCGCGGCGAAGAAGGCGGTCCGCTCGGTGTTCTCCCCATTGCGATGGGCCCTGCGCTGGGCGGCGGTGGGCCTGCGCGGGCGCTGACCGCCGCGGCGCGGACCGAAGGCCGGGAGGTTGGAGCGGTCGCACTTCAGGGGATCGGCCTGGCAGGCCAGGATCGCGTCGCGCTGGGCCGCCGTGAGCTTGTTGTCGGCCACGGCCTGGTCGAGCTGCGCCCGGCGCGCCTTGTCGATCGCCTTGGACAGGTCGTCCGCCGAGACGCTCAGCCGCTTGGCGATGTTCGCCAGGTGCTGGTCGCGTTCGGTCTGTCGGTCCTTGAACGCCTGGGCCAGCGTCGGCGGAGGCCCGGAGGTCGATGATCCCGACCCCGCGATCCCGGTCGCGGCCACGACGGCGCCGGTCAACAGCGAGGCGGCGACTGCGGCCATCAGAGCACGTCTCATCTTCGGTCTGACCTCCTGAGTGGGGGAGAGAAGCCTGAGAAGGATCGCCGGACTTCGTTGGGACACTCTGAGAGCTATAGGCTCCGCCGGACCGCTACCGAGAGGATCTCTGAACGTGCCCTCGCTCCTCGCCCGCGCCGGCCTGCTGCTCGCCGTCGTCGTGCTCTCCGTCTCCGTCGCCGCGTGCGGCAAGGACAAGAAGAAGACCGCCGTCAAGCCGAGCCCGCTGGCGATCACGCTGAACCCGGCCGGCAAGGCGGCCAAGTTCACCGTCCCGGCCACCACGAAGGGCGGTCTCGTGCAGGTCACCTTCGCCAACACCACGGCCGCGCCGCACGCGGCCCAGCTCGTCCGCATCGAGGGCTCGCACACCACGCAGGAGGCGCTCAAGGCGGTCACATCCAACAGCCCGAAGACGCCGGAGTGGGTGCGCGCCGAGGGTGGCGTGGGCGGGACGGGTCCGAGAAGCCGCGGCACGGCCCTCGTGGACCTTCCGGCCGGCCGCTACATGGTCGCCGACGTCGGCGGCCCGGGCGGACCCGCGCCGCCGGCCTACGCCCAGTTCAACGTGACGGCGGGCACCTCGGGCGAACCGCCCGCCGCCGCGTCGACCATCGACGCGGCTGAGAACGGCAAGGACAAGTACGAGTGGAAGCTCTCCGGCGCCGCCCTGAAGTCGGGCCCCAACCGGATCACGTTCAAGAGCGGTGGCAAGGAGGCCCTGCACCTCGTCGCGCTGGTCAAGCTCAAGCGCGACGTGTCCGAGGCCGAGGTCCTCAAGGCTCTGAAGACCAACGGCCCGCCGCCGGCCTTCATCGACCAGAACAGCTTCGCCACCACAGCTGTCCTGGACGGCGACAAGGTGTCGACCACGGACCTGAACACGACCGCCGGGCCCGGGACCTACGTCCTCTTCTGCCCCCTGACCGATCGCGACGGCGGCAAGCCCCACTTCGAGGAGGGCCTGCTCAAGAAGGTGGTCGTTAAGTAAGCCCGCCCCCGGGTTCGAACCGGGAACCTCTTCATTACAAGTGAAGTGCTCTGCCAGTTGAGCTAGGCGGGCTCGCGGGCCCGAGTGTAGGGCGCGCTAGGCGACCCGGTCGACCACGAAGATCAGCGTGGCGTCAGGTGCGATCGCCGGGGGTGCGCCCCGGGCGCCGTAGGCCAGATCGGGCGGGATGACGAGGCGGCGACGGCCGCCGACCTTGATCCCGACGAGGCCCTGGTCCCATCCCGGGATCACCCGTCCGGCGCCGAGCGCAAGGGTGAAGGGGCGCCCGCGGTCCCACGAGGCGTCGAACTCCCGCCCCGTCGCATGGTCCACGCCGACGTACTGCATGGTCAGCTCGTCGCCCGGCGCGGCGCCGGGGCCCGTCCCCTCGACGATGTCCTCGACGACGAGCTCGGCCGGGGGCGGGCCGGAGCCGGCCTCGACGCTGGGCTTGCTCGAGAGATCCTCGGTCACGGGCGCGGACCCTACCCGAGGCGCTCGCGCCACCAGTCGATCGTGTCGGCCAGCGTCGTTTCCAGCGCGACGGCGGGCTCCCACCCCGTGGCCGCCCGCAGGCGGGCCGGATCGCCGCGGATCTCCATCACCTCGTGCGCGCGCACGCGCGCGGGATCGACGCTGTGCTCGAGCTCGCGGCCCGTCACCCGTTTCACGAGAGCCAGGAGCTCGGCCACCGACACGCTCGTCCCCGAGCACACGTTGTAGGCGTCCGCCGCTACGTCGGGAGCGGCCAGCATCCGGTAGGCGCGCGCCACGTCGCGCACGTCGGTGAAGTCGCGGCTCGGCTCGGGCGAGCCGGTGACGATCCGCAGCGGGCCGTCCCCCGCCAGGAGCCCCTCGGCCGCCTGGCGCGCCACGGTGGACACCACGTACTCGTCGGACTGGCCCGGCCCGGCGTGGTTGAACGGCCGCGCGCGCACGACGTCCATCCCGTGCGCATCGGCGTACATGGCGGCGAGCAGGTCGGCCGAGGCCTTGGACACGGCGTAGGGGTTCTGGGGGCGCAGCGGCGCGTCCTCGCCCACCGGGAGCGAGTCCGGCGGCCCGTACACCTCGCCCGAGCTCACGGTGACCACGCGGGCCTCGGGCGCGTGCTCGCGCGCCGCCTCGAGCAGGTGCAGCGTCGTGCGCAGGTTCGTCACGAGCGTCCCGCCCGGCCGGCCCCAGGCGGCCGGGACGGAGGCCTGGGCGGCCAGGTGGTAGACGACGTCCGGCGCGGCGTCGGCCACGGCCCGGGCCGTCGCGTCGGCGTCCATCAGGTCGACGTCCACGGCCCGGGCGCCCGCGACCGCCGGCTCGTCGGCCGAGCGCGAGAGGGCCACGACGTCGTCCCCGGCCTGGACGCAGGCGCTGGTCAGGTGGCCGCCGGCGAACCCGCCGGCTCCGGTGACGAGGACGTTCAGGAGGTGGAGCCTTCGGCGGTGCCGCCGACCTCGTCGGCGGCGCCCGCGGCGACCGCGTGCTCGATGCGTCCGTGCCCGTTGGACGAGACCATCGCCTCATACGGCGGCGGCACGTCCTCTCGCGGCGGATTCAGCCGGCGCTCGAGCTCCCCGAGCACGACCCCGAACAACAGGTGGCGCCAGGTGGCCTGCGCCAGGGCGCGGCCGTTGCCGCGCAGGGCGGGCAGGTCGCCGCGCGCCGGGTGCAGTCGGTCGCTCAGGCGGCCGAGCGGCCAGAACGCCGCGTTCTGGGCCAGCGCCGCCACGGGGCCGCGCGTCGCGGCCGGGATCGGTGCCAGGCGCGCCACGTTGGCGTAGACCGCCCCGAAGAGCGCGCCGTTGGCCACATGCAGAGCGAGGCCCACGGGGTACCAGGCGGGCGCGCGCGTCACGGCGCGGCCGAGCAGCTCGACGTCGTCGTAGGTGCTGTCGAAGACCCGCTTGTCCAGCGGCTGCTGGGCGGCCCAGACGCTCGCGGCGACGGCCCCGGCCAGGGCTCCACGGGCGGTTCGGGCGCGGTCGACGGCCATCGCGACGCAACTGTAACGAGCCTCCGCCCACGGGGTTGGGCACCGCACGTATGCATGCAGCCAGATTGCACGCGCGCGCCCGGGAGCGGGGCGCCAACCCGCTGGTCTACTGGGTCGTTCGCGGCGTCCTGCAGCCGTTCTTCCACCTGTACTTCCGGCTGGCGCGGATCGGCCGCGAGCACATCCCGCAGGACGGTCCCGTGATCTTCGCGGCCAACCACCGCAGCTTCCTGGACCCGTTCGTCATCGGGACGCTGATCCGGCGCCCGATGTACTACGTGGCCAAGCGCGAGCTCTTCGAACGGCGCTGGCAGGGATGGATCCTCAACGCGCTCGGCGCCTTCCCCGTGGACCGGGGCGCGTCGGACGCCGAGATGATGGCCACCGCCCGCGCGATCCTGGAGCGCGGCGACTGCGTGCTGATCTTCCCCGAGGGGACGCGCGTGCGGCCGGGCGGCCTGGGCCGCGCCCGGCGCGGGGTGGGACGCCTGGCGCTGCAGACCGGCGCGCCGGTCGTGCCCGTCGCGGTGATCGGCACCGAGGACGTCCGCCGCGCCTGGCGCGTCCGTCCGCGCAAGGTCCGGATCCGCTGCGGCCAGCCGCTGCGCTTCCCGCTCGTCGAGGCGCCGTCCCCCGCCCTGGCCGGGACGGTCACGGAGCGCGTGTGGCCGTGCGTGGCCCTGCAGTGGGAGTGGCTGGGCGGCCAGCCGCCGCCCCGGGCCGAGCCCGCGCCGCGTCGCGTCCGGGCGGCGTGACGGGAGGTAGGGTCCTTGCGTGGACGCGCCCACGAAGCCGAAGGCCCAGCTCGACGCCGAGTTCTCCGATCTCTATCGCGCGCACTTGCGCGACGTCTACTCGTACTCGTACTACCGGATCGGGAACCACCACGACGCCGAGGACCTCACGGAGCAGACGTTCCTGCAGGCCTATCGCCACTTCGAGCGCGCGCAGCGCGAGAGCGACGGGCGCCCGCTGCGGCCCTGGCTGATCCGCATCGCCCACAACCTGGCGGCGAACTACTACCGCGACCGCTCGCGCAAGCCCCAGACGCACATCGACGACACGACGATCCTCGCCGCGCCCCACGACACGGAGTCCCTGGTGGAGGGGCGCGACGAGCTCCAGCGGATCCTGGAGGGCGTCTCCGAGCTGCCGGACGACCGCCGCGAGGCGCTGATCATGCGCTTCGCGCTGGGGATGGACAACCGCGAGATCGCGCGCGCCATGGGGCGGACCGACGGCGCCACGAAGGTCCTGCTGCACCGCGCCACGCGTCAGCTGGAGCAGATCGTCAAGGAGCGTGAGGAGGCGGCGTGAGCGAATCGGCTGAGTTCGAGGTCCTCCTGCGCCGGGCGCTCGCGCCCGTCGAGCCGCCGGCCGACCTGTCCGAGCGCCTGGAGACGACCCTCTCCAACCTCACCCAGCTCGCCGCGGCCGAGCTGGAGTCGTGGGAGATGGAGGCGATGCGCGACCCGCGCAACTGGGTCCGTCCCGCCGCGGCCGCCGTGGTGGGGACGACGGCCGGCGCCGCGCTGGTGTTGCTGCGCGCGCGCCGGCGGGCGCGGCGCCGCCGTCCGGAGAACGCCCTGGACGCCGCCGAGAAGGCCCTGCGCGACGTCTTCGGCGAGGCTCGCCGCCTGCTGGACCGCTGAACCGCGCTGTCCGTCCGCTAGCTTCAGGCGGGCCGATGGCGACCTGCTACCGACACCCCAACCGCGAGACGGGCGTCTCCTGCTCGAGCTGCGGGCGCGCGATCTGCCCCGACTGCATGACCCCCACGCCGGTGGGGATGCGCTGCCCGGAATGCTCGCGCGACCGCACCCGGGTTCGCACCATGCGCAACGTTTCGTCCGACCCGGTCGCGACGTACGTGCTGATCGCGATGAACGTCCTGGCCTTCGTCGGCTCGCTGGCGGGCGGCGGCGGGGTGGCGGCCCGCGGCGGCGGCAGCGTCGTGGACAACGGCGCGCTGTACGGCCCGTCGGTGGCCGACGGCGAGTACTGGCGCCTGATCACGTCCGGCTTCCTGCACGCGGGCCTGATCCACATCGGCTTCAACATGTACCTGCTCTACATCCTCGGGACGATGCTGGAGCCGTCGATCGGGCGCGTCCGGTTCCTCGTCCTCTACTTCACGTCCCTGCTGGGCGGATCGCTCGGCGCGCTGCTGATCAACCCGGACTCGCTGACGGTCGGCGCCTCGGGCGCGGTGTTCGGCCTGATGGGCGGCGCGGTGGTGATCATGCGCGCGCGGGGATTCGATCCGATGGCGTCGGGGATCCCGGCGCTCATCGGCCTGAACCTGCTGCTCACCTTCGTCTTCCCCGGGATCTCGGTGGGCGGCCACATAGGCGGCCTGGTGTCCGGGGCGATCGCGGCGTACGTGCTCGTGGCGGTCGGGGACCGGGTCCGCTCCCCCCTCGTCCCCCTCGCCGTGTGCATAGCCCTCGCGGCCGGCCTCGCGGTCGCCGCGGTAATGGTCGCCTAGAAAAATCCCCTGCAGTTATGCACCGTATGGGTGCTTAACGTCGGACGATCTCGTCGTACACGCCTTGGGTTCGCGCGAGCAGGCGCGAGACCGCGAATCGATCCGCGACGTCCGCGGCGGCGGCTTCCCCTAACCGGCGCCGTTGCGCCGGGTCAGACGCCAGCTCGGACAGGACCGCGGCCAGGGCCGCCGCGTCGCCGGGCGGCACCAGCCGCCCGGTCTCGCCGTCGCGGAGGATCTCCGGCAGCCCGCCGTGCGCCGCGGCGACCACGCAGCACCCGGCGGCCGCGGACTCCAGCGCCGAGTTGGGTAGCGGGTCCGGCCGCGTGGAGGGGACGACCACGACGTCCGCGGCGCCATAGACGTTCTCCACGTCCTCCCGGAACCCCACGAAACGGACCCGCGCGGAGACGCCAAGCCGCTCCGCCAGCGACCGCAGCCCCCGCTCGAAGCGCTCCTCACCCGGCCACGCGTCGCCCGCGACGAGCGCGATCGCGTGCGGCACCTCGGCGACGGCCTCGATCAGGACCTCCTGGCCCTTCCACGACGACAGGCGGCCCAGGACGGCGGCGACGAAGGCTTCGTCGGGCAGGTCCAGGGCGGCGCGGGCCTCGGCGCGCGGCGCCCGCCGCGCCACGCCCGTCACGCCCTCGTGGACCACCTGCGCCCGGGCGTCGTCGCCGAACTGCGCGCGGACGGGCTCGGACGAGCACAGCAGCGCGTCGGCGCGGCGCAGGAAGCGCCGGTAGACCGGCCAGAAGCGCGCGAAGTCGGTGTAGATCTCGCGCACCGAGACGACCAGGGGGACGCCGGCGCCCGCCGCCGCGGCAAACGCGCCGACCGTCACCGAGGTGTTCGCGTGGACCACGGCGGCGCCGTGCGACCGGGCCAGCGCGCCGAGCTCCCGGCGGTCGGCCACATACCGGCGCAGGACCCCGGCCAGCCCCGCCGGCGTGAACAGCGCCCGGCGAAGGACCGCCAGCTCCGGCCGCACCACCACCTCGATGCCCGCCTTCTCCAGGTCACCCACCAACGGCCCGGCCTCGGCCAGCACCACCACGGCCCGCCACCGAGAGCGGTCCAACCCCCCCGCCATGGCCAGAAGCTGGCGGTCCGCGCCATACCGCCCGGCCGACGAGTGGACGAAGAGGACGGTCCGCGGCCCGGCCGTCACGCCAGCTCGAGCGCCCGCTCGGCCAGGGCCGGGGGCGGCTCGGGGATGCGCTCGGGGTGCAGCAGGTGGGCCAGGAGCTCCAGGCCGTCGACGATCCGCGGGCCGGGGCGCGAGAAGTACGACGACGCGTCGACCGCGACGACCTGGCCGGCGCCCACGCGGTCGAGGTCGGAGCGGAACGTCTCGGCCTCCTCGTGCGCGCGCCGTGCGTCGTACCCGCAGGGCATCACCACGACGACGTCGGGCTGAGCCGCGGCGACGGTGTCCCAGTCGGTGGAGAACGACGGCTCCCCGGCGAACCCGAGGACGTCCTCGCCGCCCGCCCACTCCACCAGCTGCGGCGTCCAGTGGCCCGCCGCGAACGGCGGGTCCAGCCACTCGATGGCCGCGACGCGCGGCGCCGGCGCGCCCCGGACCGCCAGCTTGACCCGGTCGATGCGCATCGCGGCGTCCTCGAGCAGCGCCTCGCCCTCGCTCCAGCGGTCGATGACGTCGGCCATGCGGCGCACGTCGTCGAGCACCTCGCCCACCGTGTGCGGGTCCAGCGACATCACCCGCGCGCCCGGGAGGCGCTCCTGCGCGATCGCCAGCACGTCGTCGTGGGACACCGCGCACACGGAGCACAGCGCCTGCGTGACGATCAGGTCGGGCTCCAGCGAGACCAGCCGCTCGGTGTCCAGCTCGTAGATGGACAGTCCCGCCGAGGTGCGCTCGCGCACGGCGGCGTCGATCTCACCGGCGGACCGGCCGGGCGGCAGCACGTCGCGGGTGATCTTCGGCAGCGCCCGCGCCTCGGCCGGCCAGTCGCACTCGTGCGTCACGGCGATAACCTCGTCGGCGGCGCCGAGCGCGAACAGCGTCTCGGTGGCCGAGGGAACGAGGGACACGATCCGCACGGGGAGGAAGGGTATGGCAACGCTGCCGGACGACGAGATCGCCGACCGTCTCGCCGCGACCGAGTGGGAGCGCGACGGGAACGCCATCGGGCGCGACCTCAAGTTCGCCGATTTCGCGGAGGCGCTGGCCTTCGTGAACCGCGTCGGGGCGCTGGCCGAGGAGCTCAACCACCACCCGGACATCCTGCTCCACGGCTGGAACCGCGTCCGCCTCACGGTCTCCACCCACTCCGAGGGCGGCCTGACGGAGAACGACTTCGAGCTGGCCCGCCGCGTCGATGCCCTCTGACGACGGCCTCCCGCCGGCGGTCCCGTCCGGCGCGGACGGACTGCTGGCGGAGATCTCGCGTCGAGGTCTGCTGAAGCGCGGAGGCCTGCTCGGGCTGGCGGCGCTGATCGCCTCGGCCCGGCCGCTCATAGACACGATCCCCGCAACCGCGGAGCCGGCCCTGCCCGACGCCACTCTCCAGGCCTTCGCGGACACGATCCTCCCGGGCCGGATCGTCACGCGCACGGACCTGGGCAACGAGGTCCATCCCCAGGCCATCGCCGGCGTGGACCCCGAGCCCGGCGCGGTGGAGGCCGACGTCCTGGCGCTCTACCACCACCCCAAGATCGGCTTCGACGCGCTGCAGGGCCCGTTCCTGGCCGACCTGGAGTCGCGGGCGCTGGGCCAGGGCGGGTCGTTCCTCTCGCTCCCCTTCGACAAGCGCACCGCGGTGTGCGTGGCGGGCCTGGACTTCAAGAACCCGGCGCGCGTGGTCTGGGAGGCGGCCGCCGCCGTCCCCTTCACCGCGTTCTGCGCCGCCGCGCTCATCCCCAACGCCACCGCCGCCAAGGCGAGCGGCCTGCGCGTGATGGGCCTGCCCGGAGTCGCCCCGCGCGGCTACCGCGACTTCTCCTACAACAGGCGCCTGAGCCGCGAGCGCACGCGCCTGGGATACCTCGACTGATGGCCGAACGCGTCGACGTGGTGATCGCGGGATCCGGCTTCGGCGGGGCGATCACCGCGTACCGGCTGGCCGAGCTCTACCGCGCCGCGGGCGCGAGCGCCAACCAGGTCGTCGTCCTGGAGCGCGGACGGCGGATGAAGCACACCGACTTCCGCCAGTCCATGGACATCGACCACCTGTCCAACGTCTACAACCTGATCCAGGGCAACGGCGCCCAGATCGTCACCGCCCAGGCGGTGGGCGGCGGCTCCAACCTCTACCTCGCCGCCTCGCTGCGCGCCCCGCGGGAGACGTTCGAGCGCCGCGACCGCCGCCCCGGGGACGGCGACGAGCGCCGCATGTGGCCGGCGCCGATCTCGCGACGCAGCCTCGACCCCTACTACGGCCGCGTCGAGTTCGGGCTGCGCGTGAACCGTCCCGACTGGGACCAGGTCTCGAAGTCCGGCGGCCTGTGGGCCCGCACGCTGGCCGCCGCCGGACACACCTGCGACCGCGTGCCCGTGGCCATCAGCCCCAAGCGCTGCGTCAACGCCAAGTGGTGCCACACCGGCTGCGTCTTCGGCGCCAAGAACTCCCTCATCACCAACTACCTGCCCAGCGCCGAGCGGATGGGCGTCCAGATCCGCCCCGGTTTCGAGGTCCAGTCCGTGCGCCAGTCCAGCGCGCGGCCGTGGCGCTACGTCGTCAGCGCGCTCGACGCGGCCGGCGCCACGGTGGAGATCGAGTGCAAGGTCCTCGTGCTCTCCAGCGGCGCGATGGGCAACGCGCCGATCCTCATGCGCTCCAAGAACGACCTGCCGGGGCTGTCGGACCAGGTCGGCCGCCACCTCGGCGTCAACGGCGATCACATCGCGGCGATCGAGTACGACCAGAAGAAGGTGAAGGACGTCCTGGGGCTCCCCGGCTACGACGACTTCCACAAGGGCAAGCCGATCACCACGATGACCTACGACTTCTGGGTGGGCCGGCGCGACCACCGCTTCGACGGCACCCGCTTCAACCTCCAGGAGATCTTCCTGTCCGCCCTGACCAACTTCCTCTACGACGACGGGCGCGCGCCGGAGGGCGACCCCTCGTGGTGGGGGCTCCAGAAGAAGCAGGCGGTCTCCCAGTGGTCCAACCGCATCGAGCTGCTGGCCATGGTCGAGGACACCCACGACGGCCAGTTCTACGCCGTGCCGCCGAAGGGCGGGGCCGAGCGCCCGAACGAGGGCCCGGTCGCGGTCGGGCTGTTCAACTACGCGCTGTCGGACCAGTCGATCCGCGTGCGCGAGGCGGCCAACGACGCGATGAGGCGGATCGCCGAGCGCCGCGGCCTGGGGCGCTTCATGAAGCTGACCGAGACCCAGGGCTCATACGCGTCGCACCCGCTGGGCGGCTGCCGGATGGCCGAGTCGCCCGCCCTGGGCGTCACGGACCACGCGGGGGCGGTGTTCGGGTACGAGGGCCTGTATTGCATCGACTCCTCGATCATCCCGACGTCCCTGGGCGTGAACCCTTCGCTGACGATCGCCGCCGTGTCCGAGCGCTGCGCCGACCTGCTCGTGCGCCGCGCGGGCGACTTCGGGCTGCCGGCCCGGCCGTCGGCGCTTCGCCCCGGGGTGCCCCGTGAGGTCGTCGGGGAGCGCGTCGTCGCGCCCGTCGCGCCCCGGCGCCGGGGGCGCCGGAGGCTGTAGGACCGGCTGCTACCTTTCCCGCGTCGCCTCGATGAACGACGACGACCTACCCCGAAGTAGCGGGGCTCCGCGATGACGGCGCTCTTGCTCCTCGCCGTCGTGCTGCTCGTCCTGCTGAACGGGTACTTCGTCGCGGCCGAGTTCGCCCTCGTGCGCGCGCGCCGGTCCAAGCTCGAGACGATGTCCGAGGAGGGCCAGAGCGGCGCGGCCGCCGCCGTCCACGAGATCGAGGACATCTCCGAGGCGCTGTCCGCGTGCCAGCTGGGGATCACGCTCGCCTCCATCGGCATCGGCTTCCTGGGCGAGCCCGCCGTCGCCAAGCTGATCGAGCCGGCCTTCGGCGGTATCTCCCACGGCATCGCGGTGGCGCTGGCGCTGATCATCGCCTACGTGATCACGACGTCCCTGCACATCACGTTCGGCGAGCAGGTGCCCAAGATCTTCGCGATCACGCACGCCGAGGACGTGGCGCGCCGGATCTCGCGGCCGCTGCGCGCCTTCCGCCTGGCCTTCCGCCCGGCGGTGGCGCTGCTCAATCGCGTGTCGAACTGGATCCTGCGCCTGCTCGGCGTGCACCCGGACCAGATCTCCGAGGAGGAGGGCGGGACTCCCGAGGAGCTCAAGCTGATCATCGCGGAGTCCCTCCAGGGCGGGAAGATCGACGCCGGCGAGGCGGTGATGCTCTCGGGCGTCTTCCACCTGCACGAGCAGGAGGCCCGCCAGGTCATGACGCCGATCCCGGCGGTCGTGACGATCGACGCGTCGGAGACCGTGCAGGTGGGCGTGCGCCGCTGCGTCGACACGGGACACACCCGCCTGCTCGTCGTGGAGGACGACAACGCCGACCGCGTCCGGGGCATCGCCCACATCAACTCCATGGCCCGGACGCTGCTCGAGCGCGGTCCCGACGCGTCGCTGGAGCCGCTGGTCAAGGACGCGCCGATCGTCCCCGAGACCAAGCCGCTGGACGACCTGCTGGCCGACCTCCAACGCCAGCGCGCGAGCATGGCCGTGGTGGTCGACGAGTACGGCCGCGTCGCGGGGATCGTGACCGTCGAGGACATCCTCGAGGAGGTCGTCGGGGAGATCGAGGACGAGACCGACCCGGCGGGCGGCGCCGTGCGCAAGCTGCCCAACGGCGACTGGTACGTCAGGGGTCACGTGGCGGTCACCGACCTCATCGACTACGGCGTCGAGCTGCCGATCGACAGCGACGCCTACAACTCGATCGGCGGGTACGTCTTCGACAAGCTGGGCCGCCTGCCGCGCCGCGGGGACACCGTGAGCGCGGACGGCTACTCCATCCGCGTGGAGTCCGTGCGCGAGAACCGCATCGAGGCCGTGCGCGTGCGCGAGCGCGGGCCGGTCGCCTGAGCGCCGCGAAGGCGCTACGTTTCCCAGCGCACAGCCGTTGGGGCCCACTGCCGGGCCCATGGCGGTTGAGGAGGAGAGACGGTGGACTCGATGAGGCAGCCCACCGCCTAGTAGAAACGAGACCGGCCCGCGGGGGAGCGGGCCGGTCTTGTTATGGGAGGAGGTGCGGCTATGAGGTACGTCGCAGCGGCATCGTCCGCCCGGCGCCTCAACCGGCCATAAAAGCTTCCTCAGGAATACGTGTGGAAGCCGCGGCCGGCCTTGCGACCCAGGGCGCCCTCGGCGACCAGCGCGCGGACGCGCTCGGGCGCGGGCGAGCCGATCGAGTCGCCGATCGCGACGGCCACGTCGAGGCCGACCAGGTCCAGCAGCGCCAGGGGGCCGAGGGGATGCCCGGCGCCCAGCTTCATGCAGGTGTCGACGTCCGCCGGGTCCATCCCCGTCTCCTCCAGCAGGCGCACCGCGCCGAACAGGTAGGGGAAGAGCAGTCGGTTGACGACGAAGCCGGCCACATCGGGGACCCCGACGGCCGTCTTGCCCAGCGCATCGCAGACCGCGCGCGCGCGGGCGCGCGTGTCCTCCGTCGCCGCTCGCGGGAAGGCGAGCTCGACCAGCGCCATCTTGGGGACCGGGTTGAAGACGTGGAAGCCGGCGAAGCGCTCCGGGCGCCCGGAGGCGCTCGCCAGGTCCTCGACGGAGAGGGAGGAGGTGGTCGTGGCCAGGATCGCGTCGGGCCCGAGCCGCTCGTGCAGGTCGCGGAGCAGGGCCGTCTTCGCGGCCGCGTCCTCGGCGATGGCCTCCACGACGAACGTCGGCGCCGCCGCCGCGAGGTGGGCGAGGTCGGTGACCACCGTGACATCCGGTTCCGGGGCTCCGCCCGTGCCTGCAAGCTTCTCTCGCGCCCGCTCCGCCGACTCCTCCGAGCGCGCCCACACCACGACCTCGCCGTGCTCGGCCGCGGTCTGCGCGAGCCCGCGGGCGATCGTGCCGCTCCCGGCTATCCCCAGTCGCTCCTCCAAGGCGCGCGGGACCTTAGAGGAAGGCCCTGGTTGACCGGCCAGTCAACGGGGAGAGTAGGCTTGTAGGGACACCTAAACGGAGGAAAGCGCACGCCATGAGCACTCAGCAGGGCCGGGAGGTCGTCATCGTCGAGGCGGTTCGGACTCCCATCGGCCGCGGGCACGAGGAGAAGGGCTACTACAAGGACACGCACCCGAGCAACCTGCTCGCGAAGTGCTACTCCGAGGTCATCGAGCGCGCCGGGATCCCGGCCGCCGAGGTCGAGGACGTCGTCACCGGCTGCGTCCAGCAGTTCGGCGAGCAGGGCTTCAACATCGGCCGCAACGCCTGGCTCGAGGCCGGGCTGCCGATCGAGACGCCCGCCACCACGATCGACCGCCAGTGCGGGTCGGCCCAGCAGGCCGTCAACTTCGCCGCGGCGCTCGTCGCCGCCGGCGTCCACGACGTGGCCATCGGCTCGGGGGTCGAGCACATGGGCCACATCTCCTTCGCGGACGGGATGAAGGCGCAGTCCGAGTTCGGCGCCGCGTTCACGCCCGAGCTGCTCGAGAAGTACAACCTCATCCCGCAGGGCCTGAGCGCCGAGATGATCGCCGACCAGTGGGAGATCCCGCGGTCCGAGCTCGACGAGCTCGCCGTGCGCTCCCACCAGCGCGCGGCCAAGGCGACCGAGGAGGGGCGCTTCGAGCGCGAGACCGTCCCGTTCCAGGTCAACGGCGACACCTACGTGACCGACCAGGGCATCCGCCCCGACACGTCGCTGGAGAAGCTGGCGGCGCTCAAGCCCGCCTTCAAGGAGGACGGCAAGATCACGGCCGGCAACTCCTCGCAGGTCTCCGACGGCGCCGCGGCGGTGCTGCTCATGACGCGCGAGAAGGCCGACGAGCTGGGCGTCAAGCCCCGCGCGCGGGTGGTCGACCAGACCACGGTCGGCGTGGACCCGGTGATCATGCTCACGGGCCCGATCCCGGCGACCCGGAAGATCCTCGAGCGGTCGGGGATGAAGATCGACGACATCGACCTGATCGAGATCAACGAGGCGTTCGCCCCCGTGGTCGCGGCCTGGCAGCGCGAGCTGGGGCCGGACATGGACCGCGTGAACGTCAACGGCGGCGCGATGGCGCTGGGCCACCCGCTCGGCTCCACCGGCGCGCGGCTGATCACGACGCTGCTCCACGAGCTCGAGCGCTCCGACAAGGAGTACGGCCTCGTGACGATGTGCTGCGGCGGCGGGCTGGGCACCGGCACGCTGATCCAGCGGGTCTAGGCCGGCTTCGATTCGTGGACCTCGGCGCGCCCGTCTCCTACCTGGTCCTGGAGACGGGCGTGCCGGTCCACGACTCGACGGGGTCCGAGGTCGGGCGGGTGCACCACGTGCTCGCCGCCGAGGACGCCGACATCTTCGACGGGATCGTGATCGACGGGCGCGCCGGCCCGGGCGGGTGGCGCTTCGCCGACGCCGACCAGATCGAGGCGCTGTACGAGCGCGGGGTCGTGCTGTCGGTCCGCGCGGACGCGCTGCACGACCCCGAGCCCGGGCCAGGCGAGCTTCACGTGGACCCGGCGGACGCGGAGGAGGGGACGCTCAGCGCCCGCCTCCGCCGCGCCTGGGACTACATCAGCGGCAATTACTGACGCAGGGCGTCCGCCACGACGGCGGTGTCGGTGAGGAGCTGGACGCGCTCGGCCTTGCCGTCGCGCATGCGCCACACGTGGACGAAGGGCACCTTGATGGCTTCGCCGCCGCCCTTGGGAGTGGCCTCGGTGTGGCCGAGGACGACGACGGTCTCGTCCTGCTCGATGAACTCGTCCGGCGTGGCCGAGAAGTTGTCGAAGGCCTGGACGAGCTCGACCAGCGAGCCCTTCACCGCGTCTGTGCCCTCGTGGACCCCGGCGCCGGGGATGTCCGCGTTGGAGCCCTCCCAGCGGATGTCGTCGGCCCAGTTCTCGCTGGCGCCGTCGAGGTCGCCGCGCCCGAAGGCCTCGTAGCCCTGGCGCAGCGTGTCTGTGTTCTGGCCCATGGTTCTCCCTCTGTCGTTCTTGGTGGTCTCGAGTGCCCTACCCGGGCGGCGGATTCGCATGCGGGATCTCGCATACGGCGCGGGCGCGGCGGCAGGCGCGCACGCGGTTCGGCGCGACGTCGCGGTCGATGCGCACCGCCCGCCCCTCGGCGTCGAGCCAGACCAGGTCGAGGGCGAACCGCATCCCGAACGTGTGGACGGAGCGGGTCCGCGGCAGTAGGAGGGCCTGGGGCGGCGGCTCGGCCAGGCCCGCGAGCCCGACCAGCCGGGCGCCGGGGCTCGCCGCGACTCGCACCGCGCCCCGTCCCTCCCACCATGCCTCGCGACGAATACGCACGGCGCACCGAGGCGAGCGCGCAGCGAAATCCACCCCCCGGCAGGCGCAACGGGTGCAGTTGACCGCCTATATCGCGGTCAACTGCACCCGGTGGGTGCTGGGACGGTGGCGGAGCCGGCGATCGGCGCGTGGGAGTGCGTCGGGGGAGCCGCCGCGCCGGCCCGCGTCGTCGGCGCCGCCTAGGGCGGCCCGTGCCCGCCCGGCGGGACCTCGTCGGAGAGCTCCGGCGCGGGGTCTGCGCCGCCCCCGACTCCGCCGTCACCCCCGCCTTCGGCGCCGGGCGCCGGACCGCCGCGCTCCAGCCGCGCGACGAGCTCGTCGAGGCGAAGCTCCTCGAGCCCCTGGCCGACCGCCTCCAGCTCGCCGGCGCAGAAGTCCACGAGCTCGCGGCCCTCCTTGACCAGGGCGAGCGTCTCGCGCAGCTCGGCCTCGCCGGAGTCCAGGCGCCGGATGATCTCCTCGATCCGCGCCGCCGCGGACTCGTACGTGCGCTCGGTCACGGCACGGCATCCTCGCTCGGGGCGCGGACGCGCGCGGGGACGGTGCCGTCGGCGAAGTGGACGTCGAGGTCGCCGGCGGCGCGGGCGGCGGCGGTGCCGGTGACCAGGTCGCCGGCGCGGTCGGAGACGAGGGCGTAGCCGCGCGCGAGCGTGCGGTCCGGGTCGTGCGCGGCCAGGGCCAGGGCGAGGGTCTCCAGGGAGCGCGCGCGGGTGGTCCGGGTGGCTACCGCGGTCGACTGCGCCTTGCGGGCCACGACCAGCGCGTGCGTGTGGGCGAGCTCGCGGCGCCGGCTCACGCCGCGCCGCGCGCTCGCTCGCATCTCGCGCATCTGCTGGTGCAGGCGGGCGCGGTTGCGCGCGAGGTGCTCCGCGGGTGCTCGCGAGAGAGCGGCCAGCGCGCGGGCGCGCTGCACGACGGCGCGGCGGCCGTGCCCGGACAGCTCTGCGGCCGCGCGCTGCAGCGAGGCGCGGGCATCGCCGCAGTGCAGCGGCACCGCGCTCTCCGCGGCATGCGTCGGCGTCGAGCACGACACCGCGGCGACGTCGTCGATCAGCGTGCGGTCGGTGTGGTGGCCGACGGACGCGATCACCGGCACCGGCAGCATCGCCACCGTCCGGCACAGCGTCTCATCGCAGAACGCGAACAGGTCGGCCAGGGAGCCGCCGCCGCGCGCGACGACGATCACGTCCACCCCGCGCGCCGCGCCGAGCCGGTCCGGGGGGTCCGCGCCGGGCGCCGGGAGGGCGGCGAGGTCCTGGAGGGCCTGGGCTATCCGGGGGGCGGCGTGGCGGTCCTGGACGGGCGCGAAGGCCCAGACGACGCGGCCGGCCCAGCCGCGGCGGCGCAGACCGGCCAGGACGTCGTCGCGGGCCTTCCCGCGCTCTCCGGTGACCACGCCGATCGTGCGGGGGAGGACGGGGCGGGGGAGACGCTTCTGCGGCGCGAACAGCCCCTCGGCGTCCAGCTGGCGGCGCAGGCGCGCCAGCTGCGCGAGCAGGTCGCCCTCGCCGGCGATCCGCAGGTCGGCGACGTTGAAGGAGAACGACGGCGAGGAGGTGCGGCTGCCGGGGTAGAAGTCCGGACCGCCCGCCACCACGATCTGCGCCCCGTCGGCCAGCGCCTCGGCGCCGACGCCCAGGGCCTCGAAGTCGTTGCGCCACATCGAGCACGGGATCGCGCCGGTCGCGTCGCGCAGCTCGAAGTAGACCTTCGCCTTGCTCCCACCGAGGTTCCACACCTCGCCGAAGAGCTGCACCCGCGCCCGCCTGCGCAGCTCGTCGCGCAGGAAGGCCGCGTAGCGCCCGACCGGGAACGGCCCGCGCAGCTCGGAACCGGGGATGCCCGCCGGAGCGGCTTCGGGCGCGGCTTCCTCAGCCAACGCGCTCGCGCGAGGTGGCCTCGGCCAGCATCCGGATCGTGGCCGGCCGGTCGCCGCCGGGGACGGCGACGATCGTGTCCACTCCCGCCGCCTCGTAGGCCGCCAGCTTGTCGTCCAGGCCGGCCGGGGTGGTGGCGATGCACGAGGCGTCGATGAGCTCGGGCGTCACGGCGGCCGCCGCGCCGGCCCGGTCGCCCTCCAGCATTCGAGACTGCACCTCGCGCGCCGCGTCGCCCATCCCGTACAGCTCGGCGAGCTGGACGTAGAAGTTCTTGTCCTTCGCGCCCATCGCCCCCAGGTAGAAGGCCAGCCAGGGCCGCGACAGGTTGCGCGCCTCCTCCAGGTCCTCGTGCACCGACACCGGCACGACCGGCGCCACGTCGATCTCGTCCAGCGAGCGGCCCGCCTTCTCGGCGCCCGCGCGCAGCGGGTCGAGCAGCACGTCGGGCTCGGCCGGGTTGAGCAGGAACGGCAGCCAGCCGTCGGCGATCTCGCCCACCTGCTCCACCGCCTTGGGCCCGATCGCCCCGAGGTAGATCGGGATGCGGGCCTGGACCGGCTTGGCCAGCAGCTTCAGGGACTTGCCCAGCCCGCTCCCGCCGTGCGCCTCGTCGAGCGGCAGGGTCCACTCGCGGCCCGCGTGCTCCAGCGGCGCCTCGCGCGCCACGATCGCCCGCACGATCTCGACGTACTCGCGCGTGCGGGCCAGGGGCCGGCGGAACGGCACGCCGTACCAGCCCTCGCTCACCTGCGGCCCGGACACGCCGAGCCCGAGCCGGAAGCGCCCGCCGGTCAGGACGTCCAGCGTCACGGCGGCCATGGCGGTGGCCGCGGGGGCCCGCGCGGGGATCTGCATGAGCCCGGAGGCCAGGGCCACCCGCTCGGTCTTCCCGGCCAGCAGCCCGAGGACCGAGACGGCGTCCTGGCCCCAGGCCTCGGAGATCCACACCGAGTCCAGCCCGAGCTCGTCGGCCAGCTGGGCCAGCTCGACCTGCTCGTCCAGCGAGAACCAGGGCCAGTAGGCGAGGAAGATCCCGATCCGCATGCCGGCCGAGCCTACTAGGCTCGCTCCCGATGGACGCTCGCGTCACGGCGGAGGAACTGGCCCGAACGGACGCCGAGCGCGCCGCGCTGGACAAGCTGCGCGAGCTGACCGGCGAGGCCGACAGCCCGATGGAGCGACACGCCATCCGCCTGCACCTCATCGTCGAGCGCGCGGCCGAACGGCGTGGGCTCCAAGTGGATCGCGAGCTGGTGCTGTGCGCGGCGCTGCTGCACGACGCCGGCGGCTATCCCGGGGCCTTCACGGGCGGGCCTTACGTCAGCGACGGGCGGCGCCTGACCGGTGAGGTGCTCGCGCCCTTCGGATGGGAGGCGGACCGCCTCCGGCGCTGCCTGGACGCCGTCGAGCTCCATCACCGCCTCAGCGCGCAGTGGGAGCGCGGGCCGGAGGTGGAGCTGCTGCGCCGGGCGGACAGGACCGACCTGCAGCCACCGGTGACCGGGTGGCGGCGAGAGCTCGCGCGGCGCGCCCCCCGCCGCGGCCTGTACCGCGAGGTGGCCAAGATCGTGGGCCGCAGCGCCCGCGCGGGAACGCTCCCGAGGATCTTCTTCGTGAAGCCGGGAGAGGGGGCGCGCGAGCCGCGCAACGGCTAATCCAGACAAAGCTGGTCGAGATTGTGTATTTTCTCGTCCATGCCAAATCGAAACCTCCTTCTCACTCTCCTCGCGGCCGCCGTCCTCCCCCTTTCGGTGGCGGCCTGCGGCGGGAAGTCCAACGACTCCGGCGGGGGCGGCGGCGGCAAGCTCTCGCTTGTCGCCTATTCCACGCCCAAGGAGGCCTACGCCTCCGTGATCCCGGCCTTCCAGAAGACGCCGGCGGGCCAGGGCGTCACGTTCAGCCAGTCCTACGGCGCGTCCGGCGACCAGTCGCGCGCCGTCGCGTCCGGCCTCCCGGCCGACGTGGTCGCGTTCTCGCTGGCGCCGGACGTCGAGAAGCTCGTCAAGAAGAACCTCGTCGCGAAGAACTGGGCGAACGACCCCTACCAGGGCTTCGTCACGAACTCCGTCGTCGTGTTCGCGGTGCGCAAGGGCAACCCGAAGAACATCAAGACCTGGGCCGACCTGACCAAGCCCGGCGTCGAGGTGCTCGAGCCCAACCCGTTCACCTCCGGCGGCGCCAAGTGGAACGTCATGGCGGCCTACGGGGCCCAGGTCGAGCAGGGCAAGACGCCCGCGCAGGCCAACGACTACCTCAAGAAGCTGTTCAAGAACGTGGTCGTGCAGGACAAGAGCGCCCGCGACGCGCTGCAGACGTTCAGCTCGGGCAAGGGCGACGTGCTCCTGGCCTACGAGAACGAGGCGATCACCGCGCAGGGCAAGGGCGAGAACCTCGACTACGTCGTGCCCGACCAGACGATCCTCATCCAGAACCCGATCGCGGTGACCAGCGACGCGAAGAACCCGACGGCGGCGAAGGCGTTCGTGAGCTACGTCCGCACGCCGGCCGCGCAGAGGATCTTCGCGTCCAAGGGCTACCGTCCGGTGGTCGCGTCGGCGAACGACCCGCGGAAGTTCCCCACCCCGCCCGGCCTGTTCAAGATCGACAAGTTCGGTGGGTGGTCGAAGGTCAACGACCAGTTCTTCGACCCGGACAAGGGAAGCGTGGCGGAGATCGAGCGGGGCCTGGGTGTCTCCACCGGCTGACTCCGCCGCACTGCAGCTGCCGGGACGGGCGTCACGGGGGCCGCGCACCAGCGCGGGCCTCGCGGCGCCCGCCGGCGCGCTCGCGGTCGCCTGGCTGAGCCTGATCGTCCTCATCCCGCTGGCCGCCGTCGTCGCACGCTCGCTCGACGGCGGCACCGGCGCGTTCTGGCACGCCGTCACCGCGCCCGAGGCGCGCGCCGCGCTCAAGCTCACCGTGCTCGTCTCGCTGGCCGTCACGGCGATCAACATCGCCACGGGGACGCTGATCGCCTGGGTCCTCGTGCGCGACGAGTTCCGCGGCAAGCGCATCGTGAACGCGCTGATCGACCTGCCGTTCGCGCTCCCCACGATCGTGGCCGGCCTGACGCTGCTGGCGCTGTACGGGCCGAAGGGCCCGCTGGGCATCAGCGTCGCCTACGCCTGGACCGGCGTGGTCCTGGCGCTGCTGTTCGTGACCCTGCCCTTCGTCGTGCGCAGCGTCCAGCCGGTGCTGATCGAGCTGGACCGCGACATGGAGGACGCCGCCGCCTCGCTCGGCGCCAACCGGTTCACGACCTTCCGTCGCATCGTTCTGCCCAACCTCGTCCCCGCGATCACCGCGGGCGCCGGCCTGGCCTTCGCCCGCGCGCTGGGCGAGTTCGGCTCGGTGGTTCTGATCAGCGGCAACGTGCCGTTCAAGACCGAGGTCGCGTCGGTCTACATCTTCGGGCGCATCGAGAGCGACGCCATCGGGTCGGCGGCCGCCGTGTCCGTGGTGCTGCTCGTGTTCTCGCTCGTCCTGCTGGCCGGGGTGAGCGCCCTGGCGTCGCGCTGGAGCCGGTATGCGCGCTGACGCGAGCCGCCTGGGCCTGCGGACCGTCGCGCTGGGCTACCTGGCCCTGCTGCTCGTCGCGCCGGTCGGCCTCGTCTTCTACCGGACGTTCGAGCACGGTCTCGCCCCGGCCTGGAACTCGGTGACCACGCCGGAGGCCCAGCACGCGTTCTGGCTGACCATCGTGATGGTGGCCATAGCGGTGCCCGCCAACACGCTGTTCGGCATCGGCTTCGCCCTGCTGCTCGAGCGCACGCGCATCCGCGGCAAGGCGATCCTCAACGCCCTGGTCGACCTGCCCTTCGCGATCTCGCCGGTCGTCGTGGGGCTGGCCCTGATCCTGGTCTGGGGTCGCGACGGCTGGTTCGGCGGGCTGCACTGGCAGGTGATCTTCTCCACGCCGGGGATGGTCCTGGCCACCATCTTCGTCTCGCTGCCCTTCGTCGTGCGCGAGGTGGCGCCCGTGCTGCGGGAGATCGGGACCGACCAGGAGGAGGCGGCCACGACCCTCGGCGCCTCCCCGTGGCAGACGTTCTGGCGCGTCACGCTCCCGGCGATCCGCTGGGGCGTGGCCTACGGCGTGATCCTCACCACGGCGCGCGCCCTGGGGGAGTTCGGGGCGGTCAGCGTCGTGTCCGGCAAGCTGGCGGGCGAGACCCAGACCCTGACCCTGCACGTGGAGGACCGCTTCCAGGCCTTCGATCTGACCGGCGCGTACGCCGCGGCCGTGGTCCTGGCGCTGCTGGCGCTCTCCGTCATCCTGTCCATGACGCTGCTCGACCGGCGTCGAAAGGACGCCTGACCATGGCCATCGAGGTCCACGGCGTGTCCAAGCGCTTCGGCGACTTCGTCGCGCTGGACGACGTCTCCCTGACCGTCCCCGACGGGTCGCTGACCGCCCTGCTCGGGCCGTCCGGCGGCGGGAAGTCCACGCTGCTGCGGGTCATCGCGGGGCTCGAGGTCGCCGACTCCGGCGACGTCCGGATCGGCGGGGAGTCGATGGGCGACGTTCCGGCGCGCAAGCGCGGCGTCGGCCTGGTCTTCCAGCACTACGCCGCCTTCAAGCACATGACCGTTCGCGACAACGTCGGCTTCGGGCTGCGCATCCGCCGGCGCCCCAAGCCGGAGGTGACGGCGCGCGTGGACGAGCTGCTCGCGCTGGTCCACCTGCACGGCCTGGCCGACCGCTATCCCTCCCAGCTGTCCGGCGGGCAGCGCCAGCGCATGGCCCTGGCCCGGGCGCTCGCCGTGGAGCCGCGCGTGCTGCTGCTCGACGAGCCCTTCGGGGCGCTTGACGCCCGCGTGCGCGCCGAGCTGCGCGAGTGGCTGCGCCGCCTGCACGAGGAGGTCCACGTGACGACGATCTTCGTCACGCACGACCAGGAGGAGGCGATGGAGGTGGCCGAGCAGATCGCCGTGATCAACGAGGGTCGCCTGGAGCAGGTGGGCCGCCCGTCCGACCTCTACGAGAGCCCGGCCAACCCCTTCGTCATGGGATTCGTCGGCCCGGTCAACCGGATCGGCGAGTCGTGGGTGCGCCCGCACGACGTGGAGCTCCTGCTCGACCGCCGCGAGGGGACGACCGAGGCGCTGGTCGACCGCGTCGTGCGCCTGGGCTTCGAGGTTCGGGTGACGCTGACGCTGGCCGACGGGACGGCGCTGTCGGCGCAGCTCACGCGCGCCGAGGTGGAGGAGCTCGAGCTGGAGCCGGGGCAGATCGTCCACGTGCGCCCGCACCGCTCCACGGTGTTCTCGCCCGCCTGACGCGGCAGAATGGCCGCGTGCGGATCTCCGCCAAGACCGACTACGCGGTGCGCGCGGCGGCCGAGCTGGCCGCCGCCGAGCCCGGCAAACCGCTGAAGGCGGAGCGGATCGCCGAGGCGCAGGGCATCCCGCTCAACTTCCTGGAGAACATCCTGGGCCAGCTGCGCCAGGCCCAGATCGTGCAGAGCCGCCGGGGCCCGGAGGGTGGATATCTGCTGGCGCGCGGCGGCGACGAGATCTCCGTCGCCGACATCATCCGCGCGATCGACGGCCCGCTGGCCGGCGTGAGCGGAGTGCGCCCTCAGAACCTGGAGTACGCCGGCCCGGCCGAGCCGTTGCGCGACGTGTGGATCGCGGTGCGCGCGAGCCTGCGCGGGATCCTCGAGCGGGTGACCCTGGCGGACCTCGCCGCCGGGCGCCTGCCCAAGGAGGTCTCGGCGCTGACGCGCGACCCCGACGCCTGGACCACGCACTAGCCGCCGGCCTACGCCAACCGGCCGCCCACGAACTGGGTGAGCCCGGTGATCCGCTGGGCCACGTCGGCGAAGCCGCGCTGGGCCAGCGCGCCGGTGATCTCGCCGGGCTCGAACATCCGCATCCCGCTCTGCGCGCCCAGGATGCCGTCGATCGTGCGCAGCGGCGCCGAGCGGGTGCGACACGAGGTGAAGATGGCGATCCGCCCGCCCGGGGTCAGGACGCGGGTCATGCTGTCCAGCGCGGCGAAGGGGTCGGCGAACATGTGCAGCGCGGCGAAGCAGCACACGGCGTCGAAGGACGCCTCGCGGAAGGGCAGGTCGACGGCGTCGCCGCGGATGTAGGCCGTGTTCCCGTAGGGGTCCGGCGTGTCCGTGACCGCGCGGGCGAGCATGGTGGGGGAGGCGTCGATGCCCACGGCCAGGCCGGTGTCGCCCACGCGCCGCGCGAACTCGCGGGTGAAGTTCCCGGGGCCGCACGCGACGTCCAGGACGCCGTCGCCGCGCTCCAGTCCCAGCAGCAGCCGCGCGATGCGGCGCTCCTCGCCCATCGCCGGGCCGAACACCCCCTTGGCGACGCGGCCCAGCGCGGGGCGCCACCAGCGCTCGTAGATCGCCGGGACGGCGCCGGTGAACATCAGCCGCTGCGCCGGCCCGGTCGCCTCGGCGCCCGCCTCGCCCAGCAGGTCGAGGTAGCCCTGGCGCGCGGCCGCGTCCGGGTCCTCGGGCCGCGCGTCGGGGCGCAGCAGCGCGAGCACGCGCTCCAGCGCGGCGGTCACTCGTCGCGCAGGGAGGGCAGCGGCTCGAGGTCATGCGTCTCCTCGGGGCCCCGCTCCTCCCCGTCCACGGCGAGCCGGTCCAACCGCGCGATCTCCCGCTCGCCCTCCACCCGCGCCGGGTGGTCGGGCGGGAGGTCGCGGATCAGCTTGGCGATCCGGTTGCGCAGCTGCAGCGCGAAGTGGGGGGTGGAGGCGCCCATCAGCGCCCGGACATCCTCGACGGTGACCGGGCGGTCGGGCTTCAGGCGCTCCGGGCTCTCGGCCTCGCTCACGACGTGGATCGGCTGGTCGGAGGGGCGGCGTTCACGGGCACGATCTCCAGCAGCGAGTCTATCCGCGCCTGGTCCTCCACCGAGATGGCGCGCTCGTCGCCGATCAGCCAGCCGTGGTTGTAGACGCCGCGGACCGGGTCGCGCTCGTACCCGGGCTGGACGTCGAGCAGGTACTGGACCAGCGTCTTGGGCAGCGACCCCGGCGTGACGAGCAGCAGCGGACCGTAGGTGCCGCTGGCCGACAGCGGCGCGGCGGCGGCCGCGTCCAGCGGGCGCCCCGTGCTGGCGAGGACCAGCCCGTGGCCGGGGTCGACGACGCCCCAGCCGAAGCGACCGTCCACGAAGCGCGCGAAGGCGATGGCGTTGGCCACGGCGTCGCGGCCGCCGATCCGGGTGGTGGTCCCCAGCCGGCGCATCTGGCCGAGCACCTTGTCGGAGATCACCTCCTTGGGGCCGAGCACGTAGATCTTGGGCTGCTGGTGGACCTTGAGCGCGGCCAGCGTCTCCGGGGGGATCTGGTCGCGCTTGACGTACAGGACGGCGTCGCCGGACTTCGCCGCCCACGCCGCCGCCGGCATGGCGAACTCCGGCCGCTCGCCCGAGGCGATCACGACGCGGTCGCTGGGGCGCCCCGTCGCGCGCGTGGCCACGCCGTCGATCTGCGCGGCGCGGGCGTATGGGTTGGCGCCGCCCACGCTCACGGCCTTGGCGCCGCCCGGCTTGGCCACGTCGCCCACGCGGACGACCTTCGCGCCGCGCAGCGGCCGGGCGCCCGAGGGGTCCAGCGCGTCGAGCGTGGCGGCCGTGGCCTGCGGCAGGTTGCGCCCGTCGGTGAGCAGCACCGGCGCGCGCACCGGTGGGCTCATCAGCACGGCCGCGGCCACGCCGCCCTGCCAGTCGCGGCGGTCCACCAGGACGACCGCGGACGGGCGGGTCGTGGCCGAGGTGGCCGGGTACACCGCGCGCGCCACCGCGGCGGCGTCGGCCGTCGGGTCGCCGCCGCCCACGCGGGTCGTGTTCTTGGTGGCGAAGGCCGGGAAGCCCAGCGCCGGCGCCGCGCCGCCCTCGCCGCCCTTCTTGCCCAGCACGGGGCCCGCGCCGATGTCGTTGGACTTCTTCCCGCATGCGGCCACGCCGCAGCTTGCGAGCACGAGCAGCACGACGGGGATGGCGAGACGGAGCCGGGGCACGCGCTGCGGAATGTAACGCGTCCCACTGAACGGCTCCGTTCGTTGGACCTGTACGATGGCCGCCATGGACTTCCGAATGACGGACGAGCAAGTCGAGTTTCAGGACCGCTGCCGGCGCTTCGCCCGCGAGGTCATCCGCCCCGCCGCCGCCGAGCACGATCGCGAGCAGACCGTGCCGTGGGAGATCATCCGCGAGGCCCGTAGGTGGGACCTGCACGGCCTCGAGCTGCTGCAGAAGATGGCCACTGACCCCGAGGGCCTGTTCGGCGTCATCTACGCCGAGGAGCTGCACTGGGGCTGTGCGGGCATCGCCCTGGCCATCCAGGCGTCCTCCCTGGCCGCCGCCGGCATCGCCGCCTCGGGCACGCCCGAGCAGATCGGCCGCTGGATCCCCGAGTGCTACGGCCTGGGCGACGAGATCAAGATCGGCGCCTACGCCGTCACCGAGGCGGGCGCCGGCTCCGACGTGAAGTCGCTGCGCACCACCGCCAAGCGCGACGGGGACGAGTGGGTCCTCAACGGCACCAAGGTCTTCATCTCCAACGGCGGCATCGCCGACGTCACCGTCGTCGTGGCCAACGTCGCGCCCGAGCTGGGCCACCGCGGCCAGGCCTCCTTCGTCGTCCCCAAGGACGCGCCGGGCCTGTCCATGGGCAAGAAGGAGGACAAGCTGGGCATCCGCGCCTCGCAGACGGCCGAGGTCGTCCTGGAGGACTGCCGGATCCCGCTCGACCACCTGCTGGGCGGCATGGACAAGCTCGAGCGCAAGCTGGAGCGCGCGCGCTCCGGGCAGGCCAGCGGCGCCTCCAACGCGCTCGCCACCTTCGAGGTCACCCGCCCGCTGGTCGGCGCGAGCGCCCTGGGCATCGCCCAGGCGGCCTACGACTGGACGCTGGAGTGGCTGGAGGGCAAGACCTACGAGGGCAGCGAGCTGCTCGAGGAGCAGCGCGTCCAGCAGGTCATCGCCGACGTGGCCACCGAGATCGACGCCGCCCGCATGCTGGTCTGGCGCGCCGCGTGGATGGGGCGCAACGGCGTCCCCATGACCGCGGGCCAGGGCTCCATGTCCAAGCTCAAGGCGGGCGACGTGACCATGTGGGCCACGACGGCGCTGATGGACCTGGTGGGCCCCGAGGCCTCGCTCACGGACCATCCGCTGGAGAAGTTCTTCCGCGACGCGAAGATCTACCAGCTGTTCGAGGGCACCGCCCAGGTCCAGCGCCTGGTCATCTCGCGCATGCAGGTGGCCGAGCACCGCCGCCAGATGGAGGAGGCCGCCGAGGTCATCTCCGGCGTGGCGGCCGCCGCGGCGGCGTAGGGCTGGTCAGCGGCGCGCGAAGTCGCGCCGCACGCCGTCGATGCGGTCGAGGCCGGGGCCGCCGAACATCGAGTCCAGGCCGCTTCCGCCCCGCAGGCGGTCGCCGCCGGCGCCGCCGTACAGCCGGTCGCCCCCCGCATCGCCGTACAGGTCGTCGGCGCCGGGACCGCCGAAGACGCGGTCGCGGCCCGGGCCGGCGTACACGAGGTCGTTGCCCGCCCCGCCGTAGATGCGGTCGTCGCCGAAGCCGTGCGGGCGGCGCACCACGTCGCGTCCCGGGCCGCCGCGGTAGGTGTCGGCGCCCGGTCCGTTCACCCACTGTGCGCTGGCGCGGGCGAAGATGGTGTCGTCTCCCGGGCCGTCGAGGACGTAGGTCTCGGTCCCCCGCACGGTGAGCCGGTCCGCGCGATCGCCCAGGTCGATCGTGGGGAGCTCCTCGGTCAGCTCGACGTCGCACACGGCCGTCCTCGTCTCCGCCGGGGAGGGATGGACGCACGGGGCCACCGGCGTCACGGGGACCGAGTCGGTCGTCGTCACATGGGCCGTGGCGGCCCCGTTCGTGACGGTGACGTGAAAGGAGGCCTGGACGTGGTTGACCTCGCCGGGCCCGGCGACGTAGGCGTACCGCAGCCCGTCGGCGGAGACCCGGGACGCTGCGGCGGGCCCGGCGGCCGAGAGGGCGAGGGCACCGGACAGGGCGAGGAGTCGGGCGAGCCGCATCCCGGCGGACACTAACCGCCCGCGAACGCCGCCCGTTACCCTTCGCCGCCGCATGGCCGTCGAGGTGTCCAGCCGCAACCGCATCGCGATCGAGGTCGATCGCGCCCTCTGCTACGGGTTCGGGGACTGCGTGGACACCGTCCCCGCGGTGTTCGCCCTGGACGAGGAGGACGTGGCGATCGTCCTGGACCGCGACGGGGCGCCCGTCGACGACATCGTCGAGGCCGCCCAGAACTGCCCGGTGGACGCTATCGTCGTCACCGACGAAGCCGGCGACCAGATCTACCCCTAGCAGGAGAGGATTGCGATGCCAGGAATGTCCGGACGCATGTCCACGGTGATCAAGGCGAAGATCAGCAAGCTGCTCGATCGCGCTGAGGATCCCGCCGAGACGCTCGACTACAGCTACCAGAAGCAGGTCGAGCTGCTTCAGAACGTCAAGAAGGGGATCGCCGACGTCGTCACGTCGAAGAAGCGCCTTCAGCTGCAGAGCCAGAAGCTCGAGCAGGACGTCGTGAAGCTCGACACGCAGGCCCGCCAGGCGCTCTCGCAGAACCGCGAGGACCTCGCGCGCGTGGCGCTCGAGCGCAAGACGCTCATCCAGACCGAGCTCCAGTCGCTCGACGGCCAGGTGACCGAGCTGGAGAAGCAGCAGGACCAGCTGACGGAGAACGAGAAGAAGCTGCGCACGAAGATCGAGTCCTTCCGGACCAAGAAGGAGGTCATCAAGGCCCAGTACTCCGCCGCGGAGGCCCAGGTCAAGATCTCCGAGGCGGCGACCGGAGTGGGCGAGGAGATGGCCGACGTCGGCCTGGCCATGCAGCGCGCGGTCGACAAGACCGAGGACATGCGCGCCCGCGGGGCCGCGGTCGAGGAGCTCGAGCGGGCGGGGACCTTCGAGGACCTCACGGCGCTCGGCTCCGGCGAGGACGACATCGACAAGGAGCTCAAGACGCTCACCACCGCCAGCACCGTCGACGACGAGCTGTCGAAGATGAAGGCCGAGCTGGGGACCGGCTCCGGCGGCGGCGCGCCCGCGCAGATCGAGGAGGGCAAGTGATCGTTCGCATCGCCACCGAGGGCCAGTACCGCCTCGACGACGAGCACGCGCAGCGGCTCAACGAGCTCGACAACGCGGCGGTGGACGCCGTGGAGGCCGGCAACGAGACCACGTTCCGCCAGCTGTTCGACGAGATGCTCGAGATCGTCCGCGGCCAGGGCAGCCCCCTGGACGGCGAGGACCTCGATTCCTCCGACGTGATCGTCCCTCCGCCGGACCTCTCCTTCGAGGAGGCCTCGGAGGAGTTCTCAGGCGAGGGCCTGATCCCGGACTAGCGAGGCCGGGCCGGTCGCCTCGCGGCCGGCCCGCTCCTCGACCAGACGGCAGACCACGGCGACCAGCATCGGGTCGAACTGGGTGCCCGCGTGCCGGCGCAGCTCGGCCAGCGCCTCGGGCAGCGGCCGCGCCGGGCGGTAGCTGCGGTCGGTCGTCATGGCGTTGAAGGCATCGCAGACGAAGATGACCCGGGCGGCCAGCGGGATGCGCTGGCCCATGAGCCCGTCGGGGTAGCCCTCTCCGTCCCAGCGCTCGTGGCAGGAGCGCACGATGCGCCCGACCTCGCCCAGCACGCCGCCGAAGCGGCTGAGGATGCGATGGCCCTCGATGGTGTGGGTGCGGACGAGCGCCATCTCCTCGTGGGTGAGGTCGCCCGCCTTGTTGATGACCTCGTTGGGGATCGCCACCTTGCCCACGTCGTGCAGCAGCGCCGCGAACTCCAGGTCGCTGCGCGAGCGCGAGTCCAGCCCCAGCTCGTCGCCCACCTCCAGCGCCAGGCGGACGACTCCGCGGCTGTGGCGGGCGGTGTAGGCGTCGTCCTCCTCCACGAGGTCCCCGAGCAGCAGGGCGGTGCCGCGGTAGGCGTGCGACAGCGCCAGCGCCTGCTCCATGCGCAGCCGCCGCTCGAGCCCGAACAGGGCGAGCAGGCCCAGGAGCGGGAGGACGAGCAGGTAGGCATAGGGCTGTCCGGAGGTGGCGAAGGCGGCCACGAGGCCGACGGGGGCCAGCAGCGCGTCGACCAGGTAGACCCAGGCCAGCGGCTGGAGGTGGCGCCGGGGCGATACGCCGTGCGCCGGCCACTCGCGCGCGGCGGCGGCGAAGTCCAGCGTGAACTGGGCGCCCAGCGCGGCCAGGTACACCGGCCAGTCGCCCCAGTCGGGCAGCTGCGCGCCGTAGGCCACCAGCACCGCGGCGGGCCCGATGGCGAACCAGGACTCGCTCAGCGCGAGCAGCAGGCGGTCGGGGTGCGCCGCCCCGCGGATCACGTCGGGGAGCTTGCCCAGCGCGAACCCGCCGGCCACCAGGAGCGGCACCAGCGGGGTCGGCAGCTCGAAGAGCATGGGGACGAAGACGAGCTGGGTGGGGACCGTGTAGCCCGCGCCGACGTCGAACTCCACGCGCGACGCCACGGCGAACGCCAGCAGCAGCACCGCGGCGGTGGCCAGGTGGAACGATCGGTCGGCCGGCGCCAGCACCGCGAACGGCACGGCCACGGCCAGGAAGAGCCCCGCCACGACCGCCTGCGTGAGCAGCTCGCGGCCACGCAGCGGACGCGCCGCGCGCGGTCGCGCGTCCTCGAGCAGGTCGGTCAGCTCGGGGTGCGCGTCGAGATGGGTGGGCGGGACGATGGGCACCGGCCATGGTCATCATCGGCTTGAGAGCCCGCGATCTCAATGGACGAATGTCCGATCATGCGCCGCGACGCGGTTGCCGATGGCGCGTTCGAAGGCCCACCGGGAGGTGCCCTGACAAGGAGTGTCATGCGTTTCCCAAAGATCCGCCTTTCCCTGCTGACCGCCGTCGGCGCCTGTCTCTTCCTGGCTCCGGCCGCCCAGGCCGGCCCGGTACTCGCCTCGGCCACCGACTGCGACGCCCAGGTGCTCGAGCAGCCGTTCCTGCCCTGGGCCGACCCGGCCAGCTACGTCCTCGCCCCGGGCGGGACGTTCGAGTCCGCCGACTCCGGTTGGAGCCTCTCGGGCGGCGCCGCCGTGGCCGACGGCAACGAGTCGTTCAACGCGCACGGCGCCGGTGAGGTCGCGTCGCTGGCACTGCCCGCCGGCAGCTCGGCCACGTCGCGGTCGATGTGCATCGGCGTCGAGCATCCGACGCTGCGCCTGTTCGCGCGCCGCGGCGGCGGTGGGACGCTGAAGGTCGAGGTGTTGTTCACCGACGCGCAGGGGACGCCGCGCGCCCTGCCGATCAACTACGTCACGGGGACCGGCGCTTGGCAGCCGACGGCCGCGATGCCGATCTTCGTGAACTTCGCGGTGCCCGCCGGGGACAAGACCGCCGTCGCGTTCCGATTCACGCCGCAGGGCGGCGCGGACTGGCGGATCGACGACGTCTACGTCGACCCGTATCGCAGCCGGTAGCCAGGATTTGGGGAACCACCGTGGGGCGCGCCCTCAGTGGCGCGCCCTGCGCGTGCGTGAGCGCTCTTCCTGGCGCTCGACGACGTTGGAGATCAGCTTGAGGATCTCCGGCGAGCCCTCGGCCTTGGCGTGGCCGGTCTCGAACGCCTGGCGCCACTGGCGGACCCCGCCCTCGGCGGCCAGCTCGTTGAAGTCCGAGCGCTGGACCATCAGCCGCACGCGCGCGTCGGCGGCGTCGTCCTTGGTGACGCTGGGGCCGGGGAGCTGGACGCGGTAGAGCTGCACGTCGCCGCGGCCGCGCAGCTCAAGGCCCACGACCATCTTGAGGTTCTGGAGCGCGGGGACGTCCTCGAGGAAGCGCCGGACACCGGTCTCGATGAGCGTCCTCGTGTCGGCGGCCGACACGAGGCTAGATCTTGTGGCGCTGGAGGAGCTTGCGGCCGATGACCATGCGCTGGATCTCCGACGTGCCCTCGCCGATGAGCAGCAGCGGCGCGTCGCGGTACAGGCGCTCGATCTCGTACTCCTTGGAGTAGCCATAGCCGCCATGGATGCGGAAGGAGTCCTCGACGACCTCCTTGCCGGACTCCGAGGCGAACAGCTTGGCCATCCCGGCCTCGAGGTCCGAGCGCTCGCCGGCGTCCTTGAGGCGCGCGGCCCGCAGGGTGAGCAGCCGAGCCGCGTCGACCTTGGTCGCCATGTCGGCGAGCTTGAACTGGATGGCCTGGTGCTGGGCGATCGGCTTGCCGAACGTCTTGCGCTCCTGGGAGTAGCGCAGGGCCAGCTCCAGCGCGCGCTGGGCGATCCCCACGCCGCGGGCGGCGACGTTCACGCGCCCGACCTCCAGCGCGTCCATCATCTGGACGAAGCCCTGGCCCAGCCCGGCGTCCTCGCCGCCCAGGATGTTCTCGGCGGGGACCTTGTAGCCGTCGAAGACGAGCTCGGTGGACTCGACGCCCTTGTAGCCCATCTTCTTGATCTTGGGCGGGACGTTGAAGCCGGCGTACTCGCCGGTGTTCTCCGAGACGCCCGGCTCCTTCTCGGCGATGAAGCAGGTCATGCCCTTGTAGGCCGGGTCGGCGTCCTTGTCCGTCTTGACCAGCGTGAAGACCAGACCCGCCAACAGGCCGTTGGTGACCCACATCTTCTGGCCGTTGATCTCGTAGCGGCCGTCGTCGAGCTTCTTCGCGCTCGTCTTGATCGCCTGGACGTCGGAGCCCAGCTCGGGCTCGGACAGCGAGAACGCGGCGCGCAGCTCGCCGGTGGCCATGCGGGGGAGGTAGCGCTCCTTCTGCTCGTCGGTCCCGAACTTCATGAGCAGGTAGGAGCCGATGAAGTGGGTGTTGACGATCCCGGAGATCGAGATCCACCCGCGCGACAACTCCTCGACGATCATCGCGTAGGTCGTGAGGTCGAGGCCCATGCCGCCGTGCTCCTCGGGGATGGTCACGCCGAACAGGCCGAGCTCGCGCATCTGCTCGACGATGGGCTCGGGGAACTCGTCCTCGTGGTCGTAGTGCTCGGCCTGGGGGATGATCTGCTCGTCGACGAACTGGCGCACCATCTCGGTGATCGCCTTCTGGTCATCGGTCTTCTCGTGGGACTGGGTCGCTACGGCCATGTCGGTGTCTGGACTTCCTCTCTCGGGGCCTGGTTAGGGCAGGATACCCCGCATGCGTGGGGGGTTCTGTGCGGTGGCCGGCGCGCTGGCCGTGGCGCTCGTCTGGCCGGCGGCCGCCGGCGCGATGGAGACGCTGGACGCGGGCGGCTTGCGCGTCGAGGTGCGCGAGGACCCGTTCGAGGTGCGCTTCGTCGACACCCGCGACGGCGACGTGCTGCGGACGCTGGGGGCGCCTTCGCGCGGCGATCCGCGCGACCCGCAGGCCCACTACGGGACGTTCGGGTACGCGTTCGACCTGCGCCAGCCGGTCCTGAACAACGCGGTGTTCGGCTACTACGGGGCGGCCGAGGGGCGCACGGCGTGGTTCCATGGGCGGCGGGTGGTCTCCGCCTCGCGGCCCTCTCCGCGCCGTCTGGACCTGGTGCTCGAGACGGACGACCCCATGGGTCATCGCCTCCTCGCCGCCATCGAACGGCGCGACGAGGGAGTGGTAACGGTCACCACCCGGCTCGCGCCCTCAGTCGGCCCCTTCGCCTCCTCGGCGACCACCTTCGGTGCGTCGTTCGCCGCCGCGGGCCCCGAGCGGTTCCTCGGCTTCGGCTCGCGCTCCAACGCCGTGGACCAGACGGGCCGCGAGGTCTACGACTGGGCGGAGGAGGGGCCGTTCTCGTCGGGGAGCGGGGAGTCGATCCTGCGCCCGCTGCTCCCCGAGTACACGTTCCCCAACGGGCCGACGGCGACGAACATGCCGATTCCCTGGCTGCTGTCCACCCGGGGGTTCGGCGTGCTGATCGACCAGACGCAGCGCTCGCGCTTCCGGCTGGAGTCCGAGCGGCCCGATGCGTGGCAGGCCGAGACCGAGACGGGGTCGTTTCGCTTCACCGTCTTCGCCGGGCCCAAGCCGGCGGACGTGGTGCGCCGCTACTCCGCCTACGCCGGCCGCCAGCCCGAGCCGCGGCGCTGGCTGTTCGGCCCGTGGGTCCAGTTCCGCGACGGCTGGGAGGAGCGCTTCCGCCAGCGCGACGTGCCGGCGACCGTCGGCCAGACCTACACGCACTACCTGCCGTGCGGGGCGGGGCGCGACCCGGTGCCCGAGCGCGCGCTGGTCGACCGCTACCACCGCCTCGGCTACATGATCACGACGTACTTCAACTCCCACGTGTGCCTGTCGTACTCGGCGGTCTACGACGAGGCGGCGCGCAACGGATGGTTCGTCAAGGACCGCTCCGGACGGCCCTACGTGATCACCAACCCGTTCACCGCCGAGCAGCTGGCGTCGGTCCTGGACTTCACCAACCCGGGCGCCGTGAAGCTGTTCGGCCGGCTGCTCGACGAGGCGCTCTCGCGCGGCTACGACGGGTGGATGGAGGACTTCGGGGAGTACGTTCCCACGGACTCGGTGTCCTCCGATGGCCGCGACGGACTGGAGATGCACAACCTCTATCCGGTCCTCTACCACCGCGCGTCGACCGAGCACACGCGCGCGCGGCGCGGCGACGACCTGGCGGTGTTCGTGCGCTCGGGGTTCCACGGGATCCAGCGCTGGGCGCGTGCCGTCTGGGGCGGCGACCCGACCGAGGACTGGAGCTGCGCCGACGGCCTGTGCGCCGCGCTGCACCAGGCCCTGAACACGGGGTTGAGCGGCATCGCCTACCAGGGGTCCGACATCGGCGGGTTCCACGCGGTGGCCAATCCGCGCACGACCGACGAGCTGAACATCCGCTGGCTGCAGCTCGGCACGGTGAGCGGCGTGATGCGCACGCAGTCCAACGGCTACTCGTTCGCCTCCTCGCGCGAGCAGCGCTCACAGGTCTGGAGCCCGGCGGTGCTGCCGATCTGGCGGCGCTACGCCAAGCTGCGCACGCAGCTGGCGCCCTACATCGAGGCGGCGTCGCGGACCTATCAGCGCACGGGGCTGCCGCTGGTGCGACACCTGTCGCTGGCGTTCCCCACCGACCCGCGGGCGGTGGCGCGCTCCGACGAGCTGCTCTTCGGGCCCGACCTGCTGGCCGCGCCGGTGCTGGAACCGGGCGCGCGGACACGGCGCCTGTACCTGCCGTCCGGGCCGTGGGTGGACCTGTGGCGCTCGCTGGGCTACGACGAGCGCAACGGGTCCTTCGCGCTGCGCCGCGCGTCGCTGGTGGCGGGCCGCCGGGACGTCGTCGTCCCGGCGCCGCTGGAGGAGATGCCGCTGTTCGCGCGCGCCGGGACGATGCTCGCCATGCTCGATCCCGGCGTGGACACGCTGGCGGCCGTGGGCGGCGCTCCGGGCGTGGTCCGCGCGCAGGATCGCCCCGCGATGCGCATCCTCGCCTTCCCGCACGGCGGCTCGAGCGGGCGGTTCAACCGCGCCGAGCGCCTCGACTCCCTGGAGCGCCGGGGCCGGCTGTGGCGGCTGCGGATCGTGGGCTCGCGGGCGCGGGTCTACGCGCTCCAGGCGTCCCTGGCCACCCTGCACCGCCCCTTCCGCCCGTGCCGGGTGACGCTCGACGGCCGCCGCCTGGGCCCGCGGGCGTGGTCGTACGACAACGGCAACGGCGCATTGAGGGCCACATTCCGCGCCAAGCGACACTCAACGCTCCTGGTCAGCGGACGCGGTTGCACTTAGCCGCCATATAGACGGCCAACAACACCCGAGTCCTACCGCGTCCACTTGACCGCGCATATCGCGGTCAACTGGTCACGGTTCGCCGGGGCGGCTCCGACCCGACCCCTTCGATGCCGCCGTTCGACGGCGCCCAAGCCGCGGCCGCTAGCGTCTCCGCGGCATGAACTTCGCCACCGACGTGGTTGAGAAAGCGCCACGGAACGCGCGCGCTCTCGTAGAGATCAGCGCCTCCGGCGAGCGGCGGGAGTACGCCTTCGCCGATGTCACCGACCGCTCCGGGCGGCTCGCGGGGATGCTGGCGGCGCGAGGCGTCGGGCCGGGCGACGTCGTCATGACCCTGATCGGCAACCGGCCGGAGTGGGTGTTCGCCATGGTCGCCTGCTTCCGCCTCGGCGCGGTCGTGCTCCCGTGCACCGAGCAGCTGCGCGCCAAGGACCTGCGTTACCGGCTCGACGTGGCGAACCCGAAGGTGATCCTCGCCCACGAACGCAACCGCGCCGAGCTCGAGGCGGCCCGCCCGCAGGCGCCGATCCTGGACCTCCTCGATGCGTCGTCGTACGACGCGCCACCGGCTCCGGCCGCGGACCTCGCCGCCGACGACCCCTGTCTCATCACGTTCACCAGTGGGACGGCGGGCGAGCCGAAGGGGGTCCTGCACGGGCAGCGCTACCTCCTGGGCCAGCGCCTCCAGGCCGAGCACTGGCTCGACGCGCGCCCCGGCGAGCTGGTCTGGTGCACGGCCGCGAGCGGCTGGTCGAAGTCGGCGCGCAACGCCTGGATCGCGCCGTGGCTGCGCGGCGCCGCCGGGATGCTCCACGACGCCCGCTTCGATCCCGCCGAGCGCCTGGAGCTGCTGGAGCGCGAGGGCGTCAACGTCCTGTGCATGGCGCCGACGGAGTACCGCGTCATCGCCAAGCGCGCCGAGCCGCGGCCGGTCCCGGGGCTGCGCGGCCTCGTCGCCGCCGGCGAGGCGCTCAACGCCGAGGTCCTGCGCGTGTGGGAGGAGGCGACTGGCCTCGCCGTGCGCGACGGCAACGGCCAGACCGAGACCGGCCAGCTCACGGCCAACCCCCCCGACCGCCCGCCCAGGCCAGGCTCCATGGGCCTCCCCCTCCCCGGAGTGGACCTCCGCGTGGAGCCGATCGAACCCGGCGAAGCCGAACCCCCACCCTCACCGGGCCCCCCCCTCGATGCCCGTCCTGACCGCCCCCTCGATACCAAACCGGGCTCCCCCCTCGATGCCCGTCTCCAACCCTCACCCGGCGAGGTCGGAGAGCTCGTCCTGGCGGACCCCACGACCGACCCCACGTTCTTCATCGGCTATCTCGGAGAACCCCCGGCGCCGCCCGGCCCCTGGCGGACCGGTGACCGCGTGACCCGCGACGAGGACGGCTATCTGCACTTCGAGGGCCGGGCGGACGACGTGATCGTGTCGGCCGGGTACCGGATCGGGCCGTTCGAGGTGGAGTCGGCGCTGGTCGCGCACCCGGCCGTGGCGGAGGCCGCCGTGGTCGCCGCGCCCGACGACGAGCGCGGCTCGGTGGTGCGCGCCGTGGTCGTCCTGCGCGACGGCAACGCGCCCGGCGACGCGCTGGCCCGCGAGCTCCAGGACCACGTCAAGGCCCAGACCGCGCCCTACAAGTACCCGCGCATCGTCGAGTTCGCCGCCGAGCTCCCGAAGACGGCGTCGGGGAAGGTGCGGCGGGCGCTCCTCCGCGCGGGCTGAGCGTGTCGCCGACTTCCCGGGCGGTCGCCGCGCGCTCCCGCGGGCGAGCTGACCGGGCCGCTAACTTGGCGGGCGGTGAAGGCTCGTTGAGGAAATTCCCCGCCGTAGCGGCTGTGGCGGCGGTCGCTCTGGCCGTCCTCGCGGCGCCGTCCATCGCGCCGGCCGCCGATTGCGGCAGCGAGCGCTGCCATCTCTTCCGCAGCGCGGCGGGGGCGTCGGGCCCCCTCGCACCCGGCCCCGACGGGGCCCTGTGGTTCGCGGGCGACGGCTTCGCGGGGCGGATGACGGTCGACGGCCACACCACCCGCTTCCCAGCCCCGCTGAGGAGCGGCGCCGCCGTCGCGGGCGGCGTCGACGGCGCGGTCTGGTTCAGCGTCGGGGACGGACGCGTCGCGCGCGTCGCCCCCGACGGCGCGGTGTCCCTGCGGCCCACCGGCCTGACCATCGGCCCCGCCGCGCTGGCCGGCGCGTCGGACGGCGCGATGTGGTTCACGGCCGGGCGCACGGTCGGCTGGGTGACGGTGGGAGGCCGCGATGCCCGCTATCAGCTGTCGAGCTCGGGGACGCCCGTCTCTCCCCCCGGCAGCGGGGGCCCGGGCTCGATGGCCCAGGGCTCCGACGGCGCCATGTGGGTGGCGGAGGCGTCCGCGCGCGTGCACCGCATATCGCCGGCCGGCGCGATCTCCACGTTCACGCTCGGGGGCTTTGCGTCCATCGGCGGCCTCGTGGCCGGCCCGGACGGCGGCGTCTGGCTCACGCTGCCGACGAGCAAGCAGATCGCCCGCATCAGTCCGGCCACCGGCCATATCACGCTCTACCGGACGAGCCAGCGCCCGGCCCACATCGCCGCCGGGCCCAGCCACTCCGTCTGGTTCACGATGCGCGGCTTCGGGCCGCAGTCGATCGTCCGCATGACGCCGGCGGGCTTCCAGACCTTCTTCCAGATGCGCCGGGGCGCTCGCGGCCTGGCGATCGGCGCCAACGGCGGGGTCTTCGCCACCGAGGGTGTCGGCATCGAGCGCCTGACCCCGTTCCTCGGCGCCCGGCCGATCCGCACCCGCGCCCTGCTGATCAACCGCTTCGCCGGCTCGGCGGCGCTGCGGCTCTTCTGCCCCAAGTTCGACCTCGTGTACTGCGCCGGACGGGTGTCGCTCACCTACCGCGGCCGGTTCGTCGGCGGCGCGCCGTTCTCCCAGCGCGTCAACGACGCGCCCGCCACCCGCCTGCTGCTCAACGCCCGCGGCCGCGCGCTGATGCGCGCCCGCGCGCGGGTGCGCGTGCGGATGACGATCGTCCAGCACGATCAGGGCGGGACGCAGCGCCGGTCCACCCAGAACCTGTACCTGCGCCGATGATCCGCCGGCTTGCCCTCGCCCTTGCCGCGTCGCTGCTCTTCATCGCCCCGGCGGCCGAAGCGGCCTACCGCGTCACGGACTCCTTCGGGCGCCCGGGCCGCGGCCCCGGCCGCTTCGGCCCGCCCCGCACCGGCTTCCGCACCTTCCAGCTCGGGACCTCGCCCGCCGGCATCGCCTTCGCCGGCGGCACCGTCCTGGTCGCCGACCCGCTCCAGCACCGCATCCACCGCTTCACGAAGTCAGGGCGCCTGCTCGGCGCGTTCGGGCACCAGGGCATCGTCCCCGGCGGCGCCGCCATGCTCGCGCCGCAGGGCCTCGTCGTCCACCGCGGCGCCGTGTTCGTGGCGATGAACGGAAACGACCGCGTCGACGTCTTCACCCGCGGGCGCTGGCGGCGGATGTTCAAGGTCCACGCCAACGTCCGGCGCACCTTCGGATTCACGCGCGGCGCCGGCCCCGGGCAGCTGCACAACCCCTACGCGATCGCTCGCGCGCCCAGCGGGTTCTTCTACGTCGCCGACCTCACCAACGGTCGCGTCAACCGCTACAACGCGGCGGGGTACGCGCGCGGCCAGGTCGGGAGCTTCGGAACGGGCCCCGGCCAGTTCCTCGCCCCGTTCGGCGTCGCCATCGACGCCGCCGGCAGCCTCTGGGTGTCCGACCGCGAGCTCAACCGCGTCCAGAAGTTCGACGCCGCCGGGCGCCCGCTGCTCGCCACGGGGGAGACCGGCGCCGGGCCCGGGGACTTCCGCTCGCCGCAGGGGCTGGCCGTCGACCGCTCGGGCAACGTCTACGTCGCCGACACCGTCAACGGCCGGATCGTCGAGCTCGCGTCCGACGGGCGCTACCTGGGGTCATTCGGCCAGGGGGTCCTGCGCCAGCCGACGTACGTCGCGGTCGACTCGGACTGCCGCGTCTACGTGTCGGACTACCGGCGCGTCGTCGTGTTCGCGCCCGACGCCCCCTGCTGAAAGCCCCGCGGGCACGCCACCTGGGATCGTTCGGCCGCGATGCGCGACGAAGAGCTCATCCTCGTCGCCGGCGCGTTGCTGGCCGGCGGCATCGTGGCCTCGCTGCTGGCCAATCGCGTCCGCGTGCCGGGACTGATCCTGTTCCTGGGCCTGGGAATGGCGGTCGGCTCGGAGGGCGTCGGCTGGATCTCCTTCTCCGACTACGAGCTGGCGCGGACGATCGGCACCATCGCCCTCGGACTGATCCTGTTCGACGGCGGCCTGCGCACGGGTCTGCACGAGGTCCGCTCGGTGCTGGGCCCGGCCATGTCGCTCGCCACGGTCGGAACGCTGATCACCGCCGCGATCACCGGCTTCGCCGCCCACGCCCTGCTTCCCTTCAGCTGGCTGGAGTCGCTGCTGCTCGGCGCGGTCGTCGCCTCGACGGACGGAGCCGCGATCTTCGCCATGCTGCGCGACTCCACCCTGCGCCGGCGCGTCGCACGCACGCTGGAGTCCGAGTCGGGCCTCAACGATCCCCTCGCCATCCTGCTCGTCCTGGGCTTCATCCAGTGGCTCGAGCACCCCGGCTACGGCGTGGCCGACATGGCCTGGCTGCTGGCCCGCCAGGTCGGCATCGGGGCCGCCGTGGGCGCGGCCGTCGGGTGGGCCGCCGTCCAGGCCCTCCAACGGGCGCGGCTGGCCACCGCGGGCCTGTACCCCGTGGCGTCGCTGGCCATCGCCGCCCTGGCCTTCGGCGGCGCGGGAGCGCTGCACGGCTCGGGCTTTTTGGCCGTCTACCTGGCCGGGCTGGCGCTCGGCAGCGCGGCGATCCCGGCGCGCCAGACGGTGATCGGCTTCCACGACGGCGTGGCCTGGGTCGCGCAGATCGTCATGTTCCTCAGCCTCGGCCTGCTCGTGTTCCCCAGCCAGCTGCTCGACGTGGCGCCGCAGGGGACGGCGGTCGCCTTCGTGCTGGCCTTCGTGGCGCGGCCGCTGGCCACGTTCGTGGCGACGCTGCCGTTCGGATTCAGCCGCCGCGAGCAGATCGTGCTGGGGTGGGCCGGCCTGCGCGGGGCCGTCCCCGTCGTCCTGGCCACGTTCCCGGTGATCGCGGGGGTGGGGGAGGGGCTGGAGATCTTCAACCTCGTCTTCTTCGCCGTGCTGCTCTCCACGCTGCTCCAGGGCGCGACCTTCGAGCCCCTGGCCCGAGCGCTGGGGGTGACCACCGACGAGCCGGCGCTGCCGCAGCCGCTGACCGAGGTCGGGACCGTGCGCCGGATGGGCGCCGAGGTCCTGGAGCACGAGATCCGCGAGGGCGACGCCGCGGTCGGGTCGCGCGTACGCGAGCTGGGCCTCCCGCGCGACGCCGTGGTCAACCTCATCGTTCGCGACGAGCAGGCCGTCCCGCCCCGCGGCTCGACGCGCCTGCGCACCGGCGACCGCCTGCACGTACTGGTCCGCCAGGAGGCGTCGCTGGACATGCCCGTGCTGGTGGAGCGCTGGCGCGCCGGCCCCACCGGACCGCCGCCCCGGCCCGTCCCGACGCTCCTGGGCCGGCGCGCGGTGTTCCGCTCCGGGCCGTGGCCGCGCGACGCCGGCGACGCGGGGCGTCCGCGCGAGGTGGGCGGCCAGGAGGTGGTCGACCTGCTGCGCATCCGCCGCGACGTGCCGGGCACGCTGGCCGTCCTGGACGACGGCCGCTACGCGGTCACCGGGCCCGTCATGGCGCTGGGCGGGCGCGACGACGTGGCGGCGTGGGCGCGGCGGCGGCTGCGCGACGCCGACGAGGACGAGCGGGCGTGGCTCCAGAACGTGATCGGCGCGCTGGCCGCCGACCTGCACCGGCGCCCGAGCTAAGGCTCGCAAGGGGTACCTTTACCGGAACATGGAGCAGCGCAGCGTCGCGGTGGCCGCCGTGTTCGAGCCTGTCTCTCCGCCGACGACCTTCGAGGAGACGGTGGAGCGGCTGGGCAAGGCGATCCGGCTCGGGCTCCTGGGCCCGGGGAGCCGCCTGCCGCCCGAGCGCGAGCTGGCGGCCGAGCTGGGCATCTCGCGCTCCACGCTGCGCCAGGCGATCGTGGCCCTGGTGCAGACCGGGCACCTGGTCTCGCGGCGCGGGCGCGCCGGCGGGACGTTCGTGTCCGAGGAGCCACCGCTGTCCAGCCACGCGCCGCGCCCCTCGGCGGCGAAGATGCGCGCCGTCCTCGATTACCGCGTGGCGGTGGAGGCAGGCGCGGCGCTCCTGGCCGCCGAGCGCTGCCGCCCCCGCGACCTGGACCGGATGACCTCGTGCGTGGAGAAGATGTCCTCGGTCCAGCGCTTCGACGCCTACCGCCGGGCGGACATGCGCTTCCACATCGCGCTGGCCGAGGCCGCCCGCTCCCCGCGCCTGGTCACGGAGATGACCGCCGTGCAGGCGGACATGGGCGAGCTGATCTCGCTCGTGCCGCATCCCGAGGCGGTGCTCACCCGCTCCAACGCCCAGCACGCCCGCCTGGTGCGCGCGCTGGAGCGCGGCGACGCCACGCGCGCGGTGAGAATCGTGCGCGAGCACCTGGCCGGTACGGAGCACATCATCGCCGGGCTGATCTGATCGTCCGTTCCGTATACGCTCGCGCCGAATGACGCTCGACGAGCTACGCGAGCTGGCCGACCGTGGCGAGGTGGACACCGTCCTGCTCGCCATCGCCGACATGCAGGGCCGGCTCCAGGGCAAGCGGCTGACCGCGTCGCACTTCCTGGACGAGGTGGTCGAGCACAACGCGGAGGGCTGCAACTACCTGCTGGCCGTGGACGTGGAGATGGACACGGTCGACGGCTACGCGATGTCCTCGTGGGACCGCGGCTACGGCGACTTCGTCATGCGCCCGGACCTCGACACGCTGCGCCCCATCCCCTGGCTCCCGGCCACGGCCCTGTGCCTGGCCGACCTGGAGTGGGAGGACGGCTCGGAGGTCGTCGCCTCGCCGCGCCAGATCCTGCGCCGCCAGGTCGCCCGGCTGGCCGAGCGCGGGTGGGTCGCCGCCGCGGGGACCGAGCTCGAGTTCCAGCTCTTCGACGAGACCTACGAGGACGCCTGGCGCAAGCACTACTCCGGCCTGCGCCCGGCCAACCTCTACAACGTCGACTACTCGCTGCTGGGGACCGCCCGCGTGGAGCCGCTCATCCGGCGCATCCGCAACTCGATGACGGGCGCGGGCATGCGGGTGGAGAACTCCAAGGGCGAGTGCAACCTCGGCCAGCACGAGATCAACTTCCGCTACGGCCCGGTGCTGCAGACGGCCGACCAGCACGCGATCTACAAGAACGGAGCCAAGGAGATCGCCGCCCAGGACGGCCGCGCCATCACCTTCATGGCGAAGTTCGACGAGCGCGAGGGGAACTCGTGCCACATCCATTTGTCGCTGCAGGCCGACGACGGCACGGCGCTGTTCGACGGGCAGCCAGAGCTGTTCGACGCCTTCCTGGCCGGCCTGCTCGCGGGGATGCGCGAGCTCACGCTGTTCTTCGCCCCGAACGTCAACTCCTACAAGCGCTTCGTCGAGGGGTCCTTCGCGCCCACGGCGGTGGCCTGGGGGACCGACAACCGCACGTGCTCGCTGCGGGTGGTCGGCCACGGCGCCGCGCGCCGCGTGGAGAACCGCCTGCCCGGCGCCGACGTCAACCCGTACCTGGCGCTGAGCGCGATGATCGCCGCGGGCCTCCACGGCATCGACGCGGGGCTGGAGCTCGAGCCGGCGCTGGAGGGCAACGCCTACGAGTCCGACGCGCCTCGCGTGCCCGACAGCCTGCACGAGGCGCGCGAGCTCTTCGCGGGCAGTGCGCTGGCCCGCGAGGCCTTCGGCGAGGAAGTCGTCCACCACTACGTCAACAATGCGCGCGTGGAGCTCGACGCCTTCGCGCGGGCCGTCACCGATTGGGAACGATTCCGGGGGTTCGAACGCCTATGAGCACAGTCGCGCCGCAGCCGCAGGAGTCCGACGAGCAGCGCCTGGCGGAGCTCGGCTACCGCCAGGACCTCAATCGCGCCTGGAGCAGCTTCCAGAACTTCGCGATCTCGTTCACGATCATCTCGGTCCTCGCGGGCTGCCTGACCGCGTACGCCTTCGCCTGGAACGCGGGCGGCCCCGTCGCCATCTCCTGGGGCTGGCCGATCATCTGCGGCCTCATCCTGCTCGTGGCCTTCTCTATGTCCGAGCTGGTGTCCGCCTATCCGACCGCCGGCGGCATCTACTGGTGGGCCGCGGAGCTGGGCGGCAAGGGGTGGGGCTGGTTCACCGGGTGGTTCAACCTCGTGGGGCTCGTCGGCGTGGTCGCCTCGGTGGTCTACGCCTCCGCGCAGTTCGCCAACGCGCTGCTCGGCCTCTACGGGCTGGACCTCGGGTTCATCAACTTCGGCGACACGGCGCACGTGCTGACCGAGACGTTCGTCCTCTTCGTGCTCTTCCTGATCCTCCACGCGCTGATCAACATCTACTCGTCGCCGCTGGTGGCGCGGCTGAACAACGTGTCGGTGGCCTGGCACGTGATCGGCGTGGCGATCCTCATCGCGATCCTGGTGTTCGTCCCCGACAAGCACCAGAGCGCGGACTTCGTCTTCACCGAGCGCCTGAACAACACCGGCCTGTTCAACGGCGGGACCAGCGGCGTGTCGTTCTGGTTCTACGTGCTCCCGCTGGGGTTCCTGCTGACGATGTACACGCAGACCGGCTACGACGCCTCCGCCCACGTCTCCGAGGAGACGCGCGGGGCGGCGCTGGGCGCCGCCAAGGGCGTGTGGCGCTCGGTGTTCTGGTCGGGCGTGATCGGCTGGTTCGTCGTGCTCGCCGTGACCTTCGCCGCCACCGACGTCAAGACGATCAACGACCCGGCCAACGGCTACGGCGCCGGCTCCTCGCTGGCGATCTTCACCACGGCGCTGACGTCGCCGGCCGCCAAGGCGGTGATCCTGATCGCGACCATCGGACAGCTGTTCTGCGGTATGGCCTGCGTGACCAGCTGCTCGCGCATGACCTACGCGTTCTCGCGCGACCGGGCCATCCCCGGGTGGCGCCTGTGGACGCGCCTCAACCACCATCGCGTCCCGGCCTACGCCGTGGTCTTCGCCTGCTTCTGGGCGATGGTGATCACCCTCCCGGCCCTGATCGGCGACGTGAAGAACAACAACTACACCTACGCCTTCTACGCGGTCGTATCCATCACGGTGATCGGCCTCTACATCGCCTACGTGATGCCCGTCTACCTGCGCTGGCGCATGGGCGACGCCTTCAAGCCCGGCCCGTGGACGCTGGGGCGCAAGTACCGCTGGATCAACCCCGCCGCCGTCGTCTGGGTGGCGATCTGCGTGGTCATCTTCTCCCTGCCGCAGGGCAGCACCGGCGCCCCGTGGGAGGACGACTTCGACTGGAAGTACGTCAACTACGCGCCGATCACCGTGGGCGTGGTCTTCGCGGCCGTGGGGATCTGGTGGCTGGTCAGCGCGCGCAACACGTTCACCGGCCCCGTGCGCAACGTGGACATGGAGCCCACCGGCACCGCCCAGGTGTCGACGCCGGACTCCTAGCGGCGGCCGGGCGGTAGCGTGCCCGGCGTGACCGAGACGCTGAGCGTCATCGAGCCGGCGACGGAGCGCGAGCTGGCGTCGATCCCGCGCGCGGGCGTCGAGGAGGTCGACGCCGCGGTGGCCCGGGCCCGCGCCGCGTACCCCGCTTGGCGCGCGGTCACGCCGGGCGACCGGGCGGCGCTGCTGCGCCGGCTCGCCGCCGCGGTGGAGGAGCACGGCGACGAGCTCTCGCTCCTGGAGGCCCGCAACGCGGGCAAGCCGATCGCCGACGCGCGGGGCGAGATCCAGATGGTGGCCGACACGCTGCGCTACTACTCCGCGGCCCCCGAGCGCCCGCTGGGCGACACGATCCCCGTGGCGGGCGGCGAGGCGATGACGTTCCGCGAGCCGCTCGGCGTGGTCGGCCTGATCGTCCCCTGGAACTTCCCCCTGGTCATCGCGGGCTGGAAGCTGGGACCGGCGCTGGCGGCCGGCAACACGGTGGTCCTCAAGCCGGCCGAGCTGACCCCGCTGTCCGCCCTGCGCTTCGAGGAGATCGTGCGCGAGGCGGGGCTGCCCGAGGGCGTGGTCAATGTGGTCGCGGGGCCCGGGAGCGTGGTCGGGCGGCGGCTGGTCGAGCACCCCGACGTGGCCAAGATCGCCTTCACCGGATCGACCGAGGTGGGCCGGGGCATCGCCGCCGCCGCGGCCGAGACGATCAAGCGCGTGACCCTGGAGCTCGGCGGCAAGTCGGCCAACCTCGTCTTCGCCGACTCAGACCTCGAGCGGGCCGCCGCCGCGGCGCCGCTCGCGGTGTTCGGCAACGCGGGCCAGGACTGCTGCGCGCGCTCGCGGATCCTGGTCGAGCGCTCGGTGCTGGACCGGTTCATGGACGCGCTGGAGGAGGCGGTCGAGGCGGTGCGGGTGGGCGACCCGCTGGACGAGTCCACGCAGATGGGGCCGCTGATCTCGGCGTCGCGGCGCGACGAGGTGGCGTCGTTCGTCGACGGCGACGCGCCGGTGGCGATCCGCGGCAGCGCGCCGGACGGTCCGGGCTTCTGGTTTGCTCCGACCGTGCTCTGCCCGGTGGACAACTCCGACCGCGTGGCGCGCGAGGAGGTCTTCGGTCCCGTCGCCGCCGTGATCCCGTTCGACGACGAGGCCGACGCCGTGCGGATCGCCAACGACACGATCTACGGTCTGTCGGGGTCGATCTGGACCCGGGACGGCGCCCGGGCGCTGCGCGTGTCACGCGCGCTGGAGACGGGCGTGGTGTCGGTGAACTCCAACACCTCGGTGCGGGTGTCCACACCTTTCGGCGGCTTCAAGCAGTCCGGCGTCGGCCGCGAGCTGGGCCCCCACGCGCTGGACCACTACACCGAGGTCAAGAGCGTCTACTACGCCACCGGGGCGGATTGATGGCGGGACGTCTGGAGGGGAAGGTGTGCGTGATCACCGGGGCCGCATCCGGGATCGGCCTCGACAGCGCCGAGCTCTTCGCCGCCGAGGGCGCGCGCGTGGTGGGCGTCGACGTGGCCAAGGGCGCGCCCGGCGACCTGACCTTCCAGGCCGACGTGTCCGACGAGGACGCCGTCCGGCGCGTCTACGACGGCACGCGCGAGGCGTTCGGCCGCGTGGATGTCCTGTTCAACAACGCGGGCATCAACCCGACGGACGACGGCTCGGTCCTCGACACCTCGCTGGAGGCCTGGCAGCGCGTGCAGGACGTCAACCTGCGCAGCGTCTTCTTGTGCTGCAAGCACGGGATCGCCCACCTGCTGGACGGCGGCGGGGGCTCGGTGATCAACACGGCCTCGTTCGTGGCCACGATGGGCGCCGCCACGTCGCAGATCTCCTACACGGCGTCGAAGGGCGGCGTCCTTGCGCTGTCGCGCGAGCTGGGGATCGAGTTCGCCAAGCGCGGCGTGCGCGTCAACGCTCTGTGCCCGGGACCCGTGGCCACGCCGCTGCTGCTGGAGCTCTTCGCCAAGGACGAGGCGCAGGCCGCGCGCCGGCTCGTCCACGTGCCGATGGGCCGCTTCGCGCAGCCGCGCGAGGTGTCCAACGCTGCCCTGTTCCTGGCCAGCGACGAGTCGACCTACGTCAACGCCACCGCGTTCATGGTTGACGGCGGCCTCTCCGGCGCCTACGTGACGCCGGACTAGCGAGCTAGCGCCGGGCGCAGCGCCAGGCGCGCGCCGAGACCGTGCTGGTCCCGCCGGCGTTGGTCGCCGTGGCGCGGACCGTGTGGATGCCCGGGCGCAGGCCGGCGGTGAGGACGCGCGCGGTGACGATGCCGCGGATCGGCAGGGGACCAGCCTGCGCGCCGAGCGCCGCCGGGTCGGCGCTGACCGGGGCCAGGGCGCGGCCGTCGAGGAAGATGCGCATCCGCGCCACGGGTGTGAGCGAGCGCGCGATGGCGTGGGGGAAGAAGCGGGCGGGGGCGCAGCCCTCGGGCACGCCGGCCAGGTGCAGGCTGGGCGCGGCGCCGCGGCCGATCGTCACCGGATCGGTCACCGAGGTCGCGCGGCCGGCGTCGTTGATTGCGGTGATGGCGCAGGTCAGGCGGTGTCCGGCCTCGGCGCCGCGGACGATGTGGCCCGGGTAGACCGCGTTGGCGATCGGCCTGTCGTCGAGCAGCCACTGGATGGCGAAGCGGGGGGTGCTGTTGTGCCAGACGCCCAGTGAGCAGGTCAGCGGCTGGCCGACGGTGGGCGTACCCGTGATCGCGGGGCGCGTCATGACCACCGGCGCGCCGAGACGCACGGGGAACGTGGCGGTGCGCGTGCGGACCTGTCCGTTGGCCAGCGCGGCGCGCAGCGTGACGGAGTAGTTGCCGGGGCCGGTGTCCAGCGGCACGGCCACCCGGACGGTGAGAGGCGTGGCGGAGTCGGTGCCCGGCACCAGCGTGGGCTGCGACGGCGTCGCCGTCCCACCCGGAACGTTGGTGCTAGCGCTCAGCGTGAACGAGGCGGCGGGGTCCGACGTCCCGGCGAACTTGGCGGTGAACGGAGCGTCGCCCTCGGCGCCCACGGCGGCGCCCACCGGGGTCCCGGCCACGATTCCCAGGTCACGCGTGGCCACAGGCGAATTCGTCGGCAGCGCGGCGGCGTCCGGCGAGTCCACGCAGATGTCCTGCGGCGTGGCCGGGCTGCCGCCGGGGTTCGCCGCGGTGGCGGAGGTCCCGCAGTCGACCGGCTCGCCGCCGGTCGTGCTCGTGAACCCGACGACGGTCCGGTAGGTGAACGGGCCCTGGAACGGACCGCCGTCGGCCGCCGGGGCCAGCCCGAAGCGCGCGGCCGCGGTGAACCCGCCGCCGGGTCCCCCCAGCGCGATGACGTCGCTGCGGTAGCCGACCCACCGCTGGCCGCCCGGCGCGGGGAGCAGGCGCTGGAGCTCGGCGGTGTAGGTCGGGTCCGGCGCGAAGGTGAGCGCGTCGGCGCCCGTGCCCTGGATCGTGGCCGGGGCCACGGTCGCGTCCGGGACCCGGTAGCCGATCAGCGCGGCGAAGGACACGGCGTAGACCGGCAGGCCCGAGTTGCCGTTCGGGCACGGGCCGGAGGGAATCGGTACGCCCCCAAAGAACGTGGCGTAGTCGTCGGAGTAGCAGGCCTCCGTCGTCAGCTCGACGGGGCCGATGACCTCCGTCTGAGTCGCGCTCTCGTTCGTGATGACGACGCAGCCGCTCAGGATCAGCGGCAGCACCAGCAGCGCGGGCGCGGCGAGGATCCCCCGGCGAAATCGCTTGATCGTCCGGATCACAGCGACTTGATGCTACCCCGTGAGCGCGACGACGGCCTCTATCTCGACCGCGGCGCCCTTGGGCAGGGCCGCCACGCCGACGAACACCCGCGCCGGCGGATCGCCGGCGAAGTGCTCGGCGTAGGCGTCGTTGATCGCCTCGAAGGCGCCCATGTCCGTCGTGTAGACGGTCACGCGAACCGCCTCCTGGAGCGTGGTCCCCGCCGCGGCGCACACGATCGACAGGCTCTCCAGGCAGCGGCGGGCCTGCGCGGCCGGGTCGTCGCCGACCAGCTCGCCGCTCTCGGGGTCCACCGGAACCTGTCCCGAGCAGAACAGCAGCCCGCCCGCCTTGACGGCGTGGGAGTACGGGCCGAGGGCGGCCGGGGCGCCGAGCGCCGTTACGACTTCGCGGTGATGGGACATGCTCGGCAGGCTATTACTTGAGCCATGACCAACGCCCTCGCCGACGAGACCTCGCCCTACCTGCTCCAGCACAAGGACAATCCCGTGGACTGGCGGCCCTGGGGACCGGACGCGCTGGCCGAGGCCGGCGAGCGTGACGTCCCGCTGCTGGTCTCCATCGGCTACTCGGCCTGTCACTGGTGCCACGTGATGGAGCGCGAGTCGTTCGAGGACCCCGCGGTCGCCGCGTACATGAACGAGCACTTCGTGCCGGTCAAGGTCGACCGCGAGGAGCGCCCGGACGTCGACGCGATCTACATGGACGCCGTGCAGGTCATGACCGGCCGCGGCGGCTGGCCGCTCAACGCGTTCGCCACGCCCGAGCAGGTGCCGTTCTACGCCGGGACGTACTTCCCGCCCGAGTCGCGTGGCGGGCTGCCCAGCTGGATGATGGTCCTGGAGGCGGTGTCCAAGGCGTGGGACGACCGCCGCGACGAGATCCGCGCCGGGGGTGAGCGCATCGTCGAGCGCCTGCGCGGCGGGGCGCTGCTGCGGCCGTCGAGTGAGCCGATCTCCGCCGCCGTCCTCGACGCCGCCCTGGAGGGGCTGCGCGCCGCGTACGACCCACAGAACGGGGGGTTCGGCGGCGCGCCGAAGTTCCCGCCGGCCAGCGCGATCGAGCTGCTGCTGGCGCGCGGGGAGACCGAGATGTCGCTGGGCACGCTGCGCGCGATGGCGGCGGGGGGGATCTACGACCAGGTGGGCGGCGGGTTCTCCCGCTACGCGGTGGACGCGACCTGGACCGTCCCGCACTTCGAGAAGATGCTCTACGACAACGCCCTGCTCGCCCGCGCCTACCTGCACGGGTGGCTGGTCTCGGGCGACGAGGCGCTGCGCCGCGTGGTCGAGGAGACGCTGGACTGGGCGCTGCGCGAGATGCGCGGGCCCGAGGGCGGCTTCTACAGCGCGCTGGACGCGGACTCCGAGGGCGTCGAGGGCCGGTACTACGTGTGGACCGTGGACGAGCTGCGCTCCGTCCTGGGCGAGCGCGCCGACGCGGCCATCGCCTGGTTCGGCGCCACCGAGCGCGGCAACTTCGAGCCGCGCGGCGCGAACGTCCTGGAGGCCCGGGGCCCGCGTCCGGACGACGCCGACGCCATCCGCGCCGCGCTGTACGAGGCGCGCGAGCGCCGGGTGCGCCCGGGCCTGGACGACAAGCGCCTGACGTCGTGGAACGCGCTGATGGTGGCGGCGCTGGCCGACGCCGGCGCGGCGCTGGAGCGGCCGGACTACCTGGACGCGGCGGCCGGCGCCGCGGACTTCCTGCTCGGCTCGCTGCGCGACGAGCGCGGGCGGCTGCGGCGCACGTGGAAGGACGGCCGCGCCCGGCTCGCCGGCTACCTGGAGGACCACGCCTACTCGGTCGAGGCGCTGCTCACGCTCTACGAGGCCACGTTCGATCCCCGCTGGTTTACGGCCGCGCGCGAGCTGGCCGACGTGATGGTGCAGGCCTTCGGCGATCCCGAGCACGGCGGCTTCTTCACCACGGCGTCGGACCACGAGGCGCTGGCGGCGCGGCGCAAGGACCTCGAGGACACGCCGATCCCCTCGGGCTCATCCAGCGCGGCGCTGGGCCTGCTGCGCCTGGCCGCGCTGACCGGGGAGGCCGAGTACGAGCGCCAGGCCCTCGGCGTCCTGCGCCTGGTCCACGAGGCGGCGCCCCAGCATCCCCAGGCGTTCGCCCACCTCCTGCAGGCGCTGGCCTTCTACGTGTCGCCGGTGCGCGAGGTCGCCCTGGTCGGGCTGGTCCGCGCGGCATTGGAGCGCGCCGTCCGCGGCGCCCACCGGCCCTACGTCGTCCTGGCGGGGGCGGACGACGGCGGCGGCGACGTGCCGCTCCTCGAGGGCCGCACGCCCGTCGACGGCCGCGCCGCCGCCTACGTCTGCGAGCACTTCGCCTGCCGCCGGCCCGTGACCGAGCCGGATGAGCTGGTGGCGCTGCTGGACTAGCGCCTACAGCACCGGGAGGTAGCGCTCCAGCTCCCAGGGCGTGACCTGGACGCGGTACTCCTCCCACTCCTGGCGCTTGATCTCGACGTAGCGGTTGAACATGTGCTCGCCCAGCGTGCGCAGGACCAGCTCGGAGTCCGCCGTCAGCTCGATCGCCTCGCCCAGCGTCTCGGGCAGCTGCTCGATCCCCAGGCGCCGGCGCTCCTCGGGCGACAGGTGGTAGAGGTTCTTCTCCATCGGCTCGGGCAGCTCGTAGCCCTTCTCGATCCCCTCCAGGCCGGCCTGGAGCAGCACGGCGAACGTGAGGTAGGGATTGCACGCCGGGTCGGGGCAGCGCAGCTCCATCCGCGTGGCCTGCTCCTTGCCGGGGTGGTAGAGCGGGACGCGGACCAGGGCGCTGCGGTTGCGCCGCGACCAGGCGCAGTAGACCGGCGCCTCGAAGCCCGGCACGAGCCGCTTGTAGGAGTTCACCCACTGGGCGAAGATCGAGCAGATCTCGCGCGCGTGCTTGAGCTGGCCGGCGATGAACGCCTTGCCCACGTCGGAGAGGAAGTACTGGTCGTTCTCGTCGAAGAACGCGTTGCGGCCCTCGCGGAACAGGGACTGGTGCGTGTGCATCCCCGACCCGTTCTCGCCGAACAGCGGCTTGGGCATGAAAGTCGCGTGGTAGCCGTACTTGAGCGCGAACTCCTTGATCGTGATGCGGTAGGTCATGCAGTCGTCGGCCATCTTCAGCGCGTCGGCGTAGCGCATGTCGATCTCGTGCTGGGAGGGGCCGACCTCGTGGTGGGAGTACTCCACGTGGATCCCCAGCTGCTCGAGGGCGAGGACCGTCTCGCGGCGTAGGTCGGACCCGGCGTCCAGGGTCGTCAGGTCGAAGTAGCCGCCCTCGTCGAGGACCTCGGTCGACTTGGAGTCACGGAAGTAGAAGTACTCCAGCTCGGGGCCGACGTTGAACGTCTCGAAGCCCATCGCCGACGCCCGCTCCAGCGCCCGGCGCAGGACGTGGCGCGGGTCGCCCTCGTAGGGCGTGCGCTCGGGCGTCAGCACGTCGCAGAACATCCGCCCGACGCCCTGCTCCTCCGGGCGCCAGGGGAGGATCGTGAACGTCGCCGGATCGGGCTGGGCGATCATGTCGGACTCCTCGATCGCGTTGAACCCGGTGATCGAGGAGCCGTCGAAGCCCATGCCGCCCTCGAAGGCGTCGTCGAGCTCGGCGGCGTTGATCGAGAAGGACTTCAGCTGTCCCAGGACGTCGGTGAACCAGAAGCGGATGAAGCGGATCTTGCGCTCGGAGACGACGGCCTTGACGTCGTCCGCGGTCATGGGCTGGTCGGCCATCGTGCCCTCCCCGGGAAGCGGTTGGCGTTGGAGCGGCCGAGACTAGCGAGCGGCGGCGGCGCGGGAGCGCCCGGCCAGCCAGCGCCGGCCCCACGACTTCAGCTCGGAGAGGGCGGCCTCGAGGTCGCGGCCCATCTCGGTGAGCTCGTACTGCACCCGCACGGGGGGCCCCGGGCTCACGCGGCGCTCGATCAGGCCCCAGGACTCGAGCTCCTTCATGCGCTCCGAGAGCAGGCGGTCGGAGAGCTGCGGGACCGCCGCGCCGATCTGGGAGAAGCGCAGGGGGCCGTCCAGCAGGACGACGACGATCGCCCCCGTCCAGCGCTTGCCGATGAGCTCCACCGCCTGGTGGTAGTGAGGACAGCAGGCGGTGGGCTCGGACGGCATGGGCTCCTAGGCGGCGCGGAGCGTGGAGGTGCGGGACTCCTCCACCGACCCGTCCACCGGCACGTCGCCGGCCACGTTGATCAGCGCGGTGAAGGACTCCAGGGAGACGTACGCGATGGCCTCGAGGATCTGCTCGTCGGTCCAGTCGGCCTCGCGCGCCTCCTCGACCAGGTGGGCCGGCGGCTGCGTGCCGGTCTCGGTCAGGGACTTCAGGAAGCGCAGCAGCGCCGCCTGGCGCTCGTCGCGGGATTCCCAGTCGCGGGCCAGCGCCACCTCGTCGAGGCCCAGGCCGGCGCTGCGCGCCACGCGGGAGTGCATGGCGATGCCGGGCTGGGACCCGTGGTGCTCGGCCACGGCAAGCGCGATCCGCTCGATCGTCGCGAGGTCGAGCTGGCCGTGGCGCAGCTCGCTGCGGAACCGGGCGTAGCCGCGCAGGGCGGCGGGGGAGCCGGCGAGGACCCCGAGGAAGTTCGGGAGCTGGCCGCCGGTGGCCAGCGCGCCCTTGAGGACGGGCACGGAACCCTCAGGCGCGGAGAGCTCGTCGTGGATGTGGAACCTGCTCATCTCGGTCTTCGGCATGAGGCGTCTTTCTTGCGGGGGAGGGAGGGAGGAGAGGCGTCCGGGGGAGGTTTCCTTACGAAGGGTAAGTGTACCGGCCCCACGGGGGTTTGTCACCCTCTCGCGGCGAGGTAAACGCGCGCTCAGTCGCCGGCTAGGACGACAGGAGAACGACGGCGATCAGGAAGAGCGCCATGAAGACCGCCCACATGGCGATCCGGTCGGGCCGCGGCCCCAGGCGCTCGACGGCCGTGCGCGGCGGGCGCCGGCGCTCCACCTCGACCAGGCGCAGGTGCCGCGGGACCACCTTGTCCGGGTGGCCGGTGATCGTGACGGTCCGGCGCGGGCTGGCGTCCGCGCGTGCGTGTGCCTCTTGACTGCTCATGCCTCTTTCTCGGGCTTACGGGGTTAGCTGACGGGCTTGCGCTGAAAGAGCTGCGCTACGCGCCTGTGGCGGCGCGATTCGCCCCGAAACCTGGGTCCCCCGCTTCCGGCGTGCCCTGCCGGAACTCAGCGGTATGCCGGGCGGCACTCTACCAGCGGGTCGGTCCGGGGATGGACGCAGGCAGTGTTATGGAGCCGCCGGACGGAGAGATCTCCCCGCAGTTTGCGGGGTTCAGCGGTTGCCGAGGCGGGCCTGCTCCTCGACGGTGCGCTCGGCGGCGGGCAGGGCCTCCAGGCGCTCGTCGGGAATCGGCTGGCCGCTGTCCACCGAGAGCCCGTAGGTGCCCTCGGCCAGGCGCTTCTCGGCGCGCTCCACGCTGGCCAGCTCCTCACGCAGCTGCTCGACCAGGCCGGCGTCGCGCTCGGACTCGTAGAGCTCGGACCCCGCGTCGCCCAGGTGCTGGTCGTAGTCGGCCAGCTCGTCGCCCTGGGTGGGGGTGTCGCGGTCGGCCAGCGCGCGCTCGATGCGCTCGCGCTCGGCGGCCAGCAGCTCGCGCGCGCGGGTCTCGTCCATGGCTACTGGCGGCCCGCGACGGCGGACACGAAGTCGGCCACGTCCTGGGCGTCGCGTCCGGTGTAGAGGCCGGCGGGCATGGTCCCGGCGCCGCGGACGCGGCCGTTCAGGACGGCGTCGAGCACCAGCGCCTTGGGCGGCTTTAGCTTGTCCAGGTTGGGGCCGGTCTGGCCCACGGCGTTGGCCGCGGCCAGCGTGTGGCACTGCTGGCAGACCTGGCCGAAGAGCGCGCGCCCCCGCTCCTGGGAGGCGTTGAGACGCACCCGCGCGTCGCCCGCCTTGTTGTCCTTGCCGTTGCCCGCGATGACCACGGCGGGGACGGCGATGCCCATGACGACGAAGACCAGGGTCACCCCGATGGCCGTGCTGCGGCGGGCGCCGCGGGAGGTGCCGTACAGGGCCTCGCGGGCGCCGCGCGGGCCGCCGCTCATGGCGACGAAGAGGACGCCGAGGCCGAGCAGGACCCAGGCTCCGATGAACAGAAGCGCAGCCACTGGCGCCGGAACATACACCGCGCGCCGGTGCGGACGCGCCCGGCGCGGCGCCGCTCTCGTCAGCGGTCGAGCGCGCGCTACCGTGCATGCATGGCGCGTGCGCGCTCGTTCGCCGACCGCGCCGCGGCCGGCCGGCGGCTGGCCGAGGTGCTGCCCGACCCGGGCGGTGACCCGCTGGTCGTGGGGCTCGCGCGCGGGGGCGTTCCCGTGGCCGCGGAGGTGGCCGACGCGCTGGGCGCGCCGCTCGACGTGCTCGTGGTGCGCAAGGTCGGCCACCCGGCGCAGCGCGAGTACGCGCTGGGGGCGGTGAGCGAGGAAGGAGTGGTGCTGCCGCCGGGCATCCCCAGCCGGCTGGTCGAGCCCCAGCTGGAGCTGGCGCGCGAGCAGGCCCTGGCGCTGCGGGCCGGGCGCGAGCGCGCGCCCGTGGCGGGCCGCAACGTGATCGTGGTGGACGACGGGCTGGCCACCGGGCGCTCGATGGCGGTGGCGCTGGAGGCGATGGAGCGCCAGGGCGCCGGTCGGGTGATCATGGCGGTGCCGGTGGCCTCGGGCCCAGGCCTGCGCGACCTTGGGGAGCGCTGGGACTCCCACGCCGCGCTGGTCGTGGAGCCGCCGGCCTTCCTGGCCGTCGGCCAGTTCTACGACGACTTCTCCCAGGTGGAGGACGAGGAGGTCGCGCGGATCCTGGCCGAGCGCGCCGCGCGCGGCGGCGGCGAGGAGGCCTAGCTCATCGCCGCCTCCCGGAGGCGAAGCTGAGGACCGCCGGCGCCACGGCGTTGAACTCCTTGTCCTCGGGCTCGGGACGCTCGAGCTCGCGGACCTCGGCGGTGGGCTCCTCGGGGGCGGAGACGGCCTGGAGGCGGTCGACGAGGACGTTGATGGCGCCGCCTCCGGCGGCGTGGCGCTCCAGGCGGCCGGCGGCCAGGACGAGCGGCTCGGTGCGCACGGTCAGGCGGTGGCGCTCGTAGACGTCGGGGGGGACGATCAGGTTGATGGTCCCGTGCTCGTCCTCCAGGAGCAGGAAGACGATCCCGTTGGCGGTGCCGGGGCGCTGGCGGGCCACGACCAGCCCGCCCACCCGCACGCGGCCGCGGTGGGGCAGGGTGGCGAGGTCGCGCGAGGTGGCCGTGCCGGCCGGGAGGCTCGGGCGCAGGAGCGCCAGCGGGTGCTCGCCCGTCGTCAGGCCGGTGGCCGCGTAGTCGGCCAGCATCCGCTGCCAGGGCGTCAGGCCGGGGAGGTCCGGGGACAAAGGCGCATCGAGGGGGAGCGCCAGCTGCGTCCCGCTCTTCACCGACTCGGCGGTCGCGCTCACACCGATCGCCCACAGCGCGGCGCGGCGGTCGCCGTCGGCCAGGGCATCGCACGCGCCCGACCAGGCCAGGCGCTCCAGCGAGGCTCGGCCCGCGCCGGCACTCGCGGCCAGCTCGGCCAGCGACCCGAAGCGCCCGCCGCGCGCCTCGCGCGCCGCCACGAGCGCCTCGACCTCGTCCCGGCGCACGCCGGAGACAAAGCCCAAGCCGACCCGCACAGCATGCGGTTGCGCTTTGCCGCGCATATCGCGGTCAACCGCAACCGGCTCGACTTCGCATTCGACCTGGCTGAGCTCTATGTGGGGCGGGAGCACCTGGACCCCCCGCCGCTGGGACTCGTGGACCAGCGTGTCCGGGACGTAGAAGCCCATCGGCTGCTCGTTGAGCAGCGCGCACAGGAACTCCGCGGGGTGATGCACCCGCAGCCACGTGGACTGGTAGGCCAGCAGCCCGAAGGCCGCGCCATGGGCTTTGGGGAAGCCGAAGCCGGAGAACCCCTCGATCATCGACCACACCCGCTCGGCGGTCTCGGGATCGGCGCCGTGGGCGGCGGCGGCGCCGGACACGAAGCGCTCGTGGTGGGCGGCGATGGCGGCCTCCGAGCGCTTGCGGCTCATGGCGCGGCGCAGGCCCTCGGCCTCGCCGGTGGAGAACCCGGCGAAGGCGACCGCCACCTCGAGCACCTGGTCCTGGAAGATGATCGTCCCCAGCGTGTCGCGCAGCACGGGCTCCAGCGACGGGTGCTCGTGGGGGACCTCGTAGCCCGGGTCCTCGCGCAGGCGCTGGCGGCGCTCGATGTAGGGGTTCACGGCGCCGCCCTGGATCGGCCCCGGCCGCACGATCGCCACCTGCACGGTGATGTCGTCCAGCGTCTCGGGCCGGGTGCGCACGAGCGAGGCCATCTGGGCGCGGCTCTCGATCTGGAAGACGCCGGTGGTCTCGGCGTTCTGGATGGCCTCGTAGGTGGGGGCGTCGTCGTAGGGGATCCTCGAGAGATCGATCCGCTCGCCTCGGGTGCGGGCGATCATGTCGACGCAGCGCTCGACCGCCGAGAGCATCCCCAGGCCGAGCAGGTCGATCTTCAAGAAGCCGGCGTCGGCGCAGGAGTCCTTGTCCCACTGGACGATCTGGCGCCCCTCCATGGCGGCCGGGACGATCGGGCAGCAGTCCACCAGGGGCCGCGTGGCCACGATCATCCCGCCGGAGTGCTGGGACAGGTGGCGGGGCAGGCCGTGCGCCTCGTGGGCCAGGCGGGCCAGCCAGGGCCAGCGGCCGTGGCGCGCGCGCTCCTCGCCCAGGGCGGCCACGACGTCGGCGCCCACGTCGCGTGCCGACCAGCCCTCCGAGCCGCGGGCCACGCGCTCGACCTCGCCGGGAGGCAGGCCGAGTGCCTTGCCCAGCTCGCGGATCGCCCCGCGAGCGCGGTAGGTGGGGAAGGCGGCGACCAGCGCCGAGCGGTCGCGGCCGTAGCGCTCGTGGATCCGCGGGATCAGCTTCTCGCGGATGTCGCGCGGGAAGTCGAGGTCGATGTCCGGCAGCGACGTCAGGTCCTCGTTGAGGAAGCGCCCGAGGAACAGCTCGTTGCGGATCGGGTCCACGTGGGATAGGCCGATCAGGTAGCAGACGATCGAGGACACCGAGGAGCCGCGACCGCGCGCCGGGGGCAGGACGCCGCGGGCGCTGCCGGGGCCCCGGACCTCGACCGCCACCTCGCGCGCCAGCTCGACCATGTCGTGGTGCAGGAGGAAGAAGCCGGGCAGGCCGAGGGCGTCGATCACCCGCAGCTCCTCCTCCAGGCGGGCCAGCGCGTCGCCGTGAGCGGGCGTGCCGCCGTAGCGCGCCTCCAGCGCGTCGCGGCAGCGGGCGGCCAGCTCGGCGCCGGCGGCCGCGTCCTCGGCGCCGGGGTAGCGGTAGCCCAGCCCGGCGCGCAGGTCGAAGCGCAGCCGGTCGGCCAGGCGGACGGACTCGGCCGCCGCGTCGAGGTGGTCGGGGAAGCGGGCGGCCATGGCGGAGGGGGAGGCCAGGACGTGGGCCCAGTTGCCGCGGCGCTGGGGCTCGCTCGCGTCCAGCGTCTCGTGCAGGCGCACGGCGGTCAGCGCGTCCTGGAGCGGCGCCCGCGTGCGCGCGTGGGCGTGGACGTTGCCGGTGGCCACGGTCGGCACGCCGAGGCGGCGCGCCAGCGCGGCGCGGGCCCGGTTGCGCGCCCGGTCGCCGGGGAGGAAGGGACGCTGGAGCTCGACCCGCAGCCCGTCGGGGCCGAAGGCGCCGAGCAGCCGCCGCGCGGTCGCGAGGTCCTCGACGCCGTGCGACGCGCACCCGGTCAGGCAGACCAGCCCCGCCGCGTGGTCGAGCACGGTCTGGAGCGGCACGGACGGGGAAGTGGCGGGCGCGCCCTCCCGCCCGTCACGCGTATGGGCGTGCGCGCGGGACAAGATCCGGCAGAGGTTCGTCCAGCCCCGCGCGTCCTCGACCAGCAATGTCAGGTGGCGCCCGTCGTCCAGCGTCACCTCGGCGCCGTGCAGGGCGCGCAGCCCCACCGCGGCCGCCGCGACCGCCCACTCCATCGACCCCGAGACGGAGTCGTGGTCGGTCAGCGCCATCGCCGTGTAGCCGCGCTCGACGGCGGCCATCGCCAGCTCCTCGGGCAGCGACGCCCCGTCCAGGAAGGAGAAGGCGGAGTGGGCGTGCAGCTCGGCGTACATACGAACACATGTTCGCATGACTCCAGGATGGGTAGGCTGCCGCGGATGCTCGCGCCCCGCGCCGGCGACCGTCCCCAGACGACGCCCAGCAACCCTCACACCCAGCTCGACCAGCAGCCGGCCGACCCGCGCTGGACCGACGAGCTGGCCCGGCGGATCTTCGCGCTGCCCGGGGTGGTCGAGGAGCCCAGTCGCATCTCGGTCCCCGGCGCGCGGGCGCTCGTCCTGGCGCCGGACGAGCCGGCGGGCCCGCGCGAGGCGTTCATGGTCGGGCGCGAGTTCGCCCACCTGCATCCCGACCCCGACCACAGTCTGCACGCCATGCTCCCGCTGGAGACCGCGGACGAGGCGATCGCGGCGGGCTGGGCCGAGCCCCATCCGGTCGCGCTGCGCGGATTGATCCCGCGGACGGCCGTGATGCTCTACGCGCCGCGCGACGCCGCCGAGCTGGACGTCGTCGAGGGCCTGGTGCGTGCCTCGCACGCCTTCGCGCGGCCCGGCTGAACCGCGACGGCGGGCGGGGCGGGTGGCTATCGTCGCCGCGATGCGCAGAGGGGCGGGGATGCTGGGAGTGGTGGTCGTGTGCGCGCTCGCCGCGGCGCCGGGAGCGTCCGGTGACGAGTACTCGGACTACGCGGCCGTGCGCCGCGACTGGCAGCCCGACCGGGTGATCACGGCGTGCCGGTTCACCGTGTCCCAGCTGGAGAACGCGCGTTCGCTGCTCACCGGCGAGGACAACTACAGCGGCATGCAGGGCGCCATCGAGGCCGAGATCTCGCGCCAGCGCACCGGCGGCTGCCCGGGCGGGGGCGGGCCGCAGGGGGCGCCGGTGGTCAGCCGGGCGCGCTTCGTGCCGTCCGCCTTCCGCGCGGCGAAGGGCAGCACGCTGCGCTTCGGCCTCTCGCGCGCCGCCAACGTCAGCGTGCTCGTGCAGCGCCGCCTCGGGGCGCGCTGGACCCGGGCGGCCTCGTTCACCCGCACCCGCCGGCGGACGGGCGAGAACTCGCTGCCCTTCTCCGCCCGCGGTCTGGCGCCCGGCGCCTACCGCGCCGTTCTGGTCGCGACGGCCGGACGCGCGCGGTCGCGGCCGGCCCGCGCCGCCTTCACCGTCCGCCGCTAGCGCCCGTCGCGCTCCAGCAGCCGCAGCCAGACCTCGCTGCGCGTCGGGAAGGACGGGATCGCGTCGACGAGACGCTCGAGCGTCACCTCTCCCACCAGCGCGATCGTCGCCGCGTGCAGCAGCTCGGCCACGTCGGGCCCGGTGAAGGTCGCGCCGGCCAGGACGTCGCGCTCCTCGTCGATCACCAGCCGCGCGGTGCCGGGCGCGCCGCGCCCGTAGAAGGAGCCGCCGGCCACCGCGGAGACGGGATGGTCGACGGCGCGGACCTTCAGGCCCGCCTCGCGCGCGGACGCCAGCGTGTGGCCGACGGCCGCCACCTGCGGGTCGGTGAACACGACGCGGGGGGACGCCGGCCCGTCCGCCGTGGCCCGGGCGCCGCGCCCCAGGACGTTCTCCGCCGCCACGCGCGCCTGGTACTTCCCGGCGTGGGTGAGCAGCGCGCGGCCGTTGACGTCGCCGACCGCGTAGAGCCAGTCGTGCCCGCCGGCGCGCATGCGGTCGTCGACCTCGACCGGCCGGCCGGGCACCAGGCCGACCGTCTCCAGTCCCAGCTCCTCGGTGTGGGGCCGGCGGCCGATCGCCACCAGCAGCTCGTCGCCGGCCAGGCCCGTCCCGCTCTCCAGCTCCAGGCGGACCTGGCCGCCCTCGCCGCGCGAGACCGACACGGCCTTGGTGCCCAGGTGCAGCTCGACCCCTGCGCTGCGCAGGCCCTCGGCCACGTGCTCGGCCGCGAAGTCCTCCTCGCGGCCGATCAGCCGCGCCTCGGCCTCGACGAGCGCCACCGACGTCCCGAGCGACGCCCAGGCCTGGGCCATCTCCACGCCCACCACGCCGCCGCCCAGCACCAGGAGCCGGCCCGGCGCGCGGCGGGCCGTCGTGACCTCGCGGTTCGTCCAGGGCGCCGCCTCGGCCAGGCCGGGGATCGGTGGCAGGACCGGGCCCGACCCGGTGGCCAGCACCACCGCGCGGCGCGCCTCGAAGACCTCATCGCCCACGCGCACCCGCCGTTCGCCCTCCAGCCGCGCCTGGCCGCGCACCACCCGCACCCCGCGCTCCTTCAGCCAGGGCAGCTGCGCCGAGTCGTCGAGCTCGTGGATCACCTCGTCACGGCGCCTGAGCACCCGCTCGACGTCCAGCGGCGGATCGGACAGCTCCACGCCGGGCACGCGGCGCACCTCGTCGGCCAGCGCCCCCGGGCGCAGCAGCGCCTTGGAGGGCATGCACGCGTAGTAGGAGCACTCGCCGCCCACCAGCTCGCGCTCGACGAGCACGACCTCCAGGCCCGCCTGCCCGAGCCGTCCCGCCGCCACCTCGCCGGCCGGGCCCGCGCCGACGACGACCGCGTCGACCGCGTGCGCGTCAGCCACGGGAGGCGGTCGGCTCGCCCTCGCGCGGGGGGCCCACCGGCACGACCATCGGCTCGGCCGGCGCCTCGATGACGGCCTCCTCCTCGATGTCGAGCTCGGGCGGCTCCATCCCGTCGCACACCAGGCGGAAGGCGCCGGTCCCGATCGCGCCGTCGCCCTCCAGGACCAGGCCGGCGATCGTGTCGCCCTCCTCCCAGGCCATCCGCTCGATCTCGAACGGGTTCATCTTCACCGTGTGCGGCGGAAAGGGGCAGGAGCGGTTGTGGGCCTCCTTCGCCTTGACGATCGCCTCGAAGTTCTTGGCCTCGGCGCTCGACACGCCGGGGAGTCTGACAGGCTCCCGTCCATGCGAATCCTCAGATACCTCCTCCTCGCCGCGGCCGCCTCACTGGCGCTTCCGGCGGCCTCCGGCGCCAGCATCGTCGTCCAGAAGGGCATGCTCGGCGGCAACCTGAACATGACCGTCAAGCAGCTCCGGGCCCGGATCGGGCCGCCCAGCGCCGTGCGCACCCAGACCAACGAGATCTTCGGCGCCTACGACGAGTACCGCTGGGGCGAGGTCTACGTCTCGGCCTTCCGCTCCAACGGAGCGATCTTCAACTACTTCACCCGGGGGCGCTCCGCGCGCACCACGTCCGGCGTCGGCGTGGGCTCGACCGAGGCCTACCTCAAGGCCAAGGTGAGCGGCGAGAAGTGCACCACGAATTCGGGCGCGCGCACGTGCGTCGTGGGCAAGGAGCTGGCGGGCGAGATCGTCACGGCGTTCCTGATCAACACCGCGACCGGCCGCGTCCGCAGCGTCACGGTCGGGCGGGTGATCGACTAGCCGTCGATCCGCCGGGCGACCTGGGCCATCAGGCGCGCCA
>JAWVFQ010000039.1:0-34338 GCA_033856025.1 Solirubrobacteraceae bacterium | reverse complement strand
GGATGCTCCCCGTGCAGAACGGGCGCATGATCGCCGGGCTGGTCCCGGACGCCCGCCTGGAGATCTACGACGGCGTCGGCCACACGTTCTGGTGGGAGCGCCCGGAGCGCACCGCCGCGCTCCTGCTCGAGCACGCGGCCACGGCGGCCGCCGCCCCTCAGTAGAGCGCCGCGGCGAGGCGGCGGCGGTACTCGCGCGCCGTCGGATGCTCGACGCCGAGCTCGTCCAGGACGCCGACGACGACGCGGCGCACGTCGTCGCGGCCCTCGCCGTCCGCCGAGGCCAGGGCGTCGAGCAGGAGGTCGAGCGCGCGCTCGGTGTCGCCGGAGTCCAACGCGGCGAACGCGTCGGCCAGCTTCGGGCCCAGCTCGGGATCGGCCTCCAGGCGCAGCCGCGCGGCCAGTCCCTCGCCGGCGAAGTCGCCCGCCACGTCGTCGAGCAGCTCGCGAGCGCCCTCGGTGTCGCCCCGGGCCAGGAGATGGCGGGCCAGCGCGACCTTGGCGTCCATGCGCTGGGGCTGGAGCTCCAGCGCCCGGCGCAGGGAGTCCTCGTCGCCCTCGACCACCAGCGCGTCGGCCTCGCTGGGGACCAGCTCGTCGAAGAAGCGCTCGACCGCCGGCGGCGGCTGCGCCCCGACGAACTCCTTGACGACCTGGCCGTCCTTGAACGCCTTGACGGCGGGAATGCCCTGGATCCCGAACGACTGAGCCAGGGTCGGGTTCGCGTCGGTGTCCAGCTTGGCCAGGACGACCTTGCCCTCGCGGGCGTTGGCCGCCTGCTCCAGCGCGGGGGTGAGCTGGCGGCAGGGACCGCACCACTCGGCCCAGAAGTCCACGACGACCGGCACCTGGGCGCTGCGGTCGACGACCTCGGCCTGGAAGCTCGCCTCGTCGACGTCGATGACCATGCCCGTAGGGTACGCAGCCGATGGAGAAGGTCGTTCCCAGCGGCCCGGACGGGAGCGCCGCCCTGGCGGTCCAGGACGTGGGGGAGGGGATCCCGGTCGTCCTCCTGCACGGCCTGACCGCCACCCGGCGCTACGTCGTGATGGGCTCGCGGGCGCTGGAGCGCTCCGGTCACCGCGTCGTGGCCTACGACGCCCGCGGGCACGGGCGCTCGACGCCGGCGCCGCGCTACGAGTACGGCACGCTGGCGGACGACCTGGGCGCGGTGCTCGACGACATGGGCGTGTCGCGGGCGGTCCTGGCCGGAGCCTCGATGGGCGCCCACACGATCGCGCGGTTCGCGGCGGGGGCGCCGGAGCGGGTCGCGGGTGCCGTGCTGATCACCCCGGCGTTCGACCCCGAGGCGGCCGAGGACCCCGAGTCGCTGGCGCGCTGGGACGCCCTGGCGGCCGGGCTGCGCTCCGGCGGTGTCGAAGGCTTCGTGGCGGCGTACGGGGATCCCGGGGTGCCGGAGGCCTGGCGTGAGACCGTCCTCAAGGTGATCCACCAGCGCCTGTCCGCCCACGAGCATCCCGAGGCGGTGGCCGACGCGCTGGAGCAGGTGCCGCGGTCGCGCCCCTTCGAGTCCTGGGCCGACCTCGGTGCCCTCGCCGCCGTCCCCACCGCCGTGGTGGGAAGCCGCGACGAGGCCGACCCCGGCCACCCGCTGGCCGCAGCACAGCGCTGGGCGTCCGAGCTGCCGCGAGCCCGCCTCCTGGTCGAGGAGTCGGGCCAATCGCCCCTGGCCTGGCGGGGCGGGCGGCTGTCGAAGGCGATCGCCGAGGTGGCGGGCGGATGACGCCCAGCGGCTACTCGCGCCTTCGGCGCCGAACGACGGCGGCCACGGCGTCGATGGCCGTTCCGGTCAACCACAAGAAGGCGATCGCGGCCCCGATCAGCAGCGCACCAGCGGCCACCGAGGCCACGCCTCCCGACACCGGCCCCCACCACGAGCAGGTCGCGCCTTCCCAGCATCCCGAGTAGGCGTAGCCAAGGACGCCGCCGACCAACGCCGCGACGGTGACCGCACAAACCAGGAGCCAGCGCCGCATCGCCACATCATCCCGCCCCGGGCGGAGGTAGGGTCGGCGCCGGTGACGAGCGAGGGCGCGAAGCCGAAGAGCGGCTACTCCGGCACTCCACTCCCCAAGAAGCTGGGGATCAAGGCGGGCTCGCGCGCGGCGTTCGTCGGGGCGCCGGGCGGGTTCCGGGCGCTGGTCGAGCCGCTGCCGGACGGGGTCGAGGTGTGCGGGGCCGTGGCGGCCGGGCTGGACGTCATCGTCTTCTTCACGAAGGAGCGCGCGGCGCTGGAGGCGGCGATCGGCGGGCTGCGCGACGCGATCGCGCCCGACGGCGCAGTGTGGGTCGCGTGGCCGAAGCGCGCGTCGGGCGTGGAGACCGACATGACCGAGGACGTGGTGCGCGACGTCGTCCTGCCGCTGGGCATGGTGGACAACAAGGTCGCCGCGATCGACGACACCTGGTCGGGCCTGCGCGTCGTGATCCGTCGCGAGAACCGCTAGCGACGGCGCTCAGCGCCGGCGTCGCCGCCGGTAGGCCACGCCGCCCGCCAGGCCGGCGGCGGCCAGGCCCGCGGCGATGAGCCCCGGGCGCGCGCGCAGGCCGCGGAACTCGCGCTCCACCTCGGGCCACACGCGCCCCTCGACGAGCTCGCCGGCCGCCTCGGGGGTCGCCGGGAGGTCGGCGGCCGGGATCGCCGCCGCGAACGCGATCTGCACGCGCTTGGGCTTGGGCAGCGGCCCGAGGAAGAGGTGGTCGGTCCCGGTGATCGCGGCCGGGACCAGGGGCGCGCCGGTCTCCAGCGCCAGCCGTCCCGCCCCCCGGCGCGGCGAGCCGAGCTGCTCGGGGTCGCGGACGCGCGTCCCCTCCGGAAAGAGCGCCAGCAGCCCGCCCTGGCGCAGGATCTCGCGCGCCGTCTCCAGCGCGTCCTGGTCGGCCGAGCCGCGGCGGACCGGGAAGGCGCCGAGCCGGATCAGCGTGCGTCCGAGGCGCCCCTCGAACAGCTCGCTCTTGCCCATGAACCGCAGATGGCGCCGGGTCGCTGCGGCGATGAAGAACGAGTCCCAGAAGGACTTGTGGTTGGGGGCGACGATCGCGGCGCCCTCGGCGGGGACGTGCTCGGCTCCGTCGATCCGCAGGCGAAACCACACGCGCATGAACGGCACGACCAGTCCGCGCACCACCGCGTACAGCGGCCGCGACACGCCCTTCTCGCGCGCGTAGGCGTGCGCCTCCTCGTTGGTCATCCGTCGTCTCGCAGCGCCGGGCCGAGGAGCGTGACCGCCCCGGTGGCGATGGCGGCCACCAGCAGCGTGAAGCCGGCGTAGGCGCCGGCCCGCTCGCCCAGGACGGCCAGGGGAACGCCCACCGCCGCCAGACCGGCCGGCACGACGAGGCGCCCGCGCCCGGGCGGCGGGCGGCCGGGTCCGGGCGGGGGCGCCGGCTCGGGGTCCGTCTCGAAGGTCCCGCTGAGCACGAGGCGGAACAGCAGGGCGAGGCTGGGCAGCAGGATCGTCATCCCGATCGCGACTCCGACCACGATCGCCACCAGCGTCGCGCGGTCCGCGGCCGCCTCGTGGACGGACAGGCCTGGGAGCAGGTAGGGCTCCTGGGCGAGAACCCAGCCCAGCACGACGCACGCGACCGCCGCGGCGCCGGCGTAGCGCGCGGGCTCGTAGCGCCGGGCGGCCAGCAGGGCCAGGGTGGCGGTCCCGGCGACGCCGGACGCGAGTACCGCTCCCAGCGCGGCGCCCGAGGTCAGCCCGTCCCACAGGTGGCGCGCGTCGGCGTGCACGATGGGCAGGCCAACCAGGGCCAGCGCCCCCGCCACGACGCCCGCGACCAGCGCCCGCGCGCGGAACGCCTCGGCCATGTCCCTGTCTCCGCCGCGGGTCGCGTCCGCGGCCAGGTAGACGGCGGCCAGGTACGCGCTCACCGCCACCGCCAGCGCTCCGGCGAACAGCGGGGTCGTGTGGGCCCAGGAGTCCCACAGGCCGCCCTTCGCGTTGCCCACGGGCACGCGGCCCGACGCGATCGCGCCGACCGTGACGCCGAGCGCGAACGGCGTGAGGACGGACGAGGTCGCGAACAGCAGATCGACGCGGCGCAGCTCGCGCCCCGTGCGGGCGCCCGATCGCATCGCGTAGGCCATGCCGCGCAGGATGATCCCGACCGCGGCGGCGAACAGGGGAGCGGAGAGGGTTGACATAACGCTGCCGAACGCCACCGGGTACGCCGTCCAGAAGATCACCAGCACGAAGATCAGCCACACGTGGTTGGCCTCCCAGACCGGCGCCATGGCGCTGTGCGCGTGGTCGCGGACGTCGGGGCGCCCGGGGGCCAGCAGCTGCCAGATCCCGGCGCCGAAGTCCGCGCCGCCCAGCACGGCGTAGGCGGTCAGGCCGAGCAGCATGAACCCGATGGGCAGCTCATCGAGCAACGAGCGATCCCTCCTCGGGGGAGGCGGCGTCCAGGGGCGTGGCGGCGAGGCGGCGCAGGATCCAGATCACCGCGGCGACCAGTCCCGCGTAGACGGCGGCCAGGGTGCCGTAGCCGACGAGGATCCCGCCGGCACCCGTGACGGCGTCCTCGGTGCGCATGAACCCGTAGACGACCCAGGGCTGGCGGCCGACCTCCGTGACCACCCACCCGGCGACCAGCGCGACCACGGAGAGGGGGCCGGCCGCGATGACGGCGCGCAGGAACCAGGGACCGGCGGGCGGGCCGCGGCGGCGCGCCATCGCGGACAGGTGCAGAAGAGCCAGCAGCGCGAGGAACGTCCCGATCCCGACCATGGCCTGGAAGGAGATCCGCACCACGTTCACCGGCGGCTGGTCCGCGCGCGGGACCGTGTTCAGGCCGCGGACCTCGGCGTCGGGGTCGTGGTAGGCCAGCAGCGACAGCAGCCGCGGGAGCGCCAGCCCGTAGCGGACCTCGCCGTCGGTGTACCAGCCGGCGATGTGGACGGGCGCGCGGCGCTCGGTCTTGCCCAGGCCCTCGAGCGCGGCGAGCTTGATCGGCTGGTCGCGGGCGACCCGGCGGGCCAGCCAGTCGCCGGCCACGAGCTGCACCGGCGCGGCCAGGCACGCCACGGTGAGCGGGATGAGCAGGGCGACTCGGTTGTAGCGCCCGCGATCGCCGCGCAGCCGGGCGAACGCGTACACGGCGGCGACGAGGAAGCCGACGACGATGTAGGCGGCGAGGTACATGTGCAGCAGCTCGGGCCACAGGTGGGCGTTGCCGAACAGCGCGCTCACGGGTCGCACGTCGGTGACGGTCCCGTGGCGCTCGGTGAACCCGCCGGGATGGTTCATCCACGCGTTGACCGAGATCACGAACAGCGAGCCCGTCATCCCGGCGACGATGACCGGGATCCCGCTGAGCAGGTGGGCGCGCGGAGAGAGACGGTCCCAGCCGTAGAGGTAGACGCCGATGAAGATCGCCTCGAGGAAGAACGAGAACCCCTCCAGCGCGAAGCCCAGGCCGAACACCTCGCCGTACGCCGCCATGAACGCGGGCCACAGCAGGCCCATCTCGAACGAGAGGATCGTGCCGGTGACCACGCCGGCGGCGAACAGCGCGGCCATCACCTTCGACCAGCGCCGCGCCACCTGGCGGTAGACGGGATCGCCCGTGCGGTGGTGCAGCCACTCGCAGAACACCACCAGGCTGGGAAACGCGATTCCGAAGCACGTCAGCGGTATGTGCACGGCGAACGACATCGCCTGCATCTGGCGCGCCTGGAGCAGATGGTCCTGCTCCACCGGAGAGAGCTGTACCGCGGCCAGCAGCGCGTGGACCGCCATGGGGGGAGCCTACGCGGCTCGGTCGTGCCTGAGACTCAACGCTTCAGGAACGTCCGATAATGTGCCTTATGTCCCCTGGCGTAAAGCGCGTCGGGCGTGTGAGCTAACGTGCGCGCCCCATGAACGACCTGACTCCGGGCTCCGGACGGCGGATGACGCGCTCGCAGCGTGAGGGACGGGCCTACCGGCTCGTCCTGGCCACCGGGGCGGGCGCGGTGGCGACCGTGGTGCTGCTGGTGCTCTCGGTCGCCGGCGCCGTGAGCTTCGGGCTCGTCCTGCTCGTCGGGCTGCTGACCGCGGTGTGCGGCTGGCTGCTCAGGCGGACGATGGGCCGCTAGCCGGCGCGTCGGGCACCCGCAGCCGCGCGAAGAAGCCCCATGGCGGCCCGAACCGGCGCTCGAAGGCCAGGCCGGCGGTGGACGCGTGGGCGCGCAGCGCGCGCTCCGTGACCATGTGTGGGTCGCCGAACAGCTCGCCGACCGCGATCCGCCCGCCCGGGCGCACGACCCGCGCCAGCTCGCTCAGAGCGGCTCCGGGATCCGGGATCTCGCCGAGCACCGTGGCCAGGTACGCGCCGTCGAAGCGGTCGTCCTCGTAGGGCAGCGACTGCGCGTCGCCCTGCGCCGGCAGCAGGTTCGACAGCCCCGCCTCCTCCGCTCGGCGCATCGTGTGGTCCAGGAAGTCCTGCTGGAGGTCGAAGATCTCCAGCGTCCCGTCCGGCGCCAGCCACTGCGCCACCGGCAGCGCGTAGTAGCCCGTGCCCGGGCCGACCTCCAGGAGCCGCTCGCCCGGCAGCGGCGCGAGCGTCTCGCGCAGGCGCTCGCGCGTGATGAACGGATGCGGCGCCTGGACCCAGAAGCGCTGGTTGTACGGACAGGCGGACGGGTTGCGCCGCCACCACGCCGCCGACGCGGCGATGCCGGCGGCCCCCAGGAGAGCGATCTTGCGTCCCCGCTTCATTGGCCGGGATGTTATGTCCCCCCGGTGGGGTCAGGCCAGGCGGATCAGGGTGATCCCGTCGCGGACGGTCAGCATCACGCAGACCGTGCGGGGATCGTCGCGCACGTGGTCGTTGAACTCGCGCACGGCGCGTGTCGTGTCGCCGTCGTCGGACGGGTCGGCGACCCGCCCGCTCCACAGTGTGTTGTCGGCCACGATCAGTCCGTGCGGCGCGAGCTTGGGCACGACGGCGTCGTAGTAGCCGACGTAGCCCTCCTTGTCCGCGTCGATGAACACGAGGTCGAACGGGCCGTCGAGCGTGGCCACCGTGTCCAGCGCCGGCCCGCGGCGGATCTCGATCCGGTCGGCGTACGGCGAGGCGTCGATGTGGCGCTGCGCGAAGTCGGCGCGCTCGGCGGAGAGCTCGCAGCTCACGATCCGCCCGCCCTCGGGGAGGGCCGCCGCCATGGACAGCGCGGAGTACCCGCTGTAGGTCCCCAGCTCGAGCACCAGGCGGGGCTGGATCGCGTGCACCAGCGTCTCCAGCAGCCGGCCCTCGACGCGCCCCGTGAGCATGCCCGGCGACTCCAGCTCGGCGCGCGTCTCGCGCTCGAGCTCCTCCAGGTGCGGCGCGGGCGGCGTGGTGTGGTCGGCCACGTAGGCCTCCAGCGCCTCCCCGTGGTCCAGGGGGCTCACCGAACGCCCCGGGCCAGCGCCGCGAAACCGGCCACCAGACCGAGGTTGCCGATCCCCGCGCCGATCATCGCCTCCCGCGCGCCCGGTCGCGAGAAGGACGCCGAGCGAGACCACACGATGTCGGTGAACAGCTCGGTGGCCCGCAGCCAGGCCAGCGCCCACCAGTCCTCGGGGCGGTCGCGCACCGCCGCGGTGGCGTGGGCCGCGGCGAACGTCAGCCAGATCGGCCCGCAGCGCTGAAACAGGCGCTCGGCGTCGGCTCCGGGCTCGTCGTGGCCGAGCACGCGCAGCGTCGCCCGCGGAGCCAGCAGCGCCCCCGTGCCGAGCGCCAGGTCGAAGGCGATCATGGCTCGGTTCGTGCGGCGGACGTGGTCGGCGAGGCCCATGGCCGCGCGAGCATATCCGCGTACACTGCCGCCCATGCCGCCCAAGCAGCGCCAGATCCAGATCCAGCAGCGCGGCGGGCTGGCCGCGATGCAGCAGCTGGAGTCGCGCTCCGACGAGGAGCTCGAGCGCGAGACGCGCCACCGGGCGGCCGCCCAGGCCATCCTCGGCGCCCGCGCGGCCGACCGCTACGACGCCAAGGCCGCGCGCGCCCACTTCCAGCGCGCGATGGCGGCCGCGCGCCCCCAGGAGCGCATGCAGCTGCGCCGCATGGCCGACGCCTCGCTGGCGCTGGCCGAGCGCCGCGCCGGCGACCTCAAGGAGGCGGTGGAGCGGCTGGGACAGGACGCGCCGAGCGGGCGCCAGCTGCTGGCGCTGCGCTTCATGGGCCTGATCGCCCCGCCCGAGAGCGCGGGCACGGTGGCCCGCGTGCGCGGGATCGCCCTGGCGCTGGGCATCGTCGTGCTCCTCCTCGCCCTCGGGCTGGGGATCGTCGAGCTGGTGTCCCTGCCCTTCGGCGGCGTCGGCCTGGCCGGCGGGGCCCTGCTGGGCTTCCTGGTCGTCATCGCGGCGCTGGGCGTCCTGGCGCTCGTCGGCCGCAGGCGCCAGCGAACGGCGCGCGAGCGCGCGGCCGCGGCCCGCGAGTAGGCGTCAGCGCTGGCGCGACACGATCCGCACGGAGCGGATCACCACGGGCTGGACGGGGCGCTCGCGCAGCACCGGGTCCGGGTTGCCCTGGTCGGTGGGCAGCGCCCCGATGAGATCGACGACGTCCTGACCGGCGCGCACCTTCCCCAGCAGGGCGTAGTCGGGCGGCAGCTGCGCGTCCTCGCCGGTGACCACGTAGAACTGGCTGCCCGCCGTGCCGGGATCCTCGATCTCGGTCTTGCCCATCGCCACCACGCCGTGCGTGTAGCGGGTGTCGGGCGGAGGCGGCTCGACCACCGTGTAGCCGGGGTCGCCCTCGGTGGTGTTCGTGGGGTCCCCGGCCTGGATGATGAAGCCGGGGACGACGCGGAAGAACAGCGTGCGGTCGAAGAAGCCGCGGCGCGACAGGTAGACGAACGAGGCGCTGGTCTTCGGGGAGTCCTTGACGTCCAGGGCGATGGTGAACCTGCCGCAGGTGGTGTCCACGACGGCGCTCCAGCTGCGCTTGGGGTCGAGCTTGAGCTTGGGCTTGGGGTAGTGCGGCGCGGGCCGCGACGGCGGCGCCGAGACGCGGGCGCACCGCGGGGGCTGGGCGGGCGCGGGCGCCGTGGATGTCGTGGCGCGCGGCTGGGTGGCGGTCGTCGGCGCCTTGGCCGGGCGGCCGGGCGACTTGGCGCCGTCCTTCCCGCAGGCCGGCAGGCCGGCGAGCAGGCAGACAGAGGCGAACAGGGCGATCGGGCCGCGCACGGCGGCGAAGGATAATCGGGCGCATGCCGCTCTCGCCCCTGCTGCGCCGCTACGACCATGTCCTGCTCGACCTGGACGGGTGCGTGTGGGTGGGCGACGAGCCGACCGAGCGCGCCGTGGAGGCCGTCGCGGCGCTGCGCGAGGAGGGCCGCGGCCTGGCCTTCGTCACCAACGACGCGCGCCACGCGGGCGAGGAGTTCGTGCGCAAGCTGTGGCGGCTCGGGTTCCAGGCCTCGCTGGAGGAGGTCGTGACGGTGGGCGGCGCGCTCCAGCACTGGCTGGCCGGGCGCCGCGACCGGGCCGCGACCGCGTTCGTGATCGGCTCGGCCGCGATCTGGCGCCACGTCGAGGACGCCGGGCTGCGCATCGTCAACGACACCGACCTGTCCACGCGCGCCGATCTGGTGGTCACGGCCGGGCACGACGACTTCGACTACGCCGAGCTGCGCGACGCGGTGCAGGCGCTGGCGCGCGGCGCCGGGTTCGTGACGGCCGGGCGCGATCCGTCCTTCCCCATGCCCGACGGCCCGTGGCCGGGGACGGGCGCCATCGCGGCGGCGGTGGAGACCGCCTCGGGGGCCACCGCGATCAACGTGGGAAAGCCGGAGGCCGCCCTGTTCGAGGCGGCGCTGGACCGGATGGGCGCCGTGCCCGAGCGCACGCTGGTGGTGGGCGACCGCCTGGACGCCGACCTGGCGGGCGCCGACGCGGCCGGCCTGGACGCCGCCATCGTCCTCACCGGCGCCACCGACCGCGCGGCGGCCGAGGCGGCGAAGCAGCCCGCGCCGGTCGCCGTCGCCGCGACGCTGGCCGAGCTCGTCCTGCGGAGCTAGCGGTGCGCCGCCATACCCATCACAAGCACTCGTCGCGCAAGGGCTACCGGCGCCTGCTCGACGCGCTGGCGGCGCACGAGGCGGTGCACCGGGTGGCCACGGGGCGCGTGAAGCCCCGGATGGGGTCCGGCCGGCCGGTCGCGCCCATCTCCAAGGTCCGCACGGTCAAGTCGGGCCTCTCGATCACAATCAACACGGACGGGGCGGTGATCGACGCCTACGTCGTCACCGATCGGCCCGACGAGGTCGCCGAGTTCATGTGCGAGCGCGGCTGGGCTCGCAAGTAGCCTCTGCGCGCCATGCCGCGCGCCCTCTCGCTCATCGTCAACCCCAACGCCGGCGGCGGCCGCGCCGCCGAGTTGCTGCCGGCGGTCGAGGCCGCGCTGCGCGGGCACGGCTTCACGGTGCGCGTGACCAGCACCCGCGACCTGCCCCACGCCTGCGAGCTGGCCGGCGCCGCCGTCCGCGACGGCGAGGTGGCGGTGACGCTGGGTGGGGACGGGCTGGTCGGCTGCGTGGCGGGCCAGCTGGCCGGCGGCGAGGGCGTGCTGGGCGTTCTGCCCGGCGGGCGCGGCAACGACTTCGCGCGGGTGCTGGGCATCCCGGCGGACCCGATCGAGGCCTGCGCGACGCTCGCCACGGCGCGGGAGCGCCTGATCGACGTGGGCGACGTGGACGGGCGCCCGTTCATCGGGATCACCAGCTTCGGGCTGGACTCCGTGGCCAACCGGATCGCCAACGACACGAAGCTCATCAAGGGCAACCTGGTCTACGCCTACGCCGCCCTGCGCGCGCTCGCCACGTGGAAGCCGGCGCGCTTCACGCTGGACCTCGACCGCGGCGAGCGCCTGGAGTTCTCGGGCTACAGCGTCGCCTGCGCCAACTCGAAGGCCTACGGCGGCGGGATGTTCGTCGCCCCGGACGCCGAGCTGGACGACGGGCTGCTCGACATCGTCATGAGCGGAAGCGCCACGAAGCGGCGCGCCCTGATGGACCTCCCCAAGCTGTTCGACGGCACGCACCTCGAGTCGCCGTTCGTGCACGTCGTGCGCAGCGCCGCCGTCCGGGTCAGCGCCGACCGCCCCTTCACGATGTACGCCGACGGCGACCCGATCGCCGAGCTCCCGGCGACCGTGAGCCTCCGCCACCGGGCACTGCGGGTCCTCGCGCCGCCGCCGTGACCCTCCCCCCGGCGGTCGTGGTGTGGCACGACGTGGAGTGCGGCGCGTACGCGGCCGACCTGCCGGTGTGGCGCGCGCTCGCCGCGGAGGCCGGCGGCCCGGTGCTCGACGTCGGGGCGGGGACCGGTCGCGTCGCGCTGGACCTGGCCCGCCAGGGCCATGAGGTGGTGGCTGTCGACATCGACCCCGTCCTCCTCGCCGAGCTGGAGCGACGCGCGGCGGGCCTGACCGTCCGCACCGTGGCCGGCGACGCCCGCGAGCTGGCGCTCGACGACCGCTTCGCGCTGGTGATCGTCCCGATGCAGACGCTCCAGATCCTCGGCGGCCCCGAGGGCCGGGCCGGCTTCCTGCGCGCCGCCCACGCGCACCTGCGCGCCGGCGGGCGCCTGGCGGCCGCCATCACCGGCCCCCTCCCCACCTTCGACTCCGACGACGCGCTCGGGCTGCCGCTCCCCGACACCGCCCAGCACGCCGGCCACGCCTACTTCAGCCAGCCGCTCGCCGTGCGCCGCGACGCCGGCGGCGGGACCGTCATCGAGCGCCGCCGCACGATCGTCGCGCCCGACGGCGCGCGCCACGACGCGCCCGACACCGTCCGCCTCGACCCTCTCGACCCCGCGACCCTGGCCGCCGAGGCCCGTGACGCGGGCTACGACCTCCTCGAACCGAGGCAGGTCGCGCCCACGCACGAGCACGTCGGCAGCACCGTCGTCGTGCTGCGCCGGCCCTAGCCCTTCAGCAGCCCGTTGGCGTCCAGGAACTTGCGGGCCACGTCGGCCGGCGAGTTCTTGTCGATGTCCACGGCCGCGTTCATCCGCTGCATCGCCTCGTTGGTCAGCTTCGAGGAGACGTCGTTGACCGTCTGCTCGAAACCCGGACCGAGCTTGGTCAGCAGCTTCTTGGGCACCACCATGGCGACGTTCTGGAACCCGAAGACCTTCTTCGGGTCGTCCAGGACCGCGTACTTGCCGCTGGCCAGCGCGCCGTCGGTGGTGAACACCTCGATCGCGTTGACCTTGCCCGTGTCGATCGCCTTGTACTGCAGGCCGATCTGCAGCGGGACGAACTTCAGGCCCTTCAGGCCGTAGGACTTGCGCAGCCCCACGAGCCCGTCGTTGCGGCTCTCGAACGCGGGCGCGCCCGCGAGCGAGACCTTGGACCCCAGCTTGTCCAGGTCGCCGATGGCCTTGAGCCCGTTCTTCGTGGCGAAGTCCTTCTTCACCGCGACCCCGTCGGAGTCGAAGAACGGCGTCGGCGCGGTCAGCGTCTGCCCGCGCTTCTCGTAGAACGCCTTGGCCTTGGCGTAGGCGTCCTGCGCGCTGCGGGCCTCCGACGCCTGACCCGCCACGACGGACAGCGTCGTGCCCGTGTACTCGGGATACATGTCGATCTTCCCGCTGGTCAGCGCCTTGTCGGCGATCTCGGTCTCGCCGATGTTCGGCTTCAGCGCGACGGTGTAGCCCTTGGCGCGCAGGGCCTGCCCGTACAGCTGGCCCAGCACGGCCTCCTCCGTGAAGCTCTTGGAGCCGATGGTGATCTTCGGCTTGCCGGCGCCCGGCTTGCCACCGCCGCCCTTCTTGTCACTGCCGCACGCCGTGGCGCCAAGCGCCAGGGCGAGCACCACGAGCACGGCGAGCGTGGCTCGTATCGGTCTGGTGTGCACATCCCCTCCTGGTTTGTTGTCGTGTTCGTCGAAGTCGTCGCGGACCCCGCGCGGCGTCACCGCGCGCTGCAGGGCGCCGAAGCCCACGTCCGCCAGCAGGGCCAGCGCGCCGACCCACATGGCCGCGGCCAGCACGCCCGGCAGGCCGTAGGAGGCCTGGTTGACGATCACGTCGCCCAGGCCACCGCCCCCCGCGATCGCGGCCAGCGTGGCCGTCGCGATGACGTAGACGACCGCCGTGCGGATGCCGGCGAACATCAGCGGCACCGAGAGCGGCAGCTCCACGCGCCGGAACACCTCGCCGGGGCGCATGCCCATGCCCCGCGCCGCCTCCACCGCGTCGCGGTCCACCCCGTCGACGGCCACGTAGGCGTTGGTCAGCATGGGCGGCACGGCCAGGATGACCAGCGCCACCATGACGTTGGCGAACCCCAGCCCGAGCAGCCCCATCATGATCGCGATGACGGCCAGGGAGGGCAGCGCGCGGCCCACGTTGGACACGTTGATGGCCAGGAAGGACCCGCGGTGCAGGTGCCCTAGCCAGGCGCCGATCGGGATCGCGATCACCAGCGAGACGGCCACGGCCGCGGCGGACAGGACGAGGTGCCCCCACGTCTTGTCGAGCAGCAGCGACAGGTGGTTCGCCATGAAGTCGAAGGCGCGCGGGAAGTCGCTCATGACCGCGCCCAGGGAGTGAACGCGCGCTGCGCCAGCACGAGCAGCGCGTCGCAGGTCAGCGCCAGCGCCACGGCCAGCCCGCCGGCGGCGAGGAAGGCGGTGTTGAACGGCGCGGCGATGGCGGCCACGATCGGCCCGCCCAGGCCCTTGTCCACCACGAACGCCGCCACCGTGGCCAGCGAGATCACGGTGACCACGGCCACCCGCAGCCCGGCCACGATCGCCGGCGTGGCCAGCGGCAGCTCGACCCGCCACAGGATCTGGCGCTCGCTGAGCCCCATCCCGCGCGCCGCCTCGCGCACGTCGGGCGGCACGCCGCGCAGCCCGGTGAGGATGTTGCGAAACAGGATCAGCAGCGTGTAGGAGACCAGCGCGATCTCCGCCGTCGTCACGGTGAGCCCGGTGATCGGCACCAGCAGCTGGAACAGGGCCAGGCTGGGGATCGTGTAGAGCACGCCGGCGAACAGCGTGAACGGCGTCTCGAACCAGCCGCGGCGATGCGCCACCAGGGCCGCCACCAGGGCGATGGCGAACCCGATCGCCACCGCGATCAGCGTCAGCTCGACGTGCTGGATCAGGGCGGGGCGGAACGTGTCGCCCCAGTGGTCGGAGAACCAGCCCCAGCAGAAGGTGCGGTTCTGGCGCACGCAGTCTCCCCCGCCCCCGAACTCCGGGATCACGGGGCCCGACTGTGCGAGCACCGCGCCGCTCACGACGCCAGCGTCCGCGAGACCGATTCGATGGTCGCGGCGCCCACCGGCCGCCCTTCCCCGTCCGTCGCCACCAGCGACTCCCCGGCGTGCGTGAGCATGAGCGAGAGGGCGTCGCGCAGGGAGGTGTCAAGCGGCGCGCTGAGCTCGACCGACCCGTTGACCGGCTCGAGCTCGATGTCGCGCAGCGTGGTCAGCGACAGGCGCTTGAGGCCGCGGTCGGCCCCCACGAAGCGCGCCACGAAGTCCGAGCCGGGATGGGCCAGGATCTCGTCCGGCGTGTCGTACTGGGCCAGCCGGCCGCCCTCGGCCAGGATCGCGATGCGGTCGCCCATCTTGATCGCCTCGTCGATGTCGTGGGTGACAAAGATGACGGTCTTGCGCAGCTCGCGGTGCAGGCGCAGGAACTCGTCCTGGAGGCGCTCGCGGGTGATCGGGTCGATGGCGCCGAACGGCTCGTCCATCAGCATCACGGGCGGGTCCGCGGCCAGCGCGCGGGCCAGGCCGACGCGCTGGCGCTGGCCGCCCGACAGCTGCGCCGGGTAGCGCCCGCGGTCGCCCTCGGGATCCAGGCCGACGAGCTCGAGCAGCTCGCGCGTGCGCGCCTCGATGCGCCCGCGGTCCCACCCCAGCAGCCGCGGCACCGTGGCGACGTTCCCCGCCACCGTCATGTGCGGGAACAGGCCGATCTGCTGGATGACGTAGCCGATTCCGCGCCGCAGCTGAGTCTGGTCGAGCGAGCGCACGGAGCGCTCGTCCAGGCGGATGTCGCCCGACGTGATCTCGATCAGGCGGTTGACCATCTTCATCGCGGTCGTCTTGCCGCCCCCGGAGGGGCCAACCAGCACGCAGATCTCCCCGGCGGGGATGGTGATCGAGAGTGCGTCGACCGCCGGCTCGGCGCGGCCGGGATAGCGCTTCGTCGCCTCGTCGAAGACGATCTCGGCGGCCTCGCCGGTGAGTGCTGGGGACTCGGACATCGATCAGGACCGCCGTTGGGGACGATCCTAACCGGCGTAGCGGGCGCGCCCGCGGGGTAGCGTGACGAACGTGCGCCTGGGGGGTCCAATCGTCGCAGCGGTCGTCGTCGCCGTGCTCGCGGGCGCCGCGCCGGCCTCCGCCGCGTTCTCGCCGGACGCCGAGGGCCGCAACTACTCCAAGATCCGGGAGCGCTTCCAGTACGAGTCGGGGACGCCGGAGTACCAGTCCATGCTGCGCGAGCGCGGGACGCAGGAGGACGTCGCGCTGGAGATGACCCGCGTGAAGGACCCCGAGCGCAACTGGACCGGCAACCTGTGCTCGAGCCATCAGGACGGCTGTGCGGGCGACGTGCGCTTCTACTCCTGGGAGTCCGACGGCTTCGGGATCCGCCGGCCGCTCACGTTCGTCGCGCGCAACGGCGGCGTCATCTCCGGGCACCTCTGGTACACGCGCTACGGCCCCGCGGTGCGCCCCGCCGTCGTCGTGACCACCGGGTCGGTCCAGGCGCCCGAGGAGCTCTACGGCTTCATCGCCACCACGCTGGCCAAGCGCGGCTACGTCGTGCTGACCTACGACGTCATCACCCAGGGGCGCTCGGACAACCGCGGCGAGGGCGCGGACGCCGGCTACTACCAGACCCAGGCGCCCGACCAGTTCGTGGACGGGACGGTCGACGCGCTGGACTTCATGCTGTCCAGCCCGGCCAACCCGTACCGACCCCGGTTCCCCGCTCAGAAGGCGGACGGGACGAAGCTCCAGCAGGACCACGCGCCCAAGCAGGCGCGGCGCGTCGCCGCCGGCCTCAGCGCGGCCTACAACCCGGCGTCCGGGATGGTCGACCCGACGCGCGTGGGCATCATCGGGCACTCGCTGGGCGCGTACGGCGTGTCGCGCGTCGCGGCCGACGACCCGCGCGTCAAGGCGGTCGTGGCCTACGACAACCTCAGCGTGGGCGGCAACTCCGCCTTCGGGCCGGCCGACCCGATCCCGCCCCGGGTGCCGGCGCTGGGCATGTCGAACGACTACGGGCTGACTCCGACGCCCTACCAGTCCGAGCCCGACGTCGGGGGCAAGAACCTCGCGTCCGCGGCGTTCTCCAAGGCCGGCGTGGACAGCATGCAGGTCAACACCCGCGGCGGCACGCACTTCGAGTACTCCTACATCCCCAACCCCGGGTTCCCGGCCACCCTGCGCGGGATGGACATGGCGGCGTGGTACACCGCGGCCTGGCTGGACCGCTACGTCAAGGGCGACCCGGGCGCCGAGGCGCGCCTGCTGACCACGCGCTGGCTGAACGACGGCCGGGCCAAGGAGATCGACCCCGACGGCGACGGCAACCTGCTCTCGTCCTACTACCGCTCGCGAATCGACGTGGGTCGCGACGGCGGCAGGCGCGTGACGTGCGAGGACCTGCGCGGCGGTCCCGCCGGGTGCGCCGCGCTGGCGCCGGACGGCTGCCGCGTGAGCGCGTACTCCTATTTCGCCGAGGCCCAGACCAAGGACGGGGCGGCACCCCCGGAGACGGCGTCCTGCCCGAGCCAGGCGAGCGCGGGAGCCACCCCGTACGTCGCCTGGCGCTTCCGGCTGCGCGTCGGCCTGGCCGCGCCGCGGCTGGCCAGCGACGCCAGCCGATCGTCGACGTTCCCGGTGTCGGTCTCTGTGCGCAACAGCGCGTCGGCCTCGCTGGTGGACGCCTACGAGCTCCAGGTCAGGGTCGGCCGGCGCTGGCGGACGCTTCGGACCGGCCTGGGAGCGCCGCGCGTGCGCTTCCGGGGCGTGGACGGCCGCGCGTACCGCTTCCGCGCCCGAGCCGTGGGCCGGGGAGGGATCCCCGGACCGTGGACCGAGGCCCGCACGGTCGTGCCGCGCGACGATCGCCTGCGCCGCGTGCGCGGTGGGCGCCGGCTGGCCGTGAACCCGCGCTTCGCCGGCGGCTGGGCCCGGCGCGCGGCGCGCGCGGCGTGGCGCGGCAGCCTCACGGTGTCGCTGCGCGCCGGCGCCACGATGACCTTCCGCTTCACCGGCCGGCGGGTGTACGTGGTGGGCCGGCGCTCCCCGGCCGGCGGCCGGGCCCGGCTCGCGCTCGACGGCGGCCGCCCGCACACCGTCTCCTTACGCGGCCGGACCGCCAATCGCCGCGTCATCGCCGTCCTGCGCGCCGCGCGCGGGGGCCGGCACACGCTGCGCCTGGACGCCCTGGGGCCCCGCGTCGCCGTCGACGCGCTCGGCGCGGACTAGCGGCCCGAGGAGCCGAAGCCGCCCTCGCCGCGCTCGCTGGCGGCTAGCTCCGCCACCTCGACGGGCTCGGCGCCGGCGAAGGGGACGAGGAGAAGCTGCGCGATGCGGTCCCCGGGAGAGACCTCGAACGCCTCGTCGCCGGTGTTGAGCAGCAGGACGCGCACCTCGCCGCGATAGCCGGCGTCGATCAGGCCCGGGGCGTTGACCAGCGAGATCCCGTGCCGGGCGGCGAGGCCGGAGCGCGGCAGGACCAGCGCGGCGTGGCCGGCCGGGACCTCCAGCGCGATCCCCGTGCCCACCGATGCCCTCTCCCCCGCGGCGATTCGCGCGGGCTCCGCCGCATGGAGGTCCAGCCCCGCATCCCCCTCGTGCGCGCGGGTGGGAAGCGTGGCGGCCGCGTCCAGCCGTCGGACCGGCAGCCTCACGGGCGTCGCCCGGCGAAGCCGTCCGACTCGGGCAGCCTCACGCCCGCACGGCGAAGCGCTCGTAGCGGGCGGCCACCGGCTCGGGCAGGCGGGCCGTGACGCGGACGCCGTCGGCGGTGTCCTCACGCTCCAGGCCGTCGGCCAGCTCGTGCAGCTCGGCCAGGCGCCCCCCTTCGTCGTAGGGCAGCAGCAGCTCGACGTCGCGCAGGGTGCGCCGGAACTCGGCCTGGATGCGGTCGCGCAGCGCGTCCAGCCCCTCCCCGGTCAGCGCCGACACCAGGACGCCCTCCGGATGGCGGAAGCCCAGCTCGCGGCGGCGCTCGGGGTCCAGCCGGTCGGCCTTGTTGAGCGCGAGCAGCCGCGGCACCTCGCCCGTCCCGACCTCCTCGAGCACGTCGTCCACGGCGCGCATCATGTCCACCAGCTCCTCCTCGGGCGCCGAGGCGTCGACGACGTGGACGATCAGGTCGGCCTGCAGCGTCTCCTCCAGGGTGGCGCCGAACGCGTCGACGAGCTGGTGGGGCAGCTTGCGGATGAACCCGACGGTGTCGGTGACCAGGAACGTGCGCCCGCCGATCCGCGTCGTGCGCGTCGTGGGGTCCAGCGTGTGGAACAGGCGATCGCGGACCTCCACGTCGGACCCGGCGAGAGCGTTCAGGAGCGTGCTCTTGCCCGCATTGGTGTAGCCGGCCAGCGCCACCTGCGGCAGCGCCGCGCGCTCGCGCTCGGCGCGCATTACCTCGCGCGACGCGCTCGCGCGCTCCAGGCGCCGGCGCAGCGCGGTGATGCGGTCGCGCGCCAGGCGGCGGTCGGTCTCGATCTGCGTCTCGCCCGGGCCCCGGGTCCCGATCCCGCCGTCGATGCGCCCCGCGCCCAGGCGCTCCAGATGGGTCCACAGCCCCCGCATCCGGGCCAGGTTGTACTCCAGCTGGGCCAGCTCCACCTGGAGCTTGCCCTCGGCGCTGTGCGCGTGGGAGGCGAAGATGTCGAGGAACACGGCGGTCCGGTCGATCACCGGCACGCCGAGGGCCTCCTCGAGGTTGCGCTCCTGGCGCGCCGAGAGCTCGTCGTCGCAGGCGACGAGGTTGGCGTCCGCGCGCTTCACGAGCGCCTTGAGCTCGTCGACCTTGCCCGGGCCCAGGTACGTGTTGGGGTGCGGGCGCTCGCGGTGCTGGACGAGCTCGCCCACGGTGGCGACCCCCGACGTGAGCAGCAGCTCGCGCAGCTCGTCCAGCGAGTCGCCCTCCGGCAGGGCGGCGATGCAGATGGCGCGCTGGCGCGCGCGGCCGTTTCGGCTGGCTTCCACTCGACGGAAATCGTAGGGGACGGAGGACCGCTTCCGGGTACGGCCTCCCCCGATGCCCGACCTCGTGCTCGGTCCCGCGCTGCGCTACGTCTCCGAGACGGAGGCCACGGTGTGGGTGGAGACGGACGGTCCCGCCGAGGTGGAGGTGACCACCGGCCATGCGGCCGGCGGTGCCCACCACACGGCCAGGACGTTCACAGTCGAGGGCCACCACTACGCCCTGGTCATCGTCCGCGGGCTGGAGCCCGGCACCACGACGCCCTATTCCGTGCGTCTCGACGGCGAGCTGGTGTGGCCGCTGCCCGGCGACGTGTTTCCCGAGTGCGCGATCCGCACGCTCCCGGGCGAGGGCGGGCCGGTTCGCCTCGCCTTCGGCTCCTGCCGCGTGTCCGTCCCCCACCACGAGCCCTACACGCTGCGCAAGGACCAGGACCCGCGAGGCCGCGAGATCGACGCGCTCTACGCGCTCACCCAGCGCATGCGCGAGCAGGACCCCGGCGAGTGGCCGCACGCGATGCTCTGGCTGGGCGACCAGGTCTACGCCGACGAGGTCTCGCCGCGCACCGAGGCGGTGATCAAGGCCCGGCGCGGCGCCCACACCCCGCCGCGCGGCGAGGTGGCCGACTTCGAGGAGTACACGAGCCTGTATCGCGAGTCCTGGTCGGATCCGGCGATCCGCTGGTTCCTGTCCACCGTGTCCAGCTCGATGGTCTGGGACGACCACGACGTCCACGACGACTGGAACACGTCCCACGCCTGGCTGGTCGAGATGCGCCGCAAGCCGTGGTGGGACGCGCGCATCACCGGCGCGATCATGAGCTACTGGGTCTACCAGCACCTGGGGAACCTCTCCCCGGACCACCTCGAGGACGACGCGATGTTCGGCCTGGCCCGCGAGGGCAAGGACATCACGCGAGAGCTGCGCGCCTTCGCCCTGCGCGCCGACCGCGAGACCGCCGGGACGCGCTGGAGCTACTGCCGCGACTTCGGCGACACGCGGCTGATCGTCATGGACTCGCGCGGCGGGCGCGTCCTGGACGAGGACCACCGCTCGATGCTCGACGAGCACGAATGGGACTGGCTCTCCCAGCACGCCCGCGGCGACTTCGACCACCTCCTGCTCGCCACCACGCTCCCCTGGCTGCTCACGCCCGCCATGCACCACCTGGAGGCCTGGAACGAGGCGGTCTGCGACGGCGCCTGGGGTGGGCCGGCGGCGCGGGCCGGCGAGCGCGTGCGCCAGGGCCTGGACCTCGAGCACTGGGCCGCCTTCGACGAGTCCTTCGACCGGCTGGCGGCGCTGACCCGCGAGATCGGCGCCGGGGAGCACGGCAGCCCGCCGCCCGCCTCCATCGTCGCCCTGTCGGGCGACGTGCACCACGCCTACCTGGCCGACGTGGCCTACCCGCGCGGCGCGGGAGTGCGCAGCCGTGTGTGGCAGGCCGTCTGCTCGCCCGTACGCAACCCGCTGGACGGCCACGAGCGCCACGCTATCCGCGCCGCCATGTCACGGCCCGCCGCGGTGCTGGCCCACGCGCTGGCCCGGGCCGCGGGCGTCGAGGACCCGGACGTCCGCTGGCGCGTGTGCGACGGCCCCTGGTTCGACAACCAGATCGCCACCCTGGACGTCCGGGGCCGCACGCTGCGCCTGGAGATCGAGCGCGCGCTGCCCGGCCGCCACCGGGACGACCGGCGCCTGGAGACGGTGCTGGACCGGCGGCTGGCCTGAGCTAGGCGCCGTCGCCGGCCAGCCCCGCGGCGGCCTCCGCCTCGTCGCGGTCGTCGAAGATCCGCATGCGCGTCGCCTTTCCGCCGGCCAACGTCCAGACGGCGTAGTGCATGGCCTCGACCGGCGCCCCACTGGCGCGCCCCAGGTGATGCTCGCGCACGACGGCGAGCACCTGGTCGCCGGCGTCGACCAAGTCCCGCACGTCGAGGTTGATCTCGCGAAAGACCGATAGCCCCTCGCGCCAGTGGTCGCGCACGCCCTCGTGCCCGTGGTAGACGGTCTTCAGACCCAGGCCGGCGGTGGCGGCCCGCGACGGGTCCCAGGCGATGTCGTCCGCGTAGTGTCGGAACGGCGTTCGCACGTCGCGTCGAGCGACCGCCTCGTAGATGCTGCGGACGATCTCGACGTTCTGGGGCGACATGCGCCTACTGTCGCAGGCCGCCCAGCCGCTCGACGGCCTCCAGGAGACGCTCGTCGGGCGTGGTCAGCGAGATGCGGAAGAAGCCCTCGCCGTTGGGCCCGTACGCGCCGCCGGGCGAGACCACGACCGCGGCCTCCTCCAGCACGTGCTCGCAGTACGCCGCCGAGGACTCGAAGCCCTCGGGGACGGGCGCCCACACGTAGATCGTCGCCTTGGGCGTGGGCACGTCGACGCCGATCCGTCGCAAGGCGTCCACGACCAGGTCGCGCCGGCGGCGGTAGAGCTCGTTCATCGAGGCCACCTCGGAGTCGGTGTCCGGCGACAGCGCCGTGACGCCGGCCAGCTGGATCGCCTCGAACAGGCCCGAGTCCACGTTGGACTTCAGCCGCCAGTAGGCCTGGATCGCGTCGGCGTTGCCCACCATCGCCGCGCAGCGCCAACCGGTCATGTTGTAGCCCTTGGACAGCGAGAAGACCTCCACGCCCACCTCCTTGGCGCCCGGCGTGGCCAGGAAGGAAGGCGCCACGTAGCCGTCGTAGGTCGTCTCGCTGTAGGCGTTGTCGTGCACGACCAGGATGTCGTGCTCGCGCGCGAACGCCACGACCCGCTCGAAGAAGCCCTCGGGAACGGTCGCGCCGGTGGGGTTGTTGGGGTAGTTGAGGAACATCAGCCGCGCGCGCTCGAGCGCGTCGGCGTCGATCGCCTCCAGGTCGGGCGTGAAGCCGCGCTCGGGCAGCAGCGGCATGAGCACCGGCTCGCCGCCCGTGAGCAGCGGGCCCCCGGTGTAGACGGGGTAGCCCGGGTCCGCGGCGAGCGCCACGTCGCCGGGGTTCAGGAAGGCCAGGTTGAGGTTGAAGATGCACTCCTTGGCCCCGATGGCCGGGATGACCTCGGTGGCCGGATCCACGTGGTCGACGCCGAAGCGGCGGTTGTAGAAGTCCGAGACCGCCTCGCGGAAGTCGGCGCGCCCGCGGTTGGACGGGTAGCGGTGGGTCTCGGCCTCGGTCACCGCCTCCTGCATCGCCTCGACGATCAGCGCGGGCGTCGGGCGGTCGGGATCGCCGATCCCCAGGGAGATGACGTCGATCCCCTGCTCGCGCTTGGCCGCGATCTTGCGCTCCAGCTCGGCGAACAGGTACGGCGGAATGCGCTCCAGGCGCTCACTCGGTCTCATTCAGCTCCTCGAGGAAGTCGGCGGCCAGCTCGCCCCGGTACACCGGGACGGCCCAGCCGGTCAGGGTCACGTGCAGATCCTCCCCCACCTCCACCTCGAGCTCCCCGCCGTCCAGGCGCACGGTCACGGGACTGTCCCCGCCGCGCGCCACGTAGGCGACCGCGGCGCCCGCGGCGCCGGTGCCCGAGGACAGGGTCTCCCCCACGCCGCGCTCGAAGATCCGCGCGCGCAGCACTCCGGGCTCGACCTCGCGCACGAAGGAGACGTTGGTGCGGCCGGGCTGGAAGAGCTCGTGGTTCTCGATGGGCGCCCCGACCACGCGGAGGTCGAGGTCGTCGACGTCGTCGGCGGCGATGACGCATTGCGGGTTTCCGATCGTGACGCTCTGATAGCTCCACTCGCGGCCGGCCGCTTGCAGCGTGCCCGCCTCGCGCAGGGCGGCCCGGCCCATGTCCACGCGGCAGGTGGCCGGCCCGGTGATCGTCGGACGGATCTCACCGGCCGCCGTCTGGATGGAGAACGTGTCGGAATCCGTCCATCCGTGCCGGCGCAGGTACAGGATGGCCTGGCGCGCTCCGTTGCCCGACAGCTCGGCCTCGCTGCCGTCCGGGTTGAAGATGCGCAGGCGCGCGACGTAGCCGGCTTCGTCGGGCTCGGACAGCAGCAGGACGCCGTCGGAGCCCACCCCCCGGTGCGGATCGCAGAGGCGCTGGACGCGGGCGGGGGTGAGCTCCCAGGGGAGGTCGGCCGCCTCCACGATGAGGTAGTCGTTGCCCAGCGCCTGCCACTTCTCGAACTTCACGGGCGCGGGAGTGTAAGTGGCTCGACCTCGGCGGCGACCTCGGCGGCATCGCGGCCGGTGACGTCGATCACCTCGACGCCCGCGAGCTTGCGCATCCAGGTGAGCTGGCGCTTGACCAGGTTGCGCGTGCGGCGCTTCATCGCCTCCACGTCGCCGCCCAGCAGCTCCTCGAAGCCGACCGCCTGGCGGGCGGTCTCCGAGGCCCCGGCGGCGTGGGCCTCGCGGACGTCGTCGCGCACCCCCGCGTCCAGCATCGCGTCCACGCGATCGTCCACCCGGCGGTAGAGCGTCTCGCGCTCCATGGTCAGGCCCACGAGCTGCGTAGGATGGCGGGTGTCCGCCGTCCAGAGCTGGTTCTCCCGGTCGGGGGGCTCCAGCGCCCCCGCATCCAGGAGCTCCAGCGAGCGCACGATGCGCCGCCGGTCCTGGGGCTCGATCGCGTCGGCCGCCCACGGGGCGCGCCGGGCCAGCTCGGCGTGCAGGGCGGGCGCGCCGCGCAGCGCCAGCTCGGCCTCCCAGCGCTCGCGCGACCCCGGCGGCGGCGGGGGCTTGAGGTCGAGGTCGGCCAGGGCGGCGCGCAGGTACAGGCCGGTTCCCCCGACCACGATGGGGCGCCGGCCGGCGGCGAGCAGCGAGTCGATCTCCGCGTGGACGAGCTCGGCGTACTCGCCCACGCTGAAGCGCGCGTCGACCGGCAGGAAGGAGACCGCGCGGTGCTCCAGGCGCGCCAGCTCGGACGCCATCGGGGCCGCGGTCAGCCGCTCCAGGCCGCGGTAGACCTGCAGCGCGTCCGCGGACACGGCCACCGGGTCCTCGCCGCGCTCGCGCAGCCGCTCGGCCAGCTCGACGGCGACGGCGGTCTTCCCCACTCCCGTGGGGCCGAATAGCGCGATGACGTCGGGACCATGGGCCACCCCGTGAGTATCTTGCAGCGATGAACCTCGACGGGCGCGCGGCGCTGGTCACGGGCGCCACCGGCGGCCTGGGTCAGGCGATCGCGCGGGCGCTGCACGATCGGGGCGCCACGCTGGTGCTGTCGGGGCGCCGGGCGGACGTGCTGGACCCGCTGGCCGCTTCGCTGGGCGCTCGCGCGATCGTGGCCGAGCTGACCGACCGCGACGACGTGGCGCGCCTGGCCGCGGAGGCGGGCGATGTCGACGTGCTGGTGGCCAACGCGGGCCTGCCCGCGGACGGGCCGGTGCTGGAGTACACGGCCGAGCAGATCGACCGCGCCCTGGACGTCAACCTGCGCGCCCCGATCCACCTGGCGCGGACGCTGGCCGAGGGCATGGTGGCGCGCGGCGCCGGCCACGTGGTGTTCGTCTCCTCCATCTCCGGCAAGGTCGCGACGGCGAACTCCGGGTTGTACTCGGCCACGAAGTTCGGGCTGCGCGGGTTCTCGTCGGGGCTGCGTCAGGACCTGCGGGACACCGGCGTCGGCGTGTCGTGCGTATTCCCGACCGCCATCAGCGACGCCGGGATGTTCGCCGACAGCGGCGCGAAGCTGCCCGCGATCGCCCGCGCGCGACGCCCGGGCGACGTGGCTCGCGCCGTGGTGCGAGCGATCGAGCGCGACCGCCACGAGATCGACGTCGCCGACCTGGGCACACGCGCCTGGGCGAAGGCCGGCCAGATCGCCCCGGCCGCCCTGGCCCGCTTCAACCACGCCTTCGGCGGGACCGACGTCGCGGCCAGCATCGCCGGCAGCGAAGCGCACCGCTCCAAGCGCTAGGCGCTGTCGCCCGACTGCGGGTCGCCATCGCCCGCCTGGCCGGCGGGAGTCTCCCCGGCGCGAGTCGACGCGCCGTTCGCGGCCCCGGGCATCGCGCCGTCACCGCGGGTGACGGCGGACACCGCCGCGAGGATCTCGTCGGCGAGCCTGGGGCCCTCGTGGGGGTGCCTCGGCGTGGCCGCGACGCGGACGACCACCTCGTCGCCGTCCAGCTCCTCGAGGAAGATGCGCGGCTCGTCGCGCGTGTCCACGGTGACGCTGCGCTCCAGCAGGCCCTGGAGGTCGCTGGGACGCACGTCGGCGCGCAGCCGGGCGCGCAGATCGACCGAGTCGGGCTCGCGCAGGGGCGTGACCGCGGAGCTCAGCACGACGCTGTTGGGAACCATGATCGAGTCCTCGCCGCTGGCCAGGGTCGTATAGAGCAGGCCGAGCGAGGACACCACGCCCTCCACCGTCCCGGCCAAGCCGCCGCCCTGCATCCGGACACGGTCGCCCACGCGGAACGGCCGGGCGCTGAGCAGCACGGTGCCGGCGATCAGGTTGCCCAGCGTCTGCTGGGCCGCGAGACCGAAGATGACCGCGGTGAACGCACCGCCGACCGCGATGGTGCGGGGAGGCAGGCCGGCGATGTTCAGGGCGGCGAGCAGCGTCACGCCCATGAACACGAGGCGGATGAGGAACCCGACCGTCCCGGCGGTTCCCGGATCCAGGCGCCGGAACAGCGCGGGCCCGGTGGCGCGCCCGATGTCACGCGCCAGCGTCCAGCCCAGGCCCACGAGCGCGATCACCGTGATCAGGCGGATCGGCATGTCCAGGCCGAACAGCCGGTGGCGGTACTGGTAGGCCAGCAGGATGCCCGCGAGCAGGGGCAGCATGACCGCGGCCTGGCGCCGGGCCTTGCGGGCGGCGCGGGCGTTGACCTGGAGCGCCAGGCCCGCCTGCTGCCACGAGTGGCTGCGGGTCTCCAGCATCCGGCGCATGGCCGCGCTCTGTCGTGTGCGTCTGAGCATGGTCTTCATCACAGCGTCGCCCGGTAGGCGCCGCCTAAAACAGGGTCTCCTGCCGGGGCGCCGCGCGCCCGTTCTTCGTGGCCTGCGATCCGCCGCTCGCGGAGCGCGGCCGGGGCGGTGAGATCCGCCGGCCGCGTCCCGCGGGCGCGCCGCCGATCTTGCGCCGGGCCGCCCCGACGAGCTTCGCATGGCGCTCGCGCTCGGCCTTCGGCGCGTAGCCGCCGCGCGCGTAGAGCTTCTCGTAGCGCTCCACGAGGTCCGGGCGCTGCGCCCGCAGCCACCCCATGAAGACGTCGCGCACCTCGCCGCGCATGTGCAGGGTGATGCCGGAGACCGACCCGGCCCCGTTCTCGGTGGCCAGCTCGAGGATCCGCTCCACCTGCTCGGGCGAGTCGTTGATCCCCGGCATCAGCGGCGCGATGAGCACCCCGGTCGGGATCCCGGCCGCGGAGAGCTCGCGCAGCGCCTCCAGGCGCTTGCGCGGATGGGGCGTGTGCGGCTCGGTGGCCCGCCACGCCTTCTCGTCGAGCGTGGGTACGGACACGTTCGCGGTGAACCCGACCTCGCGCGCCAGCTGCGCCAGCAGGTCGATGTCGCGCAGCATCAGCGGCGACTTGGTCAGCAGCGAGCACGGCGTCCCGGACTCCAGCAGCGCGCGCCAGATCTCCGGCATGAGCTTGTAGCGCCCCTCCACCCACTGGTACGGGTCCGTGTTCGTCCCCAGCGCCACGTGCTCGTGCGCCCACGACGGCCGCGCCAGCTCCGCCCGCAGCACCTCCGGAAGGTTGACCTTGACCACGATCTCCTTCTCGAAGTCCCGCCCCGCGTCGAAGTCCAGGAACCTGTGCGTGGGACGAGCGAAACAGAAATTGCACGCATGAGTGCAACCTCGATACGGGTTGATCGTCCACCGGAAGAACATCCGCGACTGGGGTGGGACCTTGTTCAGCGCGGACTTCGCGTGGACCTCGTAGAAACGGGTGTCCAGGGCCTCGGGCGCGTCGAAGCGGCGGACCACCGCGGGGTCCTTGTAGCCGGGGAGGGTCTGGGCCTCCTCGGCGTCCACCAACAGGTTCGACCAGCGCACGAACACATGTTCGCACAGCGGGTGGACGGGCCGGTTTGGGCAAAGAGAAAGGCGGCCATCGTCCTCCGGCCGCCTTTCCGCCCTCCTTGGCTACTGAACGGAGTATGCGGGCTGGGCGCGGCCGCCCGCAATCGAACGTTCGTCCGCCGCCACGCCTGAGAGCGTCTGGCTGGTGGCCGATTCGACCCGCACGTCGACGAATTCGCCCGGATTCGCGCTCCCGGAGAAGTTCACGACCTTGTTGTGACGGGTACGGCCGCGCAGGCGCGCCGGGTCCGTGCGCGACGGGCCCTCGACGAGCACCTCCAGCGTGCGGCCCACGAAGCGCTGCGCGCGTTCCCGCGCGCGGCGCTGGACGACCTCCACCAGGCGCTCCATGCGCTCCACGGCCACGTCGTGCGCGATCCGGCCGCCCAGCTGCGACGCCTCGGTCCCTCGCCGCGGCGAGTAGATGAACGTGAAGGCGCCGTCGAAGCCCACCTCGTCCACCACCTCCAGCGTCTCGGCGAACTCCGACTCGGACTCGCCGGGGAAGCCCACGATCACGTCGGTGGTCAGCGCGACGTCGGGGACGTGGGAGCGAATCATCCGCACGCGGTCCAGGAACCGCTCGCGCGTGTAGGTGCGGCGCATCGCCTTGAGCACCCGCGAGGACCCGGCCTGGAGCGGGAGGTGAATGTGCTCGCAGACCGACTCGCACTCCGCGTGGGCCCGGGCCACGTCCGGCCCGATGTACTGCGGATGCGGGCTGGTGTAGCGGATCCGCTCGATGCCCTCGACCGCGTCGACCGCGCGCAGGAGCTCGGCGAAGGCCACGCGCTCGGACGCCGGTAGGTCCCGGCCGTAGGAGTTGACGTTCTGGCCCAGCAGCGTGACCTCGCGCACGCCCTCGGTGGCCATCCGCTCGACCGCGGCCAGCAGCTCGACCGCGGGGCGTGAGACCTCATGGCCCCGCGTGGACGGCACGATGCAGTAGGAGCAGCGCATCCGGCAGCCGACCGAGATCTGCAGCCAGCCCTGGAAGTCGCGGGCGCGCTTCTCCGGCAGCCGCCCCGTGAAGCCCTCGAACTCGAAGTAGCCCTGGGCGGTGAGCGAGTCCGAGGTCAGGAACTCCGCCAGCTTGTGCACCTGGCCCGGCCCGAAGGCCACGTCGACGAAGGGGAAGCGCCGGAACACCTCGTCCTTGACCGACTGCGCCCAGCAGCCGCCCACGCCGATGACCGTCTCGGGCCGCCGGCGCTTGACCGCGCGCGCCTCCTGAAGGTGCGCGACGAAGCGCTCGTCCGCCTTCTCGCGGATCGAGCAGGTGTTGAACAGGATGAGGTCGGCCTCGGCGCGCTCGCCGCGCTCCTCGTAGCCGATGGACTCGAGCATCCCCTTCATCCGCTCGGAGTCGTGCTCGTTCATCTGGCACCCGAAGGTGGTGACGTGGTAGCCGGGCATGGCGGTCAGCGAGCGTAGTCGGTCGCCCGCGACTCCCGGACCACGGTGACCTTGATCTGCCCCGGGTACTCGAGCTCGTGCTCGATCTCGCGGGCGATGTCGTGGGACAGCAGGACCGCGCCGTCGTCGTCCAGCGCGCCGGGCTCGACCATGACGCGGATCTCGCGGCCGGCCTGCATGGCGTAGACCTTCTCCACGCCGTCGTGGCGCTCGGCGATCGCCTCGAGGTCGCGCAGGCGCTTGACGTAGTGCTCCAGAGATTCTCCGCGGGCTCCGGGGCGCGCGCCCGAGAGGGAGTCGGCCGCCTGGACGATCACCGCCTCCACCGTCTGGGGCTCGACCTCGTTGTGGTGGGCCTCCATGGCGTGCGCGACGGCCTCCGGCTCCCCGTGCTTGCGAGCCAGGTCGCCTCCGACCAGCGCGTGCGGTCCCTCGACCTCGTGCGAGACGGCCTTGCCGATGTCGTGCAGCAGGGCGGCGCGGCGCGCGGTGCGCACGGACGCGCCCAGCTCCCCCGCCATCATCGCGGCCAGCTGGGAGCACTCGACCACGTGGGCCAGCACGTTCTGGCCGTAGGACGTGCGGAACCGGAGCCGGCCCAGCAGGTGCACCAGCTCGCCGTCCAGCCCGTCGACGCGCGCCTCCAGGACCGCCTGCTCGCCCAGCTCGTCGAGGTGGTCGTCGAGCTCGGCCTTCGCCTGGAGGTAGGTGTCCTCGATCCGGGCCGGGTGGATGCGCCCGTCGGCCAGGAGGCGCTCCAGGGTCATGCGCGCGATCTCGCGCCGGACGCCGTCGAACCCGGACAGGACGACCGCGTGCGGCGTGTCGTCGACGATGAAGTCGACGCCGGTGACGGCCTCCAGCGCGCGGATGTTGCGGCCCTCGCGGCCGATGATCCGCCCCTTCATGTCGTCGCTGGCGAGCTGGACCACCGACACCGTCGTCTCCGCGGCGTGCCTGGCGGCGAGGCGGCCCATGCAGACGGAGAGGATGTTGCGCGCGCGGCGGTCGGCCTCGCGCTTGGTCTCCTCCTCGACCTGGCGGACGACGCGGGCGGCGTCGTGGCGCGCCATGTCCTCGACCTCCTTGAGGAGGATCTGCTTGGCCTGGGACGCCGACAGGCCGGCCAGCCGCTCGAGCTCGCGGACGTGCTCGCGCTTGCGCTGCTCGAGGATGTCGCGCTGGTGGTCCAGCTCGCGGGCGCGGTCCTGCAGGCTGCGGTCGCGCTTGGCCAGCTCGGCCAGCTTGACGTCGATCGCCTCCTCCTTGGAGATCGCGCGCTCCTCGATGCGCGCGATCTCGGCGCGGCGCTCGAGGAGCTCGTGCTCGAGGTCGCCGCGGCTGGGGCGCGGCGCGTCGGGAACCGTGGCCGGGGCCGGCACGGCGGGCGTTCCCGCTCCGGTGGCGACGGCGGTCGGGCGAGGGCGGAACACGAGGGCGGCAACGATCAGGCCGCCCGCCAGGAGCGCTGCCGCGATCACGATTGCCATTGCAGTTCCTCTCCGCGCAACGGAGCTGGATACCGCGAGCGGCCTCGCGGCCGCTGCCCAGGTTGTCGGCTAGCGGCGGTCGGTCGGCGCCGGCGGGCCCGCGGGCCCGGTCAAGGTTGTCGGTGAGGCCTTCAACGCTGGAGGTTCAAGCTCGGAAATGCGTCTTTTGCTGGTGTTTTGCGCCCCAAACGGGGGCGATGGATGCAGGCATCGGATCGTAGTACCGACCGCCCACCCCCGCAAACGAACGCAGGTTCGCTCTACGCCCGCGTCAGCGCCCTGATCGCGTCATGCGCCAGTTCGAGGTCGTAGCCGCGGCGGACGAGGAGGCCGAGGGCCCGGTTGCGCTCGCGGTCGTCGGCCGGTGGCTCGGAGAAGCGGCGGCGCAGGAGCTCGACCGCGGCGTCGAGCTCGCCGCCGGCCGGCCGCTCGGAGACGGCGGCCTCGACGAGCTCCGGCGCGATGCCCACTGCGAGCAGGCGCTGCTCGATGCGCTCGGCGCCCCAGGAGTCCAGCGTCCGGCGGTCCTCGGCGAAGCGGCGGGCGTAGCGGGCGTCGTCGAGGTAGCCCTGGCGCTCAAGCTCGGCCACGGCCTGGGCGATCGTCCCCTCCCCCACGTCGCGCCCGGCGAGGTGGCGGCGGATCTCCATCTCCGTCCGGTCGCGCTTGGCCAGATGGCGGTACGCCAGGTCCAGCGCCTGCTCGACTCGGTCCACGGCGAGTCCCCCGGCCTGCGCCCTACGCCGCCTTCTCGACCTCGGCTCCCGCGTCGGCGTCGGCCTCGGGCGTGTCCTCGACCGGAGCCAGCGGCGGCGGAGCGTCGCGTTCGATCCCCAGGGCGACGTAGATCTTGTCCTCGATCTCGCGCGCGACCTCGGGGTTCTCCACCAGGTAGGCCTTGGCGTTGTTGCGTCCCTGACCGATCCGCTCGCTGCCGTAGGAGAAGAACGAGCCCGACTTGGAGATCAGGTCGTGCTCCAGCCCGAGGTCGAGGATGCAGCCGGCCGAGGAGATCCCCTTGCCGAACTCGATGTCGAACTCGGCGATCCGGAACGGCGCGGCCACCTTGTTCTTGACCACCTTGACCTTGACCCGGTTGCCCACGGCCTCGGTGCCGTCCTTGAGCGTCTCGATCCGGCGGATGTCCAGGCGCTGAGAGGCGTAGAACTTCAGTGCGCGGCCGCCGGGCTGGGTCTCCGGCGAGCCGAACATCACGCCGACCTTCTCGCGGATCTGGTTGGTGAAGATGCACAGCGTCTGCGTGCGGTTGAGGTTGCCCGCGAGCTTGCGCATCGCCTGGGACATCATCCGCGCCTGCAGGCCGACCGTCTGGTCGCCCATCTGGCCCTCCAGCTCGGCGCGCGGCGTCAGCGCGGCGACCGAGTCCACCGCCACGACGTCCAGCGCGCCCGAGCGCACGAGCATGTCGGCGACCTCCAGCGCCTGCTCGCCGTGGTCGGGCTGGGAGACCAGCAGCTCGTCGATGTCGACGCCGATCTCCTTCGCGTAGAGCGGGTCCATCGCGTGCTCCGCGTCGATGAACGCGCACACTCCGCCGGCCTTCTGGGCCTCGGCGATGACGTGGTAGATCAGCGTGGTCTTGCCCGAGGACTCCGGGCCGAAGACCTCGACGATGCGCCCGCGCGGGACGCCGCCGATGCCGAGCGCGATGTCGAGCGACAGCGCGCCCGAGGAGATCGCCCCCACCTGGACCCGGGCGCCCTCGTCGCCCATCCGCATGATCGTGCCCTGGCCGAACTCCTTGTCGATCTGCTGGAGCGCGCCGTTGAGCGCGGTGTCGCGGGCCTGGCTGCCTGAAGTCTTGTTGTCCTGGAGTGGCATGGGAATGCTCCTATGGCGAAGTCGTCGGAGCCGCAATCTACGGCTGAGGACGGACGGAACGGAACACACGTTCGTCACGAAAGTGCGTCGGTTCCCGCTGGATTGGCGCTCCACCGTCGTTTACAGTCACCTGGAGCAGGGGTCGCGGCGGCTGTGGGGGCCGCCAGCGGTCTGGAACGGTCATACGAACGGAAGTCGGGAGGCAATGACGCCACGCGTGCTCATCGAGCCGGCACGGCTCGCCGGGTCATCCGTACTGCGCTGTCAGACGGACGACCGGCTGGTGGACCTCGTGCGGGCGGGGAACGACCGCGCCTTCGAGGCCATCGTCGACCGCTACCGGCGCCCGCTGGTCCGCTACTGCGGCCGGCTGCTGCCTCCGGCGCGTGCGGAGGACGCCGTCCAGCAGGCCTTCATGAACGCCTTCGCCGCGCTGCGCCGCAACGACAACCACCTCGATCTGCGCCCCTGGCTCTACCGGATCGCCCACAACGCGGCCCTCAACGCCCTGCGCGAGAGCGGCTGGGCGCACGACGCGCTGGAGGCCGCGGCCCTGCGCGGCGCCGCCGAGAGCGCCCACGACGCCGCCGAGCGCCGCGCCGACCTGCGCACGGTCCTCGCCGCCGTCCAGGGCCTTCCCGACCGCCAGCGCGACGCCATCGTGCTGCGCGAGCTGGAGGGCCGCACGTACGAGCAGATCGGCGTCGAGCTGGACACCTCGGGCGGCGCGGTCCGCCAGCTGCTCAACCGCGCGCGCAACACCCTGCGCGCCGGCGTGTCCGCGCTGACTCCGGCCGGGCTGCTCGCGCGCCTGCCGTGGAGCCAGGGCGGGCCCGTGCTGGACCGGATGAGCGAGGCGGCGAGCCACGAGGGCGTGCGCAGCGGGGCGGCCCGCCTCGGCGGAGCCCTGGTCGCGAGCGTCGCGGTCGCGGCGGGCCTGGCCGAGGCGCCCGGTCACCTGCCCCGGCTCTCGCACCGCCCGCCGGCGCCTCCGGCGGTGGCGGCGCCGCCCGGAGACGCGCCGCGGCTGGCCACGCGGGCGCCGGGGGCCGATTCGTACGCCGGACGGCTGCGCGTCGTCGTCGCGCTTTCGCCGAGCGCGCGACATCGCCACGGCGACGCCGGACCGCCTTCGCTCGTCAACCGCTCGGTGCCCGGCGCGGGCCCCGTCGCTGCGATGACGCCGCGCGCGATGCCCGCCGCTCCGGTCCCGGTCCCGGTCCCGGTGGCCGTTGCGCCGGTCCCGGCCCCGCCGGTCGCCGAGCCGACACCGGCGCGCGACCCCGCCGATTCCCGGCGCGGCCGCCGGCGCGGGCGCCGGGACGCGCCGAGCGCCTCGACCGGCGGCGACGACCGCTCCCTGCCGCGCGGCCGGCGGCGGGAGAGCGACCAGGGCGGCGCCGGGGCGGCTCAGGGCGACCCCGGTGGCCACGGGGACGGCGGCGGGAGCCACCAGGCCGGCGGCGACGCCGGGGACGGCGGCGCCGGCCGCCAGACCCAGACGGCCGCAACCGGCGACCAACGGGGCTCAGCCGGAAGCGGAGACGACGGGGCCGGCCACGGCGACAGCGGCGCCGGCCACGACGGCGGCGACGGCGGCGACTGACCCCGCCGGCAGGCTCGCGGCGCGCCTAGAGCCCGACGCGCGTCACCGGCTCGTAGCGCGCGGCGCCGCCGCCCCGGAGCGAGCGGTACAGCGTCACCGCGGTCCCGTCGAAGGGCAGCGGTGCCGGGGGGTCCAGCTCCGGCGCGCGGCGCAGGCGCGTGTCCCCGCGCACGCGCGCGACCGTGACGTGCGGGTTGTAGACGCGGTGCTCGGGCTCGTAGCCGGCCTCCTCGGCCAGCGCCGCCGACAGGCGAGCCTGAAGATCGCCCAGCTCCCCGCGCGTGTCCGCGATCGCCGCCGACAGGACCCGCGGGCGCCGGGGCGGGAACCAGGCGGCCCCGTCCAGCGCCAGGCCCGTCGCGCGCGCCGCGCAGCGCTCCACGACGCGCCCGATCCGCTCCGCCTCCCCCGCCTCGCGCCACCCAAGGAAGCACAGCGTCACGTGGAACGACTCGGGCGGGAGCAGGCGCAGGCCCTCGACCGAACCCGCGACGTCGCGCGACCAGCGGGTCAGCTCGGAGACCACGTCCCGCGGCACGTCCAGCGCGGCGAACAGCCGCACGCGCGGCGGGGCGTCGCTCACGCGCGAGCTTGCCGGGCCCACGGGTCCGGCGCGTCCTGCTCGCCGCGCAGCAGCCGGCGGAGCAGGTGCATCGTCACGGTGGTGGCCCGGTCGCGCACGTCGGCCCGGCCCCCGGGGAGCTGGGCCGCCCGGGCGATCGCCGCGCCGTCGCGCGAGGCCACGTGGAAGCAGACCCACCCGACCGGCTTGTCCTCCGTCCCGCCGCCCGGGCCGGCGATCC
>JAWVFQ010000038.1:0-12785 GCA_033856025.1 Solirubrobacteraceae bacterium | reverse complement strand
TGTTCGAGCCGATCGTCTCGATCTCGACCGGCGTCCGCGGCATCGACCCCTCGCTCTACGACGCCGCCCGCACCATGGGCGCCCGGCGGGCGGACCTGCTGCGTCGCGTCACCTTCCCGGCCGCCCTCCCGTTCGTGTTCGTGGGCCTGCGGATCGCGGCGTCGCGCGCGCTGAAGGGCATGGTCCTGGCGGAGATGCTGTTCGCGATCACGGGGCTCGGCGGGCTGATCGTCACCTCCGCGCAGGACTTCCGCATCGATAGGGTCCTCGCCGTCGTGGTCGTCATCTCCGTCATGGGCGTCGTCCTCTCGGCCGTCATCCAGGCCGCCGAGCGCTACGTGCTGCGCTGGCGGCGGGCATGAGCCGGCGACCGGTCGCCGCCATCCTGGCGTGGCTCGCGCTCGGCGCTGGGGCGGGATGCGGCGGGGGGAACGGCCACTCGGACTTCGGCCGGCCGGGCTCGACGCTGCGGGTCGGCTACGGGTTCGCGCCGACGGCGTCGGAGATCGCGGACCAGATCTCGCTGCGCGACTACGCGCGCGCGCACGGCGTCAAGGTGGTCCGCCGGGCGTTCCCCGACAGCGCCGCGGCCGTGACCGGCCTGCGGCGCGGCGACGTGGACGTGGCCCCGCTCAACGTGGGCCAGGCATTCAAGGCTATAAACGCGGGGGCGGCGATCGTGGCGATCGTCGCCGGCAAGAGCATGCCCGAGTACGTCTACGTGGCCGTCCCGCCGATCTCGGCGCCCGCGCAGCTGCGCGGGCGCAAGCTGGGCCAGCAGGGCCCCGGGTCCGACGCCGCCGGGCTCCAGGGCCGCGTGCTCGCCGAGGGCGGCCTGACCCCGGGCGACGTCGACATCGTCACGCTCGCGGGCTCGGCCGCCCGCGCCGCCGCGCTGGCCTCGGGCCGGATCGAGGCCACGCCCCTCGGCTACGACCAGTACCTCCGTGTCGCGCGCGCGATCCCCGGCCTGCGGGTGCTGGCGCGGCAGGCCGACTTCGAGCCGCACCGCATCACCAACGCGTGGATGGTGACGCCCTCGTTCGCCCGCAAGCACCGCGCCGCGCTGCAGACGCTCGTCCGCGACCAGCTGCGCTCCACGACGCGGCTGTACACGGCGGCGGGCCGCCGCGAGTGGCTGGACTTCGCGGCCCGCGGCCTGCTCAAGGACGACCCGCCGTCGTTCCGCGCCCGGGTCTACGACTACTACCGGACGCACGGCATGTTCCCGCGGATCGACGACCCGATCACGCCCGCCGCGTATCGCAGGATGGCCGGCCAGATGGTCCGCTCCGGCCAGATCGCCCGGGCCCCCGCGTTCGAGAAGTTCTGGGACCCGTCGTTCTGGCGGCACGCCGGCGGCGGCTGAGAGCGGCGGTCAGCGGGCGAGGACTTCATGGCCGGCTTCCCGCAACCGCAACCGGGCGTGCTCCACCTGACCGAGGGCGGTCAGGAGACCGAGCTGATGTACAAGCACGGGCACGAGCTGCCCGAGTTCGCGATGTACCCGCTGCTCGACGACCCGCGGGCCCTCGCGGACCTCACCGACATGTACACGCGCTACCTGGAGGTCGCCGCGGCGCACGGGTTCGTCGCGGTCATGGGTGGCCTGGACTACCGAGCCAGCCCGGACTGGGCGTCGAAGCTCGGAATCTCATCCGACGGACTCGCCGAGTTCCAGCTGCGTTCGATCGAGTTCCTGCGCGACGTCGCGCGGCCGTTCCAGGGACAGGTCCCGCGGATCCTCATCGCCGGCATCGTCGGCCCGCGCGGCGACGCGTATGGCCGCGACCGCACGATCACCGCCGCCGAGGCCGAGGAGTACCACGGCGTCCAGATCGAGACGCTCAGCCGGGCCGGCGTCGACCTCGTGAGCGCGATGACGTTCAACAACGTCCCCGAGGGAGTCGGCCTCGCGCGGGCCGCGGCGAAGGCCGGCCTGCCGCTCTCGCTCTCGTTCATGGTCGACCCCGCGGGCCGGCTGCTGACGGGTCCGACGCTGAAGGACGCGGTGGAGGCGGTGGACGAGCAGGCCGGCGACGCGCGCCCGGACTTCTACGGGATCAACTGCTCGCATCCGATCGAGTTCGAGCCGGCGCTCGTCGACGGCCCGTGGCTCCAGCGCATTCGCAGCCTGCGCCCCAACGCGTCGATGGCCGAGAAGCAGGCCCTGTGTCAGATCGGGCACCTCGAGGCGGGCGATCCCGAAGCGCTCGGCGCCCACATGGGCGCGCTGGCTCGCCGGCTACCTCACATCGACGTCTGGGGCGGCTGCTGCGGAACCTGGGACGACCACCTCCGCGCCATCGCCCGGCGGCTGCGTCCGCTCGAGAGCGTCGTCTGACCCCGCCGCCGCCGCCTTCCTCGCTTCCTTCCTGGCCTGCTTGTCGCGCTTGCGCTCGCGGAGCTTGGCTTCGCGGTTGAGCTTCGCCATCGTGGTCTTCTTCTTGCCTCTCGAGGCCATGGGTTCCCCCTAGAGCGCTTGGACGTTCGCTGCCGCGGGACCCTTGGGGCCCTCTTCGGCGTCGTAGCTCACCTTCGCGCCCTCGGCCAGCGACTTGAAGCCACTGCCCTGGATGGCGTTGTGATGAACGAACAGGTCCTTGCCGGACTCGTCGGGCGTGATGAATCCAAAGCCCTTGTCGTCGCTGAACCACTTCACGGTTCCTGTAGCCATGGTGCTTCCCTCCGGGGTATGTGCACTGCGAGCCGCGGAGGTGTACTGAGTAACGACAGCGGAAACGCGTGACACTGCTGCGGTCGAACCGAACGCTCGACCCGTATGGCCAGTCTAGCGCCGTCCCCGGTCCGGTACGGCCTGGACGCTACGGTGTCGCCGGATGAGCAGCCAGCGAGTACCCGGTGGAGTGGTCCACAAGTTGCCGGCGGACCTGCGCGAGGCGCTGATCGCCAACACCGCGGCGCTCGACGCGTGGAAGGACATCACGCCCCTGGCCCGCAACGAATTCATCTGCTGGGTCGAGGATGCCAAGCGGGAGAAGACCCGAGAGCGCCGCATTCGCCGGACCCGGGAGGAGCTCGAGGAAGGCCAGCGCCGGCCCTGCTGCTGGCCTGGATGCCAGCACCGCGAGCGCACCGGCAGCCAGCGGTAGGGTCGGCCGGTGACCACGCGCGCCCTGATCCTCGGGGCGGGGTTCGGTGGGCTGGAGGTCGCCGCCACGCTCTCGGAGTCCGCGCCCGAGGAATTCGAGGTGACCGTCCTGGACCGCAGCGACTCGTTCGTCTTCGGCTACGCGAAGCTCGACGTGATGTTCGGGCGCCAGGCCGCCGACGCGGTGCGCCTCCCGTACCGCGACGTGGCCAAGCCCGGCGTCCGGCTGCTGCGCGAGACGGTCGAGGCGATCGACCCCGAGAGCCGGCGCGTGCGCACCGACGCCGGAGAGCACGAGGCCGACGCGCTCGTGATCGCGCTGGGCGCCGACTATGACCTTGACGCCACGCCGGGCCTGGCCGAGGGCGGCCACGAGTTCTACTCGGTCGCGGGCGCCGCGCGCCTGGCCGGGGTCATCCCGGAGTTCTCGCGCGGGCACGCCGTCGTCGGCGTGTGCGGCGCGCCCTTCAAGTGCCCCCCGGCGCCGAGCGAGTGCGCGCTGCTGCTGCACGACGAGCTGACGGCGCGCGGCGTCCGCGACGCGTGCGAGATCTCGTTCGTCCTCCCGCTGTCCGCGCCCGTCCCGCCGTCGCCCGAGACATCGGCCGCGCTCGCCGAGGCCTTCGACGAACGCGACATCCGGCTGCTTCCCGGCCGCCGCATCCAGTCGGTCGAGCCGGGTCGTGGCGTGGCGGTCCTCGACGGCGGCGACGAGCTGCCCTTCGACCTGTTTCTCGGCGTCCCCAAGCACCGCGCCCCCGACGTGGTGATCGAGAGCGGCCTGGCCGAGGACGGCTACGTCCCCGTCGACTCCGCCACGCTGCGCACCCGCCATCCCGGCGTGTACGCCCTCGGCGACGTGGCGACGGCGGGGGTGCCGAAGGCCGGGGTCTTCGCCGAGGGCGCCGGGCGGGTCGTGGCGCGCCAGCTGATCGCCGAGGCGCGGGGCGGGGAGCCCCCGGAGGCCTACGACGGGCGCGGCTCGTGCTACATCGAGTTCGGCCGCGGTCGCGTGGGGCGCGTGGACATCGACTTCCTCTCGGGAGCCCAACGCACCGGCGTGTTCAACGCCCCGTCCGAGGAGCTGGCCGCCGAGAAGGCCGACTTCGGTCCGCGCCGCTGGGCGCGCTGGTCCGGCGCGGGCTAGGGCAACCCTCCGCCCGGCACGCTCCCGGGCGGACACTCCTGCTTGTAGGTGCCCGCGTTGATGCTGTCGCTCCCCTGGAAGGGGTACCCGGGACCGTCCTCGTCGACGTTGTAGTTGTCGACCTTCCCTTCAAGCGTGAGCGTCGTTGGTATGTCCGCGTGTCCGACGTAGCGATAGCGGACGTGGCCGTTGTCGTCACTTGCGTGCCAGGTGAACTCCTGGCCGCTGCCGGCCACGGTGAAGTCGACCGGATACACGTTCTCTCCGCTCGCGTTCTGGAAGGTGAACAGACCCTTCCATCCCGATGCGATCACATCCATGCACGTGTGCACATCCCAGAACGCGTGGCCGCCGGTGGTCTGGGTCTCGATGTGGGCGCTGTAGCCAGTGCACGCATTGAATACAACCTTCACGGTCTGTGCGTACGGAGACTGGACAGAGACGGCCAGGTCGTACGCGAACCGCAAGTATTCCTGGCGGCCGCGTAGACGCCCGGCCGCGTCCTGGTTCTTCTCCGCGGTTCGACAGTAATCCCCCCCAGCCTTCAGGAACGCGGCCACGCACACAAGGCTCGCGTCGCTCTTCAGCGAAACCGCTTCGGCCGGGTCGATCGCGCCCATCGCCTTGGCGGTCGCGATCGCGTCCAGGGCCCGCTGGAGACTCGCCTTGTCGGGCCCGGACGCGCACGCCGCACCGGACAGGGCGGTGGCCTCCCGGGCGAGCTCCTTGCGATAGCCGCGCAGCGCCGTCTCGAGCTGCTTCCGCATTCCGGAGGGAAGTCTCCCGAGCAGGCCGTCAATGTCTGTTCCCAGAGCCTGTGCGGCCTCGCCCAGCGCTGTGATGTCGGCGAGGATGTCCGCCGCCGAGGCCCCGCTGAGGTAATCGAGGAGCAGGGCGTCGAGGCTGGTCGTGGTGTTGTCGACATCCCCCCACAGCGAGAAATGCTCGATGTTGAACGTGCGTTCACCGCGATCGACCGTGCTGGTGACCGGCAGGAACTGCCCGCGCGAATAGTCAGCCGTGAGCAAGACGCCACGCACCGCCCCACCTCCGCGTACCGTCAACGAGCCGGGGACGCTGAGGCGCAACCCGGAGGGCGCCAGCTCGATCGCCGTCCCCACCGGGCGCCCCGGCAGGCTCACCGAGCGATACGCCGTCATCGAGATCGTGCGCGCGGCGGGCAGCGCGTTAGGCGGCAGCTCAAGCAGGTAGGTGATGCCCTTCGCATCCTTGACCGAGAGGCTGAAGGGCTGCCCGGGCACGAACCGGGCTGACGCCTTCCGCGCGCGGTCGAGCTTCGGCACCGTGAGCACGAGCCTGATCCGGGAAGCGCCGCGGCCAATCCTGATGATCCGTGGGGCCCCGATCGCGTTGGCGGCGTGCGCACGGACGACGTAGGTCCCCGCGCTCAACCCGCCAAACCCCGCTGAGCCCCTGATCACCCTGGCCCGGCGGTGCATACGCCTGCTGGGCGGCGGCACCCGTCCCAGGTCGACCACGGGACCGCGGAGTGCTCCCCCCGATGCCCTCACGTTCACGGTCAGCGAAGAGGCGGCCTGCGACGGCGCCGCGGCCACGAGCAGAAGCGAAGTGGCGACCACAGCCCAGCCGCCACGCCTGGCGAGCCTCAGCGCTGCCGTGCGAAGCCTCCTCTGGGCCTCGGTCCGCGGTACGCATCGCGCCCCAGGGCGTAGATCCCGTCGACCACTGGCTGCGTGCATCCTGGCATGCTCCATCTGCCGACCGTACGCGCCCTAGAGCACCGGCGCACCGGGGTAGGCACCCCAGGGTTACGCCGCCGACGGCCGGCGCCAACATCGGCCGTCAGTATCCGGAGCGGCCTAGGGTCGCAGAGCGATCTCGCGGCGCAGCAGCGGCTGGACGCCCGGCAGGGCGACCGCTACCCGCAGCACGATCGGCCTGCGCCGGCGCAGTGCGCGGCGCAATGCGGTGCGGCCGCGGTCGTTTGGCCGCGCGACCACGAGCACGCTGCGGCCGACGGTCACCCGCCGAGACCCGTAGGCCAAGGTCGTTGAGCCGCGGGTAGCGCGCACCCGGCAGCGCCCCGCGCCAATCCCGAGGCAACGCACGCGGATGCCGCGACGCAGCGCGTTGAGGAGGTGCTCGCGCATGGGCATCGAGATCGGGGCGGGGCCGCCTTCACGGAATGGGCTGAAGGCGAAATCGAGACAGTCGGTCCGTCCAGTGCCGAAGTAGTCGTCGTGGCCGATGTCGAGGAGGCTGGGGCGCCACGGCTCATCCCCCGCGTACATCAGGTCCTCGGGGCTGTCCGAAACATGTCCGCCGCGGGTGTGGTGCCGAGCACAGCGCGCCGCGAACCCGAGTGCGTGGAGCAACTCGTGGACCATCGAGAACTCGAGATAGCCCGGTCCCACGCTCGGCGAAGAGAACGGGTTGGCGCGGCATGGGAAAGCCGTATCGGGTAAGCCGTTCAGATACACCGCGGCGACCTGCCCCGCCAAGACCGGCGGCCATGGGCCGCTTGCGCAGGCGTCGTTCGAGCGACCGTCGTAGTAGACGGCATAGATCTTCGTAGCGGCCAGGAGCCCACGCGCCCTGAGCTCGTCCTCGATTCGATCTCGCACGTATGGCCCCGCGGCCGCCAGCTCGGCGTCCGTCTTCCGAAGGCGAACGAACGACAGGTCGAGAGCCCCGTGGGCGGTATCGAGCGTTAGCCCGCGGCTCCCTGCCTGCCCGCGCAACCACCCCTGCCAGGTCGCGACGCTGTTGGCCAGAGTCCCGTCGGTGTCCAGCCGCCTGTCCACGCCATCGGCTGGAAGGACGTACATCGTGTGAACTTGCTCACGACCTGGAGCGTCGTCCGGGCGGTCGACCACCGACCGTTCAGCCGCGGACGCCGCGGGCGTCAAACCGCATACGGCGCCCAGGGCCACTGCTACGACAGCCCGCCGAACTCCCCCGACTCCAGCCGCTGCGGGCGCGCCGTTCATGGCCTATTGGACCAGACGGTCCTCTCCGGGTCCGCCGCCTCCGAAGAGCCGGTCGAAGCCGTCGCCGCCGAATAGCGCGTCCGCCCCGGCCCCGCCGTAGAGCCGGTCATTGCCCGCGCCCCCGGAGATGCGGTCGTTCCCCGCGCCGCCCATCAGGCGATCGGGCTGCGAGTTGCCCTTGATGCGGTCATTGCCGAGCCCCGGCACGTAGAAGTTCACGCCCTTGACCTTGCCGGTCAGCACCTCGCACTCGGTGTCATCGGAGCAGGTGAAGACGTCGTCGCCCGGACCGTTGACCGTCGTGCTGGCGCCGTCGACCCGGTCGTTGCCCGAGCCGTCGAGGACCCATTGCAAACCGGTGGCGCTGAGGTCCAGCGAGTCATTGCCGTCGCGCAGCTCAGCCACCACAGTCCCCGAGAAGTCCTCGGTGATGAAACACCAGGCCTTATTCGGATCGGAATCACCCATGTCGGTTTGCGAGGACGGCCCGGAACCGCGCTGGCAGCCCTCGCCCGGAGTGATCGGAACGGAGTCCTTGATGTAGGCCACGTTCTGGACCGGGCTGCCGGTGCTGATGGTGACGTCGTTGGCCTCGCCCGGGCCAGCGGAGTACTCGAGTCCGCCGGCGGTCGTGCGGACGCTGCTGGCGCCAGCGGGGGCAGGCAGCGCGAACAGCGTGGCGAGCACGACGCCAACGGCGATGAAAGCCGCGCCGGTCGCCATCGTGTTGCCGGCAGCAGGCGTGGCGGAGAATCTGGACAGCATGAAAGCCTCCGTGGTCTTGTGAAACGCCCGCGGAAGCCCGCAAGCTCAGAATCCCATAAGGGAACTCAACAGAGGCCAACCCGGTCGGCGAGGCGATCGCCCGGCAAGTCGGCTGAATCAGCGCCTGCTGGTATGACGATACACCGAAACCTCGGCCTCTGACGTCCGGTGCCGCGGAGGTCACCTGCGCCTGCCGACACAAGCCTGGATCACGGGCCGCGAGGACGTGTGGTTCCTAAGATGCTCGCGACTCGCAATCAGTCTTGAAGGCTTCGCACATGGCGAAACTGATCTATTCGGCGATCACTTCACTCGACGGCTACATCGAGGACGAGCACGGCGGATTTGGGTGGGCGAAGCCCGACGAGCAGGTGCACACGTTCGCCAACAACCTCGAACGCCCGATCGGTACCCACCTGTACGGGAGGCGGATGTACGAGACGATGGTCTTCTGGGAGACCGCGAGCACCAGCGGTGAGCCGGCGGTGTTCCGCGACTACGCCGAGCTGTGGCGCGCGACCGACAAGATCGTCTACTCGCGCACGCTGGAGACGGTGTCGAGCGCCCGGACCCGGATCGAGCGCGAGTTCGATCCCGACGCGATCTGCACCCTCAAGCGAACGGCTGCGGCGGATATCAGCGTCGGCGGCTCAGAGCTCGCCGGCCAGGCGCTGGCCGCTGGCCTGGTGGACGAGCTCCACCTGCTGCTCTGCCCGATCATCGTCGGCGGCGGCAAGCCCGCCCTGCCCGATCACGTCTGGACCGGGCTCGAGCTGATCGACGAGCGCCGCTTCCAGTGCGGCGTGGTGTACGCGAGCTACCGCGTCGCGACCGACCAAGCCTGAAGCCGACCGCGGCCTGGTATGGGTGCGGGGAAGTTCGGTCCGCCGGGCTGGCAGGACGATGCCGACTGGAGAGGGTGGTGGGGCCCCAACCCGCCCTTCCACACGCGCGACGTTCGTGCTCACCCCGGGAACCGAACCGGGGACGGCGGGGATGCCCGGTTCGAGTCCGGGTCTCGCCATCGCCGCCGGGCCGCTCTAGCGGGTCAGGTCGATGAGCCTTGGTTCGGCGCCGCCGGCGACGTGACAGAAAGCCTCGATGACCTTGGGGTCGAACTGAGTCCCTGCGCACCGCCGGAGCTCCGTGGTGGCGTCGGGCGACGTCAGCGCATCGCTGTAGGGCCGTTGCGAGGTCATCGCGTTGTACGCGTCGCAGACGAACACGATACGTGCGCCGAGAGGGATTGCGTCGGCGGCGAGCCCGTCGGGATAGCCGGTTCCGTCGAAGCGCTCGTGGGTCGAGCGGACGATCCGGGCGACGGGCGCGAGTGCCGGAGCAGCAGCCAGGATGCGCTCGCCGACGATCGTGTGGCGCTTCATGAAGGCCCACTCCTCCGAATCCGGGGGACCCGGCTTATTGAGAATGGCGTCGGGGATCGCCGCCTTGCCGATGTCGTGAAGTTCGGCTGCCCGCCCGACCTCGTCGATCTCCTCAATAGGCATGCCGAGTCGCGCAGCAACCCGCATCGCGAGGTCAGCGACTCCCGCGACGTGGGTATGAAGTCCCCGTTCGCGTTCCGATAGAGCCGACATCGGCACATCGTCCCTTTGGCGGGAAGCCGGCGCCCTATCTGTGCCCTTCTGGGCATACATCCTGCGATCTGCCAGAACGAGAGCGCCCTCGGCGTTCGGCGCCTCGGTTGGAACTAGGGCAAGGCCCTGGGAGCAGTCGATTGAGAACCCGGCGCCGTCCTCCGAGAGCGCGGTGACGACTCGATCCACGATGGCCTGGATAGGGATCGTTTGGTGCGGGATAAGCACGCAGAACTCGTCGCCTCCGAGGCGATAGGCGGCACCGTGACTGGCGACGGCTTGCTTGAGCTGGTCGCCCAGGCGTACGAGCAGTCGATCGCCGGCTGGATGCCCAAAGGCGTCGTTGTAAGCCTTGAACCCGTTGAGGTCCAGCAGGAGTACGGCGAGCGGGGCACCGGATCGCGCCGCGCCGGTCGCGTCCTCCAGGTCGAGCATAAGCGCCCGGCGGTTGCTCAGTCCTGTGAGCGAGTCCTTCAGCGCCTGGCGTCGGCTTGAGCTCAGCAAACCCTGATTCTGCACAAAGGTGACGAAAAGACGCACCGCCACCAAGCCGAGGGTGGCTGCGGCAAAGGCGACCCCGAGCACGGCGACGCGGTCGAAGTGGTCATAGAACAGCAGCGCAACGACGACCACTGTTGCTACTGTTGGAAGGGCGGCGTCCAGCGCGCCCCCGTCTGACGCGAGCACCTTCACGGCGGGCTGCCAAGAGGCGACCGCGATCAGGACGAATGCCGCGGGCCACATCACGTCGAGCGGGCCGCCGTCGACATAGGTGCCATGGGCCGTCTGGAAAAGCCAGACCAAGTCAGCCGTACCGAGCAGCAGCAGGCCACCGCCGGCCACCAACCATGCGCGGCCGGGACGCCAGCCCGCGCGACCGAAGACTGCCGCCACCAGGATCAACAACACGAGATCCATGACCACGTACGAGAGGCCCGTGGCCACGACCGCCAGCGAACCCGCCGTTGATTCCATGACCGACTTGAGCGCCAGCGTCGACGCCACCGACACAAGGGCCAGACCCACGATCAATCCGTCCAGCCATAGAGAGCGCGCGGCGTGCGCCAGTCGGCTACGCGCCATAAGTACGAAGGCCACGCACATCAGGGGGTACCCCGGAAGCCACAGCGCGTCGGCAACCGAAGGGATCGGGAGCGTTCCCCCGTTGCCTTCTAGGGAGTTGAACACGACGTTGCCCGCGCACCACAGCGCGATTCCCAGCGCCATCACTATCCACGCGGCACGCTCCTCGCGACGAGCGATACCACGCGTCAAGCATGCCACGGCCGAGGCGCCGATGAGCGCGGCCTCGACCCACTGGCCGAAGACTTCCTCGGCTCCGCCCGTCCCGAAGTCGACGCTCGCGTTCAACGCCATCGTCACGAGACCAAGAGCCGCCAGAGACAGGGCGCACCAGCCGCGCCAACTCAGGGTGGAGTGCAAAGCGCCGGTTGCGCCTGAGCCATTTGCGGCCCTGGAGGCTGCGGCATCTTCATCCGGCGGAGCCGCGGACGGGCTAACCGCACGGAGACGCAGCCTCCGGAGTCGCGTCGCGGGCATGCTCGACCTGCCTTCCTGAGTCCTGCGATGGCTGAGGGCGGAAGGCCAGTGTTCGGCGGACCGTCCCGTCTTGTATCGGCACAACCGGCCAAACCCGCGAACCCGGGTTCGTCGAGTACCGGCGTCGCCGCACGACGCTTGCATCTGGCGATGCAGATGGAACACCAGAGATCTGAGCAAAGGCGAGGCCCCGCGCAAGCGGGGCCTCGGTCAGTGGCGAGACCCGGACTCGAACCGGGCACCGTCGGTCCAGATGCGTCCAGCGCCGTCCCCAGCGTCCCCGCCGTCCCCGTGCCGGGACATCTTGGACGCATGGGACGAAGCGGTCGGTACCGGCGGTGGTACTACGTGAGGTCGGAGGTCAGCAGGCTCGGAACGTGCGGGTGAGCGGGAACGTGGTTGCGTTGAGCAGGGTGACGGTGGCGGTGAGCCGGTAGGTGCGCCCGGTGATCAGGCCGCGGCGCACGATGGACATCGTGTACGGGGGTAGGGTGTCGCGGTGGGTTCGCAGCGTGGTTCCGTTGAGGGTGAGGCGGAAGTCCACGTGGCGGATGTCGTTGCGTGGGGTGCCGGCGATGGTGGCCAGGATCGAGCGCGAGGCGCAGCGGCCGATGATGCCGCGGGTGTGGCTGAGCAGCAGTCCACGCAGCCCGAGGCGCGTGACCACCGCCGACGAGCCGGTGCCTGGCGCGCCGTTGGCGCCTGCCGGGCCGGTGGCGCCCGTCTGGCCGGTAGCCCCTGTCTGGCCGGGCGTGCCCGTGCCGGTAGCACCTGTCTGGCCGGTCGCGCCGGGCTGGCCTTGCGAGCCGCCGGCGGCGGTCGTTCCGTTACCGGACAGCGCGGAGGTCAGCGCCCCCCCTTGGACGTTGCCCTGCACGTTGAGCGTGGCGCTGCGGGCGCCCGCTGCAGCGGGTGTGAAGCGCACGCCGAGATAACACGACTGGTCGGGCTTGACGGTCTTGTTGGTGCAGCCATCGGAGCTGACCGCGAAGTCGCCGGCGTTGGCGCCGCTGATCGTCTTGCCCGTGACGAACAACGCGTGATCAGCTGTGTTGGTCACGGGCAGGTAGATGGTCACGCTTCTCGACGCGACCGTCTGGTCGCCGAACTCGCCGTCCAACGTGGAGCCGGTCGTCAGCCCGTCATACAGCTCCGCGCTCGCCAGAACGCCGTTGTCGTCGAACCCGCCGGCGACGAGCACCTCGCCGTTGCCCAGCAGCGTCGCCGTATGGCTGCCGCGGGCGGCGGTCAGGGTGCCCGCCGGCGACCACGTGTTGGTCGCCGGGTCATACAGCTCCGCGCTCGCCAGAACGGCATTGCTGGTGCCGTTCCCGCCGGCGACGAGCACCTTGCCGTTGGCCAGCAGCGTCGCCGTATGGCTGTAGCGGCCGGTGGCCAGGCTGGCGGCCGGCGACCACGTGTTGGTCGCCGGGTCATAGAGCTCCGCGCTCGCCGGGGTGCCGCTGTTGCCGGTCCCGCCGGCGACGAGGACCTTGCCGTTGGCCAGCAGCGTCGCCGTATGGACCTGGCGGGCGGTAGTCAGGCTGGCGGCCGGCGACCACGTGTTGGTCGCCGGGTCATAGAGCTCCGCGCTCGCCAGAACGCCGTTGTCGTCGGTCCCGCCGGCGGCGAGC
>JAWVFQ010000037.1:0-322801 GCA_033856025.1 Solirubrobacteraceae bacterium | reverse complement strand
CCCGCCGGGCCGGCCGGCTCCCCCGGCGCGACGGTCACCGCGGTCCCGCACCGCTCGCACCGCGCCAGCGACCGCCGCCACGGCGCGAGCGGGCCGCCGCAGGCGGGGCACGCCGCGGCGGGCTCCTCGCCGCTCACCCGCCGCGGTTGTGGAAGTAGAAGTCCGGCAGGGCGGCGCGGGTGATGTCGGTGGTGATCCGGTGGGTGAGCTCGACGTCTCCCGTCCGCACGACCAGGTCGTCGAGGGTGACGATGCCGGTCAGGCGGTCGCCGTCGAGCACGGGCAGGCGGCGGATCCGGTGCTCGACCATCAGCCGCGCGGCGTCCTCGACCGCCATGTCCACGGTCCCCGTCACCACCGGCGCGCTCGCGTGGTCCAGCGCGCGGTCGACGGGCTCGCGCTCGTCGGCCAGGACGCTCACCGTCAGGTCGCGGTCGGTGACGATCGCCTCGGCGGCGCCCCCGTCGTCGACCAGGACGACCGAGCCCACGTTGCGCTCGCGCATCAGCTCGGCGACCTCGCGGACGTGCGCCGACGCCGGGGCCGTGACCACCGACTCGGTCATCACGTCGCGGATGAGCACGCGGCGAGCATATCGCCGGCTCCCCGGGCGGCGGACGACGGCTAGAGTCCGCCGTCCCCATGGCAGGGCCCACTCCCACGCAGCTGGCCTGGCGCGACCGCTTCGAGACGGGCATCGCCCTCGCCGCGCCCGCCCTCGACCTCCTGCTCGCCGCCGGCGACCGGGTCGCCCGCTTCCTGGAGCCCGACGACGCCTGGGACCCGCCGGTCCGGCCGCCCCACCGGCGGACCGAGCCGCCTGCCGAAACTCGGTCATGACCGAGCCGACAAAGCGCGAGCGCGAGGAGCAGCGCGAGTGGGAGCGCCGCAACGCCCCGCTGGCCGCCGCCACCGCCGTCGCCGCGGCCATCCTGCCGATGGCCGGCGCGCTGGTGGGCGCGCGCACCCTGGGCGACCAGCCCAAGGACTCGGCCAGCCGCCTCCTGTACTTCCACCACCACTCCGGCGAGCTGCTCGTCTACGCGATCCTGCTCTCGCTCGGCGCGCTGGCCCTGGTCTATCCCATGTACTACCTGTACCGGGTCACGCGCTTCCGCCGCTCGCAGCTGCCCCGGGCCGCGCTGGTGGTCCTGCTGATCGGCTGCGGGCTGCTCACCGTCGTCCAGGTCGCCTCGCAGGTGATCCTGGCCGACCACGCCGCGACGTTCGCGGCGACCGGCGACCAGACCTACCAGGAGGCCAAGAAGGTGTTCGACCTCCCGGCCCTCAAGGCGCTCGGCGCGGCGGGCCTGGCCTCCCAGCTCTCGCTGGCCTTCGCCTTCGTGATGATCTCGCTGAACGCCATGCGGGCCGGCCTGCTCACCCGCTTCATGGGCTTCTTGGGGATCATCGTCGGCGCGCTGTTCATCCTGCCGCTCGCGCCCGGGCCGCCGGTCGTCCAGACGTTCTGGCTGGCCGCCCTGGCCGCCCTGCTGCTCGGCCGCTGGCCCACCGGCGTCCCCCGGGCGTGGGAGGAGGTCCGCGAGGTCCCGTGGCCCACCCGCCAGGAGCTCGCGGAGCGCGCCCAGCGCGAGCGCGACGCCGAGCCCGCCGCCACCGCGGAGCCGGCCACCGCCGGGCCCGCGCCGGTCACCTCGTCGCGCTCGGCCTCCGCGCGCAAGCGCAAGCGCAAGAAGCGCCGCTGAACAGCCGTTTTCCATCGCCCTCCGGAGGGAAGTAACAAAACACCCAAGCGAGAGGGGGAGGGAATGGCTTCGCGTCCTGCCATCGATTGGGGTGCGGCCGTCCGCACGCCCGAGTTCCAGGAGCTTGTGCGGGCCAAGCGCCGTTGGGTCGTGGGCGCCTGCGCCTTCTTCTTCACGTGGTACTTCGGGTTCGTGCTGCTCGCCGGCTACGCCGAGAGCTTCATGGGGAGGTCGATCTACCAGGGGTTCACGGTCGGCTACGCCCTGGCGCTGAGCCAGTTCGCGATGACGTGGTTCCTGTGCGCCTGGTATCTGCGCAAGGCCTCGCGCGAGTGGGACCCGCTGCGCGACCGGGCGCGCCGCCGCGCGCTGGAGCTCTCGCGGCCGGGGACCGACTCGAGCCCCATGGGGATCAGCCGGCCCTCCGGGAACGGCGCCGTCGAGCATGAGGAGGTCGCGCGATGACCGTCCTGGCCGCCGTCAACCAGACCGCCCTGGGCGCCTTCGGCATCGTCCTCGCCGTCACCCTGCTCATCACCTTCTGGGCCTCGCGCCGGACCCGCACGGCCACCGACTTCTGGGCCGCCGGGCGCGGGATCAGCGCGCCGCAGAACGGCCTGGCGATCGCCGGCGACTACATGTCGGCCGCTTCCTTCTTGGGGATCGGCGGGCTGATCTTCCTGTTCGGCTTCGACGGCTTCCTGTACGCCGTCGGCTTCATCGTCGCCTTCCTGACCGTCCTGTTCCTGCTGGCCGAGCGGATGCGCAACTCGGGCAAGTTCACCATCGCCGACACCCTGGCGTTCCGGCTGCGCCAGGGACCCGCCCGGACCGCGGCCGCACTCGGGACGCTGTCGGTGGTCGCCTTCTACCTGATCGCGCAGATGGTCGGCGCGGGCGTGCTCATCCAGGCGCTGGTGGGCATCGACTTCTCGCTGGCGGTGATCATCACCGGCGCCTTCATGCTCTGCTACGTCGTCTTCGGCGGCATGCTGGCCACGACCTGGGTGCAGATCGTGAAGGCCGTCCTGATGCTGGCCACCGGCGTCGCGCTGACCGTGCTGGTGCTGAACCGGATCGGGTGGAACCCGGTGGACCTGTTCAACCGGGCCGTCGACAAGTCGCCGAAGGGGCACAAGTTCCTCGAGCCCGGTCTGCGGTTCACCAACCCGATCGACACGGTGTCGCTGGGCATCGGGCTGGTGCTCGGGACGGCGGGATTGCCGCACATCCTGATGCGGTTCTTCACCGTCCCCGACGCGAAGGCCGCCCGCAAGTCCGTCATGTGGGCGACTGCGCTGATCGGCAGCTTCTACCTGATGACGATCGCGCTGGGCCTCGGCGCCCGGGCGATCCTCGGCTCCGGTGGGGAGGCCGCCGCGGGCAAGGGCGGGAACCTCGCCGTGCCGGTCCTGGCGCAGGAGCTCGGCGGCGGGGCGGGCACGACCGGAGGCGACCTCGTCCTCGCCATCGTGGCCGCGGTCGCCTTCGCGACCATTCTCGCCGTCGTGGCGGGGCTCGTGATCTCCGCCTCGGGCGCGGTGGCCCACGACGTGTGGTCGAACGTCGTGCGCCGCGGGCGCGACTCCGAGCGCGAGGAGGTGTGGGTCGCCAAGATCGCCGCCTTCGCCATCGGCGCTGTCGCCATCGGCGTCGCGATCGTCGGCGGCGCCGGGCTCAACGTGTCGTTCATGGTCGGGCTGGCATTCGCCGTCGCGGCGTCCGCCAACTTCCCGTCGCTCCTGCTCGCCCTGACCTGGCGGCGCTTCAACACGGCTGGTGCGGTCACCGGAGTGCTGATCGGCGTGATCAGCTCGGTCGGGCTGATCCTGCTCAGCCCGACCGTGTGGCCGGGGCCGGACTCCCAGGGCTCCCCGTTCGCGCTGGAGAACCCCGCGATCGTGTCGGTCCCGCTCGGGTTCATCGGCTGCTGGCTGGGCACCATGCTCGGTCGCTCCGAGGATGGCGAGCGGTCCTTCGACGAGTTGCGGGTCCGCTCCGAGCTCGGACTGGGCGCGGAGGAGCCGACGGCCGCGGGCCCGGCGTCCCGGGACCCGCGCCCGACGCGTGAGGAGGAGCCGGCCGTGCCCGCGGGCGCGCGATAACGTCCCGGCATGGCCGGCCCCGACACGTCGCGGCTCGAGGGCGAGCTGGAGGAGCTGCTCGACCAGGAGCGCTTCCCGCCGCCCGAGGAGTTCCGCGAGAAGGCGCTGTGGAACGACCCGAAGGTCTACGAGGAGGCCGAGCGCGACTGGCAGGGGTGGTGGGCGCGCCAGGCCGAGGAGCTGCTGGACTGGGCGCAGCCCTGGGACACCGTGCTGGACGACTCCGATCCGCCGTTCTACAAGTGGTTCACGGGCGGGAAGCTCAACGCGTCGCACAACTGCCTGGACCGCCACGTGGACGCGGGCCGCGGTGATCGCGTCGCCTTCCACTGGCGTGGCGAGGAGGGCGAGGAGCGCGACGTCACCTACGCCGACCTGCACCGCGACGTCCAGAAGCTGGCCAACGCGCTGCGCGACCGGGGGATAGAGCCCGGCGACGTCGTGGGGATCTTCCTGCCGATGATCCCGGAGGTCGTCGTGGCCATGCTGGCCTGCGCGCGGATCGGGGCCCCCCACAACGTGGTCTTCGGCGGCTTCTCGCCGGAGTCCGTGCGCGAGCGGATGGAGTTCTCCGACGCCAAGGCGCTCATCACGGTGGACGGCGCGCGGCGCAAGGGCAAGACGGCGCCGATCAAGTCCGCCGTGGACGAGGTCATGGGGGACCTGGAGTCGATCGAGACGATCGTCGTCGTGCGCCACACCGAGGCCGAGTGCGAGATGCGCGAGGGGCGCGACGTCTGGTACCACGAGGCGCTGGAGGCGGCCGCCGACGAGTGCCCGGCCGAGCCCTTCGACGCCGAGCACCCGCTGTACATCCTCTACACGTCGGGCTCCACCGCCAAGCCGAAGGGGATCCTCCACACCACCGGCGGCTACCTGACCGGCGCCGCCTACACGCACCGCTACGTCTTCGACCTGCGGCCCGAGGAGGACGTGTGGTGGTGCTCGGCCGACGTCGGCTGGGTCACCGGCCACACCTACATCGTCTACGGCCCGCTGCTCAACGGCGCGACCAGCGTGATGTACGAGGGCGCGCCCGACTACCCCGACAAGGACGTGTGGTGGGAGCTGTGCGAGCGCTACGGCGTGACGCTCTTCTACACCGCCCCGACGGCGATCCGCGCGTGCATGAAGTGGGGGGCCGACTACGTCACGCGTCACGATCTAAGCGCGCTGCGACTCCTCGGGTCGGTGGGCGAGCCCATCAACCCCAAGGCATGGCTGTGGTACTGGAAGGTCGTGGGCGGCGAGCGCTGCCCCATCGTGGACACGTGGTGGCAGACCGAGACCGGCTCGGTCCTGATTTCGCCCTTGCCCGGGATCACCGAGGCCAAGCCGGGGTCGGCGACGGTGCCGCTGCCGGGAGTGTCGGCCGCGGTCGTGGACAACGACGGCAACGAGATGGAGGAGGGCCAGGGGCTGCTCGTCCTGCGCCGGCCCTGGCCGTCCATGCTGCGCACGCTCTACCGCGAGGACGAGCGCTTCGTCGAGACCTACTTCTCCAAGTTCGGGCCGCAGACGTACTTCGTGGGCGACGCCGCGCGGCGCGACGAGGACGGCTACTTCTGGATCGTCGGCCGCGTGGACGACGTCATCAACGTGTCCGGCCACCGGCTCTCCACCGCCGAGGTCGAGAGCGCGATCGTGTCCCACGGGAAGGTCGCCGAGGCGGCGGTGATCGGCCAGGCCGACGAGGACACCGGCCAGTCGATCTGCGCCTTCGTGACGCTGGAGGGCGACCTGGAGGGCAGCGAGGCGCTGGAGGGCGAGGTGCGCGAGCACGTGGCGAAGCGGATCGGCAAGCTCGCCCGGCCCAAGCACGTCATCTGGGCCGCCGACCTGCCCAAGACCCGCTCGGGCAAGATCATGCGCCGCCTGCTGCGCGACATCGCGGAGGGCCGGGAGCTGGGCGACGCCACGACGCTACGCGACCCCGACGTGGTCAAGGAGCTGGAGTCGAAGTTCGCGTCAGACGGCGAGGGGTAGTCCGGCGCCGATCTCGTCGGCCGGGACGGGGCGGCTGAGCAGGAAGCCCTGGGCGATGTCGCACCCCAGCTCGCGCAGGCGCTCCCAGGACTCCTCGGTCTCCACGCCCTCGGCCACCACGCGCAGGCCCAGGTTGTGCCCCAGGTCGACGGTCGAGCGCACGATGGTCGCGTCGTCGCCGTCCTGCAGCATGTTCATGACGAAGGACTTGTCGATCTTCAGCACGCTCACCGGCAGGCGCTTGAGGTAGCCCAGCGAGGAGTTCCCGCTGCCGAAGTCGTCGATGGCCAGCTGGACGCCAAGGCGGCTGATGCTCTCCAGCACCTGGCGGGCGCGGCGGGGGTCCGTGAGGACGGTGTTCTCGGTGATCTCCAGCTCCAGGCGCTCCGCCGGCACGTCCCAGCGGGCCAGCAGCTCGGCCACCTCTCCGGAGAAGCGCAGGTCCAGCAGGTCGCGCCCGGTGATGTTGACCGCGACGGTCAGGTCGATCCCGTCGTCGGCCCAGGCGCGGCACTGGCGCAGGGCGGCGTCCAGCACGTAGCGGGTGACCTCGCGGATGAGGCCGGTGTGCTCGGCCAGCGGGATGAACTCGATCGGGGGGAGCAGTCCGCGCTCCGGGTGCTCCCAGCGCACCAGCGCCTCGACGCTGTGGACCTCGCCGCTGTCCAGGTCGGCCTGCGGCTGGTAGTGGACGACGAGCTGGCTGGTGTCGATCGCGTGGCGCAGCTGGGACATCAGCGTCAGGCGCTCGGGCGAGTAGTGGTCGTCGCGGGCCGAGTAGAGCTTGGGCTGGTGCGCCTCCTTGCTGGCGTACATCGCGATGTCGGCGTGTCGCAGCAGGGTCTCGGCGTCGCGACCGTCGCGGGGGTGCAGGGCGATCCCGATGCTGGCGTCCACCTGGAGCTGGAGCCCGGCCACGTCGCGCGACCGGCCCAGTCCGGCGCTCAGCTCCCCGGCCAGGACGAGCGCGCCGGCCGGCGTCTGCACGTCGGGCGCCACGACGGCGAACTCGTCGCCGCCCAGGCGGGCCACGGTGCCGCGGTCGCCGACGAGCGCCTGGAGCTGCGTGGCGATGTCGCACAGCAGCCGGTCGCCGCTCTCGTGCCCCAGTGCGTCGTTGATCTCCTTGAAGCGGTCGAGGTCCATGAGGAAGACCGCGAAGCCGCGACGGCCCTCCGTCGCCGCGTCCAGGGCCTCGTCGAGGCGCCGGCGCAGGAGGCTGCGGTTGGGCAGGCCGGTGAGCGCGTCGTGGTCGGCCTGGTGCTGGATCTGGCGCATCTGGCGGCGCATCCGCGCCGTGACCCGGTGCAGGATCGGGAAGAAGGAGAGGTAGAGGACCAGCAGCACCAGCATCAACACGCCACCCAGGGGCAGGAAGGTCTTGCGGGCACTCGCCGCGATGGGCCCGTAGTCCTGGTAGATCTCGAACACGCCCGTGCGGCTCCCCACGCGCACGGGGACGTAGGTCTCCAGCGCCCGCACGTCACGGCCCGAGCCGCCCTCGGCGTTGAGGTGCGTGGGCCCGCCGGCCGGCTTGCCCTCGATCACCTCGGCGAGCTCGTGGGGATCCGTGGCCTTGCTCCCGATCAGGGTGGTGTCGTCGGAGTAGACGACGAAGTCGTGGGCGCCGTAGAGCTTCACCCGCAGCGTGCGCCGGCCGACCTCGCTGGAGCGGAAGAGGCGGTCGAGGATGGCGCGGCGCTTCGCGCTCACCGGGCGCGCCAGGTCGCGGGGGCGCAGTTGGTCGCGCAGCGTGGACCCGGCGAACAGGGTGGCCTCCAGACGGGCCTGGTGCTCGGCGTCGCGGACGGCGTCCGCACGGACGAACCAGAAGATCCCCGCCACGGAGGCGAGCAGGGCGAGCGCGGCGTAGACGGCGAAGCGCCGCGCGAGCCTGGGAGCAGCCGGGGTCATGATGGTGGTTCCACCGCTTCGCCGGGTATCGGCGCTTTTCCCGGGGGGCTGAAGCGTTCTCGGGCGCGGCTAGCCGCGGTGCAGCGCGCCGGTCTGGACCGCCTCGAAGGCGCTGCCCGGGACCGTCTTGAGCTGATTTAGGTCCTCGTCGTTCCAGCGCCTGTCCGAGGCGCCGGTGATGTAGAAGCTCGTGCCGTTGTCCGCGACGAGCATCCCGTAGCGCTTCAGCGCGGTGAGGATGACCCTGGACTGGCCGTGGAAGCGGGCCAGCGAGTAGGAGGACTTCAGCCGCAGGCGCAGCCCCATGGGCGGGAGACTGGGGTCGGTGTCGCTGGAGGCGTAGTGGCGGGCGGGGGAGATGTAGGCGCGCTGGCTGCGCTGGACGGTGAACCGCAGCGCGTGGTTGATCGCGCCGCGCCGGACCTCGTCGTAGCGCGCGAGGCCGGGGAGGATGGGGAGGCCGGCCGCGTCGGCGGAGGTCCAGCCGGCCGGCCGCAGCGCGTTGGAGCGCAGGTTGAAGATGGAGCCCTGCGACGCGGCCCAGCCGGCGCCGGAGCGCTGGGCGTTGTAGAGCTCGAACAGGCGGCAGGTGCCGCTCTGGAGCGTCAGGACGTGGCGGTCCGAGCCGCCCTCGACGGCCGCGTTGAGCGGCACCGGGTACGGCCCGCGGTCGGACTCGTCGGGGTAGTCGGTGATCCGGATCGGAACGCGCCGCTGGGCCCTGGGCACCACCCGGAAGGGAATGCCATACGCGCCCCCACCGCCGAAGTCCGCGTGCAGATGATCGTCGCTGCGACCGATGCTCGCCACGTACGCCGCGGAGTTCGGATGCACCGGCGCGCGCGAGACGTCACGATTCCAGGGGTTGCCGGCGGGAAACACCGGGCACCCGCCCAGCCGGGGCGGGGCCGCGGCCTTGCCGCCCGCTCCCTCTCCCGCCGGCGCCACGACGACACCGGCGCTTACGACCGCAACGAGGGAGATCAGGAGTCGCCGCACGCGCCGAGCGTAACGTTCCCCGGCGAAATCTCCGCCATCCCTGGACGAATCTCCGGTCCCCACCGAATCGCGTGCACTTAAGCCCCTATACGGTGCATAACGTCACGCGATCTTCGCCGCGCGGTCGATCCCGACCCCCTGACCGGCGCCGTTCCGGGCGCGGCCGGCACCGCCGCCAACGCGCTGGGCGGAGCTCAGAGCCGCACCGAGCTGCGCCGAGCTCAGAGCCGCGCTTCGAGCCGCGCCTGCGTGCGCATCTCGGAGAGGATCCGCTCGAGCCGGGGCTCGAGCTCGCGGTCGACGTGGGTCATCGCGGCGGCGATCGCCGGGTGGACGGCGGCGATCTGCGCGTGCATCTCGTGCGCGACGGCGCGGTAGGTGGGGTGACCCTCGCGGCCGGAGCGCAGCTCGATCAGCTGCATCGCCTCGCGGGCGTTGAGCTCGAGCACGTAGCGGATCCGGTAGCCCAGGCACAGCGCGTAGGGCGCGGCGCGGCCGAGGCCGGCATCCGAGAGCCGCGCGTACTCCTCCCGCGAGCGCTCGAGCGCGCCCCGGTAAGCGTCGCCCACGCCGGCGGCGTCGACTTCCGCGGGGACGCCGGCGCCGAGGTCGGGCGACAGCGTCTGCCACTGGCACGTCAGCATCCGGTGGCGCTGGAGGTCGCGGAAGGCGCCGTAGTCGGAGACGATCTCGAAGCGGTAGCGCAGCGTCTCCAGCCCCCGGCCCGGGCGGTAGCGGCGGTTGGAGCGGTCGCCGACGAGGTCGGCCAGCAGCGCGCCCTGCTGCTCGGCGGAGAGTGAAGCGACGGCGATCCGCGCACGTTCCTCCGAGGCGGACGACGCCTCGAACAGCAGCGCGGCCAGCAGGCGCTCCATGTCGCCGTCGACCTCCAGCAGCCGCACGGACGGCCCGGCGTCGGCCGCCCCGCCCTGGTCGAGGCCGAGCCGTGCCGCCCACTCGCGCGCGGCCGCGTCGCGGTCCTGCAGGTAGGAGACCCACTCGCCGCCGCGGTCCGGGCGCTCGACCCGGGCCACGAAGCTCGGCATCACCGCCTTGACCTCGTCGAGGATCATCCGCCCGTAGTCGCGGGCCTCGCCAAGCGGGTGGGCCAGCAGGTGCAGGACGAGCTGCTCGTAGGTCTGGCCGGTGGCGAAGATCCCCATGTGGGAGAGGGAGGACGCGGGCAGCAGGCCGCGCAGGAGGTCCAGCGCCTTCGCCTTGATCGCCCGGGCGTGGGCGCCCTCCGGCTCGCCGTCGGCGCGCGGGAAGCGCTCGGCCGCCCAGGCGATGACCCGCGGCAGCGCGGCCGAGTACGTGGAGAAGACGTCGTCCATCGCGGCCTCGTACTCGGGCCCCAGCTCCGCGTCGCGGTAGTAGCGGTAGCGGCCGTCGGGCATCGGCGCGTCGTAGGCGATGTAGCGGGTGGACTGCTCCAGGTACGCGCCGAGGCGGGGGCGCTGGAGGACCTTGGTCAGGACGTTGGACGTCCACTCGCAGGCCACGTGGGCGCCGCCGAGCTGGGCCACCGAGTCGTCGCCGTAGCCCAGGAAGATGCGCTCGTAGAGCTGCGCGGCGCGGGCGCCCTCGGCGCCGTCCCAGGTCGCGACGGTCGCGCCGGCCACGTCGTCGGCGAACTCGTCGAGAAACAGCCGGCGCAGCGTCCCCTGGTAGCGCGAGTAGCGGGCGAACAGCGCGCCCTTGACGGTCTCGGGGAGGTTGACCAGCGCGAAGACGGGCCGGTCGAGGTTCGTGAAATGGGGCGCGAGCGCCGCGCGCTCTTCGTCCGTGAAGGTCTCGACCGGGTACTCCAAGGGCGGTCCAGGCTAGCGCGACTTCCGGCGGCTACAGCAGCCCGAGCGCCCGGCCCGCGTCGCGCGCCGCGTGGAGGAGGGGAGACGGCACGATCCCCAGGACCAGAGTCGCCGCGCCAAACGCCACGGCGACCGCCACGACCTCCGGCTGGCGACCAAGAGAGGCCGCCCCGGGCTCCCCCTCACCCGAGCCGTTCGCCGGCGGACCGGGTTCTCTGGCGGAAGAATCGCCGGCCGAGGAGTCGTCGCCGGTGGAGTCCAGCTCCGGCGACCCGCCCGCCATCACCGGCCGCGGCGCCACCGCGGGCGCGTCGGTGAGCCACATCGCCGCGATCACGCGCAGGTAGTAGGCCAGGGAGATCATCGAGCCGATGACGATCGCGATCCCCAGCCAGGCGTAGTCGTTCTGGACCGAGGCGGAGATCAGCGTGAACTTCCCCACGAACCCCGCGGTCGCCGGCATCCCGGCCAGCGACAGCATGGCCAGCGTCATCGGCCAGGCCAGCTCGGGCCGGGAGGCCCCCAGCCCCGCCACGGACCGGATGTCGTCCCCGAACGCGGTCTCGCGCTCGCGGGCCACGATCACCGCGAACGCCGCGATGTTCATCACCAGGTACACGGCCAGGTAGAAGACCAGCGCGCGCACGCCCGCCTCGTCGGCCACCACGACGCCGGCCAGCATGTAGCCCGCCTGCGCCACGCTCGACCAGGCCATCAGGCGCTTCAGAGACGACTGCCCCAGGGCACCCACGTTCCCCACCACGATCGACACCGTCGCCACCACGGCGAGCAGCGGCGCCCAGTTCGTCGCCGCGTCGACCAGCGCCACGTCGAACAGCCGCACGAACGCGCCGAACGCCGCCGCCTTCGTGGCCACCGCCATGAACGCGGTGACCGGCGTCGGCGCGCCCTCGTAGACGTCCGGCGTCCACTGGTGGAACGGGGCGGCCGAGACCTTGAAGCACAGCCCGGCCACGAGGAGCCCGATGCCGGTCAGCGTGAGCGGGTCCGAGGCCAGGCCGCCGTCCCGGCCCAGGGCGGCGGCGATCCCGCCGAAGCTCGTCGTTCCCGCCGCGCCGTAGATCAACGCCAGGCCGTAGAGCAGCGTCGCCGAGCCGACCGACCCCACGATCAGATACTTCAGGCCGGACTCCAGCGAGGTGGAGCGCCGCAGGTTCGTCGCGCACATGACGTAGAGCGGGATCGACAGCAGCTCCAGGCCCAGGAACACGACGACCAGGTTCTCGGCGCCCGCCAGCACGACCATGCCCAGCACCGCGGAGAGCAGCAGCGCGTGCCACTCGCCGTGGCCGGCCTCCTCGGCCGAGGAGTCGCGCAGGGCCAGCACCACCGCGGCGATCGCGCCCACGCAGAAGAGCACGTTGAGGAACATCGACAGGTCGTCCACGGCCAGCGCGCCGGAGACGATCGACTTGTCCTCGCCCCACTGCCAGACGCTCAGGCCCAGCGCGGCCCCCAGGGCCACGACGGTCAGGACCGGCACGACCGCCCGGCGGACGACCTCGCGCCGGAACAGTCCCGCCATGAGCACGACGATCGGGCCCACGGTCAGCGCGATGACCGGCGACAGCCCGGCCCAGTCGATGTGCGGAGCGTGCGGCGTCATGGCGCGTTCGCCACCAGCCGCGCGGAGCGGACGGAGGCCTTGACCGTGTCCTGGGAGCGGGCGAGCGGCAGCTGCGGGTAGACGGCCAGCGCGATCACGCACACGACCAGGGGCACGATCGTCGCCGCCTCCCCGAGCGACAGCTCGCGCGACTCCACCCCCGCACCGCCGCGGTTGTGCATCGCTCCCACGAACGCGCGCAGCATGTACACCGAGGCCAGCACCACGCCCGTCGAGGCGACGAGCGCGATGACCAGCTTGGCCTTGAAGACGCCGAGCAGGATGTAGAACTCGCCGACGAAGTTGGCGAAGCCCGGCATGGCCAGGTTGGCCAGCGCGGCGATCAGGAAGACGGCCGCCAGCACCGGCGCCCGGGCCGCCATCCCGCCCATCTCGCGCACGTCCTCCGACCCGCCGGCCCGGGCCGCCAGCGCGCCGACGATGAAGAACAGCGGCACGACCACCAGCGCGTGGTTGACCATCTGCAGCAGCGCCCCCTGCGCGCCCTCCGGTCGCAGGGAGAAGATCCCCAGCACGATGAACCCGAGCTGCGCCATCGAGGAGAAGCCCAGGATCAGGCGCAGGTCGGTCTGCGTGAAGGCCAGGATCGACCCGTAGAGGATCGACGCCAGCGCGATCAGCAGCATCAGGTCCTGGAAGTGCGCGGACGCGTCGGGGAACAGCGGCAGGACGATCCGCAGGAACCCGTACGCCGCCACCTTCGACAGCACGGCGGAGAACACGGCCAGCACCGGCAGCGGCATGGCGCGGTACCCGTCGGGCATCCAGCCGTGCAGCGGGAACAGCGGCATCTTGACCAGGAACGCGACGGCGAAGCACAGGAAGATCCACTCCTGCGTCCCCTTGGCCAGCTGCACCTGGGCGAGATCGGACAGCGCGAAGCTGAGGCTGTTGCCGCCCTGCGACGCGATCACGCCCGTGGCCACCGCGCCGGCCAGCATGAACAGCGAGCCGACCAGCGTGTAGATGACCAGCTTGGTCGTCGCGCGCACCCGGTCGCCGCGCCCCCAGGCCCCGATCAGGAAGTAGAACGGGATCAGCATGAGGTCGAAGAAGACGACGAACAGCGCCAGGTCCTGGGCCAGGAACGCGCCCAGCACGGCGGACTCGGCCAGCGCGAACATCGCGTAGAAGAGGCGCGGGCGCTCCCAGTCGCGCAGGTTGGCGTGCAGCAGCGCGGCCGCGAAGAGCAGCGCGGTGACCAGGACGAGGAAGAGGTTCAGCCCGTCCAGCCCGAGCTTGTAGTGGATGCCCAGCTCGCCGATCCACGTCCTGTCCGTGACCCACTGCAGGCCCGGCGCGCCGCGGTCGAACGAGACGACGTAGCCCACGGCCATTCCCAGCGTGAACACGGCGCCGGCCAGCGTCACCCGCGGCGCCCAGCGCGCCGGCCACAGCGCGGCCACGACGCCGGACAGGGCGGGGAGCCAGATGAGGATGGACAGCGCCATCAGGTGGACACGACCAGGAAGTAGAAGGCGACGCCGATCACGCCGAACAGCAGCAGCGCGGCGTAGACGCGCAGGTAGCCGTCCTGGATCGAACGCACGAACGACGACCCCGCGCGCACGGCCGCCGTCGGGCCACCGACCAGCGCGCCGTCGATGACCCACCGCTCGAAGCGCTCGCGCAGCCAGGTGCCCGCGGCGCGGGCCGGGCGCACGAACGCCCGGTCGTAGGCCTCGTCGAACCACCACTTGTGGAAGGACAGCTCGTACAGCGGCTCCACCCGCGCGCGGATGCGCCCCGGCAGCTCCGGCCGGCGGACCCACAGGAGGTGGGCCACGGCGATCCCGCCCAGGCCCAGCACCGCGCCGAGCACCAGGCCCAGCCACAGCAGGGTGTCCGACGGCTGGCTCGTGGCGAATTGCGAGCCCGCGAACGTCGGCTCGAGGAAGTGGTCGACGACGTGGGTGGCGTGGGGGACCTGGAGGAAGCCGAGCACCACCGCGCCCAGCGCCAGCACGCCCATGGCCGCGCGCATCGGCCACTCGCGCTCGGCGATGAAATGGCCCGGACCGGGGAAGCCGACGTCGGTGTCCTCCTCCTCGCCCGTCATCGGGTTGACCGGCGTCTCGGCGTGGGCCAGGTGGCCGGCCTCCAGCTCGCGGGCCTCGGGGACCGGGTCGCCGTAGAAGGCCCGGAAGATCATCCGGAACGTGTAGACCGCGGTGAGGAAGGCGGCCAGGTAGCCGATGACGTAGAGGATCCAGTGCCAGCCGCCGCGGTCCCCGACGGCCAGGAGGATCTCGTCCTTGGAGAAGAACCCGGAGAACGGCGGGACGCCCGAGAGGGCCAGCCCCCCGATCACCATCGTCGCGAACGTGAACGGCATGGCCCGCCGCAACCCGCCCATCCGGTCCAGGTCCTGGACCCCCGCCATCGCGGCGATGACCGAGCCGGCGGCCATGAACAGCAGCGCCTTGAAGAACGCGTGCGTCATGAGGTGGAACATCCCCGCCGCGTAGGCGCCGGTGGAGACGCCCATGATCATGTAGCCGATCTGCGACATCGTCGAGTAGGCGATGACGCGCTTGAGGTCGGTCTGGGTGAGCGCGATCGTCGCCGCCACGAACAGCGTCAGGCAGCCGATCACCGCGCCCACGTCGGCCGCCGCGGGCGCGCGCTCGAACAGCGGGTGCATGCGCGCGATCAGGTAGACGCCGGCCGTGACCATCGTCGCCGCGTGGATGAGGGCGGAGACCGGCGTCGGGCCCTCCATGGCGTCCGGGAGCCAGGTGTGCAGCGGGATCTGCGCGGACTTGGCGAAGGCGCCGACCAGGAGCAGGATGCAGCCCGCCACCAGGTCGCCGTCGTTGTTGGCGAACACGTCGGGCGCCCTCTCGAACGCACCGACGAAGTCCAGCGTCCCGGTGTGCTTGAAGATGAAGTAGGTCCCGAGCACCAGGCCGACGTCGCCGATCACGTTCATGACGAAGGCCTTGATCCCGGCGCGCGTGGCCGTGCGGCGCCGGTACCAGAAGCTGATCAGCAGGTAGGAGGCGGCGCCGACGAACGCCCACCCGACGATGAGCAGGAAGAAGTTCCCCGCCAGGACGAGCAGCAGCATCGAGAAGACGAAGAAGTTCAGGTAGGCGAAGAAGCGCGCGTAGCCGCGGTCCTCCCACATGTAGGCCACCGAGTAGAGGTGGATGAGCGTGCTCACGCCCGTGACGACCAGGATCATGAAGACGGACAGCGGGTCGACGAGGATCGTCAGGTTGGCGTCCACGCCGACCGTGTTGGCGTAGTCGTAGGCGGTGGAGGCGACGGTCTTGGCGTGCTCGCCCTCGCGGCCGTTCAGCGAGAGCAGGGCGCCCAGCGAGGCCAGGAACGCGGCGAGGATCGCGCCCGTGCCGATCCAGCCGGGCAGCTTGCCGGGGAGCGCGCGCCAGCCGAGCGCCACGACCAGCGTCCCGGCGAGCGGGAAGGCGAGGACGAGCCAGCCGAAGGTGGTGGGGGACATCTAGCCGCGCAGCTCCCGCAGCTCGTCGACGTCCACGGGCAGGCGGCGGCGGTGGATGGCCACGATCAGGCCCAGGCCGATCGTCACCTCGCACGCGGCGACCACCATCACGATCAGCGCGAAGACCTGACCGTCCCCGTTGCCGTGCATCCGCGCGAACGCCACCAGCGCCAGGTTGGCCGCGTTGAGCATCAGCTCCAGGCACAGCAGGATGACGAGCGGGTTGCGCCGCACGAGCACCCCGGCCGCGCCGATCGCGAAGATCAGCGCGGACACGGCCAGGTACCAGCCGATCGCCATTAGCCGTTCACCGCCTCTCTGGCGTGTGTGCGGGGGCGCGCGAGTCCAAGCTGGGCAAGGACGCAGGGGGAAGTCGATGCCGGCGGCATCGACGAGCCCGAGGACGCAGATCCAGCGCAGGAATCGCGCGTCATCCGTGCGTGCGACAGGGAGGCGATGGGCGGCTTCACCAGCCTTCGTCCTGTTGACGCGCGGCGCGGGCGCGTTGGTCGGCGAGGACGCCGACGCTCTCGGCCTGGGTCCCGACGCCGGGCTCGGGGCGGAAGAGGTCGCCGACGGACACCGGCATCCGGTCCGCCGACGCCTCATCCTCCAGCCCGCGCCGGCGCCGGGCCAGGATGACCGCGCCGACCGCCGCGATCAGCAGCAGGTAGGAGGCCACCTCGAAGGGCAGCAGGAAGCGGGTGAGGAAGAGCTCGCCGATCTGCGCGGGACTGCCGAAGCCGGCGACGTAGGGCGCGCCCTCGCCATCGATCGCCTTGAGCCCCGAGCCCAGCGTGGCCACGCACAGCTCGACGAACAGGGCGATGGCGAACAGCGGCGCCACGGAGGGGAAGCTCGGTCCCGGCCCGCCGATGGGCCGGTCCTCGCCGCCGATGTAGGCCACGACGAACACGTAGAGGACCATCACCGCGCCCGCGTACACGACCACCTGGGCGGCGGCGACGAACTCCGCGCGCAGCAGCAGGAACAGCGCGGCCAGCGAGAGCAGGTGCCCCACCAGCGCGAGCACGCTGTAGAAGGGGTTGCGGACCGCGACGACCCCGATCGCCCCCGCGAGCGCCCCCAACGACGCGAGAAAGAACAGGACCTCCGCCACCTATTCTCCTTCCGCCCGCAGCGGCGCGCGCTCCAGGGCCTCTGCGAGCAGCATCTCCTTGGTGAAGACGAGGTCGCGGCGGTTGTAGTCCGAGAGCTCGTAGTCGTGTCCCATCGTGATCGCGTCGAACGGGCACGCGACCTCGCAGTAGCCGCAGAAGATGCAGCGGCTCATGTTGATCTCGTAGACCGCGGCGTAGCGCTCGCCGGCCGACACGCGGTTCTCCGGCGTGTTCTCGGCGGCCACGACGCGGATGCAGTCCGCCGGGCAAGCGGCCGCGCACAGCGAGCAGCCGACGCACTTCTCCAGCCCGGTGTCGTCGAAGCGGTGCAGCTTGTGGCGACCTCGGAACCGCGGGTACACCGGCACCTTCTCCTCCGGGTACTGGATGGTGACCGGGCCCTCGAGGATCCGGGCGAACGTGGTCTTCAGCCCGCGCAGGGTCTCCCCGAACGCGCGGTACGCGCCCCCGGCCCCGCCCGGCTGCGGGCCGCGGACGACCTCGACGACGTCGTCGCTCATGTCTCCACCACCAGGATCGCGGTCACCAGCGCGTTCGCCGTGGCCAGCGGCAGCAGCACCTTCCAGCCGAACGACATCAGCTGGTCGTAGCGCAGTCGCGGCAGCGTGGCGCGCACCCACACGAACAGGAACAGGAAGAGGAAGATCTTGCCCAGGACGACGATCGGGTCGACCCATGTCGGCGGGTCGATCCCGAAGGGCAGCAGCCAGCCGCCCAGGAACAGCGTCGTGGCGATCGCCGAGACGACGATCATGTTCATGTACTCGGCGAAGTAGAAGAGGGCGAAGCGCGCCGCGCCGTACTCCGTCATGTAGCCCTGGACGAGCTCGGCGTCGGCCTCGGGGAGGTCGAACGGCGCGCGGTTGGTCTCGGCGAAGCCGGCGACCAGGAAGATCAGGAAGCCGACGAACTGCGGCACGACGTACCACATGCCCTGCTGCGCCTCGACGATGTCGACCAGCGAGAGCGACCCCGCGGTGAAGATCACGCCGACGATCGACAGCCCCATCGCGACCTCGTAGGAGATGAGCTGCGCGGCCCCGCGCATGGCGCCGAGGAACGAGTACTTCGACCCCGACGCCCAGCCGCCCAGCACCACGCCGTAGAAGGCGATCGCCCCGAACGCGAACAGGTAGAGCGGGCCGATCCCCACGTCGATCCCGTACAGCCCGACGTTCGTGCCGAACACGTCCACGACGTGGCCGAACGGGATGATGGCCAGGGCGGCGACGGCGGTGAGGATGGAGATCGCGGGCGCGAGCGCGTAGAGGGGGCCGACGCTGCTCGTGGGCCGCGACTGCTCCTTGGACAGCAGCTTGAGGATGTCGGCCAGCGGCTGGACGGCGCCGAACGGACCCACCCGGTTGGGCCCGTAGCGCCCCTGCATCCGTCCCATCACCTTGCGCTCGAACATGAGGACTATCGGCACCAGCTGCAGGACGACGGCGAAGATGATCAGCGACTTCGCCAGCTGCGCCCACCAGGGCTCGTAGTAGCCGACGGCGCCCAGGACGGTCATGCCGGCCGCACCTCCACCAGACGGGGCTCCCCGTGCGTCAGGGCGGCGCCGCCCTCGGCCTCGGGCAGGAACGCCGAGCCCGGCGGGACGTCGCTGCGCAGCGCGACCTCGGCGGTCACGACCGTCTCGTCGTGGGCCACCTCGACGGTCGCGCCCTGGGCGACGCCGAGGCGCTGCGCGTCCTGGGGCGAGAGCTCGACGCGCGCGCGGGGGGTGAGGAAGCGCAGGGCCGGCGACACCTCGACCTCGGGGGCCGACCAGATCGGCCGGAACGTGCCCAGCCGCAGCGCGCCGTTGGGGGAGGGGGCGTTGGGAGGGGTCTCGAGCTGTCCCGGCTCGGGGACGGGCGCGTCGAGGGCGGACGCGGCCTCGCGCTCGGGCCAGCGCACGCCGTGGGCGGCCAGCTCGACCAGCGAGAGGCCGGAGTAGAAGGGGACGGCCTCGAACAGCGCCGCGCTGACGTCGCTGGCCAGCGGGAAGTCCAGGTCGAGGCCGAGCCGCTTGGCCAGGTCGCCGATCACCTGCCACTCGGCGCGCACGTCGCCGGGCCGGCCGATCGCCGGGCGCAGCCGCTGGACGCGGCCGTCGGGATGGGTGACCGTCCCCTCCTTCTCGGCGTAGGACTCGGCGGGGAAGACGACGGTCGCGTGCTCGCGCAGCCCCTCGGTGAGGACCGAGGCGTGCGCGATGACGGCGTTCGCGCGCTCCAGCCCGGCTTGCCACGTTGGCCGGTCGGGGTGGGTCCGGAGCGGATCGGTGCGCAGCAGATAGAGCGCGGAGAGCTCGCCGTCGGCGAGAGCGCGAGCGATGCCGGCCGCATCCCGCGGCCCGGCGGAGCCCTCGCCGGCCGCGACGACCTCGCTCCAGCCCGGCCCCGCGTCGGGGAGGAAGCCGGCTTCGCACAGGCCCCGGCCGTTGGCGCTGGCGGGGACCTCGAGCAGGCCCGAGCCGTCGCCGGACAGGCCGAGTCGCGCGGCCACGTTGAGCAGCGCCCGGCCGGCCTGGTCGCCGCGCGGCCCGCCCGTGAGCCGCTCGCCCCACACCACGACCACGTCCTGCGCCCGGAGCATCTGGGCGAGATCGCGGATCCCCTGCGGGTCCGCTCCGGCGGCGGTGGCGAGCGAGTCGTCGGCCTCGCCGGCCAGGGCGGCGTCCAGCGCGGCCACGAACGCCTCGCCGGCCCCGGGGGCGTAGCGCACGGACACCTCGGCGTTGCGGTCCAGCGAGCTGGGCCGGCTCGTGGCCACCGCGAGGCGCACGCCCTGGCGGCGCACGCCCTTGCGGATGCGCAGGTCGAGGATCGGCATGTCGTCCACCGGCTCGCAGTCCAGGACCAGGACGGAGTGGGCGAACTCGACGTCGGGGACGGTCGCGGCCAGCCCCGGCGCGGCCAGGGTGCGGGCCGTCTCGCGCGACGGCCCGCCGGCCAGGCGCGAGTCCAGGTCGCCCGACTCCAGCGCCTCGCGCAGCAGGCGCGACACCAGCCAGCCCTCCTCGTTGGTGGCGCCGTCGCCGGCCAGCGCGCCCACGCGGCCCCGGGCGCGCGCCAGCGCCGACGCCGCCTCGCTCAGCGCGCGCTCCCACGACACCGGCCGCAGCGACCCGCCCTCGCGCACCATCGGCGAGACGACGCGCTCGTCGGCGTGGATCGCCTGGTAGCCGAAGCGCCCCTTGTCGCACAGCCACCCGTCGTCGACGTCGGGGTTGTCGCGCGACAGGACGCGCAGCGCGCGGTCGTCGCGCACCGTGAAGGTGATGTTGCACTGGGCCGGGCACAGCGTGCACACCGAGCCCGCGTCCTCGACGTCCCAGGGCCGGGCGCGGAAGCGGTAGACGCGCGACGTCAGCGCCCCGACCGGGCACAGCTCCACGATGTTCCCCGAGAACGGCGCCACGTAGGGATGGCCGTCGAAGGTGGAGACGTAGGAGTGGTTGCCGCGCTCCTGCAACACCAGCTGGTGGTCCTCGGCCACCTCCTGGGAGTAGCGCACGCAGCGGTAGCACAGGATGCAGCGCTCGCGGTCGATCGCCACCAGGGGACTGAGCTCGAGCGGCTTGCGGAAGTGGCGCTTGGGCTCGATGAAGCGCGACTTGCCGCCGCCCCAGCCGTACGAGACGTCCTGGAGCGGACACTCGCCGCCCTTGTCGCACACCGGGCAGTCCAGCGGGTGGTTGATGAGCAGGAACTCGACCACGGACTCCTGCGCGCTTTTCACCCGCTCGGTCTGGGTGTGGACGACCATCCCGTCCTTGACCGGCGTGGAGCAGGCGGTCTGGAGCTTGGGGATCCCCTCGACCTCGACCAGGCACATCCGGCAGGCGCCGACGGGCGGGCCGAGCTTGGGCTCGTAGCAGAAGACGGGGATCTCGACGTCGCCGTACTTGGCCCCGTCCACCAGCATCGAGTTCTCCGGCGCCTCAACCTCCCTCCCGTCGATGGTCAGCGTCACGAAGCGCTGCTCGGGGCGGGGCATCAGACCGCGACCTGCTCGGGCGGGACCGGCGCGTCGCCCACCGGCAGGCCCTCGCGCCGGGCGCGGGCCGTCTCGATGTGCTCCTCGAGCTCCTCGCGGAAGTGCTTGACCATCGACGCGATCGGCATGGCCATCGAGTCGCCCAGCACGCACAGGCAGTGGCCGATGATCTGCTCCTGGACGCCGGACATGATCTCCAGGTCCATGGGCGTGGCCTCGCCGCGGTCCATGCGCTCCACCATGGCCAGCGTCCACGCCGTCCCCTCGCGGCACGGCGTGCACTTCCCGCACGACTCGTGCGTGTAGAACTTCGCCACCCACTTGGCCACGTCCAGGACGGGCGTCGTGTCGTCGACCACGATGATCGAGCCCGAGCCCAGCATCGACCCCGCCTGGGCCATGCTGTCGAAGTCGTAGGCCAGGTCCAGGTGCTCCTCGGTGAGCACCGGGGACGAGGACCCGCCCGGGAACCACAGCTTCACGCGGCGGCCCTCGGGCGGCCCGCCGGCCAGGCCGAAGATGATGTCGCGCGACGACATCCCCAGCTCGATCTCGTAGTTGCCCGGCCGCTGGACGTGGCCGGACACCGAGACGATCTTGGTGCCCGTCGAGGTCTCGGTCCCCAGCTTGGCGTACTCGGAGCCGCCCATCCGGATGATGTGGGGGACGGTGGAGAGCGTCTCGACGTTGTTGATCAGCGTCGGGCCCTGGTAGAGGCCCTGGTTGGCCGGGAAGGGGGGCTTGAGCCGCGGGTTGCCGCGCTTGCCCTCCAGCGAGTCCAGCAGCGCCGTCTCCTCGCCGCAGATGTAGGCGCCGGCGCCGCGGTGGACGACCAGGATCACGTGCTCCAGCAGCCCCGCCTCCTGGGCCTCGCGCAGCGACGCCTCGAGGATGTCGGCCACGTAGTCGTACTCGCCGCGGATGTAGACGAAGGCCCGGTTGCAGCCCGTGGCGTGGGCGGCGATCCCCATCCCCTCGATGAGCTGGTGGGGGTTCTTCTGCATGAGCTCGCGGTCCTTGAACGTCCCCGGCTCGGACTCGTCGGCGTTGCACACGAGGTACTTGTCCATGTCGCCCTTGGGGATGAACGAGGCCTTCTTGCCCATCTGGAACCCGGCGCCGCCGCGACCGCGCAGGCCCGACGCGTCGATCTCGGCCACCACCTCGTCGGGGGACATGGCCAGCGCGCGGCGCAGCGACTCGTAGCCGCCGCGCTCGCGGTAGGTGTCGAGGCGGTTCAGGTTCGGCTGGTCGATGCGGTCGAACAGGAGCTTCACGCGCGCGCCTCCTCGTCGGCCACCGGGCGGCGCGCCAGCTGCTTGTCCTCCAGCACCGGGCGCCCGGCCCGCAGGTCGTCGACGATCGTGGCCGCGTCCGCGGGCTCCAGCGGCCCCACGTACACGCCGTCCACCGAGGCCATCGGGGCGATGTCGCAGGCGCCCAGGCACTCGAACGAGCGCGCATGGATGTCCGCCTCGCCCTCGGCCGCGGCGCACACCGCGTCGTACACCTCGGCCGCCCCGCGCAGCGAGCACGAGATGTTCGTGCACACGAACACGTCGTGGTGCGGCGGCCGCGGCTCGGTCTCGGTCATGTCGTAGAAGGTCGCCACCTCGGTCAGCGCCGCCGGGGTCATCCGCATCACGCACGCCACCTGCTCGATGGCCTCGGGCGAGCACCAGCCGTGGTGGCGCTGGGCCGCGCGCAGGGCGGGGATCGACGCCGAGCGCACGCGCGGGTAGCGGCTCATGTACTCCTCGATCTCGGCGCGCAGCTCGGCGGGGACGGGGGTGGTCGCGGGGTCGGGAACCTCCTCGGGGTCCTTTTCCAGGTCGGCCGCGCGGTCCCAGCCCGGCACGCGCGAGCCGTGCGCGAAGCGCGGCACACCAAAAGCTCCGCTTTCGGTGCCGGTCATCGGTCGATGCCTCCCAGGACCGGGTCGAGCATGGCCAGGCTGGCGATCAGGTCGGCGATGTAGGAGTCCTTGACCATGTGCGGGAACGCCTGGAGGTTCACGAACGAGGGGTCGCGCATGTGCACGCGCGCCGGCTTGGCCGACCCGTCGGCGCGCAGGAAGATCCCCAACTCGCCCCGCGGCCCCTCGATCGGCGCGTAGGCCTCGCCGGGCGGGACGCGGAAGCCCTCGGTGACGAGCTTGAAGTGGTGGATGAGCGCCTCCATCGAGGTGCTCAGCTCGTGGCGCGGGGGCAGCGCGACCTTGCGGTCCTCGGTGATGAAGGGACCCTCGGGCAGGCCGTCGATCGCCTGGTCGATGATCTTGACCGACTCGTAGAACTCGGCCAGGCGCACCTTGAAGCGGTCGTAGTTGTCGCCGACCGTCCCCACCGGAATGCGGAAATCGAACTCGTCGTAGGCGGAGTAGGGCGACGCCTTGCGCAGGTCCCACGGGTTCCCGGAGGCGCGCAGCAGCGGGCCGGTGACGCCGAGCCCCAGCAGCGTCTCCTGGTCGACCACGCCGACGTTGCGCAGGCGCCGGAGCACGATCTCGTTGCGGTCCAGCAGCGCGGCGTACTGGTCCACCCGGCGCGGCATCTCGGCGGTGAACGCCTTGACCTTCTCCACCCACCCGACGGGGATGTCCTCGAACACGCCGCCCACCTGGATGTAGCGGGTGTGCATCCGCTGGCCCGAGCTCTGCTCGAACAGGTCGAGCACCTTCTCGCGCTCGCGGAAGCAGTACCAGAACATCGAGATCGCGCCGAGGTCCAGCGCGCTCGTCCCCAGCCAGACCAGGTGGGACATGATCCGGTTGAGCTCGAGGTGGATGACGCGCAGGTACTGGGCGCGGCGGGGGACCTCCAGGCCGAGCAGGTCCTCGACCGCCATGCAGAAGGTCATCGCGTTGAAGTAGTAGGCCAGGTAGTCCATCCGCTCCACGACGGGGATGGCCTTCCAGTACGCCTTGTCCTCGGCCGTCTTCTCGATCCCGGTGTGGACGTAGCCGATGACCGGGCGGCAGTCGCGGACGATCTCGCCCTCGAGCTTGACCAGCAGGCGCAGCACCCCGTGCGTCGCGGGGTGGTGCGGCCCCATGTTGATGGTGAGGAGCTCCTCCTCGGCGTCGGTGCCGGCCACGGGGTACTCGGTCGTGCTCATTCCGGGTACCCCGGGACGCGGTCCTCGTTGTAGGTGAAGATCACCGGCTCGCCGCCGACCGGGAAGTCGCGGCGCTGGGGCCAGCCCTCGTAGTCCTCGGGCATGAGGATGCGGCGCAGGTCGGGGTGGTCGTCGAAGACCACGCCGAACATGTCGAAGACCTCGCGCTCCTGATGGTTGGCGCCCGGCCACAGCTCCATCACGGAGTCCACGTGCGGGTGGTCGGTGTGCAGGCGGACCTTGACCGAGATGCGGTCGACGCTGTCCATGTCCAGGAGCTCGTAGACGACTCCCAGGCGAGGCTCCTCGGGCCAGTAGTCCACGCCGTGCAGGCTGGCCAGGAAGCCATACCCCTTCCCGCGCAGCGCCTCCAGCACGGGCTTGATGGCCGGCGGGTTGACGATCAACGTGGCCCGGCCGCGCAGGTAGACCGTGTCGAGGATCGACTCCTCGTCGGCCGCGCGGATGTCCTGGGCGATCAGCTCCAGACCCGTCGCGTCAGGCACCGTCGGTTCCCCCGCCGCTGCCGGAGTACACGTTGTCCGCCTGGGGAGCCTCGACGGGGGCCTCCACGACCTCCTCGGTGCCCAGTGCGCGGTAGCGCTCGCGCCAGCCCTGGTCGGGGGAGCCCAGGACCTTTGCGCGCAGCTTGACGATGCCGTGCATCAGCGCCTCGGGCCGCGGAGGGCAGCCCGGGACGTGCACGTCGACCGGCATGAACTTGTCGGCCGGGACCAGCGCGTAGTTGTTGAAGACGCCCATGGACGAGGAGCACGCGCCCATGGCGATCGCCCACTTCGGCTCGAGCATCTGGTCGTACAGGCGCCGGATGACCGGCGCCATCTTGATCGAGATGCGGCCCGACAGGATGATCAGGTCGGCCTGGCGCGGCGTGGCGCGCAGCGCCTCGAACCCGAAGCGCGCGACGTCCACGCGTGCGCCGACGATCGACATCATCTCGATGGCGCAGCAGGCCAGCCCGAACGTCATGGGGAAGATCGAGTTGCCGCGGGCCCAGCCGACCGCCTTGTCCAGCGTGGTGGTGAGGACGCGCTCCTCCACGTAGCGGTCGAGCTCCTCGCCCTCCAGCCCCCGCAGCAGGTCCTGCGAGTGGTGGCGCTCTATCTCCACTCCAGCGCCCCCCTGCGCCAGACGTAGACGAAGGCGACCGTGAGCAGCACGATGAAGACGATCGTCTCCACCAGCGCGAACGTGCCAAACGCCTTGAGCTGGACGGCCACGGGATAGAGGAAGATCACCTCGATGTCGAAGAGGATGAACAGCATCGCGATCAGGTAGAAGCTGATCCCGAAGCGGAAGTCCTTCTTGACCTCGGAGGGGAGCCCACACTCGTATGGGTCGGCCTTCAGGCGCCCGGGACGGCGCGGTCCGAGCGCCGAGTTCAACAGCGCGAAGCCACCGCCGACCGCTGCGCCGAGGCCGACGAACACGAGGGCTGGTAGATAGCTGCGAAGCAAGGTGGGCCCGGTGTTCTATAGGACTTTGTAACGCGTTGCTACTTAGTGGCCGGAGGCACGAATGACGGCTGTCCACCTCGTCCTCGGGGTGTCCGTGATGGGCCTGTTCGGCGCCGCCGGGCTGCTCGGCGCGTGGCAGTGGTGGCGGGTGCGGACGAGCGCCTGGTTCTGGCGCCTGCTGCGCACAGCACAGGCCGTCCTGGGCGTCCAGGTGCTGACCGGCGGGCTGCTCATCCTCCTCGGCCGCGAGCCGGCGGACGACCTGCACCTGCTCTACGGGCTGCTGCCGGTCGGTGTCTCGTTCGTGGCCGAGCAGCTGCGGATCGCCGCGGCGCAGACGGTGCTCGACGCGCGCGGGCTGGAGGACGCCGAGGCCGTGGGCCGCCTGCCGGCCGAGGCTCAGCGGTCGGTGGTCGTGGCGATCCTGCGCCGCGAACTGGGCGTGATGACGCTGGCCGCGCTGTTCATCGCGGGGCTGGCGATCCGGGCGGGGCTCCTGTCGAGTGCGTTCTGAGCGCCGTGTAGGCGCCGCGGTGCCAGACCAGCGGCTCGCCCTCGTCGTGGTCCATCGCGGTGACCGCGCCGATCCCGATGGTGTGGTCGCCTCCGGGCAGCAGCTCGCGCAGGTCGCAGGCGATCCAGGCCAGCGCGCCGGCCAGGATGGGGACGCCGGCCTCGTCGTGGTGGGGGACGTCGCCGAACTTCTCCTCCAGCGGGAGCTTGGAGGCGAAGCGCCCGGCCAGGTGCTCCTGGCCGGCGCGCAGGACATTCACGGCGAAGCGCTCCGTCGCCCGCACGACCGGCAACGTGCGCGAGGCGTTGTCGAAGCAGACCAGGATCAGGAGCGGGTCGAGCGAGAGGCTCGTCAGCGCGTTCGTGGTCAGCCCGACCGCTCCCTGCTCGTCGCGGGCGGTCACCACGGCGACCCCCGTGGGGAAGTGGCCCATGACCGCGCGGAAGCGCTGGCGGTCGGCTTCGGGCGCGGGCATCCGGGCGGACGAGGGGCGGTCAGCCCGCGTGCCCGTGAGGGCGCGTGAGACCAAGCTGGTCGAGGACGCAGGGTGAAGGCGATGCCGGCGGCATCGGCGAGCCCGAGGACGTGGATCCAGCGCCGGTCACACGTGCCATTCAGGGGTGCGGGGGCTGGCTGTCACTCGTCTAGTATTCCGCGCGCCGATGACCCGGCGCCGCGCCGCCATCTCCGCCGTCACGCTCGTCGCCGCCGCCGCGGGACTCGCTGCGTGCGGCAAGCAGGGGGTGGAGCTCAGTGCCAAGCGCGGGACCGACGCCAGCATGCAGAACGGTGCGCGGCTGTTCGCGGCGCGCTGCTCGGGGTGCCACACGCTGTCGGCCGCCGGGACGGAGGGCTCCTCGACATCCAAGAAGTACAACGAGCGCACCGACGGCCCCAACTTCGACCAGCGCCGCGAGCAGCTGCCGCAGGTCCTCTACGCGATCCGCAACGGTGGGTTCTCGGGCGCGATCATGCCCCAGAACATCGTGGTCGGCCGCAACGCGCAGGACGTGGCGAAGTTCGTCGCGGCGTACTCGGGCTCCAAGGTCAACCGGCCGCAGGGTCCCACCCGGCCGCCGGGCCAGACCGGCGGCTAGCGCCCGGCGCGCGGCGTGCTCGACGTCAAGCAGATCCGCCGGGACCCGGACGGGGCCCGGGCGGCGCTGGCGCGGCGTGGGGCGCAGGTGGCAGCGCGGGTCGACGCGGTCCTGGAGCTCGACGCGCGACGGCGCGAGCTGCTGCCGGACCTGGAGGCGATACGGGCCGAGCAGAACGCCGCCTCCAAGGAGATCGGCGCGGCCAAGCAGCGTGGGGAGGACGCCGCGGGCGCGATCGCCGCGATGGAGGACGTGGCGGCGCGGGGGCGAGCCCTGTCGGACGAGGTCTCCGGCGTCGAGCGCGACCTGAACGGGGCGCTGGCCTCGCTGCCCAACCTCCCCGACCCCGAGGCACCGGACTCCGACACCGTGCTGCGCGAGGTGGGGGAGGCCGGCCGGACGGGCCGCGACCACCTGGAGCTGGCGGGCCCGATGATCGACATGGAGCGCGCGGCGCGCGTGTCGGGCGCGCGCTTCGCGTATCTGCGGGGCGACCTGGTGATGGTGGAGTTCGCGCTCGTGCGCTGGGCGCTGGAGAAGCTGCGCGCCCGCGGCTTCGAGCCGGTCGTCCCGCCCGTCCTGGTGCGCGAGCCCGCGCTGTACGGGACGGGCTTCCTCCCCGACACCGAGCAGCAGATCTACCGGCTGGCCGACGACGAGCTGTTCCTGATCGGGACGTCGGAGGTGCCGCTGGCCTCGCTGCACGCCGAGGAGGTGCTGGACGAGGTCCCGCGGCGCTACGCGGGGTTCTCGACGTGCTTTCGCCGCGAGGCGGGGGCGGCCGGCAAGGACACGCGCGGGATCTTCCGCGTCCACCAGTTCGACAAGGTGGAGATGTTCTCGTTCGTCGCGCCGGACGAGTCGCCGGCCGAGCACGCGCGGATCCTGGAGGTCGAGGAGGAGATCCTGCGCGAGCTGGAGATCCCCTACCGGGTCGTGGACATCGCGGTGGACGAGCTGGGCGCGTCCGCGGCGAGAAAGTACGACCTCGAGGCCTGGCTGCCCGGGCAGGAGCGCTACCGCGAGCTCACCTCCTGCTCGAACACGACGGACTTCCAGGCGCGTCGGCTCGATGTCCGCTGGCGCCCGGGCGGTGGCAAGCCGGAGACCGTCCACACCCTCAACGGCACCGCCGTGGCGGTGGGGCGGACGCTGATCGCGCTGCTGGAGAACGGCCAGCGCGAGGACGGGACCGTGCGGTTGCCGGCGGCGCTAGTGGAGGCCGGCGCGCCCGAGGTACTGGGGGGCGCCGGGTGACCCCGGAGCGCCGTCAGCGGCTGCTGATCGCGGCGGTCGTCGGGCTGGTGATCGCGGTGGGCATCCTCGCCGCCCTGCTGATCTCGTCGGGCGACGACGGCTCCGGCTCCCCGACGCTCCAGACCACGGCGACGTCTTCGGCCACCTCTCCGCCCCCGACCACCGCCACCGCGACCGAGCCGACCACCACCTCCACCGAGACGACGGCGCCCGCCGAGCCCACGATCACCCAGCAGCAGGCCAAGGTGGCGGCCGCCGGCGGGGCGAGCCAGGAGGCGGCCAAGCAGGGCGTCACCGTCGCCGCGTCGGACTGGGATGCGCGCTGCACCGCCCTGGGCGGCGGCATCCGCTCCACCAAGTGGACCTGCCAGGTGGCGTCGAGCAGCGGCCAGTGTCGCGGCACGATCACGGCGTACGCGCGCTCGATGGACGTCGCGGTCACGACGGACGAGGCGGTCGGCTGCGGCGAGTGAGCCGCGCCGAGTGAGCCGCGCCTACTCGCGGGCCAGGTACCAGTTGTAGACGGCGTCGCGCACGTGGGCGGGCGTGACCGGGACGCGGGCGGGCTGTCGGGTCGCGAACAGGGTGTAGTAGACGCCCGTCTTCAGCGCCAGGCCGTAAAAGGCGAACTCGGCGGTCTTGCCCAGCGGGAACGGCTTGGCGGCCGGGTCGGCCTTCAGGCGCGTGAAGAACGAGCGGGGGTCGCGAGGCCTCTTTCGCAGCGAGGCGCAGAGCGGGCCGCGCGTGCCGCCGGTGCGGGTGTGGACCTCGGAGTCGAGGGCGAGCAGGCGGAAGACCTCGTTGCAGTCGTCCGCGCGGGCCGCGCGGACGAAGCGCGCGACGTTGGCGTCGAACGCGTTGCCCGCCGGGGCGCGCGAGCCGGCCTGGGGATAGGAGCCCGAGAGGACCGCCGACTTCCAGCGCCCGTCCAGGTCGAGGACGAGGACCGCCGCCACCGGGGTGGCGCGGACGTGGCCGTCCGTCACCGCGGCCGTCCCGAACACCCGCGTCGGGCCGTCGGCGCGGAACCCCCGGAAGTTGCGCGCGAACGCGGCCAGGTTGGCGCACTCCTCGCGCGACGGCGGGGCGCTGCGCCTGGACAGGTCGGCGTTGCGCTTGGTGCTGTGCAGCGCCACGTCGAACAGCGCCCGGCAGTCCCCGGAGGCCATCGCGCGAGCCAGCTCCCGCGATGCCTGGGCCGCCGGCAGCCGCGGCCGGGGGACCGCGGTCCGCGCCGCCTTCCCGGGCGCCTGGCCGCCCGAGTCGCCGCCGCAGCCGCCCGAGGCGGCCAGCGCCACCGCGGCGAACCCGCAGGCGAGGCGCCTAGCCCGCACGCCGTGTCGAGCGCGCGCTGTGCACGCGGATCGCCCGCCGGGACACCGCGCAGCGGTCGGCGCTGGGCCGCGAGCCCAGGCACGCGAGCAGGAAGTAGCGGCGCGGCCGCAGCGAGCGCGGCACCCGTACGGTCCGGCGCACCACGATCCGCCGAACGGAGCGCCGCGCGGCGGAGGCCGCGGGGACGGCCCGGCCCGCGGTCGCGGCCCGCGGTTGGAAGGTCGCCTGTCCCAGGCGCACCGCGCGTCCGGTGGCCGACGGGGTCCTGGACATGTAGAAGCGCAGGGTCTGGGGCGCCCGCGGCCCCGCCGAGAGGTCGATCTCGACCTCGGCGCGCATGGGCGCCGGGCCCCCGGCGGTGGTGGAGCCGGTGGGATTGTCCAGGTCGATGGCGCTGGGCTGCGGCATGGCGGACAGCGTGGAGGTGACGGTCTGGTCGGCCACCAGGCAGTTGTCGTCCTCGGTGATCTCCGCCACCTGCTCGAGGCCGTCCGCGCAGGCCAGCAGGAAGTAGGTCCCGTCGGCGATGAACGGCATCGTCACTCCGTTGAGCTGGCCGTTGGACGCGCCCGCGCCGAGCTGCGGAACGGTCGTGGCGTCCCCCAGGAGGAGGTCGTCCCGGGTCTTGGCCCCGGCGTCCCGGGAGAGGTAGTAGCGCGTGGTCGAGCCGCCCGCCAGCCCCGACCCGATGTTGCGGGTGGTCTCGCCGACGTAGAGCGTGTCGCCGGGGCGGGCGGCCGTCGGCAGGACGCCCAGCGACACGACTGACAGGTCGGGGCAGCCGTCGCGCTCGCGGCCGAACCAGGCGAAGCGGAACTCGACGCCCTGGCCGGTGTTCGGGCCGCGCACCGTGTATGCGGAGCCGCCCCAGGTGCGGTCGCACCCGTTGTAGGCCCGGACCTGGCCGTAGTCGCCCCACACTCCCTCGCCCTGGACGTCCGTACCGGCCCCCGAGGAGGCGATGGTGGTGAAGCGGACGGCGTCCCAGCTCGGGGTCACGTCGTCCAGTGCGGCGGCGGACGGGCTCGGGAACTGGTGTGGGCCGGCGTTGTAGGCGGTCAGGCCGACCTGGCGTCGGGAGTTGACGCCCACGGAGGGGTAGATCCAGGCGGAGTTCCGGTCCCAGATGTCGTGCTCTCCGATCCGGGCGAGCGCCTGGTTGAAACGCGCCACGCGGATGAACGGGAAGGGGAACGTCTGCCCCGAGCCGATGCTCTGGCGCACCATCCACAGCCAGCCGAGCTCCGTGCCGGTCGAGTAGCCGACCATCGGCCCGCTGTCCAGGTGCTCGCAGGGATTGGTGCCGCCCGGGACGACGCATCGCGCCGAGCCGCGCGCCGTGGACTGGAAGGGGCTGACCGACCGGGTGTAGACGCTGGCCCGGGTCTCGTCGTCGAGCACGCGGGTGATCGTCAGCGCGTCGGTACCGCTGAGGCTCGCCCAGTGCATGCGGTCGCCCGTGCCCCCCGGGGGACCCTCGACCAGCGCCTGGTGCGTACCCGTCGCGGTTCCGCTCCACGACCGGGTGGTCGGCGGCGCGATCTGGCAGTCCGCGGCCGTGTAGGCGTCGATCTGGTCCAGCGACATCCGCCAGACGACGCCGTCGGACAGGGCGTCGCGCGCCGGGTCCGTCGTGTGCGCGTCGGAGCCGATGTAGAGGAACTTGTCCGTCGCGGAGATGTGGTTGAAGTCGAACCATCCGTTCGGGCCCTTGCCGAAGTCCGACGGGGCGAACTCCATGAGGCAGTAGCGCTGGTCGATCAGGTCGTCGCGCCCGCGATAGATAGCGAGCGTAAGCGGGCCGTCTCCGGTGTGCTGCGGGTTCTCGGGCGCGTAGTGCTGCACCAGCCAGAAGATCAGCGAGTACGGGCCGCGGTCCACGGCGTAGGCGACCTGGTCGCAGCAGACGATGCCGCCCCGGCGGCCGTGGAACTGGGCGGGGTCGACCGGGTCCCAGTTGAGCCCGTTGTCCTGCGAGACGGCGGCGTAGCTGTTGTAGGTGAAGAGGATCGCGCTGCCGTCGTTGGCGAACGAGGGCTCCCCGGTCTCCGCGAGGCTGCCGAACGAGAACGGCTGGCCGCCGAGCACCGTGAAGTCGTTGGCGGCCGCGGCGCGGGCCGCCGGCGGGCCGGCGCTCGAGCTGCTGCTCGCCTGAGGCGGGAGGGGCGGGTGCGGGGGCGCGGTGGGGCTGCCGCGCGGGTCGCCCGCCAGGGCCGGCGCCGGAGGCCCGGTCGGCGGGCCGTGCGCGCCCGCCGGGGGGTGGCGCTGGGGCAGACGCCGGCCCGGCGGGTTGATCTGCCCCTCGCCCGGCTCGACGCGCGGGTTACGGGCGCGGGCGCGCCGGCGGATCTGGCGGCGCAGCGGACGGCCCTCCCCGGCGCTGCCGCGCGACCGGCCGGTGCGACCGCTGACGCGGACGGGGCCGCCGTCGCGGCGCGGCGCCGCGGTGGCACGCGCGCCGGCCTGCCGCGTCACGGCGCCCGACGTGATGGACACGGCCCCGGCGGTGCCGATCGCGACCACGATTGCGGCTGCGCCGACGACTCGACTCTGCGCGCGTCCCATAATGCAGCTTCCCGGAGCTTCGAGGAGAACCTAGACCCCGGGGCGCGGGCATGCAAGGGCGGCGAGCGGCGGAGCGGCAGCGGAGGGGGTGGGATTCGAACCCACGAGGGACCTGACGGCCCCTTCCGGCTTTCAAGGCCGGTGCATTCAACCGCTCTGCCACCCCTCCGGGTGCAGGCGACAGGGTAGCCCGGCATGATGCGGCTCCATGGGCATCGTGCTGATCGCGGTGGCGGGCGCGGCGGGCGTGCTCGCGCGCTACGGGATCTCGACCGCCTTCCACGGCGACGCGCTCCCCTGGGCCACGGCGGCGATCAACGTCGCGGGGTCCTTCGCACTGGGTGTGCTCGTCGTGGTGCCGCACGGCTCGCTGTCCTCGGACGTCCGCAGCGCCCTGGGGGTGGGGTTCCTGGGCGGGTTCACGACCTTCTCGACGTTCTCGGTCCAGGCGTTCCTGGACCTCGAGGCGGGCGAGCCGGGCCGGGCGCTCGCCTACGTCGCGGCCTCGGTCGGACTCGGCCTCGCGGCCGCCGCGGCGGGCTACTTCGCCGCGCGCGGGGTCTTACACTGACCCCACCCGGAGAGGTGGCCGAGTGGCTGAAGGCACTCGCCTGCTAAGCGAGTATGGGGTTCACGCTCCATCGCGGGTTCGAATCCCGCCCTCTCCGCTACGGACGGATGGCCCCGCGCCGAGGCCCCGGGGTTGCCGACCGGGTCCGATTGGTCGATGAGAGGTGTAGGACGCCCTTTTGGGCGTTCCACAGATGGCCCTCATTCCCCTCTCAGCGCCGCTCACGGGCGCCCGACGCACAGTGCTGTACGGCGCGTTCGCGCTCCTGTGGCTGACGGTCGCCGTTTCCTCGGCGCACACGGTGGTCGGCCTGGGCGGCCAGGGGATCGACGGGGTGATCCGCGACTGGGCCTCGTCGCTCGTGTACGTCCTCGCCGCCGTCATCGTCGCGCTGCGAGCGATCCAGGTGCGCGAGGGCCGCGGCGCGTGGATCGTCATCTCGATCGGCGTCTGGTGCTACGGGCTCGGAAACCTGCTGTGGGCGATGTGGTTCGAGCACCTGGCCAGCCCGCCGATCCCTTCGGTCAGCGACGGGCTCTGGATCGCGCTGTACCCCGCGAGCTACATCGGGCTCGTATGGCTGGCGCGCCGGGGCCACCGGCGCGTGCCGGCCGGGGTGTGGCTGGACGGGATCGTCGCCGGCCTTGGTGTCGGCGCCGTCGGCGCCGCCATCGTCTTCCGCCCCGTCCTGGAGGCGGCCGAGGGTGGTGCTGTCGCCGTGGCGACCAACATGGCCTACCCGGTCGGCGACCTGCTGCTGGCAGCGCTCGTCATGGGCGTGTTCGCTCTGCGCGGCTGGCGTCCCGGACGAAGCTGGGCGCTGCTCGGCGCGGGTTTCCTCGTGCTCTGCGTCGCCGACTCGATCTACCTGCTCCACGTCGCGTCCGGCTCGTTTGGCTCGAGCGCGCTCGCGAACGTGTTCTATCTGAGCGGCATCGGGCTGCTCGCCCTGGCCGCGTGGCAGCCGCAGACCCGGATCTCCGCCCCGAGCCTCCAGGGCTGGTCGATGCTGCTCGTGCCCGGCGCCTTCATCTTCACGGCGATCGGCCTGCTCGCCGCGGATCACGCCCATCCCCTGGATCCCCTGGCCCGCACGCTGGCACTGTTGACCCTGGCGGCCGGCTTCGTCCGCACCGCGCTGAGCTTCCGCGACCTGCGCACGCTGGCGGCGACGCGGGCCGAGGCCCGAACGGACGATCTGACGTCGCTGGCCAACCGCCGCGAGCTGCTGCGCCGGCTCGAGGAGGCCATCGGCGCGGCCGGCGAGGGCGGCTCGGTGGCGCTCCTGGTCATCGACCTCGACCACTTCAAGGAGCTCAACGACACCCTCGGCCACCACGCGGGCGACGATCTTCTGCGCCAGATCGGCCCGCGCCTGCAGGGCGTGCTGCGGGAGACCGACACGCTCGCGCGGCTGGGCGGCGACGAGTTCGCGCTGGTCCTCGGCGCGCCCTCCAACCGCGATGCCGCTCTGCGGGTGGCCGACAAGGTTCGCGGCGCCCTGGCCGACTCGTTCGACGTCGCCGACGTGCGCCTCCACGTGACGGCGAGCGTCGGGATCGCCCTGTTCCCCGAGCACGGCGAGACCGGCCAGGAGCTCCTGCGCATGGCCGACGTGGCGATGTACGAGGCCAAGAACGCGCGCACCGGTCGTGAGCTCTACAGCGCCGACCGCGACACCCACAGCCTGGAGGCGCTCACGCTCGTCGCCGATCTCGAGCGCGCGCTGGAGAAGGACGAGCTCACCGTGCATTTCCAGCCCAAGGCCGATGCGGCCACCCGGGAGATCGTCGGCGTGGAGGCGCTGGTGCGCTGGTGGCACCCGGTCCGCGGGCCCATCCCGCCGGACGAGTTCGTCACGCTGGCCGAGCGCTCCGGGCTCGGGCGGGCGCTCACCACGCGGGTCCTCAACCTCTCCCTCGACCAGTGCCGCGACTGGCGCGCGGACGGGCTCGACCTCCACGTCTCGGTCAACGTCACCGTCGCCGACCTGCTCGACGCCGGCTTCCCGGGTGACGTGACGGCGGCGCTCGCGGCTCGCGACGTGCCGGCGAGCGCGCTCATCATCGAGATCACCGAGCGATCGATCTTCTCGGACCCGGTCCGGATCCGCTCCGTGCTCGACGATCTGCGCGAACGCGGCGTCGGCCTGGCGCTCGATGACTTCGGCACGGGCTACTCGTCGCTCACGCACCTGCGGACGCTGCCGGTCAAGGAGGTCAAGATCGACCGCTCCTTCGTCGCCCGCATGACGTCCGACGCCGCGGACGCCGCGATCGTCGCCTCGACCATCCAGCTCGCCCATGCCCTCGGCATGGAGGTCGTCGCCGAGGGCGTCGAGGACGAGGAGACCTGGCATCGCCTCGCCGCGGCCGGCTGCCAGCTGATCCAGGGCTACGCGCTCGCGCGCCCGGCTCCCGCGGCCGACCTGGCCCCGCTGCTCTCTGGCGACGGCGCCGCCGGCGAGCTCGCGCTCAGTCTCTGAGCGTCCCCCCCAGTGCGTCCAGCTCCGCCGTGTGCGTCGGCAGGACGGTCTCGCAGAAGTCGTCGCCGAACGGCGTGAGGTGGATCGAGCGCCGGACGGTCTTGCGGGTCCGGCCGGCCTCGCGCAGCGCGGCCAGGACGTCGGGCTGCGCCTCGAGGACCTGGTAGCGCAGCGGGTCCTCCAACGGCTCGCGCGAGAACCAGATCAGGCCGAGGCGGTAGAGGTTGTTGAGGTAGGCGGGGACGCGGTCGAGGTGGCGGCAGCCGGACTGGGCGCCGATCATCGTGAGCCCGGGCGCGACCATCTGCGTGGTGACCGGCAGGCCCTTGGCGCCGCGAACGTCGACCGAGGGCTGCGGGCCCTCCCGCCCCAGGAAGCGCAGGATCCGCCCCTCGTCGGGTGACAGGTCCTCGAGGATCCGGTCGTAGGCCGGGTGGTACTCCTCCTCGTCCGTCACGTCGGCCGAGCGGCGCAGCAGTTCGGCGCCGCGGTCGCGCAGGGACTGGGTGGCCGGGAGGTGTCCGTCCGCGGAGACCTCCGGCTCGGCCGCGTCCGCCTCGTCCTCGACGCCCAGGAAGCGGCGCGCGAGCCCCCGCACCTCGCCGCCCACGGACGTCACGAGCTCGGCCGCCGACTCCCCCGACGTCGCGGCGCGCATCAGGCGCGTGCTCGCGCGCACCGACGTGACCAGCGTCCACTGGGCCGTCCGCCACCACATGCCGGCGGCGAGCCGGGCGAGCGTCGGCGCCGCCTCGATGAAGTCCCGCTCGGTGGGGCGCTCGTGCTCCTCCATCACACCCCGAAGATCGCCAGGTGGACGAGGCCCGCGCCGAAGCCCAGCACGGCGCCGTGCAGGACGAGCAGCCACTCGTCCTCGCGCATCGCGCTGCGCAGGAGCTCGGAGAAGTCCTCGGAGGGCAGCTCGCGCATGCGCTCGGCGATCAGCGCGCGGACCTCGGAGGACTGGCGCGCGTTGAACTCGGGGTCGCGCAGCGGGGTCATCGTGTAGTCGACCGCCTCGACGGCGACGGTCTCGCGGATGGCGTCGTACTCCCGCGGGCCCACCGCCTGGCGCACGGCGGGCTGGGCGACGCCGCTGGCCCGGTCGACCGCCGGGCGCAGCGCGTTGCTGATCATCTGGCGGGTGCGGTCCGAGCGCGGGCCGGTCAGCAGCTCGTCACCGATGTTCTCCAGCGTCACGATGTCGTCGGCGATGATCCCGGCGTAGATGTCTGCCGCCTCGGGCTGGCGACGCAGGAACAGCCCGTGCAGGCGCAGCGGCCCGACCTTCCGGGGCCGGACGGGCTCGAAGATCATCCAGATGGCCAGCCAGTTCGTGACGTAGCCCACGACGGTGCCCGCGATCGGCAAGACCCACCAGTGCGGGAAGGCCTGGGTCAGGAAGACGACCGGGATGCCCAGCGCGAAGCCGAAGAAGAACCCGAAGTTGATGATGAAGCGCAGCTCGCGCTGGCCGACCTCGGTGAAGACGCGGTTGCACAGCTCGGGGTTCTCCTCCATGCGCCGGATCACCATGAGCTTGATGTCCAGCAGCTGGTCGATGTGCTCGCCGATCTGGTCGGTCACCTCGTGGACGATCTGCGGCAGCTGGTCGCGCACGCGCGCGTGCACGGCCTCGCGGATGCGCGGAGGAAGGTCGCTCCACAGCCGCGGGTGCTCGCGCTCCATCGTGCGCTCGACCAGCTCGCGGATGTCGCGCTCGGACGTGGCGAGGATGTGCTCCGCGATCAGGTCGGGGTCCAGCCGGCGGTAGAAGTCCGAGGCGTTGCCGAGCTTGGCGATCCCCTTGTCGACGGAGATCGAGCCCATCTTGGCGGCGCGCGACGGGATGATGCCCTGCCACCCGATCCCGCCCTGCATCACGCCCGGGATCTGCTGGACCTTGCGCGGCAGGACCCGCGACAGCGACTGGAGCCCGGGCAGCCGCACGCCCCGGAATCGCAGCGGGTTGAAGAGCATCCAGATGCCCGTCCAGTTCGTGACGTACCCGATCGCACCCGAGAAGAACGGGATCGTGATCATGCTGATCGTGTCTGAGCTCACCGGCCGCCAGCCCCCGCGGCGACCCTACTATCCTGCCCGCAGGCGCCCGTAGCTCAGCTGGATAGAGCGTCGGTCTACGGAACCGAAGGTCAGAGGTTCGAATCCTCTCGGGCGCGCTACAAAAGCCCCGCAAATACGGGGTTTTCTCTTTGAAGAGCCTCCGGGCGGGAGGCGGCGCGCCCTTGTAACGCCCTTGGCGACCCTAGGCGTGCGGCCACATATGCGCCACGTACGAGCCGCCGGTAGGGCTCACGTGGGCGCGGGCCTGGGAGGCCATATCGCGTTCTGGCTACGTGAGGCAGGCGTCCGCTGAGCCAGTGGTCGGCGCGTCAGCCGCCGCGCCATTGGCCCCGTGGGACTGCCCGGCGCTTGCCGGGCAGATGGACGTGAAGTAGTCCAGCGACAGGACCACAGCACGCATCTGGCCGTGCTTCGTCAACACAAACTTCTCGGAGTGGCCGTTCTCAAGCCGCTCGATCATCCGGTTCAGGTCTCGCATCGCGTCCCGAATCGTGCGGAGCTCGTCATTCGAGACTTCGACCTTCTTGCGCACCTGACTACCTCCCCGGAAGCGATGACGGATGGCGTGACTCGCCGAGCTTAGGCACGCCCGCGGACGCCGAACAGAACTGCTGACGTTTCCGTCGCAGTTTCCGTCCGATCGTTTGGCTACCGTCGCTCCAGAGGGTCGTTGAACGAGAGGAGTCCAGCATGAAGTTCGTGATCTACATCGACAGGGCCGGGCAGTACCGCTGGCGGCTCGTCGCCGCGAACGGGCGAACCGTGGGCGATTCGGGCGAGGGCTACGACTCGCGAAGCAATGCGAGGCGCGCAGCCGAGAACGTCCGGGACAACGCAGGGCGTGCATCTATCGAAGACGCGTACTAAGGAGACGACGTGGCTGAATCAGCTGAACACAAGGCGCTGGTCCGCGGAATGGTCGGCTGGCTTCAAAAGCAAGGGGTCGCAGTGACGAATGCTGCCGGAGGAATGGCACTTCCCGATCCGGTCGCCATCGGCACCCACGAGCCAGACGCCATCGGGAAGAAGGATGCCGTCCTCTGGATCGGAGAGGCGAAGGTCGGCACCGACCTTTACACCGAGCACTCTCAGGAGCAACTGCGGGAGTTCTCGCGACGCCAGATGTCTGACACAGGCAGACCCTGCCCATTCATCTTGTGCGTCCCGAAAGGGTGGACCCAACGGGCTCGCCAGGCGGTCGTAGCGGCTGGAGGCAACACGCAGAACCTCACGGTCATCGCCTAAGCCAGCCCTAGGCCTCAAGCCGGAGCTGCCCCGGATCGGAAAGGACCCAGGTGCGACCACGCTTGAGGAGTGTGCCTCTGATCTGAACTGGACGGCGCTCGTCGTGGGCCTGAATCGCGAGGTGGTACTGCTCGTCCGGCAGTTCGACATGGACATTTCGCGGCTCACCCTGCGCTTGGCCCTCCACGACTATCGTGCCAATCTCGTCCTGCTTCCCTCGGATGAGCCGTGCAACAAAGCCCTCGATTAGCTCGTTGTCGAACGGGCCAAGTCGCCGCAGCACCTTGACTGCTTCGCCGAGTACCGGCAATGAACTCGGTTCGAAGGTGACAGCCGGTGGCGCAGTTGTGGTGGCCGGCCGCGACACAGACCAGTCCACGCTGACGTTGACCTTTGCGCTCAGCTGCTCCGCGCCCATCGTCGCGATGGCATCGCAGAGATTGGCGCTCACGCCGCTATCGACGGCTGGCTCAAACACGTCTGCGACGTCCCTGGTCTCGGTTAGCACGCGGTCAGCGGCGCTCTGAGCGGCAGCCAATGATTCAACAAGCTGCGTCGTAACCCGACGCTCGAAGGGCATGTCGATGTGGGCCGCTTCTTCAGGCATGAGCGCCTGTTGTTCCGGCGGTGCAACGTTTGAAATGACTGTGACCACATAGCTGCCCCGCTCCGTCTGCCCCAGCCGCACGCCATCCAAGTAGTCGGTCGCCTGAGCGGGCTTACGCGGCCCGTAGTTGGCTCTCGGGGCGATAGCTGCACAGGCAGCCGCCAGCATCATGTCTCGGGCACCGTCGAAGAGGTGCTTACCGTCGTCTATCGGAAGCTCGCCTGGTCCGACACGAGGACTCACGAGCCGGATTCGAACTAGGTCCGCAGTCGCATACCGAAGGTTCGTAAGCATGACGTCGTCGTCCCTGCCTTCGGTGCGCGCGAGCTTCGTCACGACCTCACGAAGGCGGTCCTCATAGTCGGCTGGTTCGCGCGAGAGGGGGACAAACAGTTGGACATGCCGTCCGCCCTCGCCGTCCATGCTCCAAGTCGAGAACGCCTCCGTACGACGATGGGACTGCCAGCCATGCGCGAGCAGATAGGCCTCGATCGCGTTCGGATCAATGTACGCGCGGAGGTCGTCAAACGGGGGCATCACAGCGAGACCCCAGGGGGCCGGAGGTTGTCGAGGAGGGCACCGGCATCGAACACCTGTTCGGTCGGTACCTTGACGACCACCGTGGACGTATTCTCGGTCGGCGGACTACCAGCCAGGCTGACCCAGTACGCGCAGCGCTTGAGAATGATCCGGTCTGGGTCACAGTCGAGCCACTCCGACGGATCGGCCGGTACGTGGACCAAGATCAGGATCCGCGGTACGTAGAGGGCATCGGTCGGCCAGCTGAGGTCTACGTAGTTCTTGACGTCCAGGTCATAGGAGACTTCGTCGCCCGAGGGATCCAGGTTCTGCGAACACTTCAGCTGTGCGTCAAGCTGCGCGCCGGGTCCCGCTGGAGTGTCCGGCGCTTCGAACTTGATGTCGTCGCTGTTCTGGTCCAACTCCGGGACCGATGCACCGACGCCCGCCGTTGCCGCTACCGCACGTACAACCGCGCGGCTGAAGTGATCCTTCCTTGAGTTCAGGTCCATATCGCGACGGTCCATTGCCTCCTTGCGGCGTGAGGCTACCGCGCTGGTTTCTAGACACTGGCGGTTGCACCCCGCATTGTCCGGACGTTGTCGGCCTGCGCCGCTGCGCGGAACCCGGCCCCCCGCTCGGCCCCCTGTACCAGGTCAGACACCCGCACCCCTAGGACTCGCGCCACGCGGCGAAGCGTTCCGTACCGGGTGTCCACAAGGCCGTGCTCAAGCTGGTAGACGGTCTTTCTCTCAAGGCCCGCCTCCCACGCCAGTCGGTCCTGCGGGATGCCCCGGCGCTGACGGTGTTCACGCACGGCTTGGCCAACCGCGACCGCTGCTTCGCGGTTGAGGGGCGGCATGGGCACGCTAGGTGCTCTTCCTGCCACCGGGCTCGCGGTCGATGGCGTGCGCGAGGTCTTGGGGCCGGATGCCGAACGCTTCAGCGAGCGCCCACAGCGACGTGATCCGCAAGTGCGCCAGCCCGCGCTCCAACCGGCTGATGTACCCGCGACTGAGTTTGGCCCTGTTCCCGAGCTCCTGCTGGGACCAGTGCCGCTCCCGGCGGAAGGATCGGACCACCGCCCCTGCCGCGCGCAGGTCGTGTCGGTCTGGCGTTGGCACGGGTCAGCCCTCGGCGCGGAGTTCGCGGACGTTGTCCGGCTGCTCGGCCGCGCGGAACCCTGCATCCAGCGCGTCGGCAAGCGCGGCCTCAACGGACGGGAACAGGTGCCCGTACTCGTTGAGCGTCGTCGTGATGTTCTCGTGCCCTAGCCGGGCCTGGATCAGCTTCGGGTGCGCGCCCTGCTCGATGGCGAGGCTCGCGCAGGTATGCCGTAGGTCGTGGAAGCGGCACCGCCCCTGCTCCGCCGGGAGCGAGCCCCGGGCAGTCGGGCTGAACACTCTTCGGTAGAACAGCCCGTGCCGTACCGGACGACCGCCCGGCGTCACGAACACGAGCGCGTCGGGATGGCCGGCGTCCTCGACCCAGGCCAGCTTCGGCCCGTCGCTCGTTTGCGCGACCGCTGCGTAGCCGTGGCGGGGGTGCCGGGTGGGGGAGGCCAGGTGCTCGGCCAGCATCTCGCGCAGGAACTTCGGCAGGCTGATCGTCCGGCGCTGGTGGGTCTTTGGCGGGCCTATCTCGAGATGCCCGCGTATGTCCTTCAGCCCGTAGGTGACCGTCAGCGTCCCGCGCAGTAGGTCCACGTCCCGGCGGCGCAACGCCCAGAGCTCACCTGCCCGCAGGCCCGTGTACGCCGCGACGTAGACCAGCACCCGCCAATGCACGCCGATGGACTCGGCGAGGGTGCGGACCTCCTCGCCCGCGAGGTAGACGTGCTCGCGCTGCCCGCCGCCCTTCTTCGGGAGCTTGACCGCGTCGCACGGATTGGCCCCGATGTACCGCCGCTGCACCGCCAACGTCAGGATGCCTCGCAGCACCGAGTAGACCCGCCGGACCGTGTTGGGCTTGCGCTGCGCGGCCAGGTCGTTGACGAACCCCTGCACGACGTCGGGCGTCAGCGCGCCGACCTGCGCACGCCGGAACCGCCCCGGCTCCTCGGCGGTCCCGACGATGTGCCGCTCCAAGATGGACTCGTAGCCCGCACGGGTCTTCGGCGCCAGGTCAGCCCAGGTGGCCTGCCACTCCTGCGCCACGTCGAGCACCGTCCGCTTCGCGTGCGCCGGGTTGACGTAGAGCCCCGTGCGGGCGGCGTGCTTGACCTCGTCTATCCAGTCCTGCGCCTCGCGCTTGGTCGCGAAGCTGCGCTCGATCTGCGCAGTGCCGCCCTTGACGGGGTCGGGGAACCGCGCTCGCCAGGCAACCCGGCCGCTCGGGTAGGTGCGTCGCTTGATGTGCCCGGCCATCAGCCCTGCCCCTTCCGGAAGTCGAGGGACGAGTACGGCTTGCCGGTCGCTGCCTCGTAGGCGGCGCGTGCGGTCCCCTCGGTGACCCCGTACTTCGCCGCCAGCAGGCCCCAGCTTGCTCCGCCGTCGCGGTCCTTCGCCACGGCACGGGCCAGAACCGCCGGAGAGGCAGGCTCGACGCGCTTGGTCGTGGCGACGAGCTCGGCCATCGCGGCCTTGCCGGTTGTGATTCCGAGCGCCTTCGCGATGGCGGTCAGGCTCTCGTCCTTGCGTCGGGCCTTCACCTTCTCCGCGAGCGCGGCGTCGAAGTTCAGGGGCCGGATGGTGAACTCGGGGGCCTTCTCCTTGGTGCTCATCGCCCTCTCCTGTCTACGGTGTAGTCGAACATACGTTCGATTCGGTGAACCGTAGCTCTATTTGTGTGACTTCTAAAGGGCGTGATAAGGGCGCGCCTGCACCGTGACGTCGTACCGCCCCGTAGGTAGGGGCATTGCTGACTTCTGACCTTCGGTTCAGGTAGGCGATTCCGCCCCTCCACGGCGGGATGCGGACCCACGTTCTGTTCCCGCCGTGCGGGCGGGTTGCTAACGCGGGTTGTAGGCCCGCGCGATGCGTTCCTGGGCCTGCCCCAGGCCCCGCCCCGTGCGGTCCGGCTACGCCCAGCACGGCTCCGCTACGGCAGGGCGCAGGCCCGGTAGCGGGCGGGGCACACTCAGGGCCAGGCGGACACTCTTGGCCTACCTGCCGATTGGCCGGCCAGGTCGGTCGTGGCGGCACCTCCCCGAGCCCGTTCTGCCGTATGCGGCATCGCCCGCCAGCGGTGCGTATAGGACCAACTAGCCCCACTAGCGTCACTGACCTCACTGGGACTCCCGAAAACCCAGCTAACAGGCCAGTGAGGCTAGTTAGGTTAGTGCGGCTAGTTGAAATACCGGACCTCACCGCTGGTCCCCGCCCGGTGCCCGCCAGAACCAGACCCCGGGAAAGCCCTCCTGCGTCTTCTCGAACCCGAGCTCGGTTGCAGCACGGGTGACGACTCGCGGGCCTAGCCCGTGCTCGCGCTGGAGCTGATGCTGGACACGCCGGACCCTGTGCTTCTTGCCATCCGCGAACATCTCCGAGAGGAGCCCTCGGGCGAGGCCCGCCTTGCTCGTCTCGTCCCGTCGCCGTCCGCGACCGTCGGCTTCTAGTAGCTCGTCGGCGCGGATGTCAGTTTCGCGTTCGGCCGTGATCCGACTCGTCGGCAGGATGCGCTGCTTCTTCCCGCGCCCCAGCGTCAGGGCCTGTTCCTCGATCCGGAACTCGAACGCCGCTGGCTCGACGCTGTAGTTGCCCTTGGCCCTTACGACCACTGTCCGGCCAGGTTCCGTTGGGTGTGGCGCCACGTACAGACTCGACCGACTCATCGCATTGAACGCGGCGGTGCCTGAGATGCGATCACGGAACGAGCCGCCGCGCTTGTTCGGGTGCATTGAGGCGAGCACCGCCGCCCCGGTTGCGTCGACCACCTTGCGTAGCGGCGCCAGCGCGTCGCGTACTTGCTTGTCCTTCCAGCTATCGGTGAAGCCGAGGTTGTCGAGCAGCTGGTCGAAATACACCAGTGCTACTCGCTCTGTCGCTACATATTCGCTCAGTGCATCCGCGTCAGTGCTTACGTCGAGCGTTCCATCTGTTCCAGCCTTGATTTGCTCGACGAGTTGGGTGTCCGCCCCGGCGACCTTGAGTCGGGGCGTCCAGATGTGGTCGTAGCTGTCCTCGTCGCCAATCAGCGCCACCTTCCGCGGCGTCCCTTCCAGATCGCCCGGCAACGTCCCGCGCGTTAGGCGCGCCGCGATCCACGCGACCAGGGTGCCCTTGCCGATTCCTTCCTGCCCGATCAGCAAGTTGAGATAGCCCAGGACTAGACGCTTGTCCCATGCCCACCGGGGCGGACGCGCCCGCGCCAGATTCGTTCGCCTGATGACCAGTCCGCTCGGGTGCTTGACGTCACCCCTAGCCATGCCGCCTTCTCCTCCGGCGGCGGTAGCGCGTCCGCTCGACGCGGATCAGCGACTTGAGGGCCTCTGCCGACCGGCCGTACCTCACGAACCAGTCGGTGACGTCCTCCTTCGGCTTCAGTCCGGCACGCGATAGCTGCACCGGCCACGCGTCTACCTCGGCGCGACACAGGGCCTCAGCCCGGGACGCGGCGATCGCCTCGGCGCGTTCTCCGGCGTCGTAGACCACCGCGAGTCGCCGTCGCCTGACGCGGCGGTCCCACCGGTCTAGCCACTTCGTACCGGCGGTGCCAGTGATGGCTTGGAGCCCGTGGCGCCTGAGGAGCAATGCATCAAACTCCCCCTCGCACAGGACTAGCACCCCGCTACCCGGAACATCGGGGTACAGCTGGATACCGCCGTTCCGTTGATTGCGGCCCGCTAGCCCGGCGTACTTGTACGCCTGACCGCCGGGTCGCCGGAACGGTGCCGGCCAACCGCGACGGCGCAGGTTGGTGAGCCTCCCGCGCCGGTCGTAGATAGGGATCGTGAACGCCTCGCCGTCATAGCCGATGCGCCGCTTCCGGATCCCCGCAACCGTCAACCCGCGCGTGTCGAGCAGGTAGGCAAGGGCGTCGTCGTTTGCGAATAGCTGCTCCTGCCATCCGTCGATTCGCGCCGCCGAGGGGAGGGCGGCCGGAGCCGTGCGACTCGAACGGGCACCCTGGCACGGCTCGCCGAGCCACCGAGGAGGGTTATCCAGCAGCGCCCCGCCGCCCGGCGCTCCGACCGCCTTCGCCACTTCACGCAGGTAGTCCGACCCGAGGGCGCTGCATTCTGCGTTCCAGCAGTTGACCCACCACCCCCGCCGCGCCCGGCGCTGCACCGTCAGCTTCCCGATGCCGCCGCACACGGGGCAGGTGTAGTGAAAACGCGGTGCGTGCTGGTGAAAGTCTGAGCCGCCGCACCCGCTGCTAGCGTTGCTCGGCGCGGGCTTGCGCTCGCCTTCTTTCGGTTCGGCGTCCCCGGTGTCTCTCGACTGGCCCCGGGGGCGTCGTGTGTCGAGGCTCATGTCACGCGGTCCCCTCGCTCCGGCACTCCTCGATGTACTTCTCGAGGTCGTCCGGGTGAATGCGGACAAGCCGGTTGAGCTTGGTCTTGCCGAGACGTCCTTCTTCGACGGCACGCCAGGCGTGGCGGGGCGTGACGCCGAGCAGGTCGGCTGCCTCCTCGACGGTCATGAGCCTGCGGGGCTTGCCGTCCTCGCCTAGGAGCGGTGTCCGCGGATCGGTTCCACGCGGGTCGGTAGCGGTTGCCATTGCTGACCTCCTTGGGGGTCAGGGCAGGCAGGACTCAGAACCCGCCTGCCCGGTGTGGACAGGTCTGTTCTGAGTCGCCCCCGACTCCCGGACCAAGCTCCGGACTACCGACGCGCGGATGACCACTACGCGCGCTTGGCACCTACTCCTGTTTCCCACGGCTGGTGCCGCTTGGGGACGGAGGCGCAGTCGCTTGGAACCGCTCCCCATCGCCCCCTTGGTCCACAGGTACGGGGCCTACTGAGTGCCTGCTAACTACCGTAACGCCCCAACCGGCGGGAAAATGCTCCGGAGCCGCCCGGGCGCCCCCGAAAGTGGCCGTTACCAGGGAGTCTCGGCGGCTAGGCCGCTGCCGTCGCCTCCGCTGCGTCGAGCGGCAGGGCCTCTAGCCGGGCTAGGTGCCGTCGGACTAGGTCGGGTGCCGCGCGCTCCTGGTCCTTGGTCAGGACGAGGTCGCCCAGGAACCCCTTGATGAAGTCGGCCAGCTGCTCGCCGAACTGCTCGGCTAGCTGCACCCGCTTGGCCTCTACACCGGCGTCGATGCACGCCTTGGCGATCCGGGCCATGCGGTCGCGTTCGGCCCCGTGGAGCTCCACAAGAACTCGGGCCTCATGCGTGGTGACCTCGGGCAGTTGGCTGACCTCGATGTTCAGGTAGGCGACGTGTCCGGCGGTCAGGTGTAGGGCGGTCAGTAGGGCCTCATGCGGTGGGATGTCGAGGGCCTGCCCGAGGGCGACCATCCGCTGCTTCGCCTCGGTGACGACGGCACCTTGCCGGTGGGTTCGGGTGGCCCCTCCGTGGAACTTGCAGCGCCCTACTCCATGGTGGTCGGTGCCCTGGCCGGCGAACGCCCGGCAGGTCTCGCCGTTGCGCTTGCGCGCCCCGCACAGCGGGTGGTCGTCGCGGTAGTTCAGGTCGTGGGTCATGGTGCTCCCTCCGGCGGCTTGGTGGTCATGAGTTTCCCAGCAGGTTAGGGCAACTCTCGGGCATTTAGAGTGAAACGCCGCTATATGCCGTAAGGTGAGAGGGCTAATAAGTGGCACAACCGAAAGGAGTAACCCCCGTGAGGAGGTACCACAAGCTGCTGAACGGCCAACCGGCGCTGAGGCGTCCAGGGTGGCTGCCGCAGGGGACCTGGCCCGAGCTCGACGCCCTGAGCCGGACCCACGCACGGATGCTGGCCCAACACCGCGAGCTAGAGGAGGAGCGGCGAACCCTGGAGGCCAAGTACGAGGCGGAGGACGCCGCGCATTCAGCCGCCCTTGCCGCTGGCTTCCGGGCGGACAGCGAGCCGGACCAACCGGACCGCACCGCCGAGGCGGACCGCACCGCCGCCCGCGCCGACGTCAAGCGCAGGATGGATGCTTGGTCTGAGGGATTCGCACAGTTCCTCGACGAAGCTGTCCGGACGATTAAGGACAGCGAACCGGGGTGGCAGGCCGAGCTCAAGGACCGGAGCGCTGCCGCCGAGGCCAAGCGCGAAGAGGCCCGGCGCATCCTTGCCGAAGCTGACGCGGAGGTCGGAGACGTAGACCGGCTGGCGCGCTGGCTCCGGCGGACGGCCGGTGACGGACCGCTCGGCGGGGAACACATCGGATGGGAGCGGTTCCTGGCAACGCCGCCACAGGCACCGCCGGACCTAGACGCCCTGCTCGGAGCGGTGACCCATGCCTAGCCGAGAGATCGACATGGGCACGGCGCACCGCGAGGCAGTCCTGGACGAAGCGGTGCGAGCCGGGAAGTTCTCACCCGCCCGCAAGGAGCACTACCGCCGCTTGTACGACGCTGACCCGGTCGGGACCGAGCAAGTGCTCGCGCTGTTGGCGTCATCCCTTCCGGTGGGGGAGCTAGGACACGCAGGGCCGCTGGACACGGCTCGACCGCCGCAGGCGCGCGCAGCGGATTCCGGCTACCCGCGTGAATGGTTGAACGGGATGCCGAGTTCCACGCGAGGCCGCGTCACGGTGGCCGGCGACTGATGCACCGCGCCGACCGCATAGCCCTGTTCGCTCGACGGTTTGCCCTGCTGGCGCGTAGGCCGGACCTCGACAGCGAAGACGTAACCCACAGGGTCGCGGTCGCCACCGACCCGTCGCCTGTGCCGCTCAACTTGCTGGACGCGGTGCAGGCGGCGGGAGCCGGTGACGCCGACCGGCTCTGTACGAACGCCGTTCGGATGCTCCGCCGGGGAGGACCCGGCAAGGCAGCAGTCCTCGACCTGCTTGGAGTCTTGGAACCTGACCGGCTCGTCGGCATCTACTACGCCCTGCCCGAGGACCGGCGCGCGGCTGTCCTGAGCGACCCTGCGTGGGCCCACCACGTCGCGCACGCCCCGGACGACGTCGCAGAGGCGATGGCACGGCATGAGGCAGACCTACCGGGCCGGACTGTCGCGACGACCCCGGCCGAACAGCGTGCGCACGACCAGCTGGTCGACTTCCGGCGTGGCGCGCTCACGGGCGGTCTTGCGGAGCCAACCTGATGGCCGACGACGGCTGCCCCTACTGCGGCGAAGTGATCAGCGACCTGGACCGCGCCGTACTCCACGACGCCGGTCTCGACATCGAACGCCTCGACTGCCCGAACCAAGACCTAGAAGCGATAGTCGAAAAGGAACGCGGCACCGCCGACCGTAGCCAACGACACGCCATCCGTCATGGCCGGTGGTGAGCCCGCTACCACTCGCGCCCGGCGGCTGGGGGCGTTGGTCGCGGCAATCGGTGAGGAACCGGCCATGCGGCCCGGCGAGGGGATGGAGTTCGGCACGACGCGCGCTGCCTGGGCGGACCCGTACGACGCCGCCGTCTACGACGAGGCGACCTCCGACGACCGGGCACTTGCGGGTGAGCTAGCCGCCGTCGCGCGGGAGGTTCGCGCTCGCCAGTGGCTAGCGCTGGAAGGGCTCCTAGCCCTGGTCAGCGGGCTTCATGGCGAGCTTGACGACCGGTACGAGGCCCTGCCCGACGAGGAGGTTGTCCCGGCTACGCGGGCCATCCTCCTGCTCGGTTGGGTAGACGACTACAGCTAGCGCGCCCTTGTCGCGCCCTTATTACGCCCTTGTGCTGCCGGTTGGCCTCGGTGGGCTGTGGGGAGTAGTGGTGCGCGCTTCCCCCGCAAATAGGCAGCTTTCAGCGGCCTGCGGTCGGTAGCGGTGATCTGCGGTTGAACCCCCTAGCCCCCTACGGAACCGAAGGTCAGAGGTTCGAATCCTCTCGGGCGCGCTGGGCGTCAGGGCAAGACGCGGTACTTCAGGTGAGTGACTCCGGGTGCCTCGACTGCCCGGACCTGCTCCAGCTTCAGATCCGGCCCGACGCCCTCGAACAGCCGGGCCCCGGCGCCGAGCACCAGCGGGACCACGCGCAGCTCGAGCTCGTCCACGAGCCCGGCCGCCAGGTACTGGTTGATCGAGTCGGCGCCGCCGCCGAGCAGGACGTCCTGGCCGGCGGCCGCCGCCCTGGCCTGCTCCAGGGCCGCCTCGATCCCGTCGGTGACGAAGGTGAAGGTGGTGTCCGAGAGCGTGAGCGGGTCGCGCGCGTGGTGGGTGAGCACGAAGACGGGCATGTGGAACGGTGGGCTCTCGCCCCACCAGCCCGTCCAGGGATCCGTGCCCCACGGCCCGGGGCCGCCTCCGAACTTCCCCCGGCCCATGATCTCGGCGCCGACGTTCGCCAAGCCTTCCTCCACGACGGCGCTGCTCGCATTCACCTCCCCGCCTTCCATCCCGTGGGGCTCGCGGAAGGCCCGCAGCGGGAAGAACCAGTCGTGCAGGCTCTCGCCGCCCTCGCCGAGCGGGCTCTCCTCGCTCTGGTTGGGCCCGGCGACGTAGCCGTCCGCCGAGACCGCGATGTGCGCTCGCACCTGGCTCATGACGCCTCCTCGTACTCGTCGTGGAGGTTCCACCACCGATAGGGCGGACCCTGCGGGTAGCCCTCGGGGGAGTCCTCCCACTCCTCCTGGCGCCCGAGCGCGGTGATGTCCAGGTAGCTCCAGGTGCTGCCCATCGCCTCGTCGCCGCGGCTGTCGACGAAGTAGGTGCGGAAGATGCGGTCGCCCTCGCGGATGAGGGCGTTGGTGCCGTGCCACTCGTCCACGCCGAAGTCGGCGTCGAAGTCGTCGGTGATCGTGTACCAGGGGATGTCCCAGCCCATCCGGGCCTTCCAGCGCACGATGTCGGCCTGCGGCGCGCGCGAGACGAATGCGAGGGTCGTGTCGCGCGCGTTCAGATGAGCCAGGTGGCCGACCTGATCGGCCAGGAAGGAGCAGCCGGGACAACCATGCTCGGGCCAGCCGGCCACGCCGGGCTCGAAGAAGAACCGGTAGACGATCAGCTGGCGGCGCCCCGCGAACAGATCGTGCAGGCTCGCCGGGCCGTCCGGGCCCTCAAAGGCGTATTCCCGGTCCACAGCCGTCCACGGCGCTCGGCGCCGCGCGGCGGCCAGCGCGTCGCGGGCGCGGGTCAGCTCCTTCTCCTTCACGAGCAGCTCCTCGCGCGCGGCGTCCCAGTCCCGCGGCGATACGACCGGTGGGGTGTCCATGTGGCGGCTTGCTCTCCTTCACGTGCTCGTCGTCGGGTGGCCCAGGACAGTAGACCGCCGGGGCGGGACCTGACGCTCGGCGTCGCCGCGCGGCTCAGCGCGGTCGGGTCCGCTCGAGCCACGTGAGGAAGTCGCGGGCCCAGTACGCGCGGCCCCGGTCCTCGAGGTCTATACCGTCCCGGCTGGTGCCGCCGCTCTCCGTCCTGGACCTCTCTCCCGTCATGGCCGGCGCCACCGAGGCGGAGGCGGTGCGCGGCACGCTGGAGATGGCGGACCATGCCGAGCGGTTGGGCTATCACCGCTTCTGGCTGGCCGAGCATCACGGCGGGGCGATGGTGGCCAGCACGGCGCCGGAGATCATGATCGGGCACGTCGCCGCGCGGACGGAGCGGATCCGCGTGGGGTCCGGCGGGGTGATGCTGCCCAACCACTCCCCGCTGCACGTGGCCGAGCAGTTCAAGGTGCTCGAGGCGCTGCATCCCGGGCGGATCGACCTGGGGATCGGCCGGGCTCCCGGCACGGACCAGCTCACCGCCTACGCCCTGCGCCGCGACGCCGAGCGCATGGACGCCGACGACCTGCCGGCGCAGCTGGGCGAGCTCCTCGCCTTCGCCGGGCGGCGCGAATGGCCGGGGAACCACCCGTTCCGCCAGGTCCGCGCCGCGCCGGTGGACGCGCCGCTGCCGCCCGTCTACCTGCTCGGCTCCAGCGCCTTCAGCGCCCAGGTCGCCGCCGCCAACGGGTTCGGCTTCGCGTTCGCCGCCCACATCGCGCCCGACCTGGCCGTCGACGTCATGCGGATGTACCGCGAGCGTTTCAAGCCCTCGCCGGAGTTCCCGGCGCCCTACGCCATCCTCGCCCACGCGGTCGCCGTGGCCGCCGACGACGAGACCGCGCAGCGCCTGGCCGCCCCCGCCCGCGTGGCCTTCCGCCGGCTGCGCGCCGGCGCGCCCGCGCCGATCCCGACGGTCGAGGACGCGCTGGCCGAGGAGCGCGACCGCCCCGGCCCGCCCGTCCCCTCCAACCGGGTGATCGTCGGCGGGCCGGATACGGTCCGCGACCGCCTGGACGAGCTGCTCGACGCGACCGGCGCCGACGAGCTCATGGCCATGACCACGATGCACGGCCTCCCCGACCGCGTCCGCTCCTACGAGCTGCTGGCGCAGGCCTTCCACGTCACGGCGTGAGCACCAGCTTGGTCGGCGGCGCCACCAGCGCGTCGGGCGCGTCGTCGAAGCCGACGACCGCGCTGGTGACCAGGGCCGGGTGCAGGCGGCCCGCCTCCACCAGCTCGAGCACCCGCGGGATCTCCGCCCGCGCGTGGACGCGTCCCGTGTGCAGCGTGCAGCCGCGCGTGTACATCTCCAGCAGGGGCACCGGCGTCTCGGGCTCGAAGTAGATGGCGCAGCTGGTGCACGTGCCGTCCGCGGCGGTGGAGCGCAGCGCGCAGTGCAGGCCCGCGCGCACCCCCGTGGCGTCGACGGTGATGGGGAAGCGCCCCAGCTTGCGCGGCCAGTCGTCGCCGTCCACCGCCAGCGGCTCGGCGCCCAGCGCCTCGGCCTGCGCCAACCGCCCCGCGTCGGTGTCCGCGTAGACCACGCGCGACGCGCCGAGCGCGAGCGCGCACGCGGCCGCGTACAGGCCGACGCTGCGCGCCATCCCGCCGACCACCAGCACCTCGGCGCCCGGCGTCGCGGCCAGCGGCCCGGCCACCGTGCGCAGCCCGTCGGGAACGTTGTCGGCCACGCTGGCCAGGCCCACGGGGTCCAGGCCGGCGGCCAGCGGCACCAGCATCGCGTCGGCGAAGGGAACCCGCAGCGTGTCGGCCAGCGCGCCGCCCCAGTCGCCGCCCAGCGGCTTCATCCCGTAGGCCGAGCCGCGCGGGACGGACTCGCACGACGCGGTGTGGCCGGCACGGCACGCGTCGCACGCGCCGCAGGAGATCTGGAACGGCACGACGACCGCGTCTCCGGGCGCGACCCCGGACACCGCGTCGCCGACCTCCACCACCTCGGCCACGCACTCGTGGCCCAGCGGGAAGGGATCCATCACCGGGACCAGCCCGGACAGGAACGCGGCGTCGAGGTCGCACAGCGCGACGGCCAGCGGGCGCACCAGGGCCTCGCCGTCGCCCTGGAGCGCGGGATCCGGCGCCTCGCGCCACTCCACCGACCGCGGACCCGTGATCTGAAGTTCTCGCACCGCGCTGATCATGACGGCGTAGGCTCGGTCCGTGGCGGAAGAGTTCGTCTCCCGAGGCTTCCGGGGCCGCCGGCGCTCGCCGCGGGAGGATCGCGAGCGCCTTCCACCCGGGCAGTACGCCGAGCGCGGCTTCCCGGTCCTGACCGCCGGCCCGACGCCGCGAATCGATACCGCCGGCTGGACCTTCCGCGTGGACGGGATGGTGGGCGAGCCGCGGGAGTGGACGTGGGAGCGCTTCGCCGAGCTTCCCTTCGAGACCGTCCCCTGCGACATCCACTGCGTCACGAAGTGGTCGAAGCTGGGCACCAGCTTCGGCGGCGTCTCGGTGGACACGCTGCTGGAGGGGGCCCGGCCCGACGGCGCCTACGTGATGGCGTTCTCGCACGGCGGCTACACGACCAACCTCCCGCTGGACGACCTGACGGGCGGAAAGGCGTGGGTGGTCACCGAGCACGAGGGCGAGCCGCTGCCCCGCGAGCACGGCGGGCCGGCGCGCCTGCTCGTCCCGCACCTGTACTTCTGGAAGAGCGCGAAGTGGGTGGCCGGGCTGCGCGTCCTGGACCACGACGAGCCCGGGTTCTGGGAGGCCAACGGCTATCACATGCGTGGCGACCCCTGGAAGGAGGAGCGCTACTGGAACGACTGACGCCCGTGGCCCAGCGCGCGCCCGGCCGCTGGCAGCTCGCCACGGTGGCCGAGGTCCGGCCCGAGACGGCGCGCGTGAAGTCGTTTCGCCTGGCGGTGCCCATGTGGGTGGAGCACCTCCCGGGCCAGCACTACGACGTCCGCCTGACCGCGCCCGACGGCTACCGCGCGCAGCGCTCCTACTCCATAGCCTCGTCGCCGCTGGACGAGGGCGAGATCGAGCTGACCGTCGACCGCCTCGACGACGGCGAGGTCTCGCCCTACTTCCACGACGTGGTGGAGGTGGGCGACCAGGTGGAGGTGCGCGGGCCGTTCACGTCCTACTTCGTGTGGCGCGGGGAGTCGCCGGTGCTGCTGGTGGGCGGCGGCTCGGGCGTCGTGCCGCTCATGGCGATGCTGCGCCACCGGCGGCGGACCATGCCGGACCTCCCGATGCGCCTGCTCTACAGCGTGCGCGAGCCGGAGGAGGTGATCTACGCGGGCGAGCTGGGCGACGACGCGCTGCTCACGTACACCCGTCGCGCCCCGGACGGCTGGACCGGGCACACGGGGCACATCGACGCGCAGCTGGTCTCCGAGGCCGGGTTCGGAGGGTCGGGGGACGCGTTCGTGTGCGGCTCCAACGGCTTCGTGGAGACAGCTTCCGAGCTGCTGCTCGCCACCGGACTGGCGCCGGAGAGCATCCGGACCGAGCGGTTCGGGCCGTCGGGTTGATCGGACGGTGCCCCGAAGGCGCCGGCTAGGCGGCGCGCAGCCAGCGCCGCAGCGCGGGCAGCGGATCGATCCCCCGCCCGCCGGCGCCGCGGCCCAGGTGGATCTCGAAGTGCAGGTGCGCGCCCTCGCAGCTGCCCGAGCAGCCGACCGCGCCGACGCGCCGGCCGGCGCGCACGCGCTGGCCGCGATGCACGAGCGCCGGGGCGTTCATGTGGAAGTAGGCGAACGTGCGGTCCACGCGCGGCGCGTAGATCTCCACGTAGTTGCCCCGGCCGCCGTCGCTCCCGGTGTCCAGGACCACGCCGTCGTGGACGGCGCGCAGCGGCGTGCCGGTCGGCGCGAACACGTCCTGGCCGCCGTGCGTGTGGCCGCCCCGGCCCACGCCGAAGCGGTTGATCGCGGTGCCGTAGTCGACGGGCCCGCGGAGGGGGGAGACGCCGGCGCGGCGTCGCTCCACCGCGCGTCGGTGCGCGGCGAACGCGCGCATCTCGGACGCCACGGGCCGGGCGCGCAGCAGCGCCGGGTCGGGCGCGCCGGAGCGCTGCGGCGCGGACGCCACGGCGACCGCGGCAACGCCGGGGACGAGGACCAGCACGAGCAGCGCGAGAGCGCGCGAGAACGACATTTCGGAACGGCACCTCCGGGAAGCGATCCCCGCGCGGGGCGGACGCCCCGGGTGGCTTGCGGGGCGGGGATCGGTCGGTCGAGGGTAGGAGGCTGACGCACGCCCTCTGTGCGGGGCGTCACACGCTGCGCTCTTATGTCACCGGCCGCCCGCTGGACTTCACGACCAGCCACTTCCCGCCGAACTCGTAGACGTTCTGGCAGCGGACCTCGTTGCGGCCCTCGTTGGCGTAGAAGTAGAGCGGGTGCCCGGCGTAGGTGACCTGGCGCCGGCCGTCGCGGACGATCGTGCCCAGGAGCCGGACGTCGACGCCGCGTCCGGCCCGCGGCTCCCCCCGCGTGTGGACGGGGGGCCACGCCTGCGCGCAGTCCCCGAAGCAGCGCGTCCGCCGCGTCCGGTCGCGTGTGAACAGGTAGATCGCCTGCCCCCGGCCGTCGTAGAGGATGCGCCCGAAGTCCGAGCGCGCGAGCTTGATCAGCGTGCCGGTCCGGCGCGGGGGCGGCCGTGGCGTCGTCGCGGCGGTCGCGGCCGGCGCGGCGGCCGGCGCGGCGGCGGACGACTGGCCGCCGTCGTCGGAGCCGCAACCGGCGAGCGCGAGCGCGACGACGGTCATCGTCAGGCCGGCTCGGCGCCATGCGGTCGCGCCGGGACGGCCTCCCGCGTGAGCGGTCATGACGACATGACCTCGGGCGGCCGCAGGTGCGTCGTGGGGATCCCGTGCTCGGTCTCCAGGCGGGCGGCGATCAGGGAGCGGTGGCAGGCCTCCGGGTCGGCCTCGACGCACAGCAGCGTGGCGCGGCCGTCCCGCGGCAGCTCCGCGACCACGGGGCCCAGGTCGGCGCGGTCGAGGATCTCGCGCGTGTAGCCCTCGACGTACTCCGGCGCCAGCGCCACGCGCGAGCGCTTGCCCACGCCGGCGCGGTCGTCGGCCGCGTACTGGAGCCGGCGCAGGTCGGTCGTGGGCGCGAGCTCGGGGTGGTGGCGGTACTCGATCCCCGCATCGGCCAGCGCGGCCTGGAGGCGCAGTGAATTCGCCCACGCGTAGCGCGGCCCGCGCACTCCGCGGCGCTGGCGCACGTCGAGGACCCGCCGCACGTCCGCGTCGCGCAGCGCGGCCAGGAACGTGTCCACGTCCCATTCGTACACGCCGATTGTCGCCAGCGATCCCACGCCGGACAGGTTCCCTACGACGCGCGCGCGTCGGAGGCGTCGCCGCCGGGGATCTGGTCCGCGGTCTCCAGCACGCCGAGCAGCTCGCCCACCCGGCACACGAGCAGCCGCTCCTCGTCGACCTCGACCCAGGCGCCGGCCTGCGCCGGGAACACCACGTGGTCGCCCGGCTTCACGGGCATCTCGACGCCAGCGCTGCCCCACCAGTCGATGCCCGGGCCGATGGCGAGGACGATCCCGTGCTGGGGCGGCGGCTCGTGCGAGCCGGGCGGGACGACCAGCCCCGATTCCCGCACGCGGTCGGGTTCGAGCTCCTTGATGACGACGCGGTCGAAGAGGGGGCGCAGCTCTTGTCTCACGCGCCGCAGGGTAGTGGCGCGGCGCCAATCGGTGGCGCCGGGCGGCTTGACCGGCGCTACTCTCGTCCGATGGGGGCTTGGATAGCACGGACGCTGTGTCTCGCGGGCGCCATGGTGCTCGCGGGTGCGGGCGTCGCCCAGGCGGCCGATCCGACGGTCGCCTGCTCGGGCGACCCGGCCGCGTCCACGCGCATCGACATGACGGTCGCCGGCACGCCGACGTACGGCCTGTACGCCGTCCCGTCGGGCACGCCGCGCGGCCTCGTCGTGGTCGACCACGGCTACAGCCACACGCCGTACTCCTGGACCAAGCACCTGTCCGACATGGCGCGGCGCAACGGCGTGATCGCCGTGGCGATGGACTACCGCGGGACCAAGGACAGCCCGCCGAGCCGGCCGGGCGGCCTCCCGTCGTCGCGCGGCTGGAGGGTGCAGGAGGGGGCCGAGGACTCCGTCGCCGTGGCCCGGCTCTTCGACGGCCAGTGCCCGGGACTGCCGACGATCGACCTGTACTCCGTCTCGATGGGCGGCAACGCGGCCGGTCTGGCCGCCGCCGCACGCGCCAAGCGCCTCGACGGGCGCCCGTTGTGGGACTTCTGGTTCAACGTGGAGGGCGCGGTGAACGTGATCGAGACCTACACCGGGGCGCGCGTCCTGGCGCCGGGCAACACCTTCGCCAACAATGCGCACCAGGACATCGTCGAGGAGATGGGCGGCGAGCTCGACGCCCAGTCGTCCACCTACCAGCAGCGCACGGTGGTCAACCGCGTGGAGGACATCAAGGCGTCGGGCCTGAAGGGAGTCGTCCTCGTGCACGGCGTAGGCGACGGCCTGGTGCCCTACGACCAGGCGCAGGAGATGGTGGGGCGGCTGCGCCAGAACGGGATCCCGTCCGACCTGTTCAGCGTGGGGACCCGCGGGAGCGGCGAGCCCGGCACCACGCTGGACGGATACGTCATCGGCGGCGTCGCGCCGTCGCCGTTCGCCGGCCACGCCAGCGAGGCCAGCGACTCGCACATCGTCGGGAACACCGGCTTCGAGCGCCTGGCCGCGTTCTTCGCCCGCGGCGAGGCACCGTGCGATCGCAGCTTCGCCGTGGACGGCGACAGCGCCACGGTCGCGCCCGATCCGGCGACCGCCACGCCGCAGTGCAAGTTCGCCTTCCCGACCCGGAGCGCCGGGGGCGGAGGCGCCGGCGCCGGCCAGGGCGGTCCAATCTCGGTCACGAGCCGGCGCTCGTGCGCGCGGCGCTCCTTACTCCTCCACATCCGCGCGCCGCGGCGCCAGCGTCTCGTGCAGGCCGCCGTCTACGTCAACGGGCGTCGCGTGCGCCTGCGCCGCGACCACGACATCCGCACCCTGGCGGTGCGCAACGCGCCCGCGGGGGCGTTCACCGCGCGCATCGTGGCGATCACGAGCGCGCACAGGCTGCGCGTCGTCACCCGCCGCTTCGCCGCCTGCCGCCGCTAACCTCGCCCCATGGCCGTCACCGCGGCGCCGGCGCGCCCGCTCACGCACCGCTCCGCCCTGGACCTGGCGCGCGCGATCCGCTCGGGCGAGACGAGCTCGCGCGACGTCGTCGAGGCGCACATCGAGCGCCTGCGGGCGGTCCAGCCGCACATCAACGCGCTGGCCGCCGACCGCTTCGAGGCCGCGCGCGCCGAGGCCGACGCGGCGGACCGGCGCGTGGCGGACGCCACGGACGCCGACGAGCTGCCGCCGCTGCTCGGCGTCCCGTGCACGGTCAAGGAGTCGATCCCCGTGGCCGGGATGCCGAACTGCGCCGGGCTGCTGGCCCGCCGCGAGCACCGGGCGACCGAGAGCGCGCCCACGGCCACCCGCCTCATGGAGGCCGGCGCGATCCCCCTCGGCGTGACCAACGTCTCGGAGATGACGATGTGGATCGAGTCGCAGAACTTCGTGTACGGGCGCACGAGCAACGCCTACGACCCGCGGCGCGTGGCCGGCGGGTCGTCCGGCGGCGAGGGCGCGGCGGTGGGGTCGGGCGGCGCGCCGATCGGGCTGGGCACGGACATCGGCGGCTCCATCCGCCTGCCCGCGTTCTTCAACGGCGTCTTCGGCCACAAGTGCTCGGCCTGGCTGGTGCCCAACTCCGCGCACTTCCCGCCCGCCGAGGGCGCGATCTCGCGCATGCTGTCCCTGGGTCCGCTGGCCCGCCGGGCCGAGGACCTGATGCCGGTGCTGCGCATCGTCGCCGGTCCCGACCCGGGGGACCCGGACACGCGCGCCGACGTCGAGCTCGGCGATCCCGAGTCGGTGGACCTGCGAGGCCGCCCCGCCGTCGTGGCGCAGGAAGCCTCGTACCTCCCGGTGCGCCGTGAGCTGCGCGAGGCGCGCGACCGCGCCGCCGAGGCCCTGGGCGACGCCGGGATGGACGTGCGCCGAGTCCCCATGCGCTCGATGCGCCGCGCCGTCGAGTACTACCTCACGGCGCTGCGCGACGGCTCCGCGCGCTCCTTCCGGGACCTGCTCGAGGCGGAGATGGGAGAGACCGCGCGGCTCGGGCTGCGCCACACCGTCCCGGGCGCGCTGCGCCGCCGGGGCCCGCACACCTGGCCGACGGTGATCCTGCTCGGCGTCGAGCGCCTGGCCGCGCGCACGCCGCCGCGGATGACCCGCCGGGCGCTGGCCGCCGCGGACGCGCTGGCGCGCGAGGTGGAGGAGGTGCTCGACGGCGGCGTCATGCTGCACCCGCCCTATCCGCGGACGGCTCCCAAGCACGGGCGCACCGTCGGACGCCCCTGGGTCATCGCCCCGATGGCGGTGTTCAACCTCCTCGGGCTGCCGGTGACGCAGGTCCCGCTGGGACTGAACTCCCGTGGCATCCCGCTCGGCGTGCAGGTGGCGGGCGGCATGGACGACGACCACGTCACGATCGCCGCCGCGCTGGAGCTCGAGCGCCGCTTCGGCGGCTGGGTCCCTCCCCGGATCTAGCGCCTCACGGCGCCAGGCGCTCCACGATCCAACCGCCCTCGGCTCCGCCGCCGTCGTCGTCGCGGCGGTAGCGGATGCGGTCGTGCAGCCGGTCCGGCCGGCCCTGCCAGAACTCCACGGAGCGCGGCGCCACGCGCAGCCCGCCCCAGTGCGCCGGCCGCGCGGCCTCGCCGACCGCCTCGGCCCGCGCTCGCCGGGCCAGCAGCTCGTCGCGCGAGGCGATGGCGCGCGACTGCGGGGACGCCAGCGCGCTGATCCGCGCGGCGGTCGGACGCCCCGCCCAGTACGCGTCGGCCTCGCCGGCCTCGACCTCCGTCACGTCGCCGGACACCACGACCTGGCGCGCCAGGTCCAGCCAGGGGAAGACCAGCGCGGCGCGCGGGTTCTCGGCCACCTCGCGTCCCTTGGCCGACTCCAGGTTGGTGAAGAAGGCGAAGCCGCGCTCGTCGACGCCCTTGAGCAGCACGGTCCGCGCGCCCGGGCGCCCGTCACCGTCCGCGGTGGCGACGACCATCGCGTTGGGCTCCAGCGCACCCGCCTCGATCGCGTCGTCCAGCCAGGCGCGGAACTGCTCCAGCCAGGTCGGCGCGACCGCCGCCTCGTCCAGCGGACGGCCCGCGTACTCGCGGCGCAGCGCCGCCACCCGGGTCAGCCAGTCCTCGCTCATGGGTGTGTAGCGTGCCAGCCATGAGCCGAGGGCCGCGTGTCGAGCTGCTGTGGTGGGAGGGCTGCCCCTCCCATCCCCGGGCCCTGGCCGACCTGCGCGCGGCCATGTCGGAGATGGGGCTGGACCCCGAGGCCGTGGAGGTGCGCGAGATCGATTCGGACGCGCGCGCGGCCGCCGAGCGCTTCCCGGGGTCCCCGACGATCCGCGTCGACGGGCGCGACGTCCGGCCACCCGCCGAGGGCGAGCCGGCGGCCCTGACCTGCCGCGTCTACCACCGGCGCGACGGCCGCGTCTCGCCGACGCCGGACCCGCGGGACGTCCGCGATGCGCTGCGGGAGGCGCTCGTCCGTGCCTGACGGAGGACTGGACATCGGGGACCCGGTTCCGCACCACGCGCTCCCCGATACCGCCGGGGACATGCACAGCGTGGGCGAGCCGGGCGGCGGCCCGGCGGCGGTCGTGGTGTTCACGTGCAACCACTGCCCGTACGCGCTGGCCTGGCACGAGCGCCTCATGCGCGTGGCGACGGACTACGCGGAGGAGGGCGTGCCGCTCGTCTTCATCAACCCCAACGACGCCGAGCGCTACCCGCGCGACTCCTACGAGGCCATGCAGCTGCGCGTCGAGGTGGACGGCGGCTGGCCGGTGCCCTACCTGCGCGACGAGACGCAGGAGGTCGCCACCGCCTGGGGCGCGCGCACCACGCCGGACGTGTTCGTGGTGGACGGCGACGGGCGCCTGGCCTACCGCGGCGCCCCCGACGCCGACTCCGAGGACCCCACGCTGGACGCGGCCTGGCTGCGCGACGCGCTCGAGGACCTGCTCGCCGAGCGCCCCGTCGCCCGGCCGAGCACCGAGCCGGTGGGCTGCAGCGTCAAGTGGCGGTGACGGAGGCCTTCTACGTCCCCGCGGGGGACGGGCGCTACGAGTCCACGGACTGGACGCGGGGCCCCTGGAGCCCCGACCACCAGCACGCCGGCCCGCCGTCCGCGCTGCTGGCCCGCGAGCTGCGCCGGGCCGGCGCGATCCCGGACGCCCACCCGGCGCGCGTGACCTTCGAGGTCCTGCAGCCCATCCCGATCGCGCCGGTGCGGGTGGCGGCGCGCATCCTGCGCCCCGGCCGGCGGGTGGAGCTCGTGGAGGGCGAGCTGCGCGACGACGACGGCACCCCGCTGGTGCTCGCGCGCGGCTGGCATCTGCGGCGCGAGCCGATGGACCTGCCCGAGCCCGGAGGCGCCCCGCCCGCGCCGCCCGAGACCGGCGACCCGCGGATCGCGTTCCCGGGCCAGCACGACGTCGGCTGGCACGCCGCGATGGACATCCGCTTCGTGGCGGGCGCGTTCGACCGCCCGGGGCCGGCCACGGCGTGGTTTCGCATGCGGGGCGAGCTGGTGACCGGCGAGGCGCCGAGCCCGATGGACCTCCTCTTCTGCGCGGCCGACGCGGGCAACGGCATCAGCGCCGTCCTGGACTTCGGCCGCCACGCCTTCGTGAACACCGACCTGTCGGTGCACGTGCGCCGCGCGCCCGAGGGCGAGTGGGTGGCGCTGGACTCGGTGACGGCGCTGTCGCGCGACGGGACCGGCCAGGCGGACAGCGCGCTGTACGACACGCGCGGGCCGATCGGCCGGGCCGTCCAGTCCCTGCTCGTGACCGAGCGCTAGTTCAGCGACGGATCGGCCGGCATCGTGGCCAGGAGGGCGTAGGCGCCGCCCTTGCGCTGGAGCGCCACGGGCCACAGGTCGTCGTCGTGGAAGGGGTCCTCGGGGCGCGCGTCGTCGACGATCCACGCCTCGGACTCCAGCTCGCCCTCCAGCTGGCCCGGCGCCCAGCCCGCGTACCCGGCGTAGACGCGCAACTCGCGCAGCTCGGGGTCCGGCGCCTCGGGGTCGATCAGGCCGACCTCGCCGACGACGAGCCGGGCCGCGTCCGCCGGGTCCTCGAAGTTGCCCAGCGCCACCACCGACTCGGCCGAGATCGGGCCGCCGAGGCGCAGGCGATCCGACGGGCCGGCGAGCTCGGAGAGGCGGTCGACCGCCTCGGCCACGGGCGTCTCGGTCGGCCGGTTCAGCACCACGCCCATCGCGCCCTCTTCGGTGTGCTCGAGCACGAGCACGACCGTGCGGTGGAAGAAGTCCTCCAGCGAGGGAGCGGCGATCAGGAGCTTGCCGCGCAGCGAGTCCATCGCCCCCATTGTGCCCCGCCGCGGCTCCGGCCACCGCGCCGGGCGGAGTTGCCCCTTGCGGGGCGCACCCCGCGCGGAGGACAATCCCGGGGTGCGCCGGCCGTCCGTCCGCCTTCTCGCGCCGGCCGTCGCCGGACTGCTCCTGTCCGCCGGAGCGTTGCCCGCGGTCGCCCCGGCGGCCGGCCCGCCGGCGTTTCGCCCGTGCCATGGGGATCGGGGGAAGCTGTGCGCGTGGGTGACCGTCCCGCTGGACCGCTCGGGGCGCCAGCCCGGCACGGTGCGCCTGAAGGTGGAGCGCGTGAAGGGCCGGCCCCGGCGACCGGGCGTGCTGCTGGCACTGGCCGGCGGTCCCGGCCAGGCGGCGGTGCCCCTGGCCGAGGCGTTCGCGCAGGTGGCGGCGGCCGGCCTGCGACGTCACGAGATCGTGGTGTTCGACCAGCGCGGCACGGGGTCATCCGGCCTGCTGCGCTGCCCCAGCGTCGAGCCGTCCTACCTCGGCGACCTGGTGGGCGCGGGCGCGTCGTGCGCCGCGCGGCTCGGTCCGCGGCGCGCCCTCTACACGACACGCGACTCCGTCGAGGACATCGAGGCGGTGCGCCAGGCGCTCGGCGTCGAGCGCATCTCGCTGCTCGGCGTGTCCTACGGCACGAAGGTGGCGCTGGGCTACGCGATGGCCCATCCCGAGCACGTGGAGCGGCTCGTCCTGGACTCGGTCGTGACGCCCGAGGGCCCCGACGTCTACGGGCGATCGAGCTTCGCGGCGGTCCCCGGCGCCCTGCGCGACGCCTGCCGCGCGCACCGTTGCCGGGGCATCACGCCCGATGCCGTGCGCGACCTCGCGGTGGTGGCCGGCCGCGTGCGCACGGCGCCCATGCGCGGGTTCGTGGTGGGTCCGCGCGGACGCCGAAACCCGGCCAAGCTGCGCACGAGCGGACTGCTCACGCTGCTGTTCAGCTCGGACCTCGATCCCACCCTGCTGCCCGCCATCCCGGCGGCGCTGCGCTCGGCGCGCCGGGGCGACCCCGCGCCGGTGCTGCGGCTGCTGCACGTCGTCGCCGCGGCCGACGATCCCGGGAGCCCGAGCGACCTCAGCAGCGCCGTGCTCGTGGCCACGCTGTGCGAGGAGTCGGCGTTCCCGTGGGCCCGGACGGCCGGGTTCGACCAGCGCCGCGACGCGCTCGGCGGCGCGCTGCAGGCGCTGGGCGACGGCCCGTTCGCGCCGTTCGACGGCACGGCGGCGATCGCGCTCTACGCCATGCCCATCTGCTACGCCTGGCCGGCCGCGCCCGACCCGCCGGACCTCGCGAACGCGACCCGCCCGCTGCCGGCCGTCCCCACGCTGATGATCGAGGGCTCACGCGACCTGCGCACCCCGGTGAGCGACGCGCGCGCCCTGGCCGCCCGCATGCCCGACGCGCGCCTGACGGTGGCGACGGGCGCGGGACACTCGGTCCTGGGCACCGTGCAGACCGCCTGCCCGGGGTCGGCCCTGCGCGCCTTCATGGCCGGCCGCCCCGTGCGCCGGCGCTGCGGGCGCGACCCGCTCCAGGACGTCGAGCCGGACCCCCTCGCGCCCGCCCGGTTGGGTGAGGTGCCGCCGGTGCCCGGTGTGAGCGGGCACCCCGGCCGCACGCTGACGGCGGCCCTGCTCACGATGCTCGACGGCGTCAACTCGCTGCTCGATCCCCTCTTCCAGGCGCTGCTGGACCCGGCGGCCGGAAGCGTTGTGCGCGCCGGCGGCCTGCGCGCCGGCTGGCTGGAGCTGCGCGACAGCCGCGTCCTGCTCCACGGCCTCGTCTACGTCCCCGGCGTCCGGGTCGGCGGCCAGCTCACCCTCGGCGACGACGGGTTCAGCGCGCTTCTGCGCGTCAGCGGGCGCGCCGCGTCGCGCGGCGTCGTGCACATCTCGCGCACCGGCGCCATCACGGGCCAGCTGGGCGGCCGGCGCCTGCACCTGCCCGGCGCCCAGGCGGGCGCCGCCGCCTACCGCGGCCGGCCCCTGCTGGCGCGCGTGTCGCGCGACGTGCGCCGCGTGGCGCTCGCCGCGCACCGTCGCCTGCCCGCCGAGCGCCGGCTGCCGATCCGCTAGGTCCGGCCCGCCGTCTCGGCGCGCCGCCGGTCGCGCTCGCGCAGGATCAGCACCAGTGCGACGACCAGCGCCGCGGCGAACAGGCCGCCGAAGAACGAGGCCAGGACGCCGCCCACTCCGGCCACGATCCGCAGCCCGGTGACGCGCGGCCCCAGCGCGAGTGGCTGGCTCGCCGCGCAGGAGACGCGGTAGGTGCCGGCGCGGGGCGCCTGGAAGCGCAGGAACGAGTGGTACCGGTGCCCGCCGCTGGTCACCGTCACGCCATGCGTGCTCTGCATCCGTACGCGGCCGGGGCCGGCGGCGCGGCAGCTCCCGTCGACCGGGACGTCTCGGTAGGCCCAGACGCCGCGCCCCTCTCCCGCGCCGAGGTGCACCGACACGGGCGCCGTGAGCGGCGTGAACGGCCCGTCCACGTCGCGGATCAGCACCACGAAGAGGATGACCGCCCCGGCGATCCCGGCCGCGACCAGCGCGCCGGCGAGGCCGAGCCAGCCCAGCGACGGGCGCAGCGAGCGCTCGGTCACCGGTCGCGGCGCAGCAGGCGCCGGCGCACCCCGTCGCGGCGCGCCGGCAGCGGTGGGCGCTGGGGCAGCGCGCCGCCGTCCAGCACGGCCTCGGGCACCGCGCGGGTCAGCCAGTCGGCCTGGGCCAGCACGCCGGGCAGCTCGCGGTCGGCCGCGTGCAGCCCGGCGAGCAGCTCGGGGCCGCGACGGCGCGGCTCGTGGGCGTCGGAGGCGACGTTGTGGACGAGGCCCTCGCGCAGCAGCTTCAGGGCGAACGCGCGGACCGTCCCGCCGAAGCGCCCGAGCAGCGCCGAGCTGGTGATGGAGCACAGGACGCCGATCTCCACCAGGCGGCGCAGGTCGTCCGGCCGGTGCTGGAACCCGGGGCAGCGCTCGGGGTGCGCGAGGACGATGCGCTCGCCGCGCCGGCGCAGCTGCGCCACGGCCGTGTCGAACCCGCTCCCGCGCGAGTCCCGGTGCGGCGACTCGAGCAGGATGTAGCCGCCGCCTCCGAGGCGCACCGCGTCCAGCGCCTGGGGGGTGAGGTCGGTCATCCGCGTGAGGTCGACCTCGCCGCCCGGGCGGACCTCCAGCTCGATGTGGGCGTCCGCCAGCGCGGCGCGCATCCGGTCCACCGCGGCGGGCACGCTCTCGGGGTCCACCCTCCAGCGGTTGTCGATGTGCGGCGTGGCGACGATGGTCCGCGTCCCGGCCGCCGCGGCGGCGCGGGCGAGCGCCAGCGAGGCCTCGAGGTCCGGCGGGCCGTCGTCGATCCCGGGCAGCAGGTGGCAGTGCAGGTCGATCACGCACCGCCATAGTGCCCCAGCGGGGCGCCGCGAAGCGGTCTAGGCGACGCCGGCGGGCGCTTTGGCGAGCGAAGCGACGCGCTCGTTGTCCACGAGCAGGGCCTTGGCTATGTCGATGACCTCGGCCACTCGCGGGTCGGAGATCCGGTAGAAGACGCGCTTGCCGCGGCGCTCGGCGGTTACGAAGCCGCACCAGCGCAGGCAGGCCAGGTGGTTGGACACCTTGGGCTGCGGCTGGCGCAGGGCACCGACGAGCTCTCCCACCGACCGCTCCTCCTTGCGCAGGAGATCGAGGATCCGCAGACGAGTGGGATCGCCGAACCCGCGAAAGTACTTCGCGAGGACGTCCACCTCGGTGGCCTGCGGCGAGAGTCGGAATGGTCCATCCATGCGGGCAGTCACCCGTTCCTCCGTCCTAGGTTGATATGACCGTACCACTACGCCGGGGCCCTCCGATCAAGAATTTAGGTTTTCTCATCCGGCGGTAGGATCGGCCCAGGCCACGAAAGGAGTTCCGCATGGAGTCCTCCGCCCCCACCCGGGTCCTCGTCGTCGCGGCGCGTACCGCCGCCACGCCGGCCCTCGTCGAGGCTGTACGCGAGCGCGCCGCGCGCGGTCGGGCCGCCTTCACGCTCCTGGTGCCGAACCCGACGCACGGCCTGCACTCCGTGATGGACCCGGAGGACCAGGGGACCGGCGAGGCCGAGGCCATCGTCGAGCTGGCCCTTCCCCTGCTCGAGGACGCCGCCGGCGGTCACGTCGAGCACCTGATCGGCGATCCGCGGCCGCTGGACGCGATCCAGGACGCGCTGAACATCCAGGGCTTCGACGAGATCATCCTGTCGACGCTGCCCACGCACGTGTCGCGCTGGCTCAAGCTCGACCTTCCGAGCAAGGTCGGCGCCCTGGGCGTCCCGGTCACCACGATCAGCGCCCGCTCGCGCGAGGACGTGCCCGCCGACGCGTGACGGGCGGGCTGGCCGACGACCTGGCCGGGCTCGACCTGCGGCCGGCCGGGGACTACGCGCGCGACCGCTCGCCGTTCGCGCTGACGCCCGCGCTGGCGGTCGCCGCGCGAGACGCGCGCGACGTGGCGCGGGTGGTGCGCGCCGCCACGGCTCACGGGGTGGCGCTCACCGCGCGGGCCGGGGGCTCCAGCGTGGCCGGTCAGTGCCTGGGCACGGGCGTGGTGCTCGACACGTCCCCGCTGCGCGGCGTCGAGCTCGAGGGAGAGGACGCGTGGTGCGCGGTGGGCGAGTCGCTCGACGACGTCAACCGCGCGCTCGCGCCGTCGGGCCGCGCCGTCGGCCCGGACGTCACCGCGTCCGATCTCGCGCGCGTGGGCGGGATGGTGGGGACCAACGCCTGCGGCTCGCGCTCGCTGCGCTATGGGCGGATGGGCGACGCTGTGCGTGGGGTGGAGGGCGCCTGGGCGGATGGCGAGCCGCTATCGCTCGGGCCGGGGGAGGTGCCCGCCCGGCTCGCGGCCGGCCTCGCGCGGGTGGCCGACGGCCTGGAGACGGACCTGGACGCGGGGTGGCCGGGCTACGAGCCGTCACCCGGCGGCGGCCCGCCGCCGGCGCGCCATTCCTCCGGCGGCCCGCCGCCGGCGCGCCGCTCGTTCGGCGGCTACCGCCTGGACGCCTTCGCCCGGGAGGGCGATGCGCTGTCGCTCGTCCCCGGCTCGGAGGGGACGCTGTGCGTGCTGACCCGGGTCCGGCTGGCCACGGTCGCCCGCCCCGCCGCGCGCGCGCTGGTCGAGGTGCGCGCGCCGAGCCTGCGCGCGGCGCTGGACCGCGCGCCCGCCTGCGCCGCGACCGGCGCCGCCGCGGTCGAGGTCCTCGACGGCCACCTGCTCGACGCGGCGGGGCTGGACGGCGCGGCGCGGCTGCTCGTGGAGTACCTCGACGATCCCGAGGGTCCGCGCCGCCTGCGCGCCGCCCTGCCCCGCGACGAGCTCGTCACCCTGTCGGGCCCGGACGCCGCGCGCATGTGGGACCTGCGCCGGCGCGCGCTGGAGCTCCTGGCCGCCCGGGGCCCGGTCCCCGTGGCGATCTTCGAGGACCCCGCCGTCGCGCCCGAGCGCACCGGCGCGTTCGCCGACGACCTCCTGGCCGCGCTGGCCCGGCGCGGCCTGGACCGCGTCGTCGTCTACGGCCACGCGGGGGCGGGGTGCCTGCACGTCCGTCCGCTCTGCGACCCGGCCGAGCCGGACGCCGGCCCGCGCCTGCTCGGCGCCCTGGAGGACGTCGCCGAGGTGGTCGCGCGCCACGGCGGGGCGCTGACCGGCGAGCACGGCTGGGGGCTGGCGCGCTCGCACCTGGCGCCCGCGGCGCTCGGCGCCGCGCTCTACGCGCGCTGCGCCGCGGTCAAGCGCGCGTGGGACCCCGGCGGAGTCCTCAACCCCGGCCGGATCGTGGACGGGCGCGATCCGCGCGACGCCTGGGCGCTCACGCCAGGCGGATGATCGCGATCGCCATCCCGGCCACTACGGCCACCACGATGGCGACCTGCATCCACACCCAGCTCGGAGACATGGGCATATGATCCCGCCTCGACACGGCAGCGGCGGAGAGGAGAGCGATGTTCGGCTCGATCGTGGTGGGGACGGACGGTTCGGATACGGCCAAGGAGGCCGTGCGACAGGCCACCGAGCTGGCGAAGTCGACGGGCGACACCATCGACCTCGTGAGCGCCTACGAGCCGGTGTCCAGCGCCCGACTGCGCGAGGAGGCCCAGCAGGTCCCCAAGGACCTGGAGTGGATGGTCAACCCGCGCGAGGACGTCGAGGCGACGCTCGAGACCGCGGCCGAGCAGATCAAGGAGTCCGGCGTCGACGTGCAGACGTTCGCCCGCGAGGGCGATCCGGCCGACGCCATCCTCGACGTGGCCGAGGAGCGCACGTCCGGCCTCATCGTGGTGGGAAACAAGGGCATGACCGGCGCCAAGCGCTTCCTGCTGGGCTCCGTGCCGAACAAGGTGAGCCACCACGCTCCCTGCTCGGTGATGATCATCCGGACTACGTAGAGGCGGACGGCACCGGCACCGGCACCGGCGGCGGCGGCGCGGTCGCGCGGGCGGCGTCCACGAGTCCGGCGCCGTAGCGCTGGTCGATCCCCGGGTCGCCGAGGTCGCGCGCGGTGGACTCCAGGCGGTCCTCGATCGCGCGCGGCGTGGGGCGCGGTCCGATCACGCCGCTGGCGATCACCAGGGCGGCGATCGCCGACACGTGCGGCGTGGCCATGGAGGTGCCCTGGTAGCCGCCGGGGAGGCCGAAGCGCCGGACCGAGCCCTGGAAGGTCAGCTGGAACACGTCGCGCCCGGGCCGCCCGTCGGGACGGCAGTGGGTCGGGTCATCGTCGATCGCCGCGTCGGCGCCGCCGCCCGGGGCGACGATGTCCAGGCCGCGCCCGTCGTTGGAGTACTCGGCCTGGCACAGGTGCTCGGTCGTGGCGCCGACGGACATGACGCCGGTCGCGCGCGCCGGGTAGGCCACGATGCGCAGCGCCTCGTTGCCCGACGCGGCGACGACCAGGACGTTCTTGCGCTGGGCGTAGCGAATGGCGCTGAGCACCTCCGGGATCTGCGAGCCCGGGACGGAGGAGTCGAACTCCAGCGAGAGGTTGATGACGTTCGCGCCGGTCCGGGCGGCGTAGCGGATCCCCTTGGCGATGGCCGCGGCGTCGCCCAGGCCCTGGTCGTCGAGCACGCGCACCGGCATGATCGTGGCGCCGTAGGCGATCCCGGTCAGCGCGCGGTCGTTGTTCACGCGCTCGGCGACGACACCCGCGACGAACGTCCCGTGCCCGTTCTGGTCGTCGGGAAAGCGGTCTCGGTCGACGAAGTCGTAGCCGGGCGCGAAGCGGGTGCCCACGAAGTCCGGGGAGCGCCGGAAGCGCCGCGTGGTGCGGTAGGCGACGCCGGTGTCCAGGATCGCCACGGTCGCGCCGCGGCCGCCGGGGCGCCCGGCCGCGATCAGGTTCCCCCACGCGTCGGGCGCGTTGACGCCGGCCGGCGCGAGGAAGTTCCACTGGATGCGCTGCCAGTTCGCGCGCCCGCCGCGCCCCGGGTCGTCGGGGATGAAGCCGGCGAAGCGGGCGAGGTGGTTGGGGACGGCGTAGCGCACGCCCGGGGCCGCGTCGAGGTCGCGGACCGCCTCGCGCACGGTCATCCCCCGGGGCACCGCGACCACGCTCGGCTCGGCCTGGCCCGAGCGCTGGACGACCACCTCGCCGGGCACGTAGCCCGGCGGCTTGGCGCCGTGCACGGCCGCGGCCGCCGGCGCACAGGCGGCGGCGAAGGCGAGAGCGAGGGTGGAGAGGAGGCGGCGCATGGGCGTGGCGCGGGTTAAGACATGATCGGCAGCTTGAAGTTTCCCTCTCCACGCGAGATCCCCCGCTGAGCTCGCGATTCTTTCCCCGCGACGAGTACTTCATGCGCCTCGCCCTGCGCGAGGCCGAGCGGGCTCTGGAGCACGGCGACGTCCCGATCGGCGCGGTCGTGGTCCACGAGGGAGAGGTGATCGGCGTGGGGGCCAACGAGCGCGAGCTGCGCGGCGACCCCACGGCTCACGCCGAGGTCCTGGCGCTGCGCGAGGCCGCCGGCAAGCTCGGGAGCTGGCGTCTGCTGGACTGCGTCCTGTACGTGACGCTCGAGCCCTGCGCGATGTGCGCCGGCGCGGTCGTCCTGGCCCGCATCCCGCGGGTCGTCTACGGCGCCCCGGACCCCAAGGCCGGGATGGCCGGCAGCGTCCTCGACGTCCTCGGCGAGCCCCGCCTCAACCACCGCCCCGAGGTCGCTCCGGGCCTGCTGGCCGAGGACAGCGCAGAGCTGCTGCGCACGTTCTTCGCGTCCCGGCGCTAGGCGCGCGACAGTCGCTACGCTGCGCGCGCTGTCCCCGCAGCATCCTGGAGGGGTGCCGGAGTGGTTGAACGGGGCGGTCTCGAAAACCGTTGGGGGCCGTTTGGTCCCTCGTGGGTTCGAATCCCACCCCCTCCGCTAGGACCGCGAGATCGCTGCGAGCCCGGGTTCCCGCGACGACCGCTAGCCAGCCAGGAACGCGTATCGCACCTGACCGGAGTGTGTCCAGACGAACAGTCGACGGTCCAGGACGAGCGACTCGAGCTCGAGCTCCTGGGAGTTTCCTTCGTCGACGAGCCGGGTCGCGCCGCGCGAGGAGAAAGCGCGGATCGCGGTTGTGCTGCGCAGCGTCCCGTCCGCCGCCGGCGGCGGGAAGCTGCTGCGCAGCCCCGCGACCGTCTGGCCGAGGTCGTTCATGAAGTAGCGCAGCGTCTGGTGACGAGTGTCGACGCGCGGAACGACGTCGTACGAGCGACCGCTGCGGACGTCTGCGACCTTGACGCCCCCGCCCGCGGGGCCGCCCTGGTCCCACCCGCGCAACGCGACCCACGTACCGGCCCGTCGTTCAACGCTCGGCGCGACTTCGACCCGATCGAGCACCCGCACGCGGTTCGTGGCAAACGCGCACCCGCGCACGACGACACCGTTGCTGGTCTCGGTCGCGACGACGCGAATCTGACTGGTGCGGGCGAGCGTGTCGCCCGCCATGGCGCAGCGCGGCCGCGGGCGCGCCGAGTACGCGGCGGGCGCGAGCGCGGCGACCAGTAGGGCGAAGACACCGATCGCCGCGCGCAGCCGAGGCCCGCGCGCCCCCGTGATCGCGCACCACCAGAAGTACCCGATCGAAGCCAGAAACCCGATGGCGATGAAACCGTCCCCGAGACGCCATAAGACAATCGCCGACGTCAGCACGGAGTCGTTTGCCCGCAACATCGCCCGACCAGTATGCACGCACAAACTACAAGTAGCTACGCCCCGTAACCATCCCGAAACCACGGAAGGGAAAGCCGCTCCTTTCCAGGGCTTCCACCCCCGCCCTGAGCGCGACTTCTCCGGACATTCCGCGCAATCGGGGCTTGTTCGATGAAATCCTCACCTCCACGCTGCGTGCGTGGCCGAACAACGCTCTCCGTGACAGGTGTGGTCCCCGCCGCTACGCTCGCGGCGCCGATGCTTTCCGCTGAGTTCGAGATACACCGGCTCTCCGTCGACGACGTGCGGCGGATGGTCGAGGCGGGCGTGCTGCTGGAGGAGGACCGGGTGGAGCTGCTCGACGGGGTCCTCGTCGACATGACCCCGCCCTCGTCGGACCACAGCGCGATCGTGGCCTGGCTGACTCGGCACTTCGTCCGCGGAGCCCATGATCTTGAGGTCCGCGTGCAGGATCTGCTGCTCGTCGATGGTGGGTTCGTCATGCCCGACCTGATGGTCGTCGAACCCGTGCCACGGGACCGCCAGCCATCGACGGCTCACCTGGTCGTCGAGGTCTCCGTCACCACCCAGCGTCACGACACTGCCAAGGCCCGGCGCTACGCGCGCGCGGGCGTGGCCGAGTACTGGATCGTCGACGTGCCCGCGCGCGTGGTGAAGGTGCACCGGCGGCCGGCGTCCGGTGGGTACGGCGACGTGGTGGAGCATCGGGACGGTGCGCGGATCGAGACCGGCGTCGTGGCGGCGCCCGTCCCGGTGTCCGAGCTCCTCGGCTGAGCTGCATTACGGCGAGCATCTCGCCCCGGTAGCTTGCGTGGATGATCGATTCCAGCGTCTGGCGCCCGCTCGGGCCGACCGGTGTCCAGGTCAGCCCGCTGTGCCTCGGCGCGATGATGTTCGGCGCGTGGGGGAACACCGACCACGACGAGAGCGTGCGGATCATCCACCGCGCGCTGGATGCGGGGATCAACTTCATCGACACGGCGGACGTCTACGCCCGCGGGGAGTCCGAGGAGATCGTGGGCAAGGCGCTGGCCGGCGGACGGCGCGACGACGTTGTACTGGCCACGAAGTTCCACGGGACGATGGGCGACGACCCCAACCAGTCCGGGAACTCCCGCCGCTGGATCTTCCGCGAGGTCGAGGACTCGCTGCGGCGGCTGAAGACCGACTGGATCGACCTCTACCAGGTGCACCGCTGGGACCCGTGGACCGACCACGAGGAGACGCTCGGCGCGCTGACCGACCTGGTTCGCCAGGGGAAGGTCCGCTACGCCGGCTCCTCGACCTACCCGGCGGCCCAGATCGTCAAGGCCCAGTGGGTCGCGCGCGAGCGCGGGCTTGCCCGCTACGTCTGCGAGCAGCCGCCCTACTCGCTGCTCGTCCGCGGCGTCGAGGCCGACATCCTGCCGACGTGCCGGGAGCATGGGATGGGCACGATCGCCTGGAGCCCGCTGGCCGGCGGCTGGCTGTCCGGCCGCTGGCGCAAGGACGCCGATGACCTGACGTCCCGGCGCGCGGCGATGATCCCCGCCCGCTACGACCTCTCGCTGCCCGAGAACCAGGACAAGCTCGAGGCCGCGGACGCCCTGGGCCGGCTCGCCGACGAGGCCGGCGTCTCGCTGATCCACCTGGCGCTCGCCTTCGTGGTCAACCACCCCGCGGTGACCGCCGCGATCATCGGTCCGCGGACGATGGAGCAGCTCGAGTCCCAGCTCGGCGCGCTCGACACGCCGCTGGACGCCACCCTCCTGGACCGCATCGACGAGATCGTCCCGCCCGGCCGCAACGTCAACCCGGCCGACGCCGGCTGGCAGAACCCCGCGCTGGCGCCCGAGCAGCGCCGGCGCGCGTAGCCCTCAGCCGCTGCGCAGGCGCACGCCGTCGAACGGCGGCGGGCCGAGGAGCTGGACGCCGTGCGCCCGCGCCGAGGCGGCCGTGCGCTCGAGGTCGGGCGCGGGGGCGCGGTCGAAGTCGCGGTGCTCCGCCGGGTGGCCCCCGTCGCGGAAGAAGCGGTCGTGGCCGCCGGGCGCGTTGAGGACGAGGAACCGGGCCAGGTCCGACGTGCACACGAAGGCGTGGGGGACACCCTGGGGCATCGCCACGGTGCTCCCCGCGGCGCCCGGGAGCTCCTCGCCGTCGGCGTGGAACAGGAGCTCTCCCTCGAGGACGTGGAACGTCTCGTGGCTGGGATCGACGTGCAGGCCCGTGGCGCGGCCGCGCTGCATCGACACCTCGACGAGGGAGAACGCGTCTTCGCTCCACGCGCCCGGCACGCGCACGTCCATCAGCGCGCCGTTGAACCAGATCGTCTCCCCACCCGCCCCCGGCCCACCGGCCAGGACTCCGCTGCTGCTCGACACCGCTGCACTCATGACGACTCCCGTTCGTACGCTTTTCGTGTCGTGAGACTAGAGTATCATCATGAGCATGTCAATCTCATATGAGCTGACGGGCCGCACCGGCCAGAAGGCACGCACCCGCGAGGCGCTGGTGGCGGCGGCGCGCGAGCTGCTCGCCCAGGGCGTCACGCCGACCGTCGAGGCCGCCGCCGAGAGCGCGTCGATCTCGCGCGCCACCGCCTACCGCTACTTCCCCAACCAGGGCGCGCTGGTGGCGGCCGCCTACCCGCGGCTGGAGGCGCCGTCGCTGCTCGACGACGACGCGCCGCGGGAGCCGGAGGCGCGGCTCGACCTCGTCGTACGCCGGATCACCGCGTCGCTGCTGGAGAACGAGGCGGCGATGCGCGCCGCACTGCGCCTGGCCCTGGACCCGGCGGCGGGGGAGGAGCGCCCGCTCCTGCGCCGCGGCCGCGCGATCGGGTGGATCGACGACGCCCTGTCGCCGCTGGCCGGGCGCCTCTCGCCACGCCACCGGCGCCGGCTCGTCCTGGCCATCCGCGCGGCGGTGGGCATCGAGCCGTTCGTCTGGCTCACCGACGTGGCCGGCCTGTCGCGCGAGGAGGCGGCCGAGTCGATGCGCTGGTCCGCCGGCGCGCTGCTGCGCGCGGCGCTCGCCGAGGCCGCTTAGGAGTCGTCGCTCGCGCCGAGCGCCGCGGCGCCCAGGGCGGCGGCGGCGATGGCGGGGGCGGCGAGCAGGACGGTCTGCGTGCGCGACAGGTAGCCGGCGCGGCCGCCCGCCAGCGCGGCCAGGGTGTCGGCGACGTCGCAGGCGATCCCGGCGGTCAGCCAGGTGCGCCGCGCGTCGCCGGTCGCCGTGTTGGTCCCGTAGGCCAGGGCGACGTCGCGGATCCCGAACAGCCGCGCCAAGTAGGGCGACTGCGGGTTCCCGGACGGATCGAGCAGGAACGCCCGGGCGGCCAGCCGGGGCGTCAGCCACGCGCCGGCGCCGACGGACACGCGGATGGCGGAGAGGGCGCGCAGCGACGAGCTCGGGTCCATGCCGCGGACGCTACCGCAGGACGACGGCGGCGCGCCCGCACGCCGCGCCGCCCACGGCGAGCGTCGCGGAAGGGCCGGTGGTGTCGCGCGAGGACTGGGCCAGCGTCAGGCCGTAGCAGCCCGGCGCCACGCGCCACCCGTTCGAGCGCACGTCCCAGTAGGACAGCGCGCGCTCGGGGACGTCGAAGGCGATGCGCCGTACGCGGCGCGGGCTCAGCTTCAGGCTGCGAAACGCCTTGAGCTGGCGCGGCGGCTGGACGATCCCCGGCCCCGGCGAGGGCAGGGAGAGATAGAGCTGGGGGACCGCGACGCCCTGCCGCACGCCCGTGTTGGCCACCGCGACGCTCGCGGTCGCGGTGTGCGGCCCCCGTGCCCGCACCCGCAGGCCGCGCAGCGCGAAGCGCGTGTAGGAGAGGCCGAACCCGAACGGGTAGGCCGGAGTCAGTCCGTGGGCGTCGTACCAGCGGTAGCCCACGAGCACGCCCTCCTTGTACTGGACGGTCTCGCCGACGCCGGGGTACTTCTCCGGGTCCCCGGCGGTGGGCAGGTCGGCCTCGCTGCGCGGGAACGTGGCCGGCAGGCGCCCCCCGGGATCCACGTCGCCGAACAGCACCCGCGCGATCGCGCTGCCGCCCGCGGCGCCGGGGTACCAGGCCTCGAGGATGGAGTCGACCCTGTCGCGCCAGGGCGTCAGGACGGGGCCGCCCGTCTCCAGCACCACGACGGTCCGCGGGTTGGCCGCGGCGATGCGCTCGATCAGCGCGTCCTGGTCGCCGTGCACCGGGGGGCACTCCAGGCTCAGGCACGCCCGGTCGGTGCCCTCGGTCTGGTAGTCGGAGGCGAACACGACGGCCACGTCGGACGTCCGCGCCACCTCGGCCGCGCGCGCCGCGTCGCCGCCGTCGTCGTAGCGCACCTGGACCCCCGGGCCGGCGCGCTTGGTGATCGCCTCGCGCGGCGTGACGAAGCTGAAGGGCACGACGGCGCCCGAGCCGCCGCCGGTCTTGAAGCGCTCGGCGTCCGAGCCGATCAGCGCCAGCGTCTTCAGGCGCCGCGCGTCCAGCGGCAGCGTCCCGCGGTTGCGCAGCAGCGTGATCGCGGATTCCTCGATGCGCTGGACCGCGCGCAGGTTCGCGGCCTTGGCGATCTGCGCGTCGTCGTCGCGGTAGGCCGCCCGGTCGAAGAACCCGAACGCGAACAGCGTGCGCAGGATCCTCCGCACGTGCGCGTCCACGTCGGCCGGCGTGGCGTCGCCCGCCGCCAGCGCCGCCCGCACGAGGCTGGGGTCGTAGGCGATCCCCGGCCAGGGGTCGAAGTCCAGCCCGTTGCGCAGGGAGCTGCCGGTGTTCTTCGCGGCGCCGTAGTCGGCCAGCACGTACCCCTTGAACCCCCAGTCGCGCTCGAGCACCCGGCGCAGCAGGAAGTCGTTCTCGCAGGCGTAGGTCCCGTTGAGGCGGTTGTAGGAGCACATCACCGATCCCGCGCGCCCCTGCTTGACCGCGGCCTCGAAGTGGGGAAGGTAGATCTCGCGCAGGGTGCGCTCGTCGGCGCGCACGTCCACGGTGAGGCGGTTGCCCTGGGTCCCCGGCGGCCCGAGCGGCTGGCTGGGCTGGCTCTGGTCGGCGGCCTGGCTGGCGCCCTCCTGGTTGTTGGCTGCGTAGTGCTTGACGTTGGCGATGACGCCGCGGGCCTGGGCGCCCTGGATCCAGCCGACCGCGAGGCGCGACGTGAGGAACGGGTCCTCGCCGTAGGCCTCGAACGTCCGCCCGGCCAGCGGCGTGCGCATGATGTTCACCGTGGGCGCGAACACGACGTCGTTGCCCTTGGCCCGGGCCTCGGCGCCCACCACCTGCCCGGCCAGGTTGGCCAGGCGGGGGTCGAAGGTGGCGGCCAGGCCCATGGGGATCGGTTGGGCGGTGGAGCGTCCCTGGCGCGGGCCGACGGGTCCGTCGCTGTAGTAGACGGTGGGGAGGTCCACGCGCGGGACGCCGCGGCTGGTCCCGGTGTGGGCGTGGTCGCCTCCCGCCACGCCGAACAGGTCATCGCCGGCCAGCAGCCCGATCCGCTCGTCCTGGGTCAGCGCGTCGAGCAGCCGCTGGGCGCGCACGTCGGGGGACAGGCGGACGTCGCACCACGGGTGGCTCCCGCAGCGCCCGGCGGCCGTCGCGGACGGGGCCGCGGTGGCGAGCACGGCGAGCGCGGCTGCGACGAAGGCGACCCCTGCCCGGACCATCCGCCCGATTGTGCCATCGTGCGCCCGCCATGGCGCCAGCCGCACATCTCGCGCGCCGCGTCCTGGGGGTCGCGTCGCTCGCCGGTCTCGTCGTCTGCGTCTGGGCGGTCGTCACCGGCGCGGCCTACCGCCCGACGGCACTCGTGCCCGCGCGGGCCGGCGGGTTCCCGTTCTGGATGCGCGGGCCCCTGGGCGACCTCGGGGGCTATCTGCCCTACGACGAATTCGCCCGGTGGATGGTCGCCATGTGTGCCCTGTGGCTGGTGGCGCTGCTCACCGTGCCCGCCCTGCGGCTGGCCTGGGTGGTGGTGGGCCTCGTGGTGCTGCACGCCCTGGTGGCGCTCGGCCCCCCGCTCATCTCCGCCGACGTGTTCGGCTACATCGACTGGGCGCGGATGGGTGCGCTGCACGGCCTGAACCCGTATTCCACCGACTCGGGGACCGTGGTCAGCGACGCCGTCTACCGGTTCGTGCGCTGGGACAACTTCAGCTCGCCCTACGGCCCGCTGTTCACGTTGTTCACCTACGCCCTGGTCCCGCTGGGGGTCCCGGCGGCCTACCTGGCGCTGAAGCTGTCGGTCGTCGGCGCCAGCCTGGCCTGCTGCGCGCTGATCTGGGCCTGCTCGCGGGAGCTGGGACGCGACCCGCGACTCGGCCTGGCCCTCTACGGCCTGAACCCCGCGGTGATCGTCTACGCGCTGGGCGGCGCCCACAACGACGTGCTTATGACGCTGCCGGCGCTGCTGGGCGTATGGCTGCTCCTGCGCGGACGGGCGGCCGCGGGCGCGGCGGCGGCGACGCTGGCCGGCGCGGTCAAGGCGTCGGCGGGGCTGCTGCTCCCGTTCGCGGTGCTGGGATCGCCGGACCGCCGGCGCTCGCTCCTGGGCGCCGGCGCGGTCGCGGTCGGCGTGGTCGCCGTGGCGGTGGTCTTCTTCGGCTCGCACGCCCTGGACTTCGTCAACGTGCTGCGCACCCAGCAGGGCCTGGACTCCGGCACCAGCGTCACGGCCCAGCTCGGCGCGGTGTTCGGCTGGGGCGGCAATCCGCGGGGCGCGCGCGTGGTCGCGTCGGTCGTCTTCGGCGCCGTGCTTCTGGCCCTGCTCTGGCGCACGTGGCGCGAGCGCGAGGCCTGGCTGGACTCGGCGGCGTGGGCCACGGCCGCGCTGCTGGCGTGCACCTCGTGGTTCTTGGCCTGGTACGTCGTGTGGCTGATCCCGCTGGCGGCTCTGGGCCGGGCCCGGCGGGCGCTGCCGGCGGTGGCCGCGGGGTTCAGCGTCTTCGTCGTGCTCACGCGGGTGGTGCCGTTCCTGTGAGGCGCGCGACGATCCTCCTCTCCCTCGTCGCGCTCGGCCTCGCCGGGTGCGGGCAGAAGTACGAGGTCCGCACGGGCCGGGCCACGCTGGAGCGCGCGATGTCGCGCGCGTTCAAGCGCAGCTACGCGGCGTCGGTGCGCATGCGCACGGGCCGCCCCGACCGTGACGCCGTGCGGCACGCGTCGATGCGCTGCCGCCCCCTCACGCGCCAGCCCAAGCGAGACGGGCGGCCGTGGCCCTGGCGCTGCCGGGTGCGCTTCTACCTGCACGGCAGCGCGGAGGGGCACAAGGCCACGTACGGCGTCAAGGTCGGCTCGCGCGGCTGCTTCTACGCCCGCAGCGCCAACTTCCCCGCGCGCATCCCCGAGCGCGTCCTCGGCCGCGAGGGCCCCGACCCCCTCGTCTACATCCGCTCCTGTCCATAATCGCCGCGTGACCGACGAGGAGATGGAGCGCTTCGCCGAGCTGGTCGTGGGCTTCGGCGCCAACGTCCAGCCCGGCCAGGTCGTGGCGATCGGGACCGAGCCGGGCAAGGAGGCCATCACGCGCGCGCTCGCCGCGGCGGCCTACCGCCACGGGGCGAAGTTCGTGGACGTCGCGTGGTTCGACCTCCACGTCAAGCGGGCGCGCATCGAGCACGCCGATCCCGACACGCTGGAGTACGTGCCGCCGTGGTACGGGGAGCGGATCCTGGCGCTGGGCGAGGCCCGGGCGGCGCGGATCGGCCTCTCGGGGCCGGTGGCGCCGGGGTTGCTGGACGACCTGGACCCGGCCCGCGTGGGCCGCGACCAGCTGCCGTTCGTGGCCGAGACCGGCCAGGTGGTCAACCAGCGCACGACCAACTGGACGATCGCCCCCGCGCCGACGCGGGAGTGGGCGGAGCTCGTGTATCCCGACCTGCAGCCGGATGCGGCCTACGAGCGGCTGTGGGAAGCCATCCGCCACATCTGCCGGCTGGACGAGGACGACCCGGTGGCGGCGTGGCGCGAGCGGATGGCCACGCTGGTCGAGGCCGCCGAGCGGTTGAGCTCGCGCGCCTTCGCCGCGATCCACCTGCACGGGCCCGGGACCGACCTGACGGTGGGCCTGCTGCCCTCCTCGCGCTGGCTGGCCGCGTCGTTTCAGACCGTGGACGGGATCGAGCACTTCCCCAACCTGCCGTCGGAGGAGACGTTCACCACGCCCGACCCGGCGCGGGTGGACGGCGTCGTGCGCGCCACCAAGCCGCTGGCGCTGCCGGGGACGATCATCCGCGGCCTGGAGGTGGAGTTCCGCGAGGGGCGGGTCGCGCGGATCGACGCCGAGGCCGGCGCGGAGGCGATGCGCGCGCTGGTGGCGCGCGACGAGGGCGCGGCGCGGCTGGGTGAGGTGGCCCTGGTCGACGGCGCGGGCCGGATCGGCCCGCTGGAGACCGTCTTCTACGACACGCTGCTCGACGAGAACGCGGCCAGCCACATCGCGCTGGGCCGCGCCTACGACATGGCGGTGGACGACGAGGCCGACAAGGCGCGCGCCAATGTCAGCGCGATCCACGTCGACTTCATGATCGGCGGCCCCGGCGTGGACGCCACGGGTGTGACCGCGGACGGCGAGCGCGTGCCCGCCCTCCGGGACGGCGCCTGGGCGCTCTAGTCTTCCGGGCCGCGAGTCCCGGAGAGGTGCCGGAGTGGTTGAACGGGCGCGACTGGAAATCGCGTAGCGGGCGTAAGTTCGCTCGAGGGTTCGAATCCCTCCCTCTCCGCCATTTGAACGAAGTACGAACCATGACCCTGAGAAATCGGGGTCATGGTCGTTTCAGTCCTTCCTTTGGGGTCGGAGGTCGTTTGGAGGGCCACGTGGGCCAGCTGGGAGTAGACCGGCGTCGGCTCGGACTCGATGGTGTCGGCGTCGCCGACGATGAGCCGCCGGAAGATCGCCTGGTTGAGCAGTCGGCGCGTTTTGCGATTGGCTTGCCGATAGAGCGGACGACCCGCGTCTACCAGTCCGAGCGCTTCGTCTAGCGCCTCCAGCACGTCCTTTACCTCTGTCACCGCGGCCTTCTCCCAGCGCGTGGCGTCGGCTCGTTCGCGCTCGATGCGTTCCTGTTCGGCCGCAAGGACCTCGTCGGAGACAAGGTTGCGGTAGTGGAGTTGGACGAGCTTTTGCTGATCGGCCGTCAGGGTGCGCAGGCGGCGGGCGTGGCGATCCGCTTCGCGCTTGGCTACCTCTGTCTTTGCCTCGCAGTAGGTGCGGAGTGCCGCCCGGATGGCGTTCTGCTGAACCGGGCTAAATGTGATTGCGTCGTAGTGGCTCTCAATAGCCTTCTCGACGGCTCCGACATCGAAGTGCGGCGAGCCGCAACGCCCTCCGCGGGTCACGCGGCTGAGGCAGGAGAAGTATTCGTAGACACCGCCATTGCCGCGGTGTCGCCCGTAGCCAAGCCGCCGGCCGCATGGGCAGTAGATCGAGCCCTTGAGGTAGTGGTGGTGCTTCTGGGAGCGGTCGCCACTGGCGGCGTGCCCAGACAACGCCTCTTGCACCCGCTCGAAGGTCGCCTGGTCGATGATCGCTTCGTGACGGCCCGGATACTTGACGCCCTTCAGCGTCACGGTGCCGGTGTAGTAGTCGTCGCGCAGGATGCGATGGACGCTGCTGCGTGACACAGGGCGGCTGGGTCTGGTCGGAGTGGCTCTGGTGCGCAGGCCAGCGTCCTCCAGCAGCTCCGTTAGCGAAGTGATGGTCTCGTTGCCCGTCGCAAAGGCGTCGAAGGCCAACTGGATGAGCGGCGCGCGCTCGGGTCGACGGCGATACTCGACACTTGGCGCTGACCCACGTTCTCACGGACGTTGAGATAGCCCAAGCGGGCGGGGCCGTGGCTCCCACCGTCGGCATGCTTGCGCTCGACGCCCATCTTGACCTTCTCGGCGTCGCTGCGGGAACGGAAGGCGTTGACTCCTGCCATGACGGTGTAGAGCAGCCGCCCAGCTGGAGTGTTGTCTGTGCGCTCAAGCGTGGATTCCAGCTTGGCCCCGGTACTCTCGATCTCCCGCAGGAGCCACAGCGCATCGAAGTCATCACGGGCGACCCGGGAGAGGTCATAGAAGATGACGTAGGTGGGCTGGAGCTTGGGGAGCGCGGCCAACATTTTCTGGAGGGCTGGACGCTGGGTGTTGGTGCCGCTGCGGCCTGGCTCCACGTATTCGGCGACGATGCGCGCGCCGAGGGTCTCGGCGTGGCGACGACAGGCGTCGCGCTGACCGGGAATGGAGTAGCCCTCGGGGTCGTGGGCGGTATTGACCTGGCCGGTGCTGGAAACGCGCAGATACAGGACCGCCGTGGCTTCGTTCGCCGTTTGGTCGGGAACCGGCTTGGTCGCAACCTGGCTCATTTGCCCTCCTTTCTGGTTAAACCATCATCTCGCGAAAATCCCTGCTAATCAATATGTTTGCGTGATAGCGGGCCGATCCAAGCTGTTCGCTCAGATCGGCCCGCCCGGACTCACTTCAGCGCCTCCAAGCGCTCGCCGATGGACTTCTTGCGCTCGGCTGCCGAGCCCTTCAGCGCCTCGTACTCGGCCTTGGCCTCCTCGGAGCGCTCCTTGGCGGCCTCGACCTCGCGGTCAACGCTCGCGATGGCCTGCTCGAGCGCCCGGCGGGCGTCGGCCAGCGCGTCTTCGGGCGTGGTTTCCCGACGCCGGGACCGGGTGGTACCGCTCTTGCCGCTGGTGCTGGAGTAGTAACTCCCGCGGATCGAGTTGACCGGCTGCCCGTACTCGGCAGCCAGCAGCTTGAACGCCTCGGCCTTGGTCTTGCCTTGGGCGATCAGCGCTTCGACCTTGGTGTAGACCTCTTCGGCCTTAGTCATCGTGACCTCCTTGGTGGATGGCTGGGACGGCCAGCAGAAAGGGCGTGCGCCCCTTCCACCGGCCGGGCAGCCATCGACTGAGGACCCTGCGGGACGACGACGGTGAAGCCCAGGCCGCACTGGCTGACCGCCAGCGCGCAGGGGAGACCGAACGCTACGAGCACCGATGGCGCACCGGCATGTCCCGCCACCCGGCCGTCCGGTCGCACGAAGCGCAAGCGGCGCTCGATGAAGCAGACGGCACTGGCGCGCGGGACGACTTCAGCCACCAGCGGGTGTCCGAGCGGCTGAAGACCGGTGCAATGCCGTCACCGTGATCGGCCAGCCGCTTGAGCCACTGCTCCACCCCGCGCCCAGCGCTTGGCGCACTTCGGCCGGTTCGCGCTTCACGGCGGCACCCTGTCAACTCATGGACGGCCTGCCGAGCCCCTCGGCGACGCGGAAGATGTTCTTGAGGCTGACGTTGCGCTCACCGCGCTCCACGCCTCCCATGTAGCTGCGGTCGAGCCCGGAGCGGTACGCCAGCTCCTCTTGGGAGATGCCGCGCTCCTCGCGCAGCTCGCGGATCGCCTGTCCGAAAGTCACATGAGCCGCCGACTGAGGCTGCACAGCACCACGCCTTGTAAGGCCATACGGTCTATAGGTCCACGGCCTATAAGACCTATGTAGCCGTTACGATCCGACGGGCTTGGCGGTTGCTTTGGGTGTGGAGCAAACCGACCCCCACCGTCTCGCCTTCGGCCAAGCCATACGGGACCGTCGGCGGGAGCAGCACCTGTCCCAGAATGGCGCAGGGCGCCTCTGGGGCGTCGGCCGGTCCTGGCTGTCGCGACTCGAGCGCGGACAGGCAGACCCCAGCTTCGGCCAACTCGTGGAGCTGGCCGAAGCCATGGACGCGTCGCTCACGGAACTGTTCCGACAGGCCGACGCCCTTCTGGAGCGCGATGCTGACGCGGGTTGATATCGCCGTGCTCCCGAGCGGGATCTATGTCAACGGCTGCTGGGTCATAGACGTCGACTATGGCCGTATCGACGTTGCCGATGAAGCCTAGGCCATCTGGTACAGCGCGCTTTGGGATACGCCGCGCGGCAACGAGGGTGACAGAGACGAACAGCTGTGGTGGGTAGAGCTACCCGCAGTCGTCAGGCGCCAAGTGGCGGTGCTGCGTCACGCTTTTACGCGCGGCGGCCAGATCGTCTTGAACTAGCGGTGCGTACGGAGCGGCCTAGAGCGCGCCCGTATATTGAGCGCGTGCAGGGCAGCCGGTCTGCGGGCCCATCGATGCACTGCCTCAGCTGACGCACTGCGTCCGTTTGGCACACACTGACTTCATGGTGTCGAACGCAGACGGGATAGAACGGTCTGGAGCCGGGGGAGGGCTCCTCGCATACCGTTGTCCCCGCCCGCCCGGCACGCAGGGCACCAAAGCGACAGGTTTGACGGCCAGGGACGAGACGGAAGGTCGCAATGCACCGCCACGGCAGAGCTCCCGCGCCCCGATCCGCCCGACACGAGACATCTTGCGCGCGGGGTCCGATCGAGGCGAAGTAGGTCGCCGCCGCGCGTTCAGCGAGGTCCACAGAAGATGGCGGGGCCGCGGACGCACTGTCATCGGTCTCTTCATTTCCGCACCCGACTGAGCCAATCGTAATGCAGATGACAAGCGCTACGAACACGCCTATGCCGCCGGGACGCAGCAACGTGCAACTCCTAACACGTCGGTCTAGTATCGAAGGCAAATGACGAGGCGCGGTCGTTGAAATAGTACATCCGCGGGTTTGTGCTAAAGCGGGTCAGGCAGACGCGGGCACCGCTGTTGCCGCCGGTGTCACGGTCGAGGTACGTCGTAAGCGAGCGTCGGTTCCTCCAAGAAGTGACCTCGTCGCTTAGGCCGAAGTCTCGCAGGTTCGTCCAGCCGTAGTATCCATACTGGTAGACGGCGGCTGCCAACGACCGACCGCGATAGTTCGCGTGCTGCCAGAAGCACGTGAACAGCCGCGGGCACTGGGTATAGAGCATCGCGTTCGCCGCCATGACGGCCGTATAGCGGTTCACGATCGTGACATCTGACATGTCCACGCCGGCCTGCCGGAGGGCGTCGGCTACGGGCTGAGGCTTCGCAGTCGTGCTCTCAGGTCCGCTCGACCCGGTCGCTGTGTCTTCGGGATCGGGGAACCCGTTGTCAATCGCGGTGTACGGGAATCCGTCGTAAAGCAGGTTCTGAGACGCCGCGTTCTCACCGCCTGAGCCGTCTGACATGGAAATCCAGCCACCGGTGTACATCTTGGTGGTAGGCGGCCCGGCGCAGCGGCCCTGGGTCTCGTTGTTGTCGTTCGTCATGTTGACGCCGTGAACGCTGAGATGGCCGGCGGTGCTCTGGAACCCGCCCCACGTCAGACCGTAGGAGGGAGAGATGTAGAAGGCGGCGGCCGTATAGGCAGACCCGTACGGCCCGTCGAAGTACAGCGTGCCACCGATCGAGATGTCGGGACTGTCGGTGCAGTTCGCAACGGCCACATAGCCATGGAAGCTGACAAGGATCGGCTGCAAGACACCGCGGATCGTGCACTCGCCGTAGCCGACATCCGAGTGGGCCTCGCCGGCATTGTCGTAGCCGGGCAGGCCCTGCCGCTGGGGTATGTTGAGATGCCAGAAGTCGAGAGTCACACGGCAGTTGTCATAGGAGGCGGCGTTGTCGGAGTGATCCGCCGAGCCCAACGCGAAGCTCGCCGGCAGTGTGGCCTTGGGCCCCTTCCCGTCGTCAGGCAGCGTCGTGACGAACTTCGGGTCGCTGAACGAAGCGTCAAAGTCAATGCCATCGTTTTCGACCATGCGCTTGATGTCATAGAGCGTTGGGGCGCCCTGCGCCATCGCGGCCACATGCCCAGTAGAGGCCGTGGGCGGAGGAACGATCGGACGCCCTTGCGCGCTAGTGGCGATCGCCAGGTAAGCGAGTACGAGCAGGGCGCCGAGGACAGCGCGCGGCACAACGACGTTTCCCTGTGAACCGTTCGCGCGCGGACTGCTGAACGCCATGGCTCGAAGCATGAGACTCCCGTTTCCGTTGCATATCGCACCGCGACGACGGTTCCGGTGCCGTCGCGGACGCTAGTGGTAAAGACAACGTGCAGGGCCGCTGGTTTGTGACGTTAGATCACTTGATCCTCGACGATGCGCTCACCGCTCACCGCTCACCGCTCACCGCTCACCGCTCGGCGGTGGGCGGGTTTTCGTGTCGTCATGGGAGCCAGGGCCCCTTGCGGCGCCCTGGCGAGCTGGAGTCGGGGCGCTCCGATACCGCGGAGCTAGGGCCCAGATTGGTCAGAGGTTTGACCTGGCCCAGAACGTCACGCTTGTGGGCCATGCAGTTCCGCCTCAGGTCTGGCCGCTTCTGCTCCAGTCCTAGCGGACGTATGTCCGGCCGGGTCGACGCGCGGGCAGGCTTCGCGGGCGCGGCGACACGCCCCGCAACGACGGGCGCGGGTCGCCGGCTCTCCGCCGGAACGCATAGTCCGAGCGTTTCATCCTTGGCGATGGCTGAGTGCGAGTCCAAATGCGCCCCAAGAATGCATGGTCTCGCCGAAGATGAGCGGGCTGCCGGTAATCAGGACGGAGCGTGTACTCGGCCGGCGTCGTCGCCTGCCCCGTGAGCTCGGTATACACGCGCTTGGCAGCCTCTATGTCGTCATCGAGGGACTCACGCCGGACCGTTGCAAGGTTCCCGACCAATCAAGCGAGAGGAGTGAGTCTCATGTTCAAGCCCTCATGTGGGCTGATCGGACGCGGTAGGTCCGGTTAGCTAAGGGAGGTCGCGATATTCCCGTCGCGACCTGGACAGCACAGGAAGGATGGAATGCACCAGTAGAACGGTTCCTCGGAGGTCATGGGAGCGCCCCGCCCGACATATATCGGGGGTCGCTCCGGCCCCCAGAGCCACCCTCAGGCAACGACGTCGACCCCTCCCGCCGGCGTCATCTCAGCGCCTCAGGTTGTCGTCGTACGCATCGAGTCGTCCAGTCTCGGCGCCCGTATCACCGCGCTGCTCGGCGTCCTCGCCGCAGTCGTCGCCCTCGTCGCCACCGTCGAGACCAAGAGCGCCGCGGAGACCAAGGCCCGCTCGGACAGGCAGGTCGCCGAGATGCAGCTTGAGGCGGCCCGCATCCAGCTTGAAATCGAGCGCCTCAAGCTGCCGCGTTTGAGTCCTCAGCCGCCTCCGACTTCTCTGAAGTCGATCGCAGGACCGTCAATGCATACTCGGTCTCCGCGAGTACCGTACGAGCCGCCTCCTGCGTAAGCACGCCAGAGGACAAGTTCGCGTATTGGAACGACGAGTACGGCAGAGCTACAACCTGCCAGTCCGCTCCGGAAAGGGTCTTGGCGAGGTCTGCAGCGTGGGTCTCCCAGGCAGCCGTCCGGAAGTGGAAGTCGGGTGTCGGCGGCCACTCGAATGGCGTCTGCTTGAGGACGACGTGCAGCACCGATTCGATCTCGGACAGCTCCAAGGCAATGAGCCGAGCGGCTAGTCGGGTCGTGATCTCGTCGCGGTGGACGTCCGCCTTTTGCGCGTTCTTGCTTCGCTGGCGTTCGACTAATAGCGTGGTGCCGAGCGACACAGCACCGCCGACGACGGCGCCCACCAGCGTCGAAACAAAGGGGCTCTGACCAGAGCCGGACTCGCCAGCCTTCGCAGCCATGAAGATCGCAACGCTAAGCATCGACGCCGTAATCATCCACGAAATTACTCGTCGGGAGCTTGCTCCGCCGAAGCCTTCGGAGCTGATGTTGAGCAGCGCCATCAGCCCCGTCGACGACGACCTCAAGGACTACTTCCGAACCCGGATCGTGGAGAGCCTCAGCCTGGCCGCATTCGAGGTAGTGGCGGACCCGTCGATCCAGTCCCCGACCCCAACGCTTGTCCACGAGCACTTCACGAGCCGATCCAGCGACTTCGTCGAAGTCTCGAAGGCCCTCGGGCGCCATCTATTTGCGGCTCAGCAGAAGGTCGCCTCGTCGCCGGGCCTACTGGTCGTGGTGCGCGGCGAAGTCGACACCGGTCCTTGTCTGGCGGTTCTCAAGCTCCAGAAGGAGGAAGGCGTTCGCCTTGAGCGGACAGGTAGCGCCGGTCAGGAGACCTACAGCGTTGAGCACCTGCGCCAACTCATGCTCACCAACACGACCCGCGTCTTCAAGGTGGCGCTCTTCGAAAGCGCAGAGGTTGTGGACTCGATCGACGTCCACGGTTCGGTCTCAGACAAGCAGCGGGCGTTCCGACCGGAGAAGCAGGTAGCCGACTTCTTCTTGCACGACTTCCTCGGTTGTCGGGTGCGCGACAATCCCGCGCAGACGACCAGTCTCTACTTCCATCGTCTTGAAAAGTTCATCAATACGCAGATAGCTGATCCAGAGAAGCGTGCGACTTATCACAGGGCCCTGCTAACGGATATGGCCAGCAAGGCTCCTCAGGTCCAGCCGAAGCGGTTCGCCGAGGACCACATCGACGAGGCAGACCAGCCCAGCTTGGCGAGCTACCTGCAGGCCGAAGGCGTAAGCAGCTCGCGCCCCTTCGACAAGGACATCGAGTTGATTACGTCTCGCCTCAAGGAAGAGGAGTACATCCTCCGGAGCGGAATCCGTGTGCGAGGGAGCGCCGAAGCTCTGGCTGAACACGCCGAGATCTCGAAGAAGGACGACGATCAGCTCGAGATGCTAATCGTGGATCGACTGAAGTCGGTGAATGGCACCGGAGCCCGCCGGTCCAATTAGCCACGGGCGCCTCTAGTCCCTTCGGACTGCCCCAGCACGCAGGGACTCACCTCGCGCACAGAGCCCCATGGCGCCGTTCTGGACTAACGCCTCAGTCAGAGCGTTCGCCGGCGCGCTGAAAACCTCCCGACCACTCGACATAGAGCCCTGTCCAAATCGATTCGTGCTCGACACCCGAAGCCGGGCGCACCGACTAGACTTGACGCCTCACGCCATGATCTCTTCCGGATTCCCGACGGTGGCCGCGGACAGCGCTCGCACGCTTAGTCTGCTCCTAGGTATTGCCAGCGTCATGGCAGCCCTAATAGCTATCGCGCTCGCAATCTTCCAGACACGGCAACTCAAGCAGCAAATTGAACGCTTGGCCGACACAGAAGAGGCACTGACGAAGACCCAAGAGCGCATCAACTCTCTTTCCAGCGAGATGTACGAGGTCCTCAAGCTTTCCGAGGCAGCGCACTCTACGCCTAACCTTTTTGACAATATTGCGCAGCTCGCCGAGAACTGCGCCGTGGTTTACCCCCAGGGTTCTGCTTATCTCACACAGTTCGTCGCTGGCCAGCTGGAGACGCTCGTAAATCATTCTAGCCAGGCGCGCGCCGGCTCGATCGAGATCACTCCTAGCGATATCGCCGATATGGCCGTGACGTTGGTGCAACTCGCCGAGGAGGGCGACAAGATTGTCACCACCAGTTACGTCAGTACCGAAGACTTCTGGACTCGGCCCTCCGCCCAGCGTTATCTTGAAAAGACCACAGACTTGATCGCTAACCGCCAAGTCGACATTACTCGTATCTTTCTTTTCGACGGGCCCGAGAGCGTCGCGCCCAGCCTGGCTGAAATGGACAAGCAGTGTCGCGCCGGTATTCACGTCCGGACTGCATTCACTGACAGTCTGGAGCCCGCGCTAAAGCGTGACATGTTCCTTTTGGGCAACCGCGTGGCCGCCGAGTACATTTTGACAACTGACCGCCGGGACATTCTCACCCTACGAATCTGGGATGCGGAGCATAAGGAGGTAGGAGAAGTTTCAGACAGGATGGACCGACTGGTTAGATCCAGTACCGAGTACTCGCCGTCCGACCCCATCCCGACGCCCCCGACAGATCTGCTCGCAGAAGGCGCGACATGATTCCTAGTTGGCTGCCGACATTACGCAAGAGTTATAGTAAGCTAGATGATGTGGCGCCCCGAGATTACAACCCAGACTGGTATCGGGAGTCGTTTGACGAGGACTATGAGCGCATTTACCGCCACACCAACGATACGGCGCCCCGCGAAGTCACGGGCATTCTGCGGTACTTGGGACTCAGTGCGCGCCCAAGGGACTCGGAGAAGGCCTTTCTGGACGTTGGATGCGGATGGGGGCGCCATGCCGTGAGGCTCGCGTCACGCGGCTATCGTGTCATGGGAGTTGATTTATCAGCAGTGATGCTTAGGGAAGCGATGCAGAACGCCGACGCCCAGAAGATCGAGGCGACGTACATTGACGGCGTGGCCGAACCAGACGCAGTTGGCAATCGAGGCGCGGCGCGGCTGACGTTTGTCCGTTGCGACATGCGGCAGCTCAAGTGTGATGGCGAATTTGACTACGCCATCAATATCTTCACCTCGTTCGGCTACTTTGTCGATGAGGCGGAGAACAGGCGGGTGCTGCAAGGCATCCGGTCGGCGCTGAAGCCCGGCGGAAAGCTGGTTATTGACGTAGACAACCCGCTTCAGTATGTCCGCCGGCGCGTTGGGTCGACCTATGTAACGGTTACTGGGCCAGATGGGGAGGCGCGCGAGGTGAGTCGCGAAGAGGACTTCGACGGGAGTCGCCTACGGCGTGTGGTGCGCTATCGATTTGACGGGGAGCGCGACCCCATGTACCTGGAGTGCGCGCTCTACGACAGAGATGCGCTCGAGGGGTTGCTCACAGAGTGTGGGTTTGCGGTCTCAGAGAAAATTTGGGGCGACTTCGACGGTATGCGTTTTAGCGAGAACTCGCCGCGGATGATAATGGTCGCCGAAAGGGAGTGAGGTTAGGGGCGCCTCGGGTGCGGTACATGCTGAGGAGGGCCGACGTTCGCGACACCGAAGGCCCTCGTGCACCAGCTCTCTTCGCACAGCAACGGCATCCACCTTGGAGATGGGACCGACTGCCTGATGGATCGACTCAGCGGCTGGAGCCATCGCTAGGTGTAAGACGCCAGGTAGACTCGGTCGCTTGGTTGACCGCCGGCACGGCTAAGTGCTGCTTAAGGCGGTCGTTAGAAGCGATCTCGGAATGCGCGGTCTTCCATCAGTTTGATCGCTATCGCTTGATCTACGGGTCGCTTGAGCCCCACCACGGCTATGAGGAAACGAGGCGACAGGCCTGGGCTGAGCGCCTGCGGTTTACCGGATCCATGAGAACCTGAACAAGAGCCTCAAGTGCGACTTGACTGTTCTCACGTCGTCCCCGGCTTTCCGCTCAACCCGGCCGCTAGAGCGCCGCGCCGAGGCTGACCGGGTCGCCGGTGGCGACCGGGCCCGGGGCGGTGATGTTGGTCAGGGCGCCGATGCAGGCGAAGACTCCGGCGTCCGCGAGCGAGTGGCGGTTGCGCTGCGCCATGGTGCGCAGGATCAGCGGGTCGCGGGGGAGGTCTCCCTGGGGGAGCGTGGTCATGACGCAGCGGGGCATCGGCGCGAGGACCGCGGCGCGGGCGGTGTCGCCGAGCTCGAGGAGGTGGCCGACCCAGGTGTTCTCGACGAACTCGCCGTCGGGCGCCGAGGCCGCGGCGTCGACGAGCACGTTGGGACGGAAGCGGCGGGTGTCCCAATCGCCGTCTGAGTGCGCCGCGGACATCCCGTCGAGGCTGGTGGTGGCCAGCACGTGCAGCGTGGAGGTGTCGAAGTACGTCCCGGGCGGGGCGAACATGCCCACGGGCGACTCGGTGAGGCGCTCGGGCTCGTCCGTCTCCAGCCCCTGGGCGTCCACCGCGCGGATGTCGTACGTCGCGCCCTCGGGGGCGCGGCTCTCCATCGTCACCGGGCGCCCCAGCGCCTCGGAGAGCAGCCGGTCGCGGTCGGGGTCGTCGGTGGCGGTCTCCCGGCCGTCGGGAAGGGTGATCCGCACCGGCGCCGCCGGGCCGTCGGCCTCCGGCTCCGAGGCGTAGGCCGCGGAGCACTCGAGCATCGCGCCCCACAGCTTCGGGCGCTTGGCGCTGACCACCTTGCCGGTCTCGACGTCGACCACCGCCCACGTCCGGTCGCCCGCCAGGCCGCGCTCGCCGGCCGCGACCTCCGACAGCGACTCGCCGCCCATCGACTTGACGGGATAGCGCCACAGGCCCGCGATCGTTCCGATGCCCTCCGCCATCCGCGCCATCGTAATACCGTCCGGCCCAGCGCCATGCCCGAGTCCGACAAGGAGCGCATCGACCGCGAGCTGATCGAGCTGCTCAACGAGCTGCGGGTCGCGCTGCCCGGGGTCCAGGTCCTCTTCGCCTTCCTGCTCGTCGTCCCGTTCCAGCAGCGCTTCACGACGGTGACGGAATTCCAGAAGACCGTCTACTTCGTGGGTCTGCTGTGCGCGGCCGCGGCGACCATCCTGCTCATCGCGCCGTCGGCCAACCACCGCATCCTGTTCCGCGCGCGCGAGAAGCAGCGGCTGCTGCGGCGGGCCAACGCGATGATGATCGCCGGCCTGGGCTTCCTCGCCGCCGCGATCGTGTGCGTGGTGATGCTGATCACCGACTTCCTCTACGGCGCGCAGACGACCGCGGCCGTGAGCGTCGTCACCGGCCTCGGCTTCGCGGTGCTCTGGTACCTGGTCCCGTTGCGGCGGCGGCTCTAGACGGAGACGGCGCCGCCGTCGACCGTCGTGGCCAGCACGATGTGCTGGCGCGAGATGGTGATGAACTCGTGCTCGACCGGCTCGCCGGCGCGGCCCTCCGTGTCGAGCGCCTGCATGCTCACGTCGGTGAGCGAGATGAACTCGCGGTCCGAGGAGTTCAGGAAGTCCGAGAGGCGGCTGCGGTAGCCGTCGCGGGGGAGCACGAGCGTGCCGACGATGCGGTACCGCGGCGTCTCGACGAGGACGCGCATGGCGCGGCTGTTCATCGTGCCGAGGGTATCGGGGGTGGCCATCCCCTCTCGTCTCGGCGCCCGCGCGGCGGAACTTGAGCGATTGCACGAATAAGCTCGAGCCGATGCGCGTATTGCTCGCCGCGCTGGTCGTCGGGCTCGCCGCCGGCGCGGCCCCGGCCCGCGCGGCCGACCTGCCGCTGGGGCCGCGCTCGGCCGACGAGCGGCGCACGACCATCACGGTCGCGCCCGGGATCTCCTGGACCCGGATCGTGCGCGGCGGGGGCCCCTGGCGCCTGCACGTGGTGACGATCGACCGCGGCGCGATCGCGGGCCGGGTCCGGACGGTCCTGTCGGGCGACCGGATCCCTGGCGTGGAGCCCACCAGCGCGATGGCCCGGCGCCTGCGCGCGCCGGCCGCCGTCAACGGCGGCTACTTCAACTCCACGGGCGAGCCGGTGGGCGCGCTCGCGCTCGGGAGCGAGCTGGTCAGCGAGCCGCTGAGCGGACGCTCGTCGCTGCTGCTGGGGCCCGGCGGCCCGCGGGTGGCCGCGCTGCGCTGGGCCGGCTCGGTGCAGGTGGCGGGCCGCGCGCGCCTGCTCGACGGGGTGGACCGCACGCGCGGGCGCATCCCCGCGTGCGGCGGCGTGGGCGGGGACCGCCCGTTCGAGGTGCCCAACGCGTTCGTGACGTGCCACGACTCCAGTGAGCTCATTGCTTTCACGCCGCATTTCGGGGCCCGAACGGGCACACCGGCGGACGGCTGGGAGGCCGTGGTCCGGGGCGGCGTCGTCCGCTCGCTGCACCGCGGCGGGAACACGCCCATCCCGGCCGGCGCGATCGTGCTGTCGGGCAGCGGCGACGCGGCGGGCTTCCTGCGCGACTCGGCGCGGCCCGGGGCGGGGGTGGCGGTGCGGCCGTGGCTGCGCGCGGCCGGGCGGGTGCTCGACCCGGCGACGCTGGCCGGGATCGTCAGCGGCGGCCCGCGGGTGGTCCGCGACGGGCGCGTGGACGTGCCCTGGCGCGCGGAGGGAGTGGACCGCGCCGACGTCGTCACGCCCAGTCCCCGGACCCTGGTCGGCGTGACCGCGGCGGGCGACCTCCTGCTCGTCGTGGTCGACGGGCGCCGCCCGGGATGGAGCGCGGGCCTGACGTTGCCCCAGTCCGGAGCGGTGATGCGCGCCCTCGGCGCCCGCGAGGCCCTGAACCTGGACAGCGGCGGGTCGAGCACCCTGGCCATCGACGGCCGCGTCGTCAACCGGCCGTCCGACGGCCGCGAGCGCGGCGTGAGCGACGCGCTCGTCGTGACGCCGTAGGCTCGTCCGGCTCCGGCGCGCGGGCTAAAGCCTGGAAGGTGGGTGGCCGAACCCCACCCCATGGCCATCACGTATTTCCGACGTGTCGTGACCGCCGCGCTTGTCGCGGCGCTTCTCTGCGGCGTTGCCGCCGCGCCGGCTCAGGCCGGCGTGGCCGATCGGGTGGTGGCCGCGGCGCGGGCCGAGCTGGCTCGCAACGTCCACGAGATGCCGGACGGGTCCAACGAGGCTCCGCGGATCGCCCGCTACCGCTCCGCCGTGCGCTGGTCCGCCGGGCCGGCCGCGTGGTGCGGGTACTTCGCGTCGTGGGTGGCTCGCGAGGCCGGCGTCCCCATCGGCGAGGGCGGGCAGGGCATCGGCCTGGTCAGCGAGATCCGGCGCTGGGGCCAGCGCACGGGTCGCTGGAGCACCAGCCCGAGTCGCGCCAGCATCGCCGTGTTCCGGTCTCACGTCGGCATCGTCGAGCAGGTTGCGGGCGCCTCGGTCGTGACGATCGAGGGCAACCACTCCAACCGCGTGGCGCGCGTGTGGCGCTCGCGCGGCGAGATCCGCGGCTACGTCCGCCTGCGCCGGCTCAGCGCCGGCGAGCGCGCGCGGGCCGACTGGGCGCCCGAGCCCTTCCACTGGGCCCCCTGAGCACAGATCGAGCGGGCCGGGCCCGCTCGACGCTGTGATCGCGCTCCCCCTTTTTTCTACGGGGCCCCAGGACTTACGTGTCGTGCCTGAGGGCTTGACACTCCCGGCCCGCGAACGGGCCGAGTAGGGAGCGGTCGGGGCAAGCCTAGCCGGTCGCGGCCGTCGCGCAAGATCCGTCGTCCCGATACGTTGCAGCCGTCGTGAGGAGTCGCGGGGGAGCTCTGGGGTTCGCGGTGGCGCTGGCGCTGCTGGTCGCGCCCGCGGCCGCCCTCGCCGGGCTGCCCGGCGTCGCCTCCGGCCCGCGCCCGGGACCCGACGCGCTATACGACCCGCCGCCCGTCGAGGTGCCCCAGCTGGAGAACGCCGGCCCCTGGGAGGCGCCGCCGATCCTGGTGTCCGGCGCCAGCGCCTATCGCCGGGGCGAGTTCCTCTACCAGGACTTCCTGCACGACGACCGCGGCGGGATGGGGGCGCACGACCCCAACGACCCGTTCACGTCGGGCGACTTCACCTTCTCCCCGCACGCCGGGACGCTGACCTACCCGACCGACCGGGTCTTCGCCAACAACGGCGCCGACCTCGTCGAGCTGCGCGTCAAGCCGCTGGCCGGCGCCACGGCGCTGCGCGTCACGCTCAACGCGCTCCAGGCCCCGGAGCGCACCGCCTTCACCGTGGCCATCGGGACGTCGCCGGCGGCGCGCGCCTGGCCCGCCGGCGCCGGGGTCAGCTCGCCCGCCCAGCTCTTCCTCACCGTGCACGGGAGCACGGCGGAGCTGCGCGACGCGGCCACCGGAGCGCTCGTCACGCCGGCGCCCACCGCGACGGTGGACACGCGCACGCGCCAGTTCGACGTGCGCATCGCGCACGCCGCGTGGGACCCCGGGGCCCAGAAGGTCCGCCTGGCCGCGGGCGTCGGGCTGTGGGACACCGCCGCCAACCGCTACATGGCACCCGGCCCCGGCGCCTCGGCCACCGCGCCCGGCGGGGCGTCGCCGTCCGGGGCCGCGCTGTTCAACCTGGCCTTCCGCTTCGACGAGCCCAAGCCCGACGTGAACATGGCGGGCGGCGGCGCGACGATCGGCGACGCCGCGGCCGGCGCGGCCGTCCAGGCCGCCTGGTGGCGCGAGCGCGCCCAGGCCGACGCCCTGCGCATCGGCGACGCCAGCCCGTTCCACGCCGAGGTGGACTTCGGCAAGCTGGCGCCGCTGGTCCGGTCCATCACCGTCAGCCGCCGCGTGCGCCCCTGCCGCCACTGCGGCCTCAACAGCGGGCGCCTGGCGCTCCCGCGCCGCCCCGGCCGGCGCACGCTCGCCGCCACCGTGACCTGGCACGGGCAGACGCTGGGGAGCGCGACCGGCGACGACGTGGCGTTCGTCCGGATCCGCCGGCCCACCCGCCGCGCCTTCCGCGTGTCCATCGCGCTGCGCGTGGCGCTGACGCCGCCCGACGACGACGCCGGGGTCCCGCGCACGGGCCCGATCGACCGCATCTTCGCCAGCCGGTCCGCGTTCGGCCAGGGGGTCGACTACAAGCAGCTGTGCGGCGGCCTCGTCGCGGCCGCCTCGGGCGCGGGGTGCAACGGCGCCTTCATCGGCCAGCTCCAGACCTACGCGCTCTACGTCCCGCGCAAGCCGGCGCCGCCCGGCGGCTACGGGATCACGCTGCTCCTGCACTCGCTGTCGGCCAACCACAACCAGTACCTGGACTCCAACAACCAGTCGCAGTTCGGCGAGCGCGCGGGCGGGTCCCTGGTGGCCACGCCGGCCGGGCGCGGCCCGGACGGCTCCTACCGCGACATCGCCGAGGCGGACACGTTCGAGGTGTGGGCCGACGTGGCGCGCCACTACCGCGTGGACAGCGACTGGGCGGCCGTCACCGGTTACTCGATGGGCGGCCTGGGGACCTTCCGCCTGCTCTCGCGCTGGCCCGACCTGTTCGCGCGCGGGATGTCGGTGGTGGGCGCGGGCTCGCCCGACACGTCGCTGCCCTCGCTGCGCAACACGCCGGTGATGAGCTGGGCGGCGGGCGGCGACGAGCTGGTCAACCTCCAGCGGACCGAGGCGACCACCGCCCGCCTGGGCGAGCTGGGACTGCGCTTCGACCACTGGCTGTTCCCGGCCTCCGACCACCTGACGCTGGCCACCAACGACGAGTACGGCCCCGCGGCCGCGTTCCTGGGCAGCCACCGCGTGGACCGCGACCCGCCGCACGTCACCTTCGTCGTGGACCCGACGACCGACTCGCCGCGCTCGGCCGCGGTGGCGGACCACGCCTTCTGGCTGTCCGGGCTGCGCGTCCGCGACGCCTCCGCGCGGCGGGGGACCATCGACGTGCGCTCGGAGGCCTTCGGCGTGGGCGATCCCAAGCCGACGGGCGTGCGCACGTCGGGCGGCACGCTGAACGGCGGCGCCCACGGCCCGATGGCCTACGAGCGCCGCGACCAGGACTGGGGCGCGGCGCCCCCGGCGGCGAAGGCCGACCGTCTGGTCGTCCGCGCCACCAACATCTCGCGCGCGTTCGTGGACGCGCGGCGCGCCAAGGTGAGCTGCGCACCACGGCTGGACCTGGTGAGCGACGGCCCGATCGACCTGCGGATCGCCTGCCCGGCTCCCGTCACGCGCCACTGCGCGGCCCGGATCCGGATCCCGCTGCCGCGCCTGCGCGGCCGGCGGATCGCGGCCGTGGTGGTCTACCGGGGCGGACGGGTGGTCCACCGTGCGAGCGGGCGCAACCTGCGCACCGTGTCGTTCGCCCGGCCGTCGCTGCACGCCTTCACCCTGCGGGTGGTGGCCTACGCCGCGGGCACGCCGGTGCGCGCGGTGACGATCGTCCGGCGCTACCGCGCCTGCCCGGTCTAGCGGCTAGGCGAAGGAGCGGCCCTTGGCCGCGCGCTTGGCCACCAGGCCGGACAGCAGGAGACCGACCGCGATGGTCCCCGGCACCACGGCCAGCGACGCCAGCGCGATCCCGAAGAACTCGATCACGCCCGAGGTGAGGACGATCAGCACCACTCCGGGCACGGCCATGGCGATGGCCAGGGCGGCCAGGCGCCCGCCGGAGTCGCGCAGGCGCCCGCCCGTGCGGTCCAGCTCGCGAGGGGTCTCGGTCGGCTCTGACATATCTGTTCTGGGCATGTGTGGCCCCTACCCCGAAGCGGGGGACGCAACACCGGCCGCCGATGGGTTCAGGCGCGGGCCGGGCGGACGGGCGACTTCGGGCGCGGCGCGGGGCCGCGGGCGGAGCCCGGCGACGGGCGCTGGAAGCGGCCGACGGGCGCGGCGACCAACGGGGCGAGGCACGTCGGGCAAGCGTCGCCGATCGCATAGGCCACCTCGCGGTCCACAAGAGCTCGACACTTCCGGCACCGCGTGAAGCTGCTCACGATCTGCCCTCCGAATCGTCGAGACGTCTGCCGGGGGTCCGCGGCGGCGGAGAGCCGCTCATGGCGCGGTTTACGCCGTCCGCCCCCGCCGATCAAGTGCGCATCCGTATTTGACACGGAAATGTGCCGCAACTAGCGGCCTTTTCGACGGCTTGCCGGTCTAACCGCCGTCGGCGCGCAGCCGGTAGCCCGCGCCGCGGACCGTCTCCAGCGAGGCCACGCCGAACGGACGGTCGATCTTCTCGCGCAGGTAACGCACGTAGACGTCGACGACGTTGGAGCGGTTCTCGTACTCGTAGTCCCAGGCATGCTCGAGCAGGTGGAAGCGGTCCAGCACCTCGCCGGGCCGGCGCATGAAGGTCTCCAGCAGCGCGAACTCCTTGGCCGATAGCGCGATGTCGGCGTCGCCGCGGGTCACGCGTTTGCGCGCCGGGTCCAGCCGCAGGTCGCCGGCCTCCAGGACCGCCGGGCGGTCGACCGGGCCGCGGCGGGCCAGCGCGCGCAGGCGGGCGATCAGCTCGGCGAAGGAGAAGGGCTTGACCAGGTAGTCGTCGGCGCCGGTGGTCAGGCCGGCCACGCGGTCGGCCACCGCGTCGCGCGCCGTGAGCATGAGGACGGGGGACCACACGCCGCTGTCGCGCAGGCGCCGGCACACCTCGAAGCCGTCCATCCCGGGCAGCATCACGTCGAGCACGATCGCGTCGTAGTCCGTGGCCCCCGCCATCCACAGGGCGTCCTCGCCCTTGATCGCCACGTCGGCCGCCATCCCGTCCTCGCGCAGGCCGCGCCGGATGAGGCTGGCCATCTTCACTTCGTCCTCGACGATCAGCACGCGCACAGGGCCAGTATCCCGGCGGGGATGAGAGCCAGATGAGGACGCCTCTCCCATCCCCGCCTCATCGCGCTCTCATCCGGGACGGGCAGCCTGCACCGCATGAGACGACTCGTTCCCCTCCTCGTGCTGAGCGCCGCGCTCGTTGGATGCGGCTCATCGGCCTCATCTCCCTCCTCGCACTCCGCCTCCACGCCCGCCGAGTCCAGCCCGGCCGGCGACATCCCCGACAACCAGGCCTACGTGCGCTACGCCCCGCCGGGCGGCGGCTTCTCCGTGAAGGTGCCCGAGGGCTGGGCGCGCTCCACGGCGGGCGGCACGGTGACGTTCACCGACAAGCTCAACTCGATCGGCATGCGGGCCATGCCGGCGCACGCCCCGCTGACCCCGTCCGAGGCCCGGCGGGCCAACCCGCGGGCCCGCGTGACCGTCGTCAGGCGCCCGGCCGGGAAGGCGACGCGCGTGGTCTACGAGGCCAACGGCCGGCCCGATCCCGTGACGGGGCGCACGCGGCGCGACGTGGTCGAGCGCTACGTCTTCTTCAAGAGCGGCCGGCGGGTGATCCTCGACCTCGCGGGGCCCAAGGGCGCCGACAACGTCGACCCGTGGAAGCTCGTCACGAGCTCCCTGCGCTTCGGATGATGAACGCGCTGGACGCCGACAGCCTGTACCGCTTCTACCACGCGGGCGACGACGAGACCCTGGCGCTGAAGGGCGTCACGCTGCACCTGGCACCCGGTGAGGTCGTGGCGGTCACCGGGCCCTCCGGGTCGGGCAAGTCCACGCTGCTGGCCTGCCTGGCCGGGCTCGACGAGCCCGACGGCGGGCAGGTGCGGGTGGACGGCGAGCGGCTGACGCGGCGGCCGGAGGAGGAGCGCGCGCAGGTGCGCGCGCGGCGCATCGGAGTGCTGTTCCAGCAGGCCAACCTGGTCGGCCACATGTCGGTCACGGGCAACTTCGCGCTGGCCCAGAGCCTGGGCGGGCGTCGCACCGACGCGGCATGGCGCACCGAGGTGCTGGACCGCTGCGGCGTGGCGTCGCGCGCGGCCGCGCGGCCGGCGCAGCTGTCGGGCGGCGAGCTCGCCCGCGCCGGGCTGGCGGTCGCGCTGGCCAACGACCCGGCGGTGCTGCTGGCCGACGAGCCGACGGGCGAGGTCGACGCCGAGACGGCGGCGCAGGTCCTGCGCCTGCTGCGCGAGCGGGCGGACGCCGGGACGGCGGTGCTGATCGTCACCCACAGCGACGCGGTGGCCGCCGCGGCCGACCGCGAGGTCAAGCTCCGCGACGGGCGGGTGGCGGCATGACGGCCGAGCCGCTCGCCCGCAAGGACGGTCGCGGCGTGACCGCGCCGCTGGTCCGCTGCGACGGTGCGGCACGGACCTACGGGTCCGGCCCGGCGCAGGTGGTGGCGCTGCAGGCGACCGACTGCGAGGTCGCGCCCGGCGCGCGGGTCGCGCTGGTGGGGCCTTCGGGCTCCGGGAAGTCGACGCTGCTGCACCTCATGGCCGGCCTGGAGGACCCGACGTCGGGCACCGTCACCTGGCCGGCGATCGGGCCGCCCGAGGCGCTGCGCCCGGGACCCGTCGCGATGGTGTTCCAGGGGCCCAGCCTCCTGCCGCCGCTCACCGTGGAGGAGAACGCCGAGCTGCCCCTGCTGCTCGAGGGCGTGGACGCGGGCGACGCGCGCCGGCGCGCCCGGGCGGCGCTCGAGCGTCTCGAGCTGCTCGACCTGGCCGACAAGCTGCCCGAGGAGATCTCCGGCGGCCAGGCCCAGCGCGTGGCCGTGGCGCGGGCGCTGGTCGGACGTCCCCGACTGCTGCTGGCCGACGAGCCGACGGGCCAGCTCGACCACGCCAACGCGGCCGAGGTGGTCGACGCGCTGCTGGAGGCGGCGTCGCACGCCGGCTCCGCGCTCGTCGTCTCCACGCACGACCTCGAGGTGGCGGCACGCCTGCCGGAGCGCTGGGAGATGCGCGACGGCCGCCTGTCGCTCGCCGCGGAGCCGGCGCCGGCATGAGGACGCTCGCGCTGCCCTGGCTGAGCGGCCTGCTCGCCCACCGGCGCGTCCGCCTGGGCGCGACCGCGCTGGGCGTGGCGGTCGGCGTCGCGCTCGTCGCCTCCATCGGCACCTTCCTGTCCGCGACGACGTCGCGGATGACCACCCGCGCCGCCGCGCGCGTGCCCGTGGACTGGCAGGTCCAGGGCCGTCCCGGCGCCGATCCCCAGGCGCTGCTGGCCAAGGTGCGCGCCTTCCCCGGCGTCACCCGCGCGCAGCCGGTGAGCTTCGCGCCCACGACCGGGCTGTCGGCGAGCACCGGCGGGACGGTCCAGCACACCGGCCCGGGGCGCGTGCTCGGCCTGGCTCCCGGCTACTCGCGCGCCTTCCCGGGCGAGCTGCGCACGCTGGCGGGCCGGGGGAGCGGGGTCCTGGTCTTCCAGCAGACGGCGTCCAACCTGCACGTGCGCCCCGGCGACACCGTGCGCATCGGGCGCACCGGCGGCCCGCCGGCGGCGGTCCGGGTCGACGGCGTCGTCGACCTCCCGGCCGCGGACTCCCTCTTCCAGCAGGTCGGCGCGCCGCCGGGGGCACAGGCCCAGGCACCGCCGGACAACGTGGTCCTGCTGCCGGCGGCGCAGTTCGCCCGTATCGAGCGTGGCGCGACCGGGGTCGCCCAGCAGGTGCACGTCGCCCTGGACCGCCGGCTGCCCCACAGCCCCGGCGCGGCGTTCACGCGGGTGAGCGGGCAGGCGCGCAACCTCGAGACCCGGCTGGCCGGCACGGGCCTGGTCGGCGACAACCTGGGCGCCGCGCTGGACAAGGCGCGCGGGGACGCGCTGTACGCGCAGCTGCTCTTCCTGTTCCTCGGCGTGCCCGGCGCGATCCTGGCCGGGCTGGTCACGATGGCCGTGGCCGCCGCGGGCGCCGAGCGCCGCCGCCGCGACCTCGCGCTGCTGCGCGCGCGGGGAGCGTCGACCGGCGCGCTGGTGCGCCTGGCCCTGGCCGAGGCCGGCCTGGCGGCGGCGGTCGGGGTCGCAGCCGGGCTGGCCCTGGCGTTGCTCGTGGGCCACTCGGCGTTCGGCACCGCCTCCTTCGGCGCCAGCCACCTGGCCGCCGCGCTGTGGGCCGGCGGCGCCGCGCTCGCCGGGATCGCAATTGCCGCCGGCGCCATCGCCGTCCCGGCCTGGCGTGACGCGCGGGCGCTGACCGTGGCCGCCCAGCGCCGCGCGGTGGGCCGCCGCGAGCGTGCGCCCCTGTGGATGCGCTACGGCCTCGACTTCGCGGCGCTGGCCGTGGCCGGGCTCGTCTACTGGCAGTCGTCGCGCAACGGCTATCAGCTGGTCCTGGCGCCGGAGGGCGTCCCCCAGGTACAGGTCAACTGGTACGCGCTGCTGGCTCCCGTGCTGGCGTGGATCGGCGGAGGGCTGCTGGCCTACCGGATCGCCGAGGGCGTGCTGGCGCACGGCCGCGGCCCGCTTGGGCGCGCGCTGCGCCCGGTGGCGGGCCGGCTGGCGCCGATCGTGGCCGCCACGCTGGGCCGCGAGCGCCGCCTGCTCGCGCGCTCCGTGACTCTGCTGGCCCTGACGCTCGCCTTCGCCGGCTCCACCGCGGTGTTCAACTCCACCTACAAGCAGCAGGCCGAGGTCGACGCGCGCCTCACCAACGGCGCCGACGTCACCGTCACGCAGTCGCCCAGCGCGCAGGTCGGCCCCGCGGGCGCGCAGCGGCTGGAGCGGATCAAGGGGGTCAGCAGCGTCGAGCCGCTCCAGCACCGCTTCGCCTACGTCGGCGCGGACCTCCAGGACCTCTACGGCGTGCGGCCTGCCACCATCGGCTCGGCGGGCAAGCTGCAGAACGCCTGGTTCCAGGGCGGCTCCGCGCACGACCTGATGTCGCGGATCGCCAAGCGCCCGGACTCCGTCCTGGTCAGCGCGGAGACGGTCAAGGACTTCCAGCTGCACCCGGGCGACCTCCTGCGCCTGCGCCTGCAGGACGGGCGCACCCACGCGCTGCGCACGGTCCCCTTCCACTACGCGGGCGTGGCCAAGGAGTTCCCCACCGCGCCGACGGACTCGTTCCTGGTGGCCAACGCGAACTACGTGGCCCAGATGACCGGGAGCCCGGCGGTCGGGAGCTTCCTGGTCCAGACCGACGGCACGAGCCCGCGAACGGTGGCGCAGCGCGTGAGCCGCGTCGTGGGGACCGGCGCCTCGGTGACGAACATCTCCGACTCGCGCCGCGTGGTCGGGTCCAACCTGACCGCGGTCGAGCTGACGGGCCTCACCCGCGTGGAGCTCGGCTTCGCGCTGGCCCTGGCGGTGGCGGCGTCGGGGCTGGCGCTCGGGCTCGGCTTCCGCGAGCGCCGCCGCACCTTCGCCATCGCCGCCGCGCTCGGCGCGCGCCGGCGCCAGCTGGGCGGGTTCGTCTGGGGCGAGTCGGGGCTGGTCACCGGCGCGGGCGTGCTGCTGGGCGGCGCGCTGGCCGGCGTGCTCTCGGTGATGCTCGTGCGGGTCCTCACCGGCGTGTTCGACCCGCCACCCGACGCCCCGGCCGTCCCCTGGGGCTACCTGGCGGCCGTCGTCGGCCTGGCCGTCGCCGCCGTCACGGTGGCCGGCGTCCTCACGCTGCGGGCGCTGCGCCGGCCCGCGGTGGACGAGCTGCGCGACCTCTGAGCGGCTCTCACCGCCGGCTCATCGCCGCCGCCTACTGTCCGGGCAACTAGGGCCCAGGACCGGCCCGCGGGACGTCGACCCACACGTCGGCGCCACCCGCGGGCCGGTTCGCCGCTCCGGCGCTTCCCCCCTGCGCCCGGGCAATGGTCTCGACGATGGCGAGGCCCAGTCCGGCGCCGCCCCGTCCCCGGGCGGCGTCGGCGCGCGTGAAGCGCTCGAAGGCGTGCGCGGCGAAGTCGTCGGGGAACCCCGGGCCGTCGTCGCGCACGTGCAGGCGGGTGTGCGTCGCGGCGGCCTCCGCGGCCAGCTCGACGTGCGACGCGCCGTAGCGCAGGGCGTTGTCGACCAGGTTGCCCAGCGCCTGCTCGAGGCGCAGCGGGTCGGCCAGCAGCGTGAGGTCGTCCGGCGCGCTCACCTCGATGCGGGCGGAGCGCTCGCCGGCGCGGCGCTCGAAGCGCGCGCGGACTCCCTCCATCACCTCCGCCGCCCCGACCTCGGACAGCTGGACCGGCAGGCGTCCCTGGTCGGACGCGGCGATCACCAGCAGGTCCTCGGTGAGCTGGCTGAGGCGGTCGGTCTCCTCGGCGGCCGAGCGCAGCGCCGCCTCGAGCTCGCTCGCGGAGCGCCCGCCCCGCAGGGCCAGCTCCAGCTCGCTCTTGAGGACCGCCAGCGGCGTGCGCAGCTCGTGGCTGGCGTCGGCGACGAGCCGGCGCTCGCGCTCGAACGCGGCCTCCAGGCGGCCCAGCATCGTGTTGAGCGTCTCGCCGAGGCGGCCGATCTCGTCGTCCGCGGGAGGGACCGGCAGCCGGCGCCCCGTGTCGCTGGCCTGGATGTCGGCCGCGCGGCGGCGCATCCGGTCGACCGGGCGCAGCGCCGCGGCCGTGGCGGCGTAGCCGGCCAGCGCGGCCAGCAGCAGGGCCGCCGGGAGCCCGACCGCCAGCAGGCCCTGGAGGTTGCCCAACGCGTCGCCCCGACCCTCCAGCGGTGCGCCGACCACCACGACCAGACGGCGCCCCCGGACGGTGACCGGTCGCGCCAGGAAGCGCGCGGTGTCGGCGTCGACGCCGGGGACGTGACCGGGCTCGAACATCACCGGATGGCGCAGCGCGGCGCGCAGCCGCGCGCCCCGCAGCAGAGGCCGCGTGCGCACCCCGGCCGAGCCGTCGAGCACCCGACCCGACGCGTCGAGGACCTGCGCCAGGCTCTCGCCGCGCGATGCGATCGCCGCGCCGCCGTCGCGCTGGACCAGCGCGGCCAGGTCGTCGGAGCGCGAGCGCAGCCCCTGGTCGATCGTCGAGTCGAGCTCGGAGCCCAGGCGCAGGTAGAGGAACAGGCCGGTGGCCGCGAGCACGACCGCCATCGCGCCGGTGAAGGCGAGCGTCACGCGAACGCGGACCGGCAGTCGGCTCAGTCGTCGCACCGCTCCGCGCACCGTACCGCCGCGCGGATGAGAGCCGGGTGAGAGGGCGGGAGCACCGCCCGGTCGAGCGCGCGTCGCGCGTCGGCGCGCCGCTACAGCGCCTGGATGACCAGGGCGAGCACCGCGCCGGCCGCGGCGCCGGTGACGACCGCGCCGGCGAGCAGCGCGATGCCGGCGCGCCGGCCCCAGCGGGCCAGGGCGCAGCGGGCGACCAGCAGTCCGGCTTCCCAGCGCTGCGACAGCGGCGCATCGGCCTGGCGCAGCGCGGCCGCGCGCACGCGGCGCTCCCAGCGGGCCGCCATCCGCGCCGCCTCGCGGCGGGCCGCCCGCCGGTGCCAGGGCAGGCGCGCGCGGCGCCGGCGCCAGTAGGCCAGGCTGTCCACGGAGTCCTGGAGCGGGACGGGATGCACCCGCCGAAATCTAGCGCGCGGCCGAGCTCGCCAGGGCCGAGCGCACGGCGGGGGCGACCTCGGTCCCCAGCAGCTCGATCGCGCGCAGGACCTGGTCGTGAGGCATCGGCCCGACGCTGATCTGGCCGAGGAAGCGCTGGTGGCCGAAGACCTCGTGCTGGAAGAGGATCTTCTCCACCACCTCCTGCGGGCTGCCGACGGCCAGCGCGCCGCGCGGGCCGCGCAGCGCCTCGAACTGCTCGCGCGTCATCGGCGGCCACCCGCGCTCGCGACCGATGCGCGTCATCATCGCCGCGTAGGCGGGGAAGAACTCGTCGGCCGCGCGCTGCGAGGTCTCGGCCACGTAGGTGTGCGAGTTGATGCCGACCGGCAGCGCGGCGGGGTCGTGCCCGGCGCGGCGCGCGGACTCCCGGTACAGCTCTACCAGCGGCGCGAAGCGCTCGGGCTGGCCGCCGATGATCGCCAGGGCCAGCGGCAGTCCCAGGCCGCCCGCGCGCACGGCGGACGGCGGGTTGCCACCCACGGCGATCCACACGGGCAGCGGATCCTGGAGCGGCCGCGGATGGACGTTGGGCACCTCCCCGGCGCGGACGGCCAGCAGCGCCTCGAGCTTGCGCGCGAACAGCATGTCGTAGTCGTCGAGGTCCAACCCGAACAGCGGGAAGGACTCCACGAACGACCCGCGCCCGGCCATGATCTCCGCGCGCCCGCCCGAGATCAGATCGACCGTGGCGAAGTCCTGGAAGACGCGGATCGGGTCGTCGGAGGACAGGACGGTGACCGCGCTGGTCAGCCGCACGCGCTCCGTGCGCGCCGCGATCGCGCCCAGGGCGACCGCCGGGGCGGACACCGCGAAGTCCTCGCGATGGTGCTCGCCCACGCCGAACACGTCCAGCCCCACGCGGTCGGCCAGCTCGGCCTCCTCCAGCAGCTCGGCCATCCGGCGGGCCAGCCCGTCGGGCCCGGCGCCCAGCGGGACCTCGGCGAACGTGTAGAGCCCGATCTCCATACTGGCCCGGGTGTACCCGTGTGAGCGGCGTTCGTTCGGCCGGAGCGGCTGGGAGGTGCCGGTCGTCGGGCTGGGGACCTGGCAGACGTTCGACGTCGGGGCCTCCGGGGAGGCCGCGGCGCGCGCGGTGGTCGACGTCATGCTCGAGCTGGACGGCCCGCTGTTCGACACCTCGCCGATGTACGGGCGCGCCGAGGCGGTCCTGGCCCGCGCGCTGGGCGAGCGCCGCGGCCGGACGCGCGTGGCCACGAAGATCTGGACGGACTCCCCGCGCGAGGCGCGCGCCCAGCTCGCCGCGCAGCTCGACCTCTACGGCGGGCACGTCGACCTGCAGCAGATCCACAACCTCGTGGCCTGGCGCGAGCACCTGCCGTGGCTGGAGGCCGAGCGGGAGGCCGGCCGCATCGGGCTCATCGGCGCCACCCACTACAGCCCGCGCGCCTTCGGGGAACTGGAGGAGGTCATGCGCACGGGCCGCATCCAGGCGATCCAGGTGCCCTACAACGTCGCGGAGAACGAGGCGTCGGAGCGCATCCTGGCGCTGGCGCAAGAGCTCGGCCTCGGCGTCGTCGCCATGCGCCCGCTCGGCGGCGGCGGGCTGGTCGGCCGCCACGACCCGGGCGAGCTGCTGCGCTGGACGCTCTCCGACGAGCGCGTGCACGTGGCGATCCCGGCCACCTCCAGCGCCGAGCACGCCCGCGCGAACCTGGCCGCCGTGTGTGGATGAGATGATGTCCGCCATGTCGCAGGAGACACTGCCCGGGCACGCCGGCGAGCTGCACGTCCGGCGCTGGGAGCGCGAGGACCCGGCCCGGATCGTCGTCCTGGTGCACGGCTACGGCGAGCACATCGGGCGCTACGAGGACGTCGCGGCGCGGCTGGTCGAGCGCGGCGCCGAGGTGTGGGGCCACGACCACGCCGGCCATGGCCGCTCGGACGGCGACCGGGCCGCGGTGCTCGCCGCCGACGCGCTGGTGGCCGACGCGCACTCCGTGGTGACCCGCGCGCGTGAGGCGAATCCCGGCCTCCCGGTCGTGATGATCGGCCACTCCATGGGCGGACTGGTGGCGTCGCGCTACGCCGAGCTGCACGGCGACGAGCTGGCCGGGCTCGTCCTCTCGGCGCCGGCCATCGGCACGAGCCCGATCGCCCAGCTGCTGGCGCTGGACGTCATCCCCGACGACCCCATCGACCCGGCGATCCTGTCGCGCGACGAGGCGGTCCAGCGCGACTACGCCGGCGACGAGTTGGTCTGGCACGGCCCGTTCAAGCGCGCCACGCTGGCCGCGCTCGCCATCGGGATGCTCGACATCTCGCTGGACGCCGACCGCATCACCGGCCCGGTGCTGTGGCAGCACGGGGACGCCGACGAGCTGATCCGCCTGGAGGACTCTCGCCGGGGCGTCGCGCTCATGCGCAACGCCGACCTGGAGACGCGCCACTACCCGGGCGCCCGCCACGAGATCTTCTTCGAGACCAACCGCGACGAGGTCCTGGGCGACACGCTGGACTTCGTGGACCGCGTCGCGCCGAGCGCTTAGGCGGGGTCCACTCGGGGCATCTCTGCGGGACGAGCGCGCCGGGCAGGCGCGCGACTCCCCCCGATAAAGGAGACACGCATGTCGCAATCCGATCCGCCCGAGCGCGTGGCCGGCGGGCCGCTGGGCAAGCTCGCCGGCGCCGTCAAGGAGGCCGCGGGCTCCGTCCTGGGCAATGACGAGCTGGCCCGCGAGGGCCGGCTCCAGCAGGCCGAGTCCGACGCCGAGCGCGAGGCCGCGCGTCACCGCGCGGAGGCCGCCGCCACCGAGGAGGAGGCCGAGCTGAAGCAGGAGAAGGCGCAGACCGAGGCCGAGCGCGAGCAGCTGCGCGCCGAGGTCAACGCGCAGGACCGCGAGGCGGCCGCCGAGGCCGACCGCGCGCGGGTCGAGCGCGAAGCGCAGGAGCGCGCCCGGCAGGAGATGGCCACGGCCGCCTCCCGCGAGGACGTGGCCGAGACCGTCGCCGAGGCGCGCGAGCGCCAGGGCGAGGCCGAGCACGACGCCGGCGCACGCACCGCGGCCGAGCTGGAGCGCGAGGCGCGCGCCGCCGAGGCCGCGGCCCAGGCGATCGACCCCGAGGGGGACCGCTGATGCTGCGCGCCATCACCCGGATCACCGTGGGCGGCTCGGCCAAGCTGGCCCGTCTGCCCGCCGACGTGGCCATCCGCCTGGCCGGCGGGCACAACGGCACGCCGGGGCCCGCCGCGTCCGCGCGCGTGGCGCTCGACCGCGCGGAGGCCGTCTTCCTCGGCCTGGCCGGGACCGTCTTGGGCGACGCGTCGCTGCGCGAGGACGCGGCGAGGCGCTCCGAGGCGGCCGATCGCCGCGCGGAGGCGTTGCGGCTGCGCTCCCGGGCGCAGGACGTGTCCGAGCGAGCCGACGAGCGCCTCGACGCCCGGCGCGCCGAGGCGCAGCAGACCCGCGAGCGCGCCGAGCGCGAGGCCGAGGGCAAGCGCGAGTCGGCCCGCCGGCGCCGCGACCAGACCAAGGCCCAGGCCACCCAGGCGGCCCGGAGCCGGCGCGAGAAGGCGCGAGAGTCCGCCGCCGCGACCAAGGAGTCCGCGGCCGATCGCGCCAAGCGCACGCGTCTGAAGGCGCTGGACGCCAAGGCGCAGGCGCTGGAGGACAAGGAGACCGCGCTGGCCGCGGAGGACGAGGCCAAGCGGCTGCGCTCGGCCGCCTCGCGCGCCAAGGCGCAGCGCAAGAGCGGAAGCTAGGCGCTCCACCGGTCCCCGCCGGCACGCGCGATACTGCCCTCATGCCCGAGGAGCTGCGCGAGCCGGCGGGGCGGTCCGGATGAGCCCGGTCCGCCCGACGGTGACGGTGGTGGGGCGCAGGCTGGACCCCGGCGACCACCGGCTGCGCGACATGCTGACCCGCACGGCGCAGCCCTACGACTGGCTGGAGGCGGGCACGCCCGCCGCGGACGCCGTCCTCGAGCGCCACGGCGCGGCCGGCGCCGACCTGCCGGTCGTCGTCGAGCAGACCGGCGCGGTCCTGACCGGGGTGACCGTGGAGAGCCTCGCCGCCGCGTGGAAGATGAGCGACACGCCCACGCGCGAGCACTACGACCTGCTCATCGTGGGCGCCGGCCCGGCCGGGCTGGCCGCGGCGGTGTACGCCGCGTCGGACGGGCTGTCCACGGTGGTGATCGAGGCCGACGTCCCGGGCGGCCAGGCCTCCCACACCTCGATGATCGAGAACTTCTTCGGGTTCCCGGACGGGATCGGCGGGGCCGAGCTGGCGCGTCTGGCCGGGCGCCAGGCCGAGGGCTTCGGCGCCGAGCTGGTTCTGCTGCGGGGCGTGACCGGCAGCTCGGGGCAGGACGGCGGCGCCGCGTTCGCGGTGGACATCGCCGGTGGCGGCCGGGTCAGCGGGAAGGTGTCGATCGCCGCGCCGGGAATGCTGTGGCGCCGCCTGGAGGTCGACGGGATCGACGAGCTCCTCGACGGCGGCGGCGTCTACTACGGCGCCGGGCGCAGCGAGGCCGCCCAGTGCGCGAACGAGCACGTGATCGTGGTCGGCGCGGGCAACTCCGCGGGCCAGGCGGTGATGAACCTGGCGGCCGCCGGCGCCCGCGTGACGATGCTGGTCCGCGGCGACCGGCTGGAGAAGTCCATGTCCGCCTACCTCGTCGACCGGATCCGCGCGCACCCGGAGATCGAGGTGCGTTTGCGCACGGAGGTCGAGGCGGTGGAGGCGCGCGACGGCTGGCTGCATGCCGTCACGGTCCGCCAGGGCGACGGCCCGCCGGAGCGCGTGGAGGCCAACGCCATGTTCCTGTGCCTGGGCGGGGTGCCCCGCACGGCCTGGGCGGCGGACGCGGGCGTGCGACTGGATGCTTCCGGGTTCGTCCTCACCGGCCCCGACCTGCTGGAGGCGGGCCGGCGCCCCGAGGACTGGCCGCTGGACCGCGACCCGTTGGCGCTGGAGACGAGCCGCCCCGGGCTGTTCGCGGCGGGCGACGTGCGCCATGGCTCGACCAAGCGCGTGGCCGGGGCGGTGGGCGACGGCGCCATGGCGGTGGCGCTCGCGCACCGGCGCCTGGACGAGCTGGCTCGGGGAATGTAGCCCGACACTCCAGCTTGTTGGCAATGACCACCGGAGTGGGCTAGTCTGGAGCCAGGCGGATCGGGACCGCTGGCCCTCGGGCCGGGGGACCGCTCCGCTCTCGAAGAGCGGCGCAAGCGGGGGCGCGCCAAGACGTTCTCTCGCCCGAGCTTCTCGAGTCTGCAGCGCATTCCGACCGAGAAGGTGGCCGTTCCCTTGGGCCTGCTGGACATGGATTCGGACCGCGGCGCGTTGGCCGTGCCGGCCGAGGATCTCAGCCTCGACGGCGGCCTGGGCGTGCTGTGCCAGGCGTTCGCCGAGCAGGTCGGCGCCCAGACCGCGCTCGTCGCGGTGTGGGACGCCGAGGACGAGCGCGCCTGGATCCGGGCATCCTGGGGCCTGAGCACGGAGACGGGCGGTGTCGCCACGCGGGCCGGCGAGGGGGTGATCGGCCGCCTGTTACAGGGCTCGCGGGCGGTCGATCATCCTCTCGCCCCCCACGACCCGGTCGGGGACGCCGCCACCGGCGTGCGCCTCACCACGGCGGTGGGGGCGCCGGTGCGGTCGGCCGGCGGCGTGGTCGGGGTCATCTGCGCCGGCCTCGCCGACTCCCCGGGCGCGCTGCGCGAGCGGCGCCTGTGGATCACCGATTCCTATGCCGCGGTGGCGGGGCTCTGCCTGGACGGGTCGGGGCTCCTGGCCTCGCTGACCGACGCGGCGAACCGCGACCACCTGACCGGTTGCCTGAACTACGTCGCGCTGCGGCGGGCCCTGGCGCGCGAGATCAGTCGCTGCGAGCGCCACGATCGCGCGCTGGCCTGCTGCTTCGTCGACCTCGACGGCTTCAAGGCGATCAACGACACCCACGGCCACGCCGCGGGCAACGATGCGCTGGCCGCCGCCGCGGCGGGCCTGCGCGGAGGTCTGCGCGCGGCCGACTTCGTCGCCCGCTACGGCGGCGACGAGTTCGTCGTGGCCCTCCCCGAGTCCAGCCGCGAGGTCGCGCTGGACCTGGCCCAGCGCCTGCGCACGCAGGTCGCGCGCGTCACCCAGGCGGTCGTCGGCCAGGCGGTGCACGCCTCGATCGGCGTGGCCGAGTGGACGCCGGGCACCACGGTCGACGGCCTGCTCGAGCGGGCCGACCACGAACTTCGGGTCGCGAAGAGCGACGGTGCGGCCGCCCCCGCGGCCACTGCCTTGCCTGACCCCCCGCGGGCAGATGCCGTCGGCGACGCGCGATCCGAAGACTTGACGGCGGCCGGGGGCCGCCTGGCCCCGGCGGAGCGCCGGTTGCCCTCCGACGCCACCGCGGCGTTCCAGGCGCGCGAGCAGGTGATCCGGTTCTCCGCCGGGCTCTCGCTGCTCCAGCGCGCGGACGCCGTCCTGGCGGTCAGCGAGCTGGCGGCGAACGCCCACCAGCACGGCCGCGGGCCGATCGAGCTGCGCATGGAGGCTCTGGACCCGGGCCTGCGGGTCGCGGTCGGCGACGCGGGCGCGGGATTCGATCCCGACGCCGACGCCGGCGTCGGACTCCACGTGGTCTCGACGGTCACGGACTCCTGGGGCGTGCGTCCCGGGCGGCCCGGCCGCACCGAGGTCTGGTTCGAGGTCGGACGGACGTCGTAGCCGCTTCGCGGCGCCGGGCTAGGGCCCGGCGGCGCGCGGGTCGCTGGGGTCGACGGTGCCGGCCACGCTCTCGGGCTTGCGCACGACCAGCCAGCCCTCGTGCTGGTCGACCACCGACTCCACGTCGGGCTTCTCGTGGCCCGGAAGCACGAAGAAAGTGCGCGAGCTGGCGCGCACGGACTCGTACTCCTCCAGCGTCAGCGCCACCTTCTCGCGGCAGTCCGGGTCGACGCACTCGCAGAAGTAGAGCTCGCGGCCGGCGTCCTCGTGACGCTCCTCCCAGCCGGCCATCCGCTCGTTGGCGAAGCGGAACATCGCCTCGTTGCTGGCCAGGCGCTCCTCGCGGTCCGTTCCCATGGACGCCATTCTGCCGGTTAGAGTGGGCTCATGCGAGGGATCGCGATCGTCGGCACGGTGGCCGGGGCGCTGCTTCTGGCGCCGGCCGCCCAGGCGCGGCAGTTCGGGGCCAACCTGTCGCGGGCCGCCAACAACACCGCGACCTGTCAGAGCCTCGTGCCCTTCCAGCGCGTGCCGTCGTGCAGCTGGACCACGAGCGGCGCGCTGTACAACTCCCGCGAGGGCATGGTGGTCCCGGGTACCGGCACGATCAACGTGGTGCGGGTGAAGGTGGGCCCGCGGACGGGCCCGATGCGCATCTCGATCCTCCAGTCGCTGCGCAAGGAGAACAGCGGCGAGTCGGCGTGCTGCATCGGGCGTCGCGAGACCCGCGTGTTCACGCCGCGACCCAACGCGACGACGACCCTGCGCGTCAACCTGCCGGTCTCGGTCAGCTTCAACCGCGTGTCGCGGATCTACGCCTTCGACAGCCTGTTCCTGAGCATGATGAACCCGGACACGCCCATACCCGCGCACGTCACGGGCACGGGGGAGGGGAACTGCAGCGGCGGCTGGTTCCCCGCCGTGCGTCCGGGCCAGGAGAACTTCACGGGGCCCTACGGGGTGTGCGGCGCGACGATCCTCATCCGCGCCAACTGGGTCGCGCGCCGCTAGGCGACGGGGTCCAGGAAGAAGGCGCGGAAGTCGCGGTCGGTGCGCTTGGTGTAGTCGGCCCAGGTGGGATAGACCTCGAGCAGACGTGGCCACAGCCGGGCCAGCTCTTCGTCGCTCGCCCGGCGCGCGCGCACTCGCTCGCGCCGCTTGCGGACCTGGACCGTCGCCTCCGGATTGGCCAGGAGGTTCGCCGACCACGCCGGATGGTGCTCCCGGCCGAAGTTCGAGGCCACCACGACCAGGCGCTCGCCGTCGCGCACGTAGAGCACCGGCGTGGTGCGCGGCTGCCCGGAGCGCCGCCCGGTCGTCGTGAGCAGCAGCGTGGGCAGCACGGCCTCGCCGCCGCCCAGGTGCGCCAGCGACACGCGGCCCCCGCTGCGCCGGTAGGCGAAGCGGTCGATCGGCGTGAGCACGTTCGCCGAGATCCAGGTGAACCACCGCGTCCGTCCCAGCGCCAGCAGCGCCTGGCGATATCTGCGCACCGCCCAATTAGACCGCACGCCGCGGGGGCCGGACCCGGAAGGTCCGGTACACCGCTTGGCCCGCGCCCGCGGCGTTGCTGGACCGCGCGGCCAGGCGGTACCGCCCCGGGGCAAGCCTGCGCCCGCGCAGGCGACCGGTGAAGTGCAGCCGGTTGGCCCCGGCGACGTCCACGTGCGAGAACGACCCGCGCAGCGTGATCCAGCGGATGCACCGCGGCCGGTTGCGCAGGCCGCGCGCCGGACGCACGCAGCGCCCGCGCGAGCGTCGTCCGGAGGCGGGCCGCTGCACCGTGAACCGCGTCGTGCCCGACTCCGACGCGCGGTACGAGATCGTCGTCCCGGTGGCCGCGGTCGCGCTGGCGCCGCTCGCCGCGGCGAGGAACGCGTTCGGGACCACGCGCAGCGCGCTGAGCACCGACCTCGCGACCGCGGTGGTGAACGTGGAGTCGCCGCCGTCCGCGCTGCCGGCGGCGTTGGTGGCCACCAGGTGGAAGTGGTAGGTCCTCCCTGCGGCCAGGCCGGTCACGGCCGCCGCGGCCGGGACGTCGCCGGTCCCGGCGCCGGCGGCCACGGCCGCCGTCGGCGTCCCGTACGCGGGCGTGGTGCCGTACTCGAAGCGGTAGGACGTGGTGGTGGCGTTCGGGCCGACGGTCCCGGTCAGGGTGGCGCCCGAGCGCGAGACCGGGCTCGCGGGGCCGGTGGCGGCGCGGGGGGCCACGAACAGCTCGTCCGCGCCCAGGTCGATGCGACCGTCCACGGCACGCGGGTTGCCGTCCAGGTCCAGCGTCCCGGTGTTGGCATCGGCCACCCCCGCGCCGACGGTCGGCGAGAGGGCGAGCTCGTGGAAGTCGCCGGTCCCGGGGTTGGCGAGCATCGGCGCCGCCGACTGCTTGGTGTTGAGGTCCTCCGTGATCTCGCCGGTGCCGTCGGTCCCGATCACCTTCGCGCTGCCGTAGTTGGAGTGATCGACCGTGATCTTCTGGGTGGTCCCGCCGTTGGTGGCGTAGACGGTGAGGTCGGGGTTGTCGTTCGGGCCTCCGTGGGCGCGGACGATCGAGTCGCGGATGTGCAGCGTCGCGGAATGCCCGCCCGTGCTCTGGACCGCGGCGCCGACACCCGACGGCGTGGGCGCCCACAGGGTCGAGCTCACGACGGTGGGCGAGGCGGTCGGCTTGTCGTTGAAGACCGACAGCGCCGTCCCTCCGCCCGGCGCCCAGCACACGGAGTCGCGCAGGACGGCGTCGGCGCCCAGCCGGCAGGCGGTGCCGTAGCGCGCCGCCGAGCTCGCGGCGACCCGCTCGGCCACGCTCCCCTCGAACCACAGGGCGACGTGGTCAGTGGCGCTCGGGTCCGTGTCGACGTTGGATATGTCGACGTCGCGCAGGGTGGCCTGTGCCGAGGTCATGGTCAGGCCGGACTGGCCGGTGAAGAACACCCGGGGTCGCGGGCCGCCGACCGGGCCGTGGACGTCGACGTCGCTGCTGGTCGAGAAGCTGGTGACCGGGGACGCCGCCGACCCGTAGTCCCCGGGCGCGACGATCACCTCGGTGTTGTCCACCGCGCCGTTGACCGCGGTCACGAAGTCGCAGGGGCGCCCGGACGAGCAGTCGTCCGCCGGCGTCCCGGCGGGGCTGGCGTAGCGCGGAGCCGCGCCCGCCGATGTCGCCAGCCCAAGCGCGGCCAGCCCCGTCGCACAGAAGATCCCCAGCCTCATTCCCGTCCTCCCGATCGGCCTACTGTGGCGGCGAAGATACCGCGCCGTCGGCGGCGCGGCGCAGCTCGGCGACGTCGAGCTTGCGCATCTTGAGCATGGCCTCCATGCCGCGGCGGGCGCGCTCCGGGTCGGCGTCGCCGAACACCTCCTCCATCCCGGTCGGCACGACCTGCCACGACAGGCCGTAGCGGTCCTTCAGCCAGCCGCACTGGCTCTCCTCGCCGCCGTCGGTCAGCCGCTCCCAGTAGTGGTCGACCTCGTCCTGGTCCTCGCAGGTGATCTGGAGCGAGACCGCCTCGGTGAACGGGAACCGCGGCCCGCCGTTGATGCCGACGAACTCCTGGCCGTTCAGCTCGAACCGCACCGTCATGACCGTGCCGGCCTCGCCCGGGCTTCCCTCCGGATAGCGGGCCACGTCGAGCACCTTCGAGTTCGGGAAGACCGACGTGTAGAACTCCGCGGCCTCCTCGGCCTCCGTGTCGAACCACAGGTTCGGGGTGATGCCCTTCATCTCAGGAGGCCGCCGCGGGCGCCGCGCGCCCTCTCACCATCGCCACGCTCGCCGCCAGGACCCACAGCATCGACGCCACCGGCACCACGAAGCCGAACGCCCCGCCGATGGCGAAGAACCCGGTCTCGGCGAAGAGCCCGATCGGCCCGACCAGGTTGAGCACCGCCAGCACCAGCGCCGCGGGTGACAGCGCCCGCGGCAGGACCGCGGTCGACGAGATCGCCATCGCGGCGCCGACGAAGAAGGCCGCGAAGGCAAACCCCGAGGCCAGGAAGAGGTCGCTGGAGACGTAGTAGAGGGCGCGCTCGAGGTTCGCGTCGGGCGTCGTCCCCGCCACGTGGAAGACCGCGCCGTTGAGAACGGCCGCTCCCGCCACCACGAGGGCCACGGCCGCGGCCGCCGAGCCGAGCAGCACCGCTCCGGGGCGCAGCCCGTCGCCGCTCGCCGCGCCGAGGTGCGTGCGCAGCGCGCCCGCGAAGATCAGGAAGAACATGAAGGCGAGGCCGAGGGCGTAGTTCGAGGCCAGGATCTGGTCGTGCTTGTCGGCGAAGAAGGTGGAGATCTTCGCCACCTCGTCCGCCTTGGGCGGGGTCCCGGGCAGCACGAACGCCACGATGGCGATCACCACGAACATGATCCCGGCCAGTCCGCCCAGGCGCCGAGCGCGATCCACGGTCAAAGACATGAGCCCTCCTTGGTTGGCTGGGGCGATCCTCTCACCGCGACCGGCCGGCGATCAACCTTTCCGCGCTATGCGTCGCGCAGAGGGCGCGTCAGGCCGGCGGCGACCCGCTCGTAGGTCCGGCCGGCCCAGTCGGCCAGCCGGTGCAGGGGCTCCCGGATCGGCGGCGCCCAGAACACCAGCGCCGCCAGCGCGCCGAGGGCCGCTCCGCCCACGGCGTCGCTGGGGTAGTGGACGCCCACCACCACGCGGGACACGGACACCAGGGTGGCCAGGGCCAGGGCCAGCCAGCCGGCGCGCCGGTGGCGCAGCCAGATCGAGACCGCGATGGCGAACGCCGCCGTCGCGTGGTCGCTGGGGAACGAGGGGTCGTGGGAGGCCGGGACGAACAGGTGCGCGTCGTGGGGATGGGCGGTGAAGGGCCGCGGGCGCTCCCACAGGTGGCTGATCACCTGAGCAGCGCCCAGCGCCAGCAGCGCGCTGAACCCGGCCGCCGCGACGCCGTGGCGGCCGTTGCGCGACGCCCATTTCCCGCGCGCGAAGAACAGCGCGGCCAGGATCGCCAAGAAGAGGTACTGCGCGTCGTTCGCCAGGAAGCGCATGACGTCCTCGAAGGCGTCGTGGTGCGCGGCGAACCCGTTGAGCGCCTTGTAGAGCCCGAGGTCCATGCCGCGGGGAGGCTAGCCGCCCGCGCCGCCCGGCACGCCCGCCGTTCAGGAGTCGCTCAGTTGCGGGCTGCCACAAATCCGCCCATGAACACAACGACCAGACGAATGCTCAACAAGGTCCCGGAGGTCACGCTCTACTTCTGGGTGATCAAGGTCCTGTGCACGACGGTCGGCGAGACGGCCGCGGACAACCTCGACCAGAAGCTCAGCCTGGGGCTGAGCAACCTCACGTGGATCATGGGCACCCTGCTGCTCCTTGTGCTGGCCTACCAGTTCCGCCTGCGCCGCTACGTGCCGGGGGTCTACTGGCTGGCCGTCGTCCTGCTGAGCATCGTCGGGACGCTCATCACGGACAACCTGACCGACAACTACGGCGTGGCGTTGGAGACCACCACCATCGTGTTCTCCGTCGTGCTCGCGATCGTGTTCGCCGTCTGGTACGCGTCGGAGCGCACCCTGTCGATCCACACGATCTTCACGACCCGGCGCGAGGCGTTCTACTGGCTCGCGATCCTGTTCACGTTTGCGCTGGGCACGGCGGCGGGCGACCTGGCGGCCGAGCGGATCAACCTCGGCTTCGGCGTCTCGGCACTCGGCTTCGCCGCACTGATCGCGCTCGTGGCGGCGGCCTGGCGGGTGCTCGGCCTCAACGCCGTGCTCGCGTTCTGGGTCGCCTACATCCTCACCCGGCCCCTCGGTGCCTCGATCGGCGACTACCTGTCGCAGCCGACCGCGGACGGGGGCCTGGGCCTGGGCACGACCGTGACCAGCCTCCTCTTCCTGGGCACGATCCTCGCCCTGGTGGTCTACCTCAGCGTGACCAGGCGCGACCAGACGCCGCGCGAGGTCATCGAGGCCGAGGAGGCGCGGGCGCACGACCACGAGCCGCACGACCACCGGCCGCGCGACCATCGCCTCGGCGAGCTGCGGCCCCAGTCGCAGGAGACCTCGTAGGCGCGTAGGCCTCAGCCGCGCGGCAGGCGCACCCGGAAGCGCCCGCCGCGCGGCGTGGCCACGCACTCCACGTCGCCGCCCGCGGCGCGGGCGAGGCGGCGCGCCAGCGGAAGTCCCAGGCCGGCTCCCGGATGGTCGCGACGCGCCGAGCCGTTGCCGGCGCGCACGCCCGGCTCGAAGATGTGCGCCTGGTCGTCCTCGGCCACGCCCGGCCCGTCGTCGGCCACGACGAAGACCGCGCGGCCGCCGTCGGAGTGGACCTCGACGACGACGCGGGTGGTGGCGTGGCGCACGCCGTTCTCCACCAGGGGCGCCAGGATGCGCTCGACCAGGTCGGCGTCGGCGCCGACGCGGAGAGGGGAGGGGGGCGCGGCGACCGTGACGGCGACGTCGTCGCGGGCCTCGTGCTCGGCCGTCACGGCCACCGCGCGGCGGGCCGCGTCGACGGCGTCGCTCGTCCCGCGCTGGAGGTCAGCCTGCGCGCGGGCGGCGACGATGAGCGTCTCCAGGGTGCGGTCCATCTGCCGCGCGGCGCGCTGGACCGCCTCCAGGGCGTCGCGGTACTCGCGGGGCGTCCGCTCGCGGCGCAGCGCGAGGTCGGTCTCGGCCACGAGCCGCGCGAGCGGCGTGCGCAGCTCGTGGGACAGCTCGGCCGAGAAGCTCTGCTCGCGCCGCAGCCCCGCGGCGAGGCGGTCCAGGAGGCCGTCGAACGTGGCGGCCAGCCGCGTGAGCTCGTCGTGGGGCTCACCGGGCAGGAAGCGCTTGTCGAGGTCGTGCTCGCTCCAGTCCGACGCGTCGGCGGTCATGCGGGCCACGGGGTGCAGCGCGCGGCCCACGATCCAGACGGCGGCCAGCGCGACCCCGGCCAGGGACGCCAGCGCGAAGACGATGGACGCCAGCAGGGCCAGGTGGACCGAATGCTCGTACGGGGCCAGGGAGACGCCGGTCACCAGCGTCCCCACCCGGCGCCCGCTGCGGACTATCGGTACCGCGTAGAAGCGTGTGTCGGTGGCGTGGACGTCCAGGAACCGAGCCGGCCCGCCCGCCAGCGTGCGCACCGCACGCAGGTTCGCCGCGGGCGCGGAGCGGGGGCGCTCGACCAGCCGGGGCCCCGCGAACACCCAGCTCTGGGCGTCGGCGGCCCCGTCGTCGGGGGACTCGCGAACGCGCACCCCGCGTGGCGTCGCGACCACCGTGGCCAGCAGCGCGGTCGCGCGGGCCCGCACGACGTCGCGGGCGTCGCGGTCCAGGCTGTCCGACAGCACGAGGTTGAAGCCGGCCGTCAGCGCCCCCAGGGTGACCGCGGCGCCGAGCACCACGACCACGACGAGCCGGCCGCGCAGGCTGTTCGTCAGCCACCGCCTCATCCCAGCCGGTATCCCACGCCGTGGTTCGTCGTCAGCGCGGGTGCGTCGGGCAGCTGCGCCAGCTTGCGCCGCAGGCGCCCGATGTACACGTCGAGCGTGTTGTCGTGAACGATCGCGCCCTCCGGCCACGCGCTCTGGACGAGCTCGCGCCGGCGCACGACGCCGTTGGGCCGCGCGGCGAGCGCCGCGAGAAGGCGGAACTCCGTAGGCGTCAGGGGAACGCTCTCGTCGCGCGACACCACGGCGTGGGTCAGCGGGTCCAGCCGCAGCGGGCCCACCTCGACCTCTCCAGTCGCGCCGGCGCGCTTGAGCAGCGCGCGCAGCCGGGCCACCACCTCGGCGAAGGCGAACGGCTTGGTGACGTAGTCGTCGCCGCCGGCGCCGAAGCCCGAGAGCCGGTCCGTCACGGCGTCGCGCGCGGTGAGGAAGAGAACGGGCGCGTCGACCCCCTCGGCCCGCAGCGCCTGACAGACGTCGCGCCCGTCGGCGTCGGGAAGGCCGATGTCGATGACCAGCGCGTCCGGCGCCGCGCGCCGCGCCTCGGCGAGCGCCCCGTGCCCCGTCCCGTGCGCGCTGACCCGGAACCCCTCCTCCCGCAGCCCGCGGACGAGCACGCCGCGCAGATCGGAATCGTCCTCGACCACGAGCAGGGAGAATTCGGTCACGCATCGATTATCGCGCCGCCGTTCCTGACGATTGCCTGAACGCCCCGCCGGCTCCGGCACCGGTTAGAGTCGCCCGCGGGTCATGGGTTTCCTGCAGCCGTCGCCGCCGCCGTTCGACCTCGAGGAGTGGAAGGCCAAGCCGTACCTCGCGCGCCTGAAGGCGAACGCGCAGGACTGGGCGGTCAACGGCTTCGGGACGCCCGGCGCCGTGTACCTGCTCTACGCCGTGAAGCTGGTGGTCTACGTCGCCGCCGGCTTCCTGATCGTCGCCGCCACGACGCCCGGCATCGGCGGGCTCGGGGACATCGGCGACTGGTGGTACCGGCCGATCGTCTTCCAGAAGCTCGCCGTGTGGACGCTGATGTGGGAGATCCTCGGCCTGGGCTCGGGCTCGATGCCGCTGGCGCTGCGCTTCTCGCCGCCCATCGGCGGCGTCCTGTACTGGCTGCGCCCGGGGACGGTGCGGCTGCCGCCGTTCCGGGGCCGGCTCCCACTGACCCGCGGCACCCGGCGCACCGTGGTGGACGTCGCCCTCTACGCGGCGGTGCTGGCCGCCGCCGTCTACCTGCTCGTCTCGGGCGGCGACCCGAAGGGCGTCCTGCTCGACACCACCGCGATCGCCGTCCTGCTCGGCCTGTTGGCGCTGCTCGGCCTGCGCGACAAGGTCCCGTTCCTGGCCGCGCGCCCCGAGGTCTACGGGTTCGTCCTGCTCGTCTCGCTGTTCCCGGCCAAGAACCTGATCCCCGCCTGGCAGCTCGTGTTCTTCTTCATCTGGTGGGGCGCCGCGTCGTCCAAGCTCAACCGCCACTTCCCGTACGTGATCCAGGTGATGGTGAGCAACACGCCGTGGAACCGCTCGCGCAAGATGAAGGCCAAGCTCTACCGCGACCACCCGGAGGATCTGCGCCCGTCACGCCAGGCCGCCTTCGGCGCCCATCTGGGCACCGCGGTCGAGTTCACGTTCCCGCTCCTGCTGCTGGTCACGAACGGCGGGACCGTCGGCAAGCTCGCCCTGATCGGGATGCTCGCCTTCCACATCCACATCTTCTCCACGTTCGCCATGGGCGTCCCGATGGAGTGGAACCTCTTCATGATCTTCGGGCTGCTGTTCCTGTTCGGCCATTACGGCGACGTCCCCATGTCCAACCTCGACAACCCGCTGCTGTGGGCGGTGCTCGCGCTGGTCGGCGTGGTCATGCCGGTGGTGGGCAACCTGCGCCCCGACCTGGTCTCGTTCCTGCTGTCCATGCGCTACTACGCGGGCAACTGGGCGACCAGCATGTGGCTGTTTCGCAAGGCCACCGACGCCGAGGGGCGCTTCGACCGCGAGATCGAGAAGGTCGCCCCGGTCGCCGTCGAGCAGCTGACCAAGATCTACGACGCCGATACGGCGAACTACATCCTCGAGAAGGGCCTGGCGTTCCGGGCCATCCACAGCCACGGTCGCGCGCTGAACGCCCTGTGCGCGCGCGCGGTGGACGGCGACATCGACGACTACTTCGTGCGCGAGGGCGAGGTGATCTCGGGGATCGTCACCGGCTGGAACTTCGGCGAGGGGCACTTCCACGACGAGCAGCTGCTCGACGCGGTCCGCGAGCGGATGAGCTTCGAGCCCGGAGACCTGCGGGTGGTCATGCTGGAGTCCCAGCCCGCGCACGTCCAGCGCCAGCACTACCGGATCCACGACGCCGCGACCGGCCTGGTGGAGGAGGGCTGGATCGACGTGGCCGAGATGGTCCGCCGCGGGCCGTGGCTGGAGGGGTCCTTCGACTTCCCGGTCGAGGTGACGCGCACGGGCAAGGCCCCGGCCGGGCGCACGCCCGTCGCGTGAGCCGCGCCACCGTGGTCGGCGCCGGGCCGAACGGCCTGGCGTGCGCCGTCGCGCTCGCGCGCGCGGGCGTGGAGGTGACCGTGCTGGAGGCGAACGACACGGTGGGCGGCGGCGCGCGCAGCGCCGAGCTCACACTGCCCGGCGTCGTCCACGACGTGTGTTCGGCGGTCCATCCGATGGCCGTCGGCTCGCCGTTTCTGCGCTCGCTGGAGCTGGAGCGCCACGGGCTGGAGTGGTGCTGGCCGGAGGTCGACCTCGCGCACCCGCTCGACGACGGGACGGCCGGCGTCATGCTGCGCTCGCTCGGCGCGACCGAGGCGGCGCTGGGGGAGGACGGCCGCGCCTGGCGGCGGGTGTTCGGCCGTCCGTCGGAGTCCTTCGAGGCGCTGTGCGACGACCTGTTTCGCCCGGTGCTCCACCCGCCGCGCCACCCGCTGAGCCTCGTGCGCTTCGGGATCCCCGCCGCCACCCCGGCCACCGTCCTGGCCCGCGCGTGGCGGGGGCCGCGGGCCCGGGCGCTGTTCGGGGGCGTCGCCGCGCACGCCGTCAGCCCCCTGAACCGGCCGATGAGCTCGTCCGTGGGCGTCGCCCTGATCTGCGCCTGCCACGCCTTCGGCTGGGCGGTGGCGCGCGGGGGGTCCGGGGCGATCACCGGCGCGCTGGCCTCGAAGCTGGGCGAGCTCGGAGGGACGATCGAGACGGGCGTCCGGGTGGGGTCGCTGGACGAGCTCGCGCCCGGCGACGTCGTGGTGCTCGACCTGGCGCCGCGCCGCGTGGTGGAGATCGTCGGTGACCGTCTGCCGGCCCGCGTCGCGCGCGCGTATCGCCGTTACCGGCACGGCCCGGCGGCCTTCAAGGTCGACCTGGCGGTGGAGGGCGGCGTGCCGTGGACCAACGAGGCGTGCCGGCGCGCCGGGACCGTCCACGCCGCGGGCGCGTTCGAGGAGATCGTGGCCGCGGAGCGCGACGTCAACCGCGGCCGCATGCCCGAGCGCCCGTTCGTGCTGGTCTCCCAGCAGTACCTGGCCGACCCGGGGCGCTCGGCGGGCGACGTGCACCCGGTGTGGTCCTACGCCCACGTCCCCAACGGCTTCGACGGCGACGCGACCGAGGCCCTGCTGGGCCAGATCGAGCGCTTCGCGCCCGGCCTGCGCGAGCGGATCGTGGCGACGGCGGTCACGCCGACCGCCGAGATCGCCGCGGGCAACGCCAACTACATCGGCGGCGACATCATCACCGGCGCCAACACGCCGGTCCAGGTGCTGATCCGCCCCCGCCTCGCGCTCGATCCGTACGACACCGGCATCGCCGGCGTGTTCCTGTGCTCGGCCGCCACGCCGCCCGGCGCCGGAGTCCACGGGATGAACGGCTTCAACGCGGCCGGGTCGGCGCTGCGCCACCTGCGGGCGCGCGGCGGCTGAGACCATCGCGTACACGCGTACGCACGCAGCGAGTAGGGTCGTGGGGGATGGGTCGGGGTGCGACCTGCTAGGGCCCCGCCCCGGCCCTCCGTCATTTCGAAGATCGTTATGTGAAGCGGGTCCGGGACGGCTACACTGTGCGCGGACGGTCGCTGAACAGCCGACGAGCCGAACGCTGACTGGCCGACGCTTGGCCTCCGCCCCGGTGGACCACCCCACCAGGGGACATCTGGTTCGCCCTATCTAGGGGATTCGCGTCCGACGGCTTCGGCCGGGGGGAGCGAAGACCAAGGAGGGCCCTCATCACCCATTCCACCCAGCAGCGCCTTCGCGGTGGCGAGTTGGCTGCGGCGATCTCCGACACCGTCGTCCACACGCTGACGCAGGTCACCGGTCGCGGACCGACCCACGCCAAGACGACGCTCGGCGACGACAGCGTCTTCGTGGTGCTCCAGGACACCCTCACCGTGGGCGAGCGCAGCCTGGTGGAGGCCGGCGAGGAGCGGGCGGTGCTCGACCTGCGCCGGCGCTGGCAGGACGTCATGCGCATCGAGGTCAGCCGCCAGGTCGAGGAGCTGACCGGGCGCCCCGTGGTCGGGTTCATGAGCGACAACCAGATCGACCCCGACCTCGGCGTCGAGGTGTTCGTGCTCGGACCGCACGCCGGCTGAACGCGATGCGGTCCAGCTACCTCAATCGCGTGAAGATAGCCGCGTCGGACCTGCGCGCCCGCCCGACCCGCAAGGGCCTCGAGACCCGTCTGGCCACCGTCACCCGCCTGGCGCTCACGGACGAGCTGACGGGGCTCCCCAACCGGCGGGCCCTGGACGCCGAGCTGGACCGCGAGCTCGAGCGCGCGAGCCGTCACGACAGCCCGATGTGCGTGGTGATCGTCGACCTCGACCACTTCAAGGCGGTCAACGACGAGCGCGGCCACCCGGCGGCCGACGTCCTGCTCAAGGAGGTCACCGCCCGCTGGCGCACGGAGCTACGGGTCACGGACTTCCTGGCGCGCAGTGCGCTGATCGCGCGCTACGGGGGAGAGGAGTTCGTCGTGCTGCTTCCCGAGTGCGACGAGCACGAGGCCCTGCACGTCGCCGACCGGCTGCGCGGCGCCATGCCCGCGCCGCACACCTGCTCGGCGGGCATCGCCCGGTGGGACGGCTTCGAATCGCCGCGCGAGGTGCTCGCGCGCGCCGACCGCGCGCTGTACCGGGCCAAGCACGACGGCCGGGATCGGACCGTCTACTCGGCCGCCCAAGCCAACTCCCAACAGGAGACGCCATGAGCCACCATCAAGATCACGGACCCACCCTCGGATCGACCAACGGGAACTCGGCCGAGCCCGACGTCGAGAACGCCTGGCTGCGCCAGGAGGTCACCCGCCTGGAGGCGCGCTCCCGACGAGCGGAGGACGCGCTGGAGTCGATGAGACGTTCGCTGGCGGACCTCGTCCGCGACGCCCGCACCGATCCGCACGGGGCCGGGCCGTAGGCGGTCCCGCGTCGAAGACACAAGACTTGCCCATCGGGGGCAGGACGCCGTGGAAGCGCCCCAGCTGGGGCGCTTTCGCGTTGGGAGGGCGGATAGATTCCTCGGCGATGGCTAGAGCTCTCCGCGCACTGCTGGCCGCGGCGCTTCTCGCGGTGGCGCCGGTCGCCGCGCGGGCGCAGACCTCGCCGCCCGACGCCGGCGGCTTTCGCAACATCCTGCCGCCGGGCCAGAACGGCCTGGCCAACGCCGTCCAGCTCGGCGCCTTCCTGGCCACGGGCACGCGGCCGCCCAACAACGACGACCAGCTCGCCGCCTATCGCGATCTCCTGTACGCCACTCCGCAGACCGCGCTTGACCACTTCAAGGACGCGGGCTTCGGCGTCAGGCCGCAGGACGTCGCGCGCACCGAGCGCCCGCGCGACGACGTGACGATCGTGCGCGACCGCCGCGGCGTCCCGCACATCTACGGGACGACCCGCGCCGGCGCGATGTTCGGCACGGGCTACGCGACCGCCGAGGACCGGCTGTTCTTCCTCGACGTGTTTCGCCACGTCGGACGGGGCCAGCTCGCGTCGTTCGCCGGCGGGTCCCCCGGCAACCGGGCGTTCGACCACCTCGTGTGGACCGTCGCCCCCTACACGGAGGCCGACCTCCAGAGCCAGATCGACTCGCCGCGGCCGGGGTTCGAGCGCGAGGCCGCGCTGCTGCGCGGGGACCTCGACCAGTACGTCGCCGGCATCAACCACTACATCGCCGAGGCGCGCCTGGACGTGACGAAGATGCCCGGCGAGTACGCCGCGATCGGTCGCCCGCAGGGTCCCGACGACTGGAGGGGGACGGACACGATCGCCACCGCGCTCGTGGTCGGCGCCATCCTGGGCGTCGGCGGGGGAGGCGAGCTCGCGTCCGCGAACGTCCTCGAGGCGGCCAAGCAGCGCTTCGGCGCCGTCCGGGGCCGGCGGGCCTGGCGCGACTTCCGCTTCGCCGACGATCCCGCGGCGCCCACCACGGTCCACGGGCGGCGGTTCGCCTACCCGCGCCGCACGGGCCGGACCCGTGGCCGCGCGCTCCCCGACGCCGGCAGCGTCACCACCTCCGACGTCCAGGTCGCGGGCAGCGGGTCGGGCACCCAGCGCGTGCCGCTCGCGCCCGGGGCGCCGCCGTCGCCGCGCGCGTTCCCGGCGGCGATGTCCAACGCGATCCTCGTCTCGGCGCGTGAGTCGGCGACCGGGCGCCCGCTCGCCGTGTTCGGTCCCCAGACGGGCTACTTCGCGCCGCAGGCGCTGATGGAGCAGGAGGTCCAGGCTCCGGGCATCTCGGCCCGCGGGGTCGCGTTCCCGGGCGTGAACCTCTACGTCCAGATCGGCCACGGACGCGACTACGCGTGGAGCGCGACGACGTCGGCGCAGGACATCGTCGACACATTCGCGGTCGACCTGTGCGAGCCGGACGGGTCCCGGCCGAAGGTCACCTCCAAGCACTACCGCGACCGCGGGGCCTGCCGGCCCATCGAGTCGCTGGAGCGCCGCAACTCCTGGGAGCCCAGCGCCGCCGACTCGACCCCGGCGGGGACGGAGACCCTGGTCACCGAGCGCACGCGCCTGGGCCTCGTCGTGGGCCGGGCCACCGTCCACGGCCGCCCCGTCGCGTTCACGCGCCTGCGCGCGACCTACGGGCACGAGCCCGACTCCGGCCTGGCGTTCGCGTACTTCAACGACCCCAACCGGATCCGCGGTCCCCAGGACTTCCAGAGGGCGGCGTCGCTGATCGGCTACACGTTCAACTGGTTCTACGTCGACGCGCACCACATCGCCTACCAGAACGCCGGCTACAACCCGCGGCGCGCCCCCGGGACGGACCCCGACCTCCCGATCCTCGGCCGCCCCCAGTTCGAGTGGCGCGGCTACGACCCGGCCCGGCTCTCCCTGACGGCGTTCACCCCGCGCTCGCAGCACCCTCAGTTAGTCGACCTGGCATGGTCGGCCGACTGGAACAACAAGCAGGCGCGGGGATACGCCGCCGCGGACGAGAACTGGGGCTACGGCCCGGCCTACCGCTCCCAGCTGCTCTCGGACCGGGTGGCCAAGCTGGTGGCCGGGTCGCGCCGGACCACCCTGCCCGAGCTCGTGACGGCGATGGAGGACGCCGCGACCGTCGACCTGCGCGCCGACCGCGTGCTGCCCCTGGCGCTGAGGCTGCTCGGCCGCCCCGCCGACCCGGCCGTGCGCGCCGCCGCCGACCGCCTGGCCGCGTGGGTCGCCGACGGCTCGCACCGCATCGACCGCGACCGCGACGGGCACTACGAGCACGCCGACGCGATCGCCCTGTTCGACGCCTGGTGGCCGCGCTGGATGCACGCGCAGTTCGAGCCCGCGCTGGGCAAGCCGCTGTTCGCCGCCATCGAGCGCGTCAACGAGGTGGCCAACCTGCCCAACAACCACGGCGATCATCTCGGCTCGAGCTGGCAGGACGGCTGGCATGGCTACGCGCTGGCCGACCTGCGCCGCCTGCTGCGCACCGGGGACCGGCGCGGCTGGTCGCGCGTCTACTGCGGCGGCGGCTCCCGTGCCCGCTGCCGGGCCGCGCTGGAGGCCTCGCTGCGCGACGCGCTGGCCGAGCCGGCGAGCCAGACCTACGGCGGCGACGCCGTCTGCGGCGCCGCCGGACGCGCCGGCGACCAGGCGTGTTACGACTCGATCTGGTTCCGGCCGATCGGGGGAGTCACCCAGCCGCTGATCCCGTGGCAGAACCGGCCGACCTTCCAGCAGGTCGTGGAGGTCGGCGCGGCGAGCCCGTGAGCGCCGGTTATAGTCGGCGGCGTGCACGGATTGCCGCCGGCCGTCGCGACCCTCGTCGCTGCGGCCCTTCTCCTTCCAGCGGGCGCCGGAGCGGCCACGATGGGCAGCTCGCTCGGTCGCCCGTCCAACGCGGGCTTCGGCTGCGAGTCGGCGCTGCGCCCCAACGTCTTCACCAACCAGCCCGAGCTCCAGCCGACCGGCCAGACGACGTGCAGTCTGCGCAGCAACGGCCGCATCGGGTCGAACCGCAACTGGGCGGGCGTCCCGCGCAACGGGCGCGTCCGCGGCTACAGCGTGCGCTCGGGCCCCAATCCGGCACGGCTTCGCCTGACGATCTTCACGGGCTCGCTCCAGTTCGACCCCGAGGGTCAGACGACGAACTACAGCTGCTGCACCGCCCGCTACCTCGGCCCGATCTTCCGGCCGCGGCGCAACGCCGTGACGGTCCGGACGACCAACCTGCGCGTGCAGGCCTACCGCCGCCCCGACGGCCGCGCGTTCTTCGACGTGATCGGGCTCACCGCCCTGGGGCCGGGCAGCCTGCCGCTGTTCACCGAGGGGCGGCACTTCGGCTTCGCGCAGGGGTCCGCGGTGACCACCTTCTACTACCCCTTCACGCGGATCGGCGAGCCGCGGCCCGAGAGCAACGCCATCGACGGCCTCGAGCTGCTGCTGCGCTGGACCTTCACCCCCGGCTGACAGCCACGATCGGCAGGCCGAGGGTCCGTCGCTCCGGGCCGTCTCCGGTGGGGAGCGGCGGACACACGAGCGTGACGGGGCCCGTGGCGTCCCCCGCGCCGTCGAACACCAGGCGCGTCGGCGTGCACTCGCCGGCCACCGGCTCCAGGCGCGACGCGCCGCGGTAGACGAGGACGTCGGCGGGGGACACGGGGCGCACGCCGAGGTGGTCGATCGCGACCGGTCCGGGTCCGTCGACGTCCAACCGCGCCACGGCGTCGCTCCAGCGAAACGGTGTCCCGTCGAGGGACTCGGGCTCGTGCAGTCCCCACGGACCCGCGCCCTCGCGCCGGGTGGCCGCCGCCAGGTCGCCCACCGTCTGCCACAGCTCGCGGTAGGCGGCGTAGGTCCGCTCGTCGTCCCCGAGCGGGTGGTGGAAGCGCAGCCACGCGCCCGCGGCACGCCGCGCGGGCGCCCACGCCCCGAGCGCGCGTCCGGCCCGCGGCCCCAGCGCCAGCGCGACGCGCAGCGCGGCCAGGCGGCCGGCCAGCGCCCGCCAGCCGGGCTCGCCGCGGCGCGCGAGCGCGACCCGCAGCGCGTCGTCGAGCACCGCGCGTTCGACCGGCGCCCCGTCCCGGCCGGCCGCGGCCATTCGAAGCGCGGCGCCATCGCCGGCCGCGGCCTGCCGGCGGTAGTCCCACACGTAGGTGACGAGCTCGCCGAGGTCCGTGGAGTTCTGATGTTGGACGCGGGCGCCCGGCGCGTAGCCCAGCCGGTGCCCGCGCTCGTGCAGGGCGCGCGCCAGCGCGGTCTCGGCGAAGCGCCCGAGCGCGCCGTCGAGCCCGCCCGCGTCGAGGTACGCCGCGCGCGATACGAGCAGGCCGCGCTTGGTGAACTTGCGCCAGTCGCCGTCGCGCGTCCACTCGGCGGCCTCGCTCTGGAACATCCGCGCCTCCATGCGCGCCGCGCGCGAGTGCTCGGGCTGGGCCAGCGTGTGCACGCAGGCGCCGGCCAGGCCGTGCGCGCGGACGTGGTCGAGCAGCTCGGCCACGCACCCCGGCAGCGCCTCGACATGGGGCTCGGTGAACAGCAGCCACTCGCCCCGCGCCGCGCGCGCGGCCGCGTCGTACTGCGCCATCTCGTTGGCCCCGTGGACCCGCAGAACGCGGTCGCCGGGGCGCAGGGCGTCGCGCACGCGCCGTCCCAGCCGCCCGCGCCCGTCGCCCACGGCGACGACCAGCTCGACGTCCCCGTCGACGCGCTGGTTCTCGGTCCAGCTGCGCAGGCAGTGCAGCACCCGCCGCCGGGGCACGGTCAGCGTTGTGACCACCGAGACGAGCGGTTTGACTCCGGCCCCTTCGATGGGTTGCATCTCCTCACGCATGGACGCCTTCACCGCCGCCGAGGAGCGCCCCGTCGCGATCTCCGCCGCCGAACGCGCGGCCCGTACGCTGGAGGAGGAGACGTTCCGCGAGGCCCTCCTCCTGCTCCACACGCGCGGGTGGGTCGTGTTGCGCGGGGCGATCCCCGAGGCCCGGGCCACCGCGCTCCAGGCCGACTTCGAGCGCATCCGCGACGACTGCTTCGCCAGCCGGGACGGGGACGGCTGGTACCAGGTGGCGCGCGAGACGCAGGCGGTGTTCTGGGAGCGAAACCATCGCTGGCGGATCTTCCCGAAGTTGCGCGATTCGCTGAGCGACCCCTGGATCGTCGCCAACCCGTTCGCCATGGCCCTGCTGCGCTTCTCCCTCGGCGAGGACCTCTACTGCAAGTTCGTGTCCAGCGACACCTGCCTGCGCGGGGCGCTGACGCAGGCGCCGCACCGTGAGCTCGGCGCCGGCGAGCGCTGGGAGCCCCGGGCGCTGGTGGTCAACGTGCCGGTCGGCCGCTGCGGGCTGGACAACGGGCCGCTCGAGGTCTGGTACTCCGGCGGGCATCTGTGGCGCAACGACGTGCTGGCCGCGGCCGGGTTCGACGACGACGTCCAGGACGGCGAGAACCCGCGCGCCGAGGCGCTCGCCGCGGCGCTGCCCTCGCGGCGCGTGACGCTCGAGCCGGGCGACGTGCTCGTGCGCGACCCCGGGCTGCTGCACCGCGGAACCGTCAACCGGACCGACGAGCCGCGCACGATGCTGACGATGGCCTTCTTCCGCGCGGCCGAGAGCCACGACTACGGCGACGTGCGGTTCAACCTCGACGAGGACCTCTATGCCGCGCTGGACCCCGAGGTCCGGACCCTGTTCGCCCACGCCTTCGCGGACGTCAGTCCACGCGGCCTCGCACGAGCAGCGCGGCGGCTCCGTTCAGGCAGCCGACGGCCCACGCCAGGCGGATGAGCCACGTGGGCCGCTCGTCGCGGTGGCGCACGAAGCCGCGCGGGAACCGGCGCAGCACGCTCGCCAGCTCGCCCAGCGCCCAGCGCACGCCGAGCCGGCGATTGCGCCGGTCCAGCGGCAGCCCGCGCGCGAGCAGGCGCAGGTAGATCTCCGCGCGCCCGAAGCCGTGGTGCAGCCAGAGCATGTGGCGGACGCTGGTCCGCTCCGCGGTCACGAGATGGCGCACGCGCAGCGCGGGCGCGTACCACACCTCCCAGCCCGCGGCGCGGACCATCAGCGCCACCTCGGTGTCCTCGCCCGCGCCCGCCCGCCGCGGGTGGCGGCCCCGCAGGCTGCCCCGGGCCAGCCAGCCGCTGTCCAGGACCGCCTCGCGGCGCAGGACCAGGCCCGCGCCGCACGGGCAGCGCGGGTCGTCGGGGGCGAGACGGAACGGAGTCGGGCCCCAGTCCTGCCGGGCGAAGCTCTCGCCGTAGGCCAGCGCGAGCGGCGAGGGCTCGCGCTCCCAGCGCAGCTCGTTGCGGCTGCCGACGACTCCGGCGCGTGGGTGGTCGGCCGCGAACTCCACGACCTGGCGCAGCCAGTCGGGCTCGAGCACGCAGTCGTCGTCGACGAACGCGATCAGCTCGCCCGCGGCGGCGGCGATCCCCCGCCGGCGCGCGTGCGCGACGCCGCGGCGCGGCTCGTCGAGCAACCGCACCGCCATGGAGGGCGCCCGCTCGCGCAGCGCGGCGACGGCGTGCGCGGCCGCCGCGCCGGCCCCGTTGTCGACCACCACCGCCTCCACCCGCGCGTCCGGCGGGACGTCCAGGCGCGCGACCGAGTCGAGCGCGGCGGGCAAAGTCGCACGCCCCCGGGTGCACACGAGCAGCGTGACGTCGGGTCCGGCCAAGGGCGGCTGACCATAACGAGCCGGCCGCTTCGGGGCCGCTAGCCCAGGTCCAGGTCCTGCTCGGCCTGCTCGCCGCGCTCGACGATGTCGCCCTCGGTGAACAGGATCTCCTTCAGGGCCGTGCGCCAGTCGGGCGTCCGGCGCAGGAGGAACTCCAGGTCCATCCCGAAGTGCTTGAACTCCTCCAGCTGCGCGTTCGCCATGATCGCCTTCGCCTCGGCGTCGGGCTCGACCGACATGCGCTGCTCGTACCATCCGATCGCCTCGGCCTCCTCGATCAGCGACGCCACCATCCGAGCGAACGTGCGTGTCTGAGCGCTGAGCTCCCCGGCGGGTTCGTGGTACTGCTCGAACGGCATCTCATGCTCCTCGTGTCGGTGTCCCGGGGCACGATGCCAGGTCTCCGATCGCATACGTCATTTCTGCGTATGCCGGGGTTGGCATATGGCCGCCGCGCGCGTAGGGTCGGCGTGTGAAGAGGGTTCCCACGAGGCATGGACGCCTCAGAGCGACGCTCGTGTTGGCGGCGCTCCTGTTCTCGGTCCCGGCCTCCAGCGCGCCGGCCGCCACCGCCTACCAGGACATCGGGCTGCCGGCCGGACCCCTGACCAAGGTCGCGATCGGTGCCGACCTCTCGTGCCAGACCGCGCACACCGGCGACTCGGTCTTCGAATTCTTCCCGTCCGGGGCCACGCCCGGCGACTGCGGGACCTTCGTGTTCGTCGACGGCGTCCTGTTCACGCCGGACTTCGCGAGCCACGGCAACACGGCCACGACGGCGCTCGGCACCCGGACCCCCTTCACCGAGGTGAGCCAGCCGCCCCCGACGGGATCCGGCACGACCGACGACCCGCGACAGGTCACGACCACGGTGGGCCTCGGCGCCACGGGCATCCAGATCACCCAGACGGACTCCTACGTGGCCGGCCAGGAGTCCTACGGCACCCAGATCACCTTCGACAACACCGGCGGGAACCCGAAGGACATCGTGCTGTATCGCGCCGGCGACTGCTACCTGCAGGGGTCGGACAAGGGCTACGGGTTCTCCACCGCCAACAACGCCGTGGGCTGCTCGGCAAACGCCAACAACTCCCCCGCCGGGCGCGTCGAGGTGTGGACGCCCCAGTCGCCCGGCGCAACGTTCACCGAGAACACCTACTCGAACGTGTGGAACCAGATCTCCCAGCACGTCCCGTTCCCCAACGACTGCGGCCAGTGCACCAGCTTCGTGGACAACGCGGCGGGACTCAGCTGGGCGCTCACCGTCCCACCGGGCACCGCGACGGCGGTGCGCTCGAGCGCCGCGGGGTTCTCGCCGACCGGCGAGCTGCCGCCCGGATCCCAGCCGCCCACCGGCAACCCACCGCCGGGCGGCAGCGGGCCGCCCACCGGCACCGGGCCGCCCAACTACTGGCAGCGCCCGAGCACCCGTCCGGAGTGCCTGAACGCGACGACGCTGCTCGTGACCTGCGCCGACCCGAACGGGGGGCCGGGGGTGTGCGGGCCCAGCGGGACGATCCTGCCCCAGTGCTACTTCCCGGTCACGCTGCCCACGGTGTGCGGGCCCAGCGGGACGATCCTGCAGGCCTGCGCCCCGCGCACGAACTACGTGGCGGCCTGCGGCGGCACGGGCACGATCCTGCCCGTCTGCAACCTGCCGCGCCCGAACATTCCCCAGGTCTGCGGTGGCACCGGGACGATCCTGCCTCCCTGCACGGGGGCCAACAACCCGATCGTCGTCTGCGGGGGGACGGGCACGATCCTCGGCCAGTGCTCGATCCCGCCCACGGCGCGGCAGGGGACGCTCAACACCGCCACCGGCGTCGGGGAGGTCGACGTCACGGTCGGCTGTCCGAATGCGAACCGGCCGCTGGCGGTCAAGGCGCGGCCACCCACGACGTGCCAGATCGACGCGGTGGTGGCCGACTTCAGGCGCACCAAGGTCAGCGCGCTGAAGGCCGAGTTCGCGCGTTGGGCGCCCAGCATGCTCGCCGCCAACCTGAAGGACGAGTACTCGCCGATCCAGGCGCAGCAGATCCTCCGCCACGACACGGCCACGTACATGTCCCGGTCCAATCTCGTCATCGACCGCGAGTTCTCCCTGGCCGATGCGGGCGCGCGCGTCGCGGGCCTCGACAGTGACGTCTCGACGCTCAACGCCCCTGGGCTCCTGCCCGCCTACTTCGGCCTCTACAAGGCGCCGATCGCGGACAAGCGGCAGATCTGGATCGGGCATCTGGGGACGGCGATCAAGGACTACGTGGTCTTCCTGGACTACCGCCGCAACCGGCGCCCGCTCGCCGTGTCGTCAGCCACGTCGACCTCGGGTCTGGTGGCGCCGCTGGCCCGGCGTCACGTCCGGGTCCGCGCGGGACAGCGTGTCCGGGTCCGCGTGCGACTGTCCCGCGCGGCGGTCCGCCAGCTCACGCGCGGCCTGAAGAAGCCCAAGGCCGTGGCCATCCGCCTGATGGTCACGTACCGGACCCGGGGCCTGCCCGTGCTCTGGATGACGGACTTCTCGGTCCGGATCGTCAAGACCCGCCCGCGCGGGCGCTAGCCGCGGGCGACGTCCGCTACGGGTGGCGACCGTCCGGGCCGCCCATGGCGTTCACCGCGCTGACGGTGAAGTCCTTGGAGACCTGGACCTCGACCTCGCTGCCGTCGGACTTGCGGATGTGCGCCTCGTAGGGAGCGCTGCCGTCCACGTTGGTCTCGACGCGCTCGACGGTGCCCGGCGCCTTGGCCAGCGCCGCGGCGCGGACCTTGCTCTCCGTGTCGCCGGTCAGGGGCTGCTCGGTGCGGCCTCCGACCGTGTGGCGCTGGGTCGGCGCCTGGGGTCGCGACTGCGACTTCGGGGCGGTGCTCGTGCTGCCGGACGCGGCGGCGTTGGCGATCGCGCCGCCGCCGACCGCCGCGGCCGCGATGGCGGCCACCGTCATGAGGTTGGAACGTACGTCGAACATGGTGCTCCTGTGGGTCGTGGGGATGGGTACGGCGCTCACCATCGGACCGCAGCCTCCGAAAAGGCTGAGACTTGGCCCAGAGACTCCCGCGCCCTGGCGTGCCGAGCCGGTAGCCTCGGCCGCGGTGCGGGCGCGTGGGCTCAGGGCGAAGCTGCCGATTCTCTGTCTCGCGTTGGCCTGCGCGGCACTGGTGCAGCCGCTCGGCTGGAACGACACGTCGCACTACGCGCAGACGCGCGCCTTCGACGCCGGCACACCGATCATCGACGCCTACGCCGAGTCGACCGGGGACCGCGGGGTGTTCCGCGGCCACTTCTACTCCGACAAGGCCCCCGGCCTCTCGCTGCTCGGCGTCCCGTTCTACCGGCTGGCCCGCGCGACCGGGGTGACGGCGGGGACGGATGACCGCCATGTCATCCACCTGCTCGTCGTCTTCACGTGCCTCGTCCCGGGCGCGCTCCTGCTGTGGCTGCTCGCCACGTTCGCGGAGGGCCACGAGCCCGGGCGCGGCACCGCGGCCGCCATGATGCTGGGGCTCGGCTCGCTGCTGCTCCCGTTCAGCACGCTCTACTTCTCCCACGTCCTGGCCGCGGGCCTGGGCTTCGCCGCCTACCACCTGCTCTGGCGCGAGCGACGAGGGGAAGACAGGGCGCTCCTGCTCTTCGGCGCCGGAGTCCTCGCGGGCCTGGCCGTCACCACCGAATACCCACTCGCCATCCTCGCGTTGATACTCGGCGTATACGCGCTTGCGCGACCGGATCCCCTGCCGCGGGCGCTGCGCTACGGCGCCGGGCTCCTGGTCGGGGTCGCGCCGCTCCTGCTCTACAACTGGTGGGCGTTCGGTTCGCCGGCGCACGTCTCGTACTCCGACGTCGCGCTGAACCAGGCCGGGTTCTTCGGCCTGGTGGGCTTCCATCCCCGGGTGCTGCTCGAGCTGCTGTTCGGAGACCGTGGGCTGGTCACCCTGACTCCGATCGTGGCCGTCGGGGTGGCCGGACTGGTCTTCCTGTATCGCGAGGGCCGCCGCGCGGAGGCGCTGATGGCGGGCGGGGTCGGACTCGCGTACCTGGTGTTCAACGCGAGCTACTACCTGTCCTTCGGCGGCTGGACTCCCGGGCCCCGGTTCCTGATCGTGGCGCTGCCCTTCCTCGCCCTGCCGCTCGCGGTCTCGCTGCGCCGGCTGCCCGCGCTGACCGTCGTCCTGGCGCTCGTGTCGGCGGCCGTGATGATCGCCGCGACGCTGACCCTGCCCGAGCTTCCCGACTTCTTCAGGACCACCGTGTGGTGGGAGCGTCTGCGCCAGGGGGAGTTCGCGAACCCCGGGGCCGATGCAGCAGTCGCGTGGTTCGCCGTTTTCGTCGCCGCGAGCGTGGTCTTGACGGCCCGCCTGACCCGAGTCCGGATCACCCGGGCCCAGCTGGAGCTCGCGGCGGCCGGGCTCGCCGCGTGGGTGGTGCTGGCGCGGGCCGGGCCGAACCTGCTCGCGGGCCACCTCGTGACCGGGGAGGTGGCGCTGGTCGTCCTGGTCGCCGGCGTCGCGGCGACCGGCTCGCTGTGGGCCCGCCGAGACATCCTCGTGCTCCTGGCCGGCGCCCTGCTGGCGGCCTTCGCCCTCCACGCCGTCAACCGGCACTACGGGTGGGCGCTGATCATCGGAGTGGCGTCACTCGGCCTGACCGCGACCGCCCACCTGCGGCGCCGCCGGCCGGGCGCTCCCGCCCTGCAGCGAGCGTAGGTCAGGCCCGGGCGGCGGCGTACTCGGCGTCCGTCACGTGCTCGCCCCAGTGGGCGGCCACGTGGTCGGCATCGACCTCGTTCAGGGCGAGGTGGACCATGAAGCGGTTGGGTGAGGCGCCGTGCCAGTGGTCCTCGTCCGGCGCGAAGAACACGCGGTCGCCGGCGCGGATGACCTCGACCGGCCCGCCGCGGCGCTGCGCGAGCCCGACGCCCTCGGTGACGTAGATGGTCTGGCCGAGCGGATGCGTGTGCCACGCGGTCCGGGCGCCGGGCGTGTAGTGGACGAGGTTGGCCTGGACGCGGGCCGGCGCGGGCGATGCCGCGACGGCGTCGATGTAGACGTCCCCGGTGAACCAGTCCTCCGGGCCCTTGGCGGTGTCGACGCCGTGTCTCAAAATCTCCATCCCGGATGAAGCTACCGAGTGGCGGGACCGGGCGTAGACTCAGCACGGTGCGAGCCTCGGGGGACCGGGTTTGAGCCGTCTGCGACCGGTCGTGGGCGCTGTTGCGCTGAGCCTCGTCGCGGCGGCGCCGGCGGCCGCGCACCTGGGCAGGACGAACACGGGGGCGGTGCTCAACCGCGGGCCGCTGGACCCGACGACGATGTCTGTCGGCGCCAAGCGCGCCGCCGAGCCGCCGATCGTGGCCACCCCGCGGGCCAACTGCCTGCCCGGCGGGATCCCCGAGGGGACGATGCAGGGCCGCGTCTCCGCGGCGGACGTCGCGGCGGGCAAGGTCGACAAGGGCTACCTCTGCAACCTGTCGGTGATCGGCCACAGCGGATCCACGGGCGGCTTTCGCGTCCACCGCTACGTCGACCGCGGCGGCCACGAGTGCGCCTACTACGACACGACGCTGCTCTTCCCCACCAACGCCTTCAGCCTGAGCGCCGAGCCCACGGGCGTCGCCGTGCTCGACATGACCGACCCGCGCAAGCCGGTGCGCACCGACAGCCTGCTGACACCGGCGATGCAGACCCCGCACGAGTCGGTGAACATCAGCGTCGAGCGCGGGATCCTCGCGGCGGTGGCGGGCAACCCGGCCGCCTACCCGGGCGTCATCGACGTCTACGACATCAGCCAGGACTGCCGCCATCCGGTCCTCCAGTTCAGCGGTCCGGGCGCGATCTTCGGCCACGAGAGCGGAATGGCGCCCGACGGCAAGACCTTCTATCCGACGTCGATCGGGACCAAGCACACGACCGCGGTGGACATCACCAACCCACGGCTGCCGGTCCGCCTCTGGGAGGGGGCCTACGGCACGCACGGGATGTCGGTCTCCGACGACGGCAACCGCGGCTACTTCGCGAGCTCGGACGGGCTCATCATCGTCGACCTCTCCGAGATCCAGGCGCGCAAGCCCAACCCGCACGTGCGCGAGATCAGCCGCCTGGTGTGGTCGAACATCACGATCCCGCAGTACGCCGTCCCGGTGACGATCAAGGGCAAGCCCTACCTCGTCGAGGTCGATGAGTACTCGAACAACGGTGGCTCGGGCGGCAGTACGAACGTGGCCGCCAACGGCTCGCGCGTCGGGGCGGCGCGGATCATCGACATCTCCGACGAGCGCAAGCCGTTCGTGGTCTCGAACATCCGCCTGGCCGTGCACCAGCCCGAGAACCGCGCGGCGATCGCCAACGACCCGGGTGCACAGAGCGTCGTCCAGGGCTACGCCGGCCACTACTGCAACGTGCCCCAGCGGCACGAGCCGGGCATCGTGGCCTGCTCGATGATCCTCTCCGGCCTGCGGGTGTTCGACATCCGCGACCCGTACCACCCGAAGGAGATCGCCTACCACGTGGCGCCGCCCTCCAACGTGTCGTCGACGGGCGGCCCGTACATCGACGAGAAGGCCAACTGGGCCATGTCCCAGCCCGCCTTCGCGCCCGAGCGAGGGGAGATCTGGTACTCGGACGGGACGAGCGGCTTCTACGTCCTGAGGATGGACCCGCGCGTGTGGCCGTTCGGCACGTCGGCCGGCGGAGGGAGCACCGCGCGCTGCCTGAACAACCCCGGCTTCGTCTCGGTCGGCACGCGCTCCCTCGGCCGCCGCGTCGCGCTGCGCTTCGTCCGGCGCGCCCGGCTGCCGGTCCGCGTGGAGGTCTTCCAGGTGTCGGCGGGCCGCCGGGTGTCGGCCGAGCGCCTGGTGGCGCGCTTCGACTCGCGCACCGGCTCGCTGGTCTGGAGCGGCCTGGCCAACCGCGGCCCGCGGGGTCAGGCCGGGCCGGGCTACTACGTCGTGCGCTACACGATGCTGCGCGGCGGGCGCCCGTACGACACGCGCCGGCTCGTCCTCACGCGCAACGCGGCCGGGCACTTCGTGCGCGTGACGGGGCTCCAGCGCCGCGTCGGATGCGGGCTGCTCGACGGCTTCCGCCTCGATCGCCCGGTGTTCGGCGGGACGACGGGCGTATCGCTCACCGGGACCTACCGGCTGGCCAAGCGCGCGAAGGTGACGCTCACCGTCACCCGGGGGCGCACCGTGGTGAGGCGCTTCGCGACCGCCGAGCGCGCCGGCGGACGGACCTACCGGTTCTCGCTCCCCTCCCGCGCCCTGCGCCGCGGCGACTACACCGTCCGCCTGCTCGCCCAGTCCGGCGACGACCAGGTCCTCTCGCTGCTCAGCGCCCGGCGGCTGTAGCGAGATGGCCGCGCGCCGTGGTGCCACCGTCGCCGCGGCGGCCGCCCTGGTCCTCGCGGCCGCGGGGCCGGCCCGCGCCGCCGAGCCCGGGCTCACCGTGCCCGCGGCACGGCTGGCCGCCGCGCTGAAGTGCACCCCGGACGTGGATCACGCTGCGCGGACCCCGCTGATGCTCGTGACCGGGACCGGCGTCAGCGGCGACGAGGCGTACGCGATCGGCAAGCCCGCCTTCGACCGCGCGCACATCCCGCTCTGCTACGTGAACTTCCCCCACCACACGACCGCCGACGTCCAGGTCTCGGTCCAGTACCTCGTGCACGGGCTGCGGACGATGCACCGCCGCGCCGGCCGCAAGCTCGTCGTCTTCGGGATCAGCCAGGGCGGGCTGCTGGCGCGCACCGCACTGACCTACTGGCCGTCGCTGCGGCCCTGGGTCACCGACGTCATCTCGGCGGCCGGCACCCAGCACGGGACCACGGTGGGGAGCTTCGCGGACTGCGCGCCGCGGGGCTGCGTGCCCGCCGCCTTCCAGCAGGCCCGCGGGTCCCACTTCCTCGCGGCGCTGAACGCCCAGCCCGACGAGACGCCCGGTCGCACCGCCTGGACGACCGTGCGCTCGGCGACCGACGAGATCGTGAAGCCCCAGACCGGCCGGCACCCGACCTCCTCGCTCGACGGGGCCGCGAACATCCTCATCCAGAGGGTCTGCCCCGGCCGCAGGACCAACCACTTCGGCACGGCGGTCGACTCGGTGACCTATGAGGCGATCGTCGACGCCGCCTACCACCGCGGTCCGGCCAGGGTCTCCCGCTTCCCCAGCGACGTCTGTGCCCACCCCTACGCCCCGGGGCTCGAGGAGGGCGCGACCGCCACGCTGATCCAGGCGGGCGGCGCGCTGGCGGCCGATCGCGGCGACAGCGAGCCCAAGGTCAGGCGTGAGCCCGCGGTGCGCGCGTGGGCCGCGAGAATCGCGCGGGTCAGCGGCGGATGATCCGGAACGGACGGCGCAGCGTGCTGGAGCCGTTGCCGGCGGCGTCGCGCGCGGACGCCACGAGCCGGTAGGTGGCGCGGGGAAGTGACCGGCCGGCCAGCCGGCCCATGAAGCGCAGGGCGTTGAATCCCGCGACGCCGTCGTGGGTGAAGCGGCCCGTCACCGCGACGTAGCGGGTGCAGCGCCTGGCACCGCGCGGCGGGCGCCTCGGGCGCGCGACGCAGGCCCGACCCCGCCTGATCCCGATCGCCGCCCGCTCGACTGTGAACGTCATCTGCGCCGGCTCGGAGAGCTTGTAGAAGAGGTAGGTGCCGACGCTCGCCGCGGCCACCGCGGACGGGCCGGTGTTGGCGGCCACGAAGGCGCTCGGCGCGAGCACGAGCACGCCGAGCGTCGGCGCGACGGTGTCCGGCGGCGGCGGCGGTGGTGGTGGGGCGGGCACGTAGGTGAGCGTCACGGACGGCGCACCGGTCGTGTCCGGCGCCACCGATGCGCCGGACGTGCCGGTCGCGAAGCCGGTCGATCCGCCGCCGCCGCCGAAGCCCGGGTTGTTCATGGGGCCGCCGTTGCCGCCACCACCGCCGTAGAGACCGCCGCCGCCGCCTCCGCCGCCCGAGGTGTCGCTGGCGATGCCGCCGTTTCCACCTGAGCCCAATGTGCCCGCTGTGGCGGTCCCGCCCCCGGCGGCGCCACCCGCGGTGGACGTGCCGGCCTTGCCGCCACCGGCGCCCGCGCCGTCCCCGCCCGCCGGGCCGCCGGTCCGGCTGGCCCCGGCGGCGCCGCCGCCCCCGCCGGCGGCGATGATGAACCGCGACATCAGCGACGACCCCGCGGAGGCGGGCAGTCCGCGTACGTCGGACGCGCCGCCGCCGCCGGCGCCGCCCCCGCCGCCGCCGCCGTGGCCGGTGCCGCCGCCGTTGACGCCGGCCGTCCCGCCGGTCCCCGGGGGTGCGTCTCCGCCGTTGCCGGCGACTTCGATGTAGAGGACCTGGCCCGGGGTCACGGCGAGGTCGGCCGTGGCCCGCGCGCCGAATCCGCCGGCTCCCGTCGCGAAGTCGCCGAGGCCGCCACGCCCGCCGATGGCGACGACATGCAGGCTCGTCACGCGGTCCGGGACCGTGAACGGCGGCTGCTCGCCGGGGGTGGCGAACGTCACCGTGTCGGCCTGCGCCGCCGAGGCGACCGCGGCGCCCGTGGCGCACAGGGCTCCGCAGGTCAGGACGAGGCGCCGAAGCGTCCGGCCCGACTGACCACGAGAGCCGGTCACGGTCTGCACACTGGCGATCCTACGGCGTCGTACACTCCAAAAGTAGTTCGTCGACGGAGAGGACGGGGATGAGGCGGCTGTCGTTGGGTCTCTGGGCAACGGTGCTGCTCGCCGTGGCGCCGGGCGCCGTGGCCGCTCCGGCGCCCGACCCGGCCTGCGACTTCCCGGCGCAGGCGACGGCCACCTATCGCCCCACGGGCGACGAGTCGCCGTCCCGGCCGGCGGCCGGCGTGGCGAGCGCGGCGGTCTGCGAGCACACCAGCGGCGCGCAGGGGATGGAGCCGATGCTCGCGGTCGACCGGCGCGGGACGCTGTTCATGGGGATGGCGACCGACAGGGGGCTCTACGAGGACCCCGGCAGGCTCAACGGGACGGCGGAGAACCACCTGCTGCGCAGCCGCGACGACGGCCGCACCTGGGAGCGCATCCGCCTGCCGGGCGGCATCGACGCCTCGGAGGGCTTTCCCTACGTGGACCCCGTGACGGACCGGCTGTTCGTGACGTCGCTCTCCGCCGATCAAACGCGCTGTGGCCAGCCCGTGATCCACAGCGACGACGAGGGCGCCACGTGGACCGCGGCGGCGACGCGCCCCGGGTGCTCGCCCCCCACCGAGGGTGACTGGCCGAAGATCTTCAGCGGCCCGTTCAAGGGCCGGGCGCCGGGCCGCTATCCCACCGCCGTCTACGTCTGCAACTTCGTGCCGAACATCCTCGTCGCCGCGTCGATCGGCTGCTGGCGGTCCGACGACGGCGGCGACCACTTCGCGTTCACCGGCCTCCTGCCGACGATCAACGGCCTCTGCCGGGCGGGGGACGTCCAGGGCGGCACGGGCGCGACGATCGTCCACGGCAGCGGACGGGTGCTCTCCAACGGCGACGTCGTCGTCCCGCTCACCGTGTGCGGCAGGCCCGCGGTCGTGCTCAGCCACGACGAGGGCAGGACATGGACGGGCATCGCCACCGGGGGACGCAGCCTGGGGCTGGAGGACGTGATCGCTCTGCGCGAGGGGTTCGTCCTGGCGGTGACCGATCACGTCTGGTCGGAGAACCTCGCCGTCGACGAGCACGACAACCTGTACTTCGCCTACGTGCGCGACGGGGTCCACCTGATGGTCTCGCGCGACGGCGCCCGCTCGTGGCGGCACCTCGGCATCGTGACGCCGCCGGGCCTCGTCCACGCCGTCGTCGCGTCCGTGACCGCTCGTGGCCGCGGCGAGGTCGCGCTCACCTACTACGCGACGCCCGACCGGGGCGACGCGCTGGGCGCCGGGGGCATGAGCTGGCGCGCGTGGATGACCCACAGCCCCGACGCGCTGGCCGCCGCGCCGGAGTTCCGCAGCGCGCCGACCTCGCCCGAGTGGGCGCCGACGATGTCGGCGAGCATGCCCGGCTGCTGTACGACCGACCAGACCTTCCTCGAGTACACGGGCGTGAAGTTCGTGGGCCCGAGGGAGGTCCGCGGGGCGTTCACGCGCTGGACCGGCAGGCACCTGCCCGAGCTCGTGCTGACGAAGCTGCGCCTCCCCGGCCCGCCGCCGGCCGCCTGCCGGTCCAGACGCCGGGTCTTGGTGCCGGTCCCTCGCGGCCTGCGCCGCGTGACGGTCACCGCGAACGGCCGGCGACTGCGCGTGCGCGGACGCCGCAATCACCGCTACGCCGTCGTCGACCTGGGCGGCGGCGGCGCCGGCACCGTGCTCGTGACCGTGTCCGGCATCGACCGCACCGGGCACCTGACGCGTCGCTCCCACACCTACCGCCGCTGCGCGGCCGCCCGATGACCGGGCGCGCAACCTCGACTCCCCGAATCGTCCAGATCCGACGAAGCCGGGGGGCTGGGGGACTGACGATGTAGTACGACTTCGCGGCATGCGCGCCGTCATCGGGGTCGTCGGGCTCGCGGTGGCGCTGCGGGTGGCCGCGATGCTGGGCTACTCGACCGCGGTCCTGAACTACTACACGGGGGACGCGGGCCGCTACGCCCGTCTTGCGCCGTTCCCGAGCGGCTACTTCACCGACTCGACGGCGCCGAGCGGATACCCGATGTTCCTGGGCGGCCTGCGCGACGCCTGGGCCGCGCTGCCGTTCACCGTCGCGGTGCAGCATGCGCTGGGGGTGGCGACGGGCCTGCTGCTCTACGCCGCGATGCGGCGGCTGGGCGCGCCGCGCCTGGTGGCGCTCGTGCCCGCCGCCGTGGTGCTGCTCTCGGGCGACCAGATCTTCCTGGAGCACGCGATCCTCGTGGAGGGGCTGTGGTCGTTCCTGATCGCGGCGGGGCTGTACGCGCTGGTCCGCGGTGCCGACGGGGCGCCCGTGAACGCCTGGCTGGCGCTGGCGGGGACGCTGCTGGTGGCCGCGGTCGTCGTGCGTCAGGTCGCATTCGCGCTCCCGGCGATCGCGGTGCTGTGGGCGGCGGCGGTTCGGGGAAACGGGGCGGGCGCCCGCGCGCGGGCGGGCGCGTCGGTGCTGGTGCCGGCGGCGGTGACGCTCGCGGTCTACCTGGCCGCCGCGAGTGGCGGCGGCGGCCACAGCGGGCTGGGCGAGTCGACCGGCTGGCAGCTTTACGGCCGGGTGGCTCAGTTCGCGGACTGCTCGCGCTTCGACCCGCCGCACGGCACGGAGTTCCTGTGCGAGGACACCCCGCCCGCGCGGCGCCAGGGTCCCACCTGGTACCTGTACGGGGCCGGCGCGCCCCTCGTCGCCCACGGCCGGCCGGGGGTCGCCGGGCCCCAGGACTCCAGGATCCTCGGGGTGTTCGCCCATCACGCGATGGCGGGCCAGCCGTGGGATTACGCGTCCGCCGTCCTGTCCGACGCCGTGCGCTACGCCGAGTTGAGCGGTCCGAACCGCCCCGGGTCGGGAGCCGATGCCGCGCAGATGTCGTGGGACAGTCCCGGGGTGTTCGGGGGCCCGGAGGTCGCCACGCGCGGCTACGCGGCGGCGCGCTACCGCACGCGCTACTCCGGCGTCGACGAGTCCGCGCCGCTGGCGGACGAGCTCGGGGCCTACCAGGACGTGATGCGCCTCCACGGCCTCCTGCTGATACCGCTGGTGGCGCTGGCGCTCTGGGGTGCGGTCGTCGCTCGCGGGCGAGCTCGCGCCGGGATCGTCCTGTTCGGGTCGAGCGCCATGACCCTGTATCTGGTCCCGCCCGTGGTGGGCCTCTGGGACGTGCGTTACGGGGTCCCGCCGGGCCCATTGCTCGTCGCGGCGGCGGCGCTGGCGGTGTGGTCGTGGGCGGCTAGGCGTGCGCCAGCCGCTGGTGGACCAGACGCACGGCCATCGAACCCTCGCCGACGGCCGATGCCACGCGCTTGATCGAGCGTGACCGGACGTCGCCGACGGCGAAGATCCCCGGCCGGCTGGTCTCCAGGAAGTAGGGCGCGTCGCCGTTGAACTCCTCGAGGTCGCCGGGCTTCAGGTCCGGCCCCGTGCGCACGAACCCGGCGTCGTCCGTCGCCAGCTGGCCGTCGAGCCACTCGGTGTGCGGGGACGCGCCGATGAAGACGAACAGCGCCCTCGTCGGGACCTCGGTGCGCTCCCCCGAGCGGGTGTCCGAGACCGTCACGCTGTCCAACTCGCGCTGTCCACCGAGCGCCACGACCTCCGAGTGCCGGCACACCCGGATCGCATCGTTGCCCTCGATCTGGTCGACGAGGTAGCGGGACATCGACTTCCCCAGGTCGCCGCCGCGGATCAGCAGGCGGCACCGCGACGCTCCCGCGGACAGGAACATCGCCGCCTGGCCCGCCGAGTTCCCGCCGCCCAGGATCACGACCGAATCGCCCTCGCAGCGGTGCGCCTCGGCCTGCGTCGCGGCGTAGTAGACGCCGCCGCCCTCGAATTCCTCCAGGCGCGCCACGTCGAGGCGGCGGTACTGCGCCCCCGTGGCGATGACCAGGCTCCGCCCCGAGGCGACCTCACCGCCGGCGAGCGCGACCTCGTGGTGGCCGTTCGTGCTCCTCAGCCCCACGGCGGCCGCCGGGACCGTCAGCCGCGCGCCGAACTTCGCCGCCTGGACGCCCGCGCGCTGGGCGAGCTCGCTGCCCGATATGCCGGCCGGGAACCCGAGGTAGTTCTCGATCCGCGCCGACGTGCCGGCCTGGCCGCCGGAGGCCACCGCCTCCACCGTCTGGACGTCGAGTCCCTCGGACGCCGCGTACAACGCGGCGGCCAGGCCGGCCGGTCCCGAGCCGACCACCACCACGTCGCACAGCGCCGGGGGCGTCCCCGGAGAGCTCAGGCCCAGGGCCCGGGCCAGCTCGGCGTTGCCGGGGTTGCGCAGGATCTGGCCGTCGGTCGCGATGACCACCGGCGTCTGATCCGGTTCCACCGCGAGGCCCGCCAGCAGCGCCTCGGCGGCCTCGTCGGCCTCCAGGTCGATCCACTCGTGGGGCATGCGGCTGCGCGCGAGGAATTCGCGGAGCCGGCGCGAGTCGGGCGAGAAGCGTGAGCCGATGAGCCTGATGCCGGCGCCGACGTCGATCAGGATCGACCGGCGGGCCATGAACGCGCCCAGTATCAGGTCGCTCATGGTCCGGTCCTGCGCCACCAGCTCGCGCAGCGACTCCACGGGGATCTGGATCACCTCTCCGGCGTCGCGGATGATCGCCGAGAGGTAGAAGCGCTGTCCCAGGAGCAGGCTCATCTCGCCCAGGAACCGGTGCGCGCCGTGGACGGCGATGACCCGGTCCTCGTCGCCGTAGCCCTGGACGATCGCCACGGTTCCCGACTCGACGACGAAGAAGTCGCTCGCCACCTCGCCCGCCGCCCACAGGACCTCGCCCGCCTCCACCGTGCGGACCCGGCCGAGGCGGCCCAACCGCTCGCGCTGTCGTGCGTCGAGGCGGGGAAACGCTCCGTCGCGGTCGGGCGTCTCCGGCAGGCCCTCGGCGACCTTCGCTGACACGCGCCGATCGTACTGGGGCCGGACCGCCTAGCTCGGTTGCGCTTCGGCGCCGAGCAGCAGGTCGGAGCAGCGCTCGGCGATCGCCAGGGTGATGGCCTGGGTGTTGGCCGAGACGATGCGCGGCTGGACGCTCGCGTCCGCCACCCGCAGGCCCTCGACGCCGTGTACTCGCAGGTCCGGGTCGACGACGCCCGCCTCGGGCGGTCCGATCCGGCACGTGCAGCTGGGGTGGTACTCGTGCTCGCAGGTCGCCCGCAGCCAGTCGGTCAGCGGCTCGCGGCCGCGGACGCCGGCGCTGGGATTGAGCTCCTCGCCGAGCCGGTCGCGCAGCGGTGGCTGGGAAGCGATCTCGCGCACCATCTCGATCGCGCGCAGCATCGCGTCCACCTCGCCCTCGGAGGTGAGCGCGTTGTTGAGGATGCGGGGGTGGTCGCCGGGGTCCGGCGAGCGCAGCGTCACGGCGCCGCGGCTCTGTGGTCCGAGGTAGCTGGCCCCGATCGTCAGGGCGGGCGCCCCGGTCTTGCGGAAGCCGTGCTCCCAGAAGTACACGGGGGCCTGGACGAGCTGGAAGTCGGGCGCCGGCAGCGAGGGATCGCTGCGCCAGTGGACGACCCCCTCGCCGATGTTCGACGACAGCTTTCCCCGGCCGGCCAGCAGCCAGGGCAGCAGGTGCCTGGGCTCGGCGGCGTCGTCGAGCGTGTCGCCGTCCACGCGCCAGTTGATGAACGCCATCGGGTGCTCCTGCAGGTGGCGTCCCACGTTGGCGTTGTCGACGATCACCTCGAGGCCGTGCTCGCGCAGGTGGTCGGCGGGCCCCACCCCGGACAGCATCAGGAGCTGGGGCGACCCGTAGGCGCCGGCCGCCAGCACGACCTCCCGGGCCGCCCGGGCCACGCCCTTGGCGTGCTCGACCCCGACGGCCCGGCCGCCCTCGATCACGATCCGCCGCGCGTGCGCGTCCATCTCCACGACCAGGTTCTCGCGCTTGCGCGCCGGCTTGAGGAAGGCCTCGGCCGCGCTGTGCCGCCGGCCGCGGCGGGTCGTCGCCTGCAGCAGGCTCGCGCCCTCCATCTCGGCGCCGTTGTAGTCGTCGATCCGCGGGATGCCGGCGGCGACTGCCGCGTCGAGGAACGGCTCCCAGTACGACGAGAGCCAACGCCGGCGGGTCACGTTGAGCTCGCCGTCGGCGCCGTGGAACTCGTCGCGGAGCTCCTCGTTGTGCTCGGACCGCCGGAACAGCGGCAGGACCTCGTCGTAGCTCCACCCGGTGGCGCCGAAGTCCCGCACCCAGCGGTCGAAGTCGCTGCGGTGACCGCGCACGTAGAACATCGCGTTCATCGACGACGACCCGCCGATCATCCGGCCGCGCGGGAGATACCAGCGCCGCCCGTAGAGGCCCGGCTCGGGCTCGGACAGCAGGTTCCAGTCGCGCGTGGACTGGAACAGCGTCGGGAACGCGGCCGGCGCCCGCACGCCGAGGTGCCGGTCGCTGCCTCCCGACTCCAGAAGGCAGACGCGCGCCCCGCGTGCGCTGAGCCGGTTGGCCAGGACGCACCCGGCCGCCCCCGCCCCGACGACGACGTAGTCGAACTCGGACATCGCCGGCCAATCCTCGCGGACTAGGTGCCCTGCATGTTGACCCGGCACAGGAACGCGAACTTCGCGTTCAGCACGGGGTCGGTCGAGCCGGCCAGGGTGCGGCCGGTCGGTCCGCTGCGCAGGGCGGCGGCGAGCGCGGGGCTCGGGACGAAGCCGGGGGGTCCCTGGGTCGCCTGCGCCGCGAGGACGCGGGCCACCGCCACCCGCAGCGCGTGGGCGCGGCGCGACAGCGAGCGGGTCATGACGCCCAGGGCGTACACCCGGCCGCGCCGGACGACGTAGAAGCGAGTGGCTCGCCCGACCCGGCGGACGGTGATGCCCGAGCGCAGGCCGCGCGCGGCGGACCCGACGGCGATCCCGCCCGCCGAGTGGCCGCGTGCCGTGCTCCCGACGAGCTCGACCCGTCCCGCGTCGGTGAGCACGGCCACGTCCGCGGCGTGCTGGTTGTGGTTGCCCTGCACGCACCAGGCCCAGGTGCGCGTTCGCTGCTGGGGCTGGCCGGCTCGGCGCAGGAGGGTCTCCCACGGGGCCCCGAGCTGGATGCGCGCGACGCCGCGCGACGAGAACGCGCCGTGGGAGATCGCGCAGTCACGGGGCGGGATCCCGTACGCGCGCTCCCACATCTCCAGGTAGGACTCGGCGCCGTTCCACATGTCCCGGGCGAGCGCGTCGCCACCGACGCGGCTCAGGTCCTGGAACCAGTCCGCGTACAGGCCGTAGTGGGCCACGCCCTCCTGGTTGTAGTCGAAGGTTCGGTCGCCGGTCTTCTGCCGCGTGAACGTCACGCTGCCGTCATAGCTGCGGAACGGGTACTTGATGCCGCCGCCGTCGGCGCGGTCGGGCTGGGTCGAGAGCCCGCCGAGGTCGGCGCCGTAGCCCCAGCCGAAGTCGTACGGGGTGCTCTTGGGGCGGTACTTGCGCCACTCCTTGACGTAGTTCGCGGCCTGGGAGTGCCCGGGGAACGCCACGCCGCCCAGCTTCCAGATGCGAGGCCAGTTGCCCGGGTCCATCCAGCCGTGGGGAGAGATCACGCCGGAGTAGCGTCGCGCCTCCAGCAGGGTGAGCGTGTCCTCCACGCCGGCCTGGCTCATGTGGTCGGGGTTGACGATCATGTGCAGGTCCATCATCCGGCGCACGACGTGGCGGCCCAGGGTCGTGAGCCCGCGGGTGTTGCAGTGGGGCGCGGGGGGATAGGCCGGGTACGAGCCGCTCGGGACGCCCATGGTGCCGAGCGTGCTGTCCAGGAACGCATTGGTTCCCGGCTCGAACGTCTCGATGGTGTTGTCGGAGAACTTGCCCGTGCACGTCCGTGCGCTCCAGAACGAGCCCGCGCTGGACCGGTTGCCCGCGTTGATGACGGGACCGATCACGCCACTGTCGAACCGCACGCCCGTCAGCGGGTTGTCGAACTTGTTCAGCAGCAGGGAGGAGCGCACTCCGAGGCCGTACATCTCGTCCAGCTCACGGTCGACCTGGGCCTGGTTGCAGGTCGGCGTGTCCCAGCCCCGGCAACCGAACGGCTCGGAGACCTCGATCTCGAGCACCACGGCCATCTTGCCCGCGTTGATCACCCGGCGCGCCTCGAGCGGATCGGTGACGATCTGGAAGAACCCCTTGCCGGGCCCTCCCGCCTGCGCGTCGACGTAGCGCTGGAGCTCGCGGATGTCGGCGAAGCCGCGCCGGACGGTGTCCATCTCGTCGCAGTTCGTCCGGCGGTTGGACTGCAGCTCGCACAGGACGCGGTTCTCGTTGATGCTCATCACCATCAACCTCAGGCCGCCCAGCCACGCGCGCTCGATCCAGCGCCAGTACGTCCCCTCGTAGGTGACGTTGTGGGCGCCCCACTCCGTGAGCTTGGGGTATCCGCTCGTGTCGTGGGGCTGGCCCGGGTTCCCGAAGTTCAGCGCGTTCTGGACCGGCGCGGCCGTGCCCTGCGGCCCCTCGACCGACGAGCAGTCCGGGAGGGCGTAGGGGATCCCGTAGGGATGCCAGGGGCGACCGCAGTGGAAGTTGCCGCCGATGTACTCGAACGTCATCCAGTGCATGTGGCCCTCGACGAGCCCGCCGACCTTCCCGAAGGGCAGGTTGGCGCGTGGCGTGCCGGTCGCGTCGAGCTCGGCCTCGGGATAGGTGGCGCAGCCGCTCGCCGGGATGGCCCGCGCGGTGATCGACGACCCGCCCGAGGCGGGGGTCAGCGTGAACGTCCCACCGCCGGCCTCGCGGACGCCCCAGTCCGCCGCCGGGCTCGGGTCCGCGGCCGCCGCGACGCTCCCGTCGGGCTGGGAGGCGAGGAAGGTCCTGTCGGGCCGGTAGAGCAGGTAGCTGCCGAGCGTCGTCGCCTGCATGCGCAGACGGTCCGCGCCCGGGATGGCCTGGCCGCCCGGCGCCTGGAGCGCGTAGCAGCCGTTTGCGAGGGTGTATCGAGTCGGCGGCGTCGCGGCGCCGGCCGTGGTCTGTCCGAGCGTCGTCGCCGCCACCGCGAGCGCGGCCACGGCCACGAGCCGTCGGCCCTGCTGCCACGTCACATCCCCCCTCATCGCGCTGCGACCCTAGCGCGCCCACCGCCGGCCACGCGCCGCCCGAGCGGACGTAGGATCGACGCATGCGCGTCCTGATGCCGCTTCCCGATCGCGATTTCGACACGACCGAGGTGGCGGTCCCCTGGCGGGTGCTGAGCGACCGCGGCCACGAGGTGGTCTTCGCGACGGAGCGTGGCGGCCGTCCTCCGGCGTGCGATCCGCGGCTCCTCACCGGCGTGCTGTTCGGTCGCCTGGGCGCGGACCCCGAGCCGATCGGGTTCTACGAGCAACTCGCCGGGGCGCCGGAGTTGCGGGAGCCGATCGCGTGGAGCGACATCGACCCGGAGGCCTTCGACGGACTCGTCCTGCCCGGAGGACACGCTGCGGGCATGCGCCAGTACCTCGCGAGCCCGGTGCTGCGCGACAAGGTGGTGGCCTACTGGCGACTCGACCGTCCCGTCGGCGCGATCTGCCACGGCGTCATCGTTCTCGCCCGCGCCACCGATCCGGCCACCGGGCGCAGCGTGATCGCCGACAGGCGCACGACGTGTCTCCCGAAGTTCATGGAGCGGGGCGCGTTCTACGCCACGGCCTGGAGGCTCGGGCGCTACTACCGCACCTACCCGGCCTACGTCCAGGACGAGGTCACCGCGGCCCTCGACGATCCGCGTCAGTTCGTGCGCGGTCCCCGGGGGACCAAGCGAGGCCGCGCCGGCGACCATCGCCATGCCTTCGTCGTCCAGGACGGACGCTACGTGTCGGCGCGCTGGCCCGGCGACGCGTACCTCTTCGCCGAGCGCTTCGACGAGCTGCTGAGCGGGCGCGGGTGAGCCCTACGTCGCGGTGGCCGTCTGCAACTCCTCGCTCTGGTCTTCCTCGTGGCTCGCGCTGCCGAGGACTTCGAAGTCGAGCTGCCCGCCCACCACGAGGACGCGGACGCGCTGGCCCGGCGCGACGTCTCCGGCCAGCAGCCGCTCGGAGAGCGTGTCCTCGAGCAGCCGCTGGATCGCGCGGCGCAGCGGGCGGGCGCCGTACTGAGGGTCGAACCCGGCGTTCGCCAGGAACTCCACGGCTTCGTCGGTGATCTCAAGCTCCACTCCCTGGGCGTGGAGGCGCCGGGACACCCGGTCCAGCAGCAGACGTGTGATCTGGCTGAGCTGGCCGCGGTCCAGCGCGCGGAAGACGATGATCTCGTCGATCCGGTTGAGCAGCTCGGGCCGGAAGCTGTGGCGCAGCACCTCCATCAGCTCCTCCTTGAGCTGCTCGAAGGACTCCTCGCGCCGGGCGTGCGCCTGGATGCGGTCGGCCCCCAGGTTCGAGGTCATGATCACGACGGTGTTCGTGAAGTCCACCGTGCGGCCCTGTGAGTCGGTCAGGCGACCGTCGTCGAGCAGCTGGAGCAGGATGTTGAAGACGTCGGCGTGCGCCTTCTCGATCTCGTCGAGCAGCAGGACGCAGTACGGCTTGCGGCGCACCGTCTCGGTGAGCTGTCCGGCCTCCTCGTATCCGACGTAGCCGGGCGGGGCGCCGAGCAGACGCGAGACGGTGTGGCGCTCCTGGAACTCGCTCATGTCGAAACGCACCATCGCGTCCTGGTCGCCGAACAGTGTCTCGGCGAGCGCGCGGGCGAGCTCGGTCTTGCCCACGCCGGTGGGTCCGAGGAACAGGAACGAGCCCACCGGACGGTTGGGATCGCCCATGCCCGCCCGGGCGCGGCGCACGGCCCGGGCCACGGCCTCGACGGCCTCCTCCTGGCCGACGACGCGCTCGTGCAGTTGGGCCTCCATCCCCAGCAGGCGCTCGCGCTCCTCCTGGGTGAGCTGGTACACGGGGATCCCGGTGGCGCGGGACACGATCTCGGCGATGTCCTCGGCCGTGACTTCGGGCGCGCGTTCGCGACCGCCCTCCGCGCTTTCGATCCGGGCGCGCTGCTGCTCGATCTCGCCCTTGATCTCGTTGGCCCGGTCGAAGTCGTCGCGGGCCACCGCCTCGTCGCGCTCGCGCTCGCTGCGGCGCAGGTCGTCCTCCAGGGCGCGACGGTCCGCGGGCTTGGTCTTCGAGCGAAGTCGCACACGCGCCGAAGCCTGGTCGATGAGGTCGATCGCCTTGTCGGGCATGTAGCGGTCGGCGATGTAGCGGTCCGACAACTCGGCGGCCGCGACGATCGCCTCGGGCGTGATTCGCACCCGGTGGAACGCCTCGTAGCGGTCCCGCAGGCCGGAGAGGATCTCGATCGTCTCCTCCACCGACGGCTCGTCGATGAGGACGGGCTGGAAGCGGCGCTCCAGGGCGGCGTCCTTCTCGATGTTGGTGCGGTACTCGTTGATCGTCGTCGCGCCGATGACATGCAGCTCGCCGCGCGCCAGCGCCGGCTTGAGCATGTTCGAGGCGTCCATCGACCCCTCGGCGGCGCCGGCTCCCACGACCGTGTGCAGCTCGTCGATGAACAGGATCAGGTCCTGCCCGGCACCGGTCACCTCGTCGATCACCGACTTCATTCGCTCCTCGAACTCGCCGCGGTACTTCGTGCCGGCCACCATCCCCGCCAGGTCGAGCATCAGCAGCCGCTTGCCGGCGAGCGTCTCGGGGACCTCGTCGTTGACGATGCGCTGGGCGATGCCCTCGGCGATGGCGGTCTTGCCCACGCCCGGGTCCCCGATCAGCACCGGGTTGTTCTTGGTCCGCCGCGACAGGATCTCGATCGTCTGCTCGATCTCGTCGGCGCGGCCGATCACCGGGTCGAGCTTGCCCTCGCGGGCGGCCGCGGTGAGATCGCGGCTGTACTCGTCCAGGGTCTTGGTCTGGCTGGCGGGACGACCACCCTCCTCGGTCTGGGCGACACCGCGGATGACCGCCGAGCGCAGCTTGGTGTGGGAGAGACCGAAGCGCGCGAGCTGCCGGCCGGCCTCCGACTCGGCGTCGCGAGCCAGGGCGAGCAGCACGTGCTCCGGCCCCAGGTAGGAGGCGTTGAGCTCGCGCATCTCGTCGTAGGCGGCCAGCAGCGCCGCCTTGGACTCCGGCGACAGCGAGGGTGCCACGTCGGTGCGCCCGCCGGGCTCGGCCTCGTCCTCGATCTGGGCCGCGATGGCCTGGGGGTCGCCGTCGGCCTGGCGCACGACGCTCGCCACCAGGTCGTCCTGCATCGCCGACCACAGCAGGTGCTCGGTGTTGAGGTCGAGCGATCCCCACTCCACCGCGCGCTGGGCGGCGCGCTGGAGCAACTCGCGCGTGGCGTCCGAGAAGAACTCGGTGACGTCGACCTGCTCGACGGGCCGGCGCGCACGGGTACGCGCCCCCCCGGCCGGCGCGGACGCACCGGCGCCGCGGTCGAAGAAGTCGGAGAAGAACTCGTCGAAGAGGCTGGAGCGCCCGCCGAGCCGCCCGAACGGACTGCCCTGATCGCCCTGCACCTCGGCCAGGTGGACCTCGCAGAGGCGCCGCTCCTGCGTCGAGCCGTCCGGCCCGACCTGCCGCACCGTGGCCACGGCGGGACGGATCCCGCATACGTCGCACATCTGCGCCGACATGGCGCACCTCCCGGGACTTGCGGCTCATAGCCTCCGTGCCCTTGCAGCAGGTGTACCGCCTATCGCGCTTGCCGAACCGCAATTTGGTCGGTCGACCAGATCCGCGTCGCGCTCGGTGTCGCGCTCGGGCCGATAGCCGTAGGCGGCCTCACGCACGGCGATGTCGGTCTCCAGGCCGGCGCCCAGCGCGCCGCCCACGGTGGCGAGCGAGCTTACGAACCAGGCGAGGCGCGCGTAGTCGGCGAAACTCACGTCGTGACCGAGCGCCGCGCGCAGGGGGTCGGGGTCGAGCACCAGTCCCGCGCCGGCCAGCGTGAGGACGAAGAGCGCCGCGTACAGCGTCGCAACGCCGAGCGCCACCGTGACGGTGGTGGCGAGGTTGAACAGCACCACCCGCTCGCGGTCGCGTTCGCCGGTCGAGTGCTCCCACAGCCCGTGCGCGGTGATCAGCGAGACCACGATCGCGGTCAGGGAGATGATCGAGAGGGCGAGCAGCCGCGGCCAGTCGAGACTGCTCGCCAGCCGCCAGATGTCCGACGTGACGAGTGCGAAGGCCACGGCGGCCAGCGCGGCCCCCAGGGCACGTGAGAGCCGGGCCACGACTCGCCACGGCCGGTTGGATCGCACCATCCCCGACAGCAGCCTCAAGTTGCCGCGCACCACCGCAGCCACGAAGCGCAGATCGACGTCGCCGTCCTGGGGCGTCACGGGCCGGACGGGGGCGGCGATCTCGGCCAACCGGAGACCGATCCGCCGGCGCTCGTCGTCGCCCTCGGGCCCGGCGGAGGTGCTGCCCTCGCCGAGCAGGCCCGCCACCAGCCGTGTCACGGCCTCGCGCGCGCGGCGCCGCTGCTGTACCGCGCCCAGTGCGGGCAGCGAGATCAGCGCGACCCCGTGCGTCACGCTCACGTCGGCCACCACGGGGCGGCGACCGATCCGGAGCGGCAGGTCCGTGAGGCAGACCGCGAGGTCCCAGCCCTCGCGCCGCATCCGGTCGCGTGCACGGTCGATCATCTCGATCCCGCTGGTCGTCGGTCCGGTCGCCAGGTCGTGGGCGATCACGGGGACCGACCAGTCGAAGTTCTCGGACACCTCGGCGCCCAGCGCCTCGGGCAGCTCCCCGGCCAACTGCTCGGCCAGCTCGGCGGCCACCCCGGGGGCGGCGATCAGCCCGAGCTGGACCATCCCGGCGCGGTCAGCGTTCGTCGTCCCCAGCCCTTTCGGCCTGCTCGCCCGCCCGCCCGCGGTAGATCGCCTCGCGCACCGCGAGGTCGCTCTCCACGACCGAGCCCAGTCCGCCGCCGATGGTGCCCAGCGACGTCGCCAGCGACGCGAGCTTGAGGTAGTCGCCGAAGCCCACGGCGTGCCCGAGCTCGCGGTCGAAGACCCCGAGCGGGATCAGCGCGCCCGCGCAGGCCAGCGAAATCGCGAGCAGCGCCAGGTAGAGCACGACAACCCCGAGCAGGATCGTCGTCGCGGTGGCGAGGTTGAAGAGCATGATTCGCTCGCGCTCCTCGGGCCGCGCGGGTCGCTCCCATAGCTTGTGGGCGACGATCAGCGCGAGGCAGGTGGCGACGATCGCCAGCAGCGACAGGCCGACCAGGCGCGGCCACGACATCCCGTCCGCAAGGTTCCAGATGTTCGAGGACGCGAGCGCGAACGCGCCGGTGCCCACGGCGGCCGCCAGGGCCCGCGACAAGCGTGCGATCACGCGCGACGGGTCGTTGGCCCGCACCATGCCGGCGAGCAGCCGCAGGTTGCCCCGGACGACCGCGGCGGCGAGGCGGATCGTGCCGTCGTCGCGCACCTGCGCCTCGCCCAGAGGCGACCCGAGGTCGATGGCGCCGTCGGTCGCTACGCCCTCGACCAGGCGCGCGACCGCGTCGCGCGCGCGACGCTCCAGGTTCACTGCCCCCAGAGCGGGGAGTGACAGCACTCCCACCCCCTCGGTCGCACTGGCGTGCGCGATCACGGGCCGCCGCGATGCTCGCAGCGGGAGTCCCGTCAGGCACACGACCATCCTCCAGTTCTCGCGCAGCAGCCGGCGGCGCGCCGCCTCCATCAGCTCGCCGCCGCTTCGGGCACGCACGGCATCATCGGCCTCGGCAGACGCGACGCGCCACTCCACGCCGGGGCAGCACTCGCGCAGGCTCTCGCGCACCTCCTCGGCCAGCCGGTCCGCGAGCTCGCGGCTCGAGCCGGACGCGTCGATCAGCCCCACCTCTACCGGCTTCTCGTCCGCCATGACCCGGCCCTACCCCTCCCGGTGAAGCGTTCAACCGCTTAGGGAGCGAGCCCGGCTAGAGGCTGGGCTACCCGGCCGCACTCGGGTTGACGGCCGGGCCCGCAGCGGCGAAGGTCGTTCGATGGCCGACGGAGACGGTCTTCCAGTCGCGGTGATTGGGGCAGGCGGCTCGGGGATCCTGGCCGCAATCGCCCTGAGGCGCGCCGGGCTGCCCGTTGAGATCTGCGAGGCGCGAGGCGGCGTGGGCGGCACCTGGCGCTATGACCCTGACGGGCACGGCTCGGCGTGCTACGAGTCGCTGGTGACGAACACGAGCCGGCTGCGCACGTCGCCGGCGGCCAGACGCATCCCTGGACGCCCGTGGCAGTACGTGCCGCACGCCGAGATGCTCGCCTACTTCGAGGATCTGACGGACCGCTTCGACCTGCGGCGAAACCTGCGACTGAACTGGAAGGTCGCGCAAGCCGTGCGCGACGAGAGCGACTGGGTGTTGCATAGCGAGGCCGGCGAGGTCCTTCGCTGCCGCGCCGTCGTGTGCGCCCTCGGTGTCAACGGGCGTCCGCGCACCGCGCCGCTTCGCGGGACGTTCACGGGCGAGCAGATGCACAGCGCCGGCTACCGGGAACCGACCCGCTTCGCGGGAAAGGACGTTCTCGTAATCGGGCTCGGCACCTCCGGTTGTGAGATCGCCGGGGAGCTGGCGGGCACCGCTCGCAGTGTCCGCGTCGCGGTCCGTAGCCCGAGCTGGACGATGACGCGCCGGTGGGCGGGCGTTCCGCTGGACTGGCTCGACAATCCCATGGTCGCGCGTGTCGTGCCGTGGCGTATGCGTCGCTCGTTTTTCGCGGCAACCTCCCGGCTCACGACCGGGCGTCTGCATCGACACGGCCGGCCGCGTCCCACGCGGCGCTGCGGCGACGACGTCATCGCGATCTCCGACAGCTTCCCGCGAGCCGTACGCGCCGGTCTCGTGGAGTTCCGGGCAGAGGTCCTGGACGTGGACGGGCGCACGGTTCGGTTCGCGGATCACACCTCGGCCGATGTGGACGTGATCGTCCATGCGACCGGCTTCGACCTGCCAACGGAGTTCCTCCCTCAGGAGCTCAGCCCCGGCATGGGCGGCCTCTACCGCGGTATCGCCCACCCGGAGGCTGATGACCTCTTCTTCGTCGGCCTGGTCGAAGCCCATCGCGCCCTCCTCCCGATCGCCGAGCAGCAAGCCATCTGGACGGCCGCGGTCCTGAGCGGTCAGCTGCCGCTGCCCGGGCCGAGTGAGCGGCGCCGGGTGGCGATTCAGGAGGCCAAGCGGCGGCTCAGAGATTTCGGCGACCGCCGAGAGTTCCTCGTCGACTACGCGAAGTATCTGGCCACCCTGCGTCGCGACCGCCGGGCCGGCGGCCCGGCGGGAATCACGACCCGGGCATGACGATTGCGATGGGCGCGGCTGGGCTCGAACCAGCGACCTCTCGCGTGTGAAGCGGGTGGGGGAGGAGGGCGATTCGCCCGAGAAATCGGGCGATAGCGGGGAAAAGACGGAGTCTGAGGACGAGCCCGATACGGGCTGATTAGGGCCTATATGGATCCTTTTGGGCACTGGGAATGGGCCAGTGCCCAAAACCTTAGGGCGCTCCGAAAGCCTGTGTTCCTGCGGCTACTGACGACCGCGAAGCTGCGTGATGTATGCGCTCCCGACTTGGGAGAGCGTAATGAGTGTGACGAGGAATTGACCCGCCGCGTAGATGACGAAGAAGACCAGAGCACCCGCTAAGACTCTGGTCGGGACATCGGGGCAGTCAGGCAGCAGCCTGGCGTCGTATCCGCGCGCGACCAGCATCGTGAAGGCCGTGGCGATCGCCATCCAATGCAGGAATGCGGTCCACGAGAATACGAACAACAACTTGGAATACGCGTTCTCTGAGAACCCTTCGGGCTTCCTCCTCCGCCACGTGTCCGGCACGTCTTCGTCTAGCTTCGCCAGCGATGTAGCGAACCGCTCGTCAGGGAGCGTCATCGCGACAGTGAGGCCGGTTAGGCAAAACCCGAAGGCAACGGCGGCGTAAGCAAGTACGACGGTCACAATGTCTCCGACCTTGGCATCAGCGGCGTCTAGGCCCGTCCCCCATATCGCGGCTGCAACAGCGATACCCATGGCGAGCCAGCATTCTGGCTCGGTAGCGATCTCCCGCCATCTTGGCCGTACCTCCTTGGCGAGGTAGATCAAGACGGTCCGGATCATCTCTTCTGTGACCGCCGCCTCAAGGCGCGTCGAGCCCGGCTGAAGGCTCGCATCTTCTTCTCGATGTCTTCGTCGCGGGCGTGGCCATGCTCGTCCAACCGAGCGCTGACCTTCTGATGGGCCTTATGGTCATGGAGGGTGAGGCTCGTTTCGGCTTCCTCTCCCTGTCGCACTCCCCGAACGACTGCGTTCTTCACAATCGAGTCGTCGGCCTGAGCAACTTCTCGGATCGCGGGGACCAGGCCGTCGGTCTTGGACAGTGATTGCCCTCGCCGGGCATTCATCTCCACTTGGCCTGTCTGGGCGTCTGAGTCCGCTGCGAAGTCTGTGAACTTGTCCGAGAAGTCACTCCAGTCGACATTCGGTCGTGCGAGCCTGATGCTTGCCAGGCGAATGCGGTCGAATCGATTGAGCTCCTCGACGAAGGCTCGATCAATCTTTGGGTTGAGCTCGATATACAGTCCCCGCCACCGGGGAAGTCGACGGCCTGCCGCGCCAAGTACCGCCGCGATGTCTTGGGCCTTAGCCCCGCGGTGGTTGTACTCGATGATCGCTTCCCTTGTCTCCAGATCGAAGAGGGCATGCGTCTTGGTAGCAACGACCTCGGACTTGTTCACCGGGGCTGGGCGCTCGGTGCCATCGTCGGCGTCGTAGATCAGCGGCTGAACGTCAGTGGGCCCCTCGTACGCTTGGAGCCTGACGGTGCGCGACTTGTAGACGGTAAGCGATGGGATGGCGACGACCTTGTTGCTCGTGAAAAACGTCCGGGCGGCTGGCTTCAGCTTGCGAAGGTCGCGAAACAGAGCCAAGTAGTCGACCTGACCATCGTCCATCCGGGCGTGTAGGGACCAGACTTCTAGCTTCCGCGTCGTGTATCCGCTTGCCATACCGTCGGACGCTACTGAGAACCGCAGATGCCGCGCTCCCGGAAGACCGGTTAGGTGGGCACCGGCGCACTGTTGCGCGCCGCGGTGGCATCCGGCCAAAGGTGATTGGCCTCGACCGCCACAGCCGCGAGCCTGCGCGCAGCGGAGATTTCGAATGCACTCGTCGCTCAGTGCTGTTGGGCAGATCTGGCATGGAAGCTGATCGTCCTGCGTCAAGCGCGCGGTGGGTCCTAGCCACGCCGGCGCCGTTGTCTATGCGGCCAGGGATGGAGGGCCTGAGCGCGCAAGAGTCGCCCCTCCCCCCAGTATCGTTCCGGGCTGTGGTTGCGGAGCTCGATCTCACGATCGTCTACGAGGAGGGCGAGGACGGCTGGGTCGTCGCCTCGATCCCGCAGATCTCGGGTGTCTTCAGTCAGGGCCGCACGCGTGAAGAGGCGCGCGCGAACGTGATCGACGCGCTGCGGCTGATGCTCTCGCCCGAGCCGCCCGAAACGGACGACGAGCGCGAGCGCGAGCAGCTGCACTTGACTATCGCTGCATGAAGCGTCGCGACCTGGAGCGCCACCTGCGCGCTCACGGCTGCCGGAATGTCGATGAAGGTGGGAGCCACAGCCGGTGGGCCGGCCCAGGTGGCGCACGATCCGTCGTGCCGCGGCATCGCGAGATCGACTATCGGCTTGCGCGCAAGATTTGCGCCCAGCTTGAAGTATCGCCGCCTACAGGCGCTCGCTGAGAGTCAGGACCTACTAGTCAGCCCTTCTAGGTAGCTAGGTCGCTTGCCGTTCGGCGCCGTTCGCTGGAAGCGTCAAGGCTTGGTGTCGTCGAAACCGCCTTGAGCTCAGCCACCTTCCGTTCCGTCTTGTCCGTCTCCTATGGTCATCTAGGCGAAGAACGCGATCAACCATGGCCCACGACCAGCACGACGAACACGCGGACGACGACCCCGAGGCGGCGGTGGACGACTCAAGCGATGGCTCGACCCCTAAGCGCCGTCGTCGGCGCAACGTACGCCCGTTCCCAGCTTCAAGCTTCAAGGAGGCGGCCGAACTCGCAGAGGCGATGATCGAGATCGCAGGGGGTGCCCGCGAGGTACGACGCATTACCTTGTTCGACCATCTCAAGCGCTCGCCTGAAAGCGGTCCGAGCCGGCAGTCAGTTACAAACTCGGCGCGATATGGCCTGACCGAAGGCAGCTACGCGGCCGATGTCCTCACGCTCACAGAGGATGGGCTTCTGGCCGTGAATCCGGAGGTTTCGCCGCGCGAGCGGGCGCGCGCTCAGTTTCGTTTGGCGGTCGAGGGGATTCCCGCGTTCAGGGCGCTGTACGAGCGATTCTCGAATAACAAGCTCCCGGCACAGCAAGTGATGCGCGATTTCTTGGTCAGCGAGCAGCAGCTCAGCGAAGACGACGCGAAGGAGGCGGTTGAGGTCTTCATAGTCAATGCGCGTGATGTCGGTCTCCTTCGAACTCTCAGTGGCGCTGAACGCATCCTCAGCCTCGACCACATGCTTGATCTGCTGCCAACCGCGGACCCGCCCATCCATGGGCCACCCACGGCAAATGGCACAGGACCACAATCCGCAATGCCACCGGCGACGGCTCCTCCCGTACCGGTGGTAGACCTGGGCACGACGTGCTTCTACATCACGCCCATTGGCGACGAGGGGAGTGAACAGCGCAAGCATGCCGATCTGATTTTGGGCCAGATTGTCGAACCCGCGATCGAGGCTCTCGGGTTGGACCTCGTTGTGGTGCGCGCCGATCGTTTGACGCAGCCGGGGATGATCTCCCAGCAGATCCTCCAGCATGTGCTCGGGGCACGCTTGGTCGTGGCTGACCTCTCCTTTCACAATCCGAACGTCTTCTACGAGCTTGCCATCCGCCACGCCACGGGCCTGCCGACTGTGCTTATAAGCCGTGCCGCGGAGCGGGTTCCCTTCGACATCGCGGATCTGCGAGTAGTACGCCTCGACATGACAGATCTCTACACATTCGTTCCCCAAATCGAGGCTTGGCGGGCCGAGTTGACCCAGCACGCTCGCCAGGCTCTTGAACAGCCCGAGGCAGCGGTTACTCCGATTACGTTGCTCGGCGGACCACTTGTCGGCCTCGAGCAGCAGTAACACCTGGGCGACTCGGAGGGTCCGTGGACTCAGCTGATGCCCAAAGAACGCCGACTCTCGTGTCGTCTTGCGGCCGGGGCGGTATGAGCATCCTGATTGCTCGCTGGCTGCACGGCTAAGCTGGGTTTTGATGTTCGACGCAGCGCACTATGTCCCGGTCCTCAAGGGTCGTGCAGGAGAGTTTGCCGCTCTTCGTGAGGCCGACGAACGAGTGAGATCGTCCCTTACGCCTCTCATCGAAATCCCGCCCGTTCCCTGGGACTTTGAAGCAGAGCGGCCCGCCAAGAACACCGGAGACCATGTGGCGGGGATCGCAGAAGCGCTCCGCGGAGCGTGGGGCATTGAGCGACGACTGTTTTTAGATGCGGCACTCCTAGCGTCCGAGGATCTCATCGAGGGTCGCCATCCGCTCGCCCATGTTGTGGAGTCAACCCGGGGGCTCGGCGTACTTGTTGTGCCCGTTTGGGGCTTAGAGCGGGGTACGCCGTACTTGGACGCCGTTCGAGACGCGATCGCGTCAGACGAGCGCGGCGCATGCCTGCGCTTGGAGTCGGACGATCTCGAGGAGCCGGAAGACATGCCCGAAAGGATCCGGGGGGCGCTGAATGCAGTCGGCCTTGGACCAAGTGACACCGACCTGATCGTCGATCTCGGCGCCATCACCGCGGAGCAGCGGTGGACGGGAGCAACGGCGCGTCTGCTCCTGTCGGCATTGCCCACACCACAAGACTGGCGCAGCCTCACGCTTGTGGCATCGAGCTTTCCGCTTGATCTGTCGGGCTTTCAGAGGGAGACAATCGGCTCTACTCCGCGCGCCGAATGGCAGATGTGGCGTGCTCTGCATGCGCGGCGCCATCGACTGGACAGGCTGCCGACATTTGGCGACTACGCGATTTCGCACCCTGCTCCTCGCGAGGTCGACCCCCGCATCATTCAGCGGAGTGCCTCGATCCGGTACACGGTCGATGAGGACTTCCTCATCGCTAAGGGACGATCCGTACGCCTACATGGCGCTGAACAGCAACATGATCTAGCGGCCACCCTTGCTGAGCGTCCCGAGTATCACGGCGAGAGCTTCTCGGCAGGAGACAGACACATTGCTGCTTGCGCTCGTAGGGAAACTGGCCCAGGTAACGCCATGACTTGGAGGCGTGTAGGGACCTCGCAGCACCTGGCGTACGTCACTTCCCAGATCGCCAACCTGGCCGGTCCTTGAGAGCGGCCCGTACTCCATCGGAAAGAGCGTCGCGGTCCAAACCATCTGCCAGGGCTCGCCAAAGCACTGACCGAGGCTTGCTCCGAAGACCGCCCTCTAAGCCATGATCAGTGAGGAGCACCAACGCCTCGTCCCGCCAGAGGAGACGAGCCAGTGCATGCAGATCAACTCTCGGGTTGGGTTGCGCCACTCGCACCTGAACGAGCTCCACGCCCCGATCCCCAACGCGGGCATGCTCTAGGCCCCACCAGCGTGGAACTGCGCGGCGAGCAGATGGAAGGTGCTTCGCGCACGTGACCAAAGTGACCGTATCTAGCACCGCGCCGTAGACGCGCCGCTGACCTGCCAGCCGGTGCAAGCGGTCTGCCTCGCTCTTGATCTCGAATCCGTTTAGCGTGCCGTTGACGACAACGAGATCCACCCGAGCGGCCCCTTGGCAAAGTCCAAGCTCGTCCAAGACCAGCGTGTCGGGCTCGGATGCATGTTCAGCCCGCAGACGCCCATGCAAGGCGCGGCGGATGTCTACGTCGCGCAGGACAGGCACCGAAGAAGCCTACGTCAGCGGCCGGGGGACCGATAGAGACCTTTCGACGCTGCTTGCAGACTCCCTCCTCCGAGGCAAGGCCGGGTCTCAGAAGCAAAGGCTCGCTGCGGGCTCGCGTTCGTGCGCGCGCTTCATTCAGCGCGGTGGACCGGCCTCTGGATCGCCGCTACCGCGAAAGATGTCCGCTGCGCAGCGCAGGCCGGGTCGCGAACACGAACCCGCCCAAGCGGTGGACGAGGCCCGCCCCATACAGGCGCGCCAGCGAGTCGGTCGCCGCGGTGGGATCCCCAATCTCCCGTGCGACCTCATCGTCTGACCAGGGCCGCGCGTGGTCGCTCAACAGAAGGGCGAGAACGGCTACGTCGTTCCGCTCCTCGTCCTCGACTGGGGAAAGGCCAGGTTCGTCGGACATGGACCTCTACCCCTCGCCCGGTGGGACAAGCAGATGCGCCACCGATACGCCCATGGCTCTCGCGATGCGGCGCAGCGTGTCGATGCGCGCGTCGGTCTTGCCAGCCTCGATCTGATGGACGGTCTTGCGCTGGAGTCCGCTTTGCAACGCCACCGCCTCTTGCGTCATCTCGCGCCGGCGCCGGGCGTCGCGGACCGCGCGGCCGAGGTCGCGGGCCATATCCTGACTCTGCATGGGAGCTTTGCCTCCTGTGCCGGGCCCCGGGCGGCCACAACCGCGCCGGGGCCACTATTTGCCGTACAGGTGTAAGCGCTGAGGGGCGGAGAGTCGCCCCCTGCCGTCGACTTCATGACCGGTCGGGCCTGCGTTGCGTGCCCGATCCTCGTCCGGGCCGGGGCTGCCGTCACCCCTGGCGGGGTGCCGCGCTGGCGCGCGTGACTGCCGCCGCCGCGCCCGGCCGGTGGGCGGGCCGCACGCAGTCCCGACCTCAAGGAGTCCGGCATGGTCCGCCGTACCCGCGCATTGCGCGGCGACGAGGCCGACCTGTTTCGACGCTACCGCGAGCGGCTCAAGCGCTCGGTTGCGCGGACGGTCGTTGCTTCCGACGCCCTCATCGAAGATGCATGTTCGTTTGCCTGGATGCAGCTCGTCCGCGACCAGCCCGATCGGGCGCAGATATTCGGATGGCTTCGCACCGTCGCCGTCCACGAGGCGTACAAGCTCCTCCAGGCAGAGCGGCGGGAGACTCTCGTGGCGGAGCTGCTCGCAGCCGTCCAGGCGGTGAGCGGCGACGGCGACGGAGCCAACGCCGCCGAGTTGGACGACGCGATCGAGGTGCGCGACGCGCTCCTCGCTCTCGCCCAGCTGTCCGACCGGCAGCGCCTCTACCTCACCCTGCTCATCGCGGGCTTCAGCTACGACGAGATCGGCCACCTGGCTGGCGGGCGGTCCCGCAACCACGTCAACAAGCATCTGGTCCGCGCGCGAGCTCGACTGCGCAGATACCGCCCCGACAGGGGCTAGGCAGGGCGATGAACGGGCGATGAAACGACGATGAAACGGCGAGGAAGAAGACAGATCCCCCGTTTCTGAGAACCCCTGCAAATCGAGGGATTTCAGGCGAGGTGTCCGGCCGGACACCTCGCCTGGGCAACCGTGTTGCCGGCTCGGTCTCGCACGGGACCGCCGAAACGGCCGCCTGCGGCGGCCTCTCGCTTCGCTCGTCGTCGACCCCGGCGAGAGCGGCCCACGGCCCCAAGGAGCGCCCGGCGGGCGCTCCCCCAAGTCCGCCAGCGGACCCAGCGGCTTCGCCGCCCGAGCGTCGCCCTGCGACGCATTCCCGGGCCCCTGGGCCGCTACCTGACAAAGGATCGACTCCTCATGCCTAGCCGAACCCGTGGCTGCCCCTAACGACCTTCACGACACCGACACCACTCCGGCGCTCGTCGCCCTGAGCCCCGAGTCCATCGACGCCCTTGCCGATGCCCTCGCCTCACGGTTCGAGTCGCCCGAGGCACCGCCGCGTCGTCTCCTCGATGCGCGCCAGGTCGCGCAGCTTCTCGGCGTCAGTCGCGAGTGGGTCTACGACCATCAGGACGAGCTCGGAGTGCAGCGACTCGCCACCGACGAAACGACCCAGCGGCCTCGATTGCGCTTCGACGCCGAACGGGTTGAGTCGTGGCTGACTCGCGGGGATCGCCGGCCCGCCGAGCTGAAGCCGGCGACCCCGCGCGCCCGGCGTCGCACCAGCTCATCCGGCGCTCCGCTCCTGCCATTCGAGGGGCGTAGGTGAGCCGCGAATACGCTTCGACCAACGACGGGACATGGGCCGCCGACCGACCGGACAAGTCATCGAGAAGCAGACCCGCGAGGGCCGCGTGTTCGCGCTGCGCTTCCGCGCATACGGCCAGCGCCACTACCTGACCCTCGGCGGCGCCGACGAAGGATGGACGCGGCAGAAGGCCGAGGTCGAGCTGACGAACGTCCTCGCCGACGTGCGTCGCGGCATCTGGCGACCGCCCGAGCCGGAGCCCGCGCCCGAGCCGCCGCGCGATCCCACCTTCCACGAGTTCGCCTCGGAGTGGTTCGACGCCAAGCGGCGCGAGCTGCGCCCCAGCACCGTCGCGGCCTACGAGTGGGAGATCACCCATCTCCTGCTGCCGTTCTTCCACCGCCACCGGCTCTCGCAGATCACCGTCGAGCAGGTGGACCGCTACCGCCAGTCGATGGTCCGCGAGCGCGAGCAGGGGCGCCGTCTCAGCAATGAGACGATCAACAAGAGCCTGACCCGGCTGGCGCAGATCCTCGAGGTCGCCGTCGAGTACGACCTGATCGCGCGCAACCCCGCCGCCGGCAAGCGCCGCCGTCTCAAGGTGGAGCGCCCGCAGCGCAGTTACCTGGACCGCTCCGATCAGATCGCCTCGCTGCTCGATGCGGCCGGGGAGTTGGACGCCGAAGCCCGTAGCGACTACGCGAATCTCGGGCGGCGGGCCACCGTCGCCACGCTCCTTTTCGCCGGGCTGCGGATCGGCGAGCTCTGCGCGCTGCGCTGGCGCGACGTCGACCTGGCCGCCGGGCGCCTCACCGTCGGGCAGGCCAAGACCGACGCGGGCGTCCGCGAGATCGACCTGCTGCCCGGCCTGCGCGACGAGCTGGCCGACCACAAGGCCCGAGCGCAAGCGGCGCACCCCGACGGTTACGTCTTCGCCACCGCCGCGGGCGGGCAGCAGAACCCATCCAACATCCGCACCCGCATCCTGGCCAAGGCGATCGAGCGGGCCAACGAGCGACGCGCCGAGCAGGAACTGACGCCGCTGCCCGACCACCTCACGCCTCACTCGCTCAGGCGCACCTTCGCCTCGCTCCTCTTCGCCCTCGGCCGGTCAGCGCCCGAAGTCATGGACCAGCTGGGCCACACCGATCCCAAGCTGACCCTCCGCATCTACGCCCGCGCCATGCGCCGCGACCCCGGCGAGAACGAGCGCCTCCAGGCCCTCGCCGGCGCCAGTTTTTGGGCACCAATGGGCACTGGCGCCCAAACCGGCGACGAAACGCCGCCCGCCCCCGACCCTCCGACAAACCAAAACCCCCGCCATAGCAGGGGTTCCACCGATGGGCGCGGCTGGGCTCGAACCAGCGACCTCTCGCGTGTGAAGCGAGCGCTCTCCCACTGAGCTACGCGCCCGGGAGGCGGGTCATTCTAGGTGGGCCGCGAGGCGCTCGGCGAGCCAGAGGTCGCGCAGCCAGTCCTCCTGGCCGGCGTTGCGGCGCGCGATGGTGATCCCGTCCGGGCCGGCGTGGCCGCGCAGGCCGGTCCAGTCCGTCGAGGCGGGGACGCCGTCCAGTGTCTCGCGCACGGACGCCGGCGCGTCCTTGGGGGCGCGAACCTTCCCTTCGCGCACGCGCAGCTCGAAGGACGACCGGACCGGGACGCGCACCGTCACCTGGCTCGGCGAGCGCACGCCGGCGCCCACCGGCATCTCGACGTGGACCGGACGGCCGTGGCGCTCGCCGTCGAGCACCAGCGCTCCGTGCAGGGCCGGCCCCATCCGGTATGGCGCGACTCCCTTGGGCTCGATCGACAGCGACGGGTGCTCGGTGACCCGCAGCCCGAGCGGCGCGAGCGCGCGGCCCGCCCGCTCGTAGGCCTGGTCGAAGTCGCCGCCGGGAGCCAGCAGGCGCAGCGACTTCCACAGTGCGATCCCGACGATGACCGGCGTCCCCACGATGAACGGGACCCAGGTATTCAGGAGGTAGATGGGCGGGACGGACAGGAAGATCAGCAGCGTGATCAGCGCGCCCGTGCTCACGCTCTGCCGTGCGACGCCCCAGGTCTCCCTCCGCGCGGCCAGCGCGTCGTCATCGACCGGCCCCACGGCCAGCGCGCGCCACAGCTCGCCGGAGGAGCCCAGCGCGTCCCGGCGCTCCGCGCGGCCGATGTCCAGCCACTGGAGGACGAACAGCACGGCCATGAACGCGCCGATGAGAAGGAAGATCGCCCCCAGCGCGCCCTTCGGGTCGGCCTGGTTCTGGCCGTAGCGCAGCGCGATCCACGCCGACCCGGCCGCGACGACGACCACGCCGACGAGGCCGAAGACGCCGGACCGGCGGAAGGCGCCGATGGCCCGCTACTCCACCGGCTCGCCGTTCGCGGTGAGCTTGACGTCGATGTTCCCGCGCGTGGCCGCGGAGTAGGGGCACACCTTGTGGGCCGCCGCGACGATCCGCTTGGCCTCGTCGGAGTCGTCCACGGAGGGAAGCCGCACGTCGAGCTCGACCGCCAGGGCGAAGCCGCGCTCCTCGGTCGGGACGAGCATCACCTTGGAGTCGATCTCGGCGTCCGTGGCCTCGCGCTTCTCGCGCCGCGCCACCACGGACAGCGCGCTCTCGAAGCACGACGCGTAGCCCACCGCGAACATCTGCTCGGGATTGGTCCCGCCGCCCTCGCCGCCCATCTCGGTCGGGATCCGCAGGTCGACCTCCAGCTCCCCGTCCGACGTCCGCCCGTGGCCGGCCAGGCGTCCGCCCGTGACGTGGGCCTCCGCGGTGTAGATCACCTTCGCCATCTCAGTCCTCCATCAGTCGCTCGAGGGCGAATGTCAGCACGCGGCGGCGCTCGGCGTCCCCCAGGCCCTTGGCGAACGTGCCCTCGGCGGTGGCGCGGAACGTCTCGACCGCCACGTCGAGGTCGCCGTCCGGCACGCGTCCCCGCAGCACCCCGGCCAGCATGCGCGACAGGTGGGACTCGAGCTGCTCGACGAACTCGGCCACGACGGGGGAGCGGCGGGCGCGGTCGTTCATGGAGCTACGTAGCGACGAGAGCGCGGCGAAGCGATCCGTGAACCAGAGGATGCGCGCGACCGGGCCGGTGTCCCCCCGGGGCTTGCGGGCGACGATCCCGCGCAGCATCCGCTGCATCGCCGCCACGAACAGGTGGTCCTTGGAGGGGAAGTACCAGTAGATCGCGTTCTGCGCCACGCCCAGCTCGCGGGCGATCGCGGCGACGGACAGCGCCTCGTAGCCGCCCGCGTCCAGCCGCGCCTCGGCGGCATCGAGGATCTGGTCGACCTTGGCGTCGCGCTCGACGTCGGTGCGGGTGCGGGGCATCAGTTCGCCACCTCTTGATACGCTCTCAAGACAGTTGAGATCATCTCAAGAGAGGGAGTCTGACATGGCGGGAGTACGGATCGCGGGAGCCCGGGTGCTCCTGACCGGCGCGTCGAGCGGGATCGGCCGCGAGCTGGCCCGGGAGCTGGCGGCGCGCGGCGGCGTCCTGGCGGTCAGCGCGCGCCGGCGCGACCGCCTGGAGTCGCTGGCGGATGAGATCGAGGGAGCCGGAGGCGCACGCCCGACCGTGATCGTCGCCGACCTGGGCCGGCGCGGCGAGGCCTCACGGGTGGCCGAGGAGGCGCAGGGCGCGCTGGACCGCGTCGACGTCCTGGTCAACAACGCCGGCGGCGGGGTGGGGGGGCGCATCGCCACGCTGGGCGACCGCGACGAGGCCCGCGAGGCGTTCGAGGTCAACTACTGGAGCCCGCTGGCGCTCATCCACGCGCTGGCGCCGGCGATGGAGGCCCGCGGCTCGGGCGCCATCGTCAACGTCAGCTCGCTGGCCCACGTGAGCACGTGGCCCGGCTTCGGGGCCTACGCGGCGACCAAGGGCGCGCTGTCCACGGCCACCGAGACCCTGGCGCTGGAGCTCGTCGACTCCCCGGTCCACACGCTGCACGTCCTGCCCGGACCCGTGGACACCGCGGTCCAGGGCGAGACGCGCCTGGCGCCGGGGATCGAGCGCATGCTCTCGCGCGCGCCGCTGGGCGACGCGGGGGAGATGGCGCGCGCGATCGTCCGGGGCCTGGAGAAGGGCGCCGCGCGCGTCATCTACCCGCGCCGCGCGCGCGTGGCCGACGTCCTCCCGGGACTGGTCCGCTGGGACGCCCGGCGGCTGGCGGCGCGCGCGGCCCGCGAGCTCGACCCGGCCGCCCGCGAGGCGCTGACCGGCCTGGTGGTGCGCACGGGCTCGCAGGGCGACGACGTGGCCCGCGCCGCCCGCGAGGCCTGGGAGCGAAGCCACGGCAGGGAGGCCTAGATCGCGCTACGCTGGCCGCGGACCGTGCTAGGCGGGGAGGTAGCGGTGCCCTGCACCCGCAATCCGCTCTAGCGGGGCCGAATTCCCTCTCGAGGGGCTTTCGGCTCTCGGGTCAGCGCGCCGGTGGAGGCGCTGATGGCCGGGTCCCGCGCGATGCAGGTCCGTGAACCAGGTCAGATCCGGAAGGAAGCAGCCTTAAGCGGCCCCCTGTAGGCGCAGCGGGTACATCCGTGCCGGAGCCGCCACCGGTGAGAGCGTCCCGAGAGCCCGCTTCGACGGAGGGTGCACGGTCCATTACTTTCCCCCTCGATGCGCCGCGCGCTCGCGACAGCTCTCCTGGCCTCGGCGCTCCTCGCGGGCTGTGGGGGCGGCGGCGGGCCGAAGACGTTCCACGATCCGCACGGCACGCTGAACGTCAAGGCGGGCAAGGAGTTCCGGGTCGTCCTGCGCGAGAGCCCGCCTACCGGCTACGCGTGGCGCTTCCAGCGCGCGCCGGACCCCGTCGTGGCTCGCGTCGTGAAGAGCTCGTTCAAGCCCGAGCCGGGCGCCGAGAACCGGGCCGGAGCCGGCGGCGACCGCACGATCGCGCTGCGCGCCGGCAGGGCCGGCGGGCGGACCGAGATGGTCCTCGTCTGCGTCTTCACCGGAGGGGAGCGGGGCCGGCGACCGGCCGACACCCGGCGCCTTCGGGTCGACGTGGGCGATGGCTAGACTCGGATGTCCGTGCCCGAGGCCCCCTCGCTGTACCGCCGACACCGCCCGCGGACGTTCTCCGACGTCGTGGGACAGGAGCCGATCGTCCGCACGCTGCGCAACGCGGTGGAGCAGGACAAGGTCCATCACGCCTACCTGTTCGTGGGGTCGCGGGGGACCGGCAAGACGTCGATGGCGAAGATCCTCGCGGCGTGCCTGAACTGCGTGAACGGCCCGACCACCGAGCCGTGCGGGCAGTGCGAGAGCTGCGTCTCGATCGCCGCCGCCACGTCGATGGACGTGATCGAGATGGACGCCGCGTCCAACAACTCGGTCGACGACATCCGCGAGCTGCGCGAGCGGGTGGCCTTCGCGCCGGTGTCCGGGCGCTCCAAGGTCTACATCCTCGACGAGGCGCACATGCTCTCGCCGCAGGCCTGGAACGCCTTCCTCAAGACCCTCGAGGAGCCCCCGCCGCACACGATCTTCGTCCTGTGCACGACCGAGGCCGGGAAGGTGCTCCCGACGGTGGTGGACCGCTGCCACCGCTTCGACTTCGCGCGGCCCAGCGCCGAGCAGGTGTCCCACGTGCTGCGCCGCGCCTCGGACGCCGAGGGGATCGACCTGCCCGACGCCGCCCGGGCCCTGATCGCCCGCAAGGCCACCGGCTCGTTCCGCGACGCGCTGGGCAACCTGGAGCAGCTCGTCACGTACTCCGGTCCGCAGGTTGCGCTGGACGACGTGCTCGCGGTGCTCGGCGTGGCCGACGCGGAGCTGCTGTTCGAGTGCGCCGACGCGGTGGCGGCCGGCGACCCGGCGCGCACGCTGCGCGCGGTGGCGCGCCTGGCCGAGTCGGGCCGCGACCCCGGATCGTTCTTCGATGACCTGGAGGACCACGCCCGCGGGCTGCTGGTGGTGCAGGCGCTGGGCGAGGTCCCGTCCGAGCTGCGCGTGACGCCCGAGCTGGACGAGCGCCTGGCCGGGCAGTCGCAGACCATCGGCCGCGCCACGGTGGTGCGGCTGCTCGACCTGCTCGCCGCGGGTCGCGAGGCGCGCAAGGCCGGCGCGGACGCGCGCGTGCAGCTCGAGCTGGCCCTCGTCAAGGCCGCCGCCCCCGACCTCGACCCGTCCCAGCGCGCGCTGCTCGCCCGGATCGAGCGCCTCGAGGCCGCCCTGGGCGGCGAGCGCACCGCGCCCCCCGTGCAGCCCCCGCCCGCCGCGCCCGTGCCGAGCCGCCCCGCGGCGGAGACGGTCGTCGCCGGCGCGGCCGCGTCGACGGGCGAGACGGCCTCTGCCGGCGTGGCCGACTCTCCCTCCGAGGTCGTCTCCGCCGGCCCGGCCGTCGCCGTGGCCGAGCCCGAGACCGAGAGCGGCCCGCTCCTCGATCTCGACACGTTCCGCTCGCAGACCTGGCCGGCCGTGGTGGAGACCGTGCGCGAGCGCAACGCCCTGCTCGGCGCGCTGCTCGACGAGGCCAACCCCGTCGAGCTGGCCGCCGGGGAGCTGCGCCTCGCCTTCGCCGAGTCCGCCGCCTTCCTCAAGCGCAAGGCCGAGGACGTGGCCAACCGCAAGGCGCTGGGCGAGGCCGTCCAGGTCGTGACCGGCCGGCCGCTGAAGTTCCTCTACGAGCTGCGCGCCGACGCGGGCGGCGAGCGCCCCCAGCCGGCGCGGCTGTCGGACGAGGAGCTCCTCGCCCGCTTCATGGAAGAGTTCGACGCCGAGGAGATCACCTGATGCCGCAACCGCCCAACATGCAGGCCCTGCTCCAGCAGGCCCAGAAGATGCAGCAGGACATGCTGGCCGCGCAGGAGCAGCTCAAGAACGAGACCGTCGAGGCCTCGGCCGGGGGCGGGATGGTCAACGTGGTGGTCACCGGCGACATGACGGTCAGGTCGATCACCATCGACCCCGACGCGGTCGACCCCGAGGACGTGGAGATGCTCTCCGACCTCGTGCTCGCCGCGGTCAACGAAGGTCTGCGCGCGGCGCAGGAGATGGCCTCGTCCAAGCTCGGCGGCATCACCGGCGGGCTCGGCGGAGGCGGCGGCCTCGGCCTGCCCGGCCTCTAGCCGTGCAGGCGCCGCCGATCCAGCGCCTGGTCACCGAGCTGGGCCGGCTCCCGGGCATCGGCGCGCGGACGGCGCAGCGCCTGGCCTTCCACATCCTGCGCCTGTCCGACGAGGACGCGCTCGCCCTGGCCGACGCCATCCGCGAGGTCAAGGCGCAGATCGGCCTGTGCGAGGTCTGCTTCAACCTGGCCGACGGCCCCCGCTGCCGCATCTGCCAGGACGAGCGCCGCGACACCGCCGTCATCTGCGTGGTCGAGGAGCCCCAGGACGTCATCCCGATCGAGCGCACGCACGAGTTCCGCGGCCGCTACCACGTCCTCGGCGGCGCGCTGTCGCCGATCGACGGCGTCGACCCCGGAGACCTCAAGATCGCCGAGCTCTACGCGCGCGTGACGGAGGCCCCCCCGCCCGGGATCCGCGAGGTCGTCCTGGCCACGAACCCCACGACGACCGGGGAGGCCACCGCGCTGCACATGGCCGAGGAGCTGCGCCGCCGCGCCCCGGACCTCGCCGTCACGCGCCTGGCCAGCGGCCTGCCGGTGGGCGCGGACCTGGAGTACGCCGACGAGGTCACGCTCGGCAAGGCTCTCTCGGGCCGCCGCGCGCTCTAGACCCCGGCCAGCATCTCGCGCAGCGAGTCCACGTCCTCGTAGGCCACGCCGAGGGTGTGGACGTGGCGCTGGCGGACGACGCCGTCGGCGTCGATCACAATGACCGCGCGCCGGATGCCCACCACGGGAGCGGCGACGCCGTAGGCCTTGGCCACCGCCTTGTCCCCGTCGGCCAGCAGCGGGACCGTCAGGCCGTGGTGCTCGCGGAAGCGCTCGTGGGAGTCGACGCTCTGCGCCGAGATGCCCACGACGGTCGCGTCCAGGCCGGCCATCTCGTCGGACCGGTCCCGGTAGGAGCAGAACTGGCGCGTGCAGGTCGGCGTCTCGTCGCCGGGATAGAAGAGCAGCACCACGCGCTCGCCCCGGTGCTCGGACAGCCTGAAGGTCCCGTCCGTCCCGGCGAGCTCGAAGTCGGGAGCCGGATCTCCCGGCTGCGGTCCCTTGGCCATGCTGCGCCGGAGCCTAGCGAGCCGGTCGCGCCGCGCCGCCGACCTTCGGCCTGCGTGCGGCCGGGCGGCGCGGTGGGGTGGGCAGCAGGCCCGCGCTCTGCTTGAGCGCCATCACTCGCTGGACTGAGAGCTGGAGCCGTGCGCGGGAGATCCGCTTCGTGCGGACCGCCCGCAGGATCGCCCGGTAGGCGTCCTCCTGCTGCGCCGGGCGCCCGCCCACGTAGAGGATGTCGGCCCCCGCCTCCAGCGCCTGCACCGCGGCGTCGCCCACGCCGGTCCCCAGCACGGGCGCGGTCGCCGCCAGGTCGGCGGTCATGATCGCGCCCCTGTAGCGCAGGTCGCGGCGCAGCAGCGCGAACGCGTCGGGCAGCGCCGTGGCCGGAGTCACGCCATCCCATCCCGCGTACACCGCGTTGGACATCACGATCACCGGCGCGCGGCGGGCCACGGCGGCGAACGGCCGCACGTCGCGCGCCCGCAGCGCCCCGATCGTCTGCCCGACGGTCGCGTTGGCGACGTCCGGGTCCTCGGAGGCCGAGCCCTGACCCGGGAAGTGGCCCACCGCCGGGACCACGCCGCCCGCCCTCCAGCCCTCGACGGCCGCCGCGGCCAGCCGCGACACCACGCGGAAGTCGTCGGAGAACACGCGGTCCTGGAGGGGCCCGGCGGCCACGCCGACGTCCGCCACCGGAGCCAGCGTCATCCGCACGCCCATGGCCTTGAGCTCCCGGGCCGCCGCGCGCGCGGCCGCGCGCACCGCGGGCGCCCGCCCGGAGTCGCCGGCCAGCGGCTGGGCCTGGGGCGGGAGGTCGGGGAAGGTCGAGGCCGGCCCGCCCGGCTGGTCGGCCACCAGCAGCGGTCGCACGGCTCGCCCGCGCGCCGGCGGCGCCAGCTCGCCCGCCAGCGCGGACGCCGCGCCCGGGTCGGTCACGCTGCCGGCGGCCAGGGCCACGCCGCCCCATTCGCGCGCGCGCAGGCGCGCGGGGTCCGCGGGCGCCGACTCGCTCACGCCCATCACGAAGAGCTGGGCCACCGCCCGGGGCAGCGGCAGCGCGGCGGCGGCCCGGCGCGCCCGCAGCGGCAGCGGCAGCGAGGCGCCCCGGCCCTGGCTCGAGATGCCCGGCGCGGCGGCGTCCAGCTGCGCCTGCTCGCGCGTGGTCAGAGGCGCCACCCGGGCGGTCACGCGGGACATCCGCGCCACCACCACCGCGGCCGCACCGCCCGCGAGGGCCAGCGCGATCACCAGGATCGCCACCCGCCGCCAGGCCACGCGGGGGCGGGGAAGGCGGCGTCGCCGCGACGGGCGCGGCGCGACGGGCGCGATCCCCTCCGGCGCAGGCTCCGTGCGCGGGTCCTCCCACTCGAACTCGTCGACCTCGAACGGGTCCGCGGGCCCGTCGTCGGGCGCATCCAGACGCCCGGGAACGCGCAGCCTCATCGGCTAACCTCGCCGCGCATGCCGGAAACCGTCGTCATGAAGTTCGGGGGTACCTCCGTGGCTGACGCCGAGCGCCTGAAGCGCGCGGCGCGAAGGATCGTGGAGAAGCGCGACCAGGGCAAGCGGGTGGTGGCCGTCCTCAGCGCCCGCGGCTCGACCACGGACGAGCTGACCGACATGGCGTTCGAGGTCTCGCCGAGCCCCGACCCTCGCGAGATGGACATGTTGCTGTCGACGGGCGAGCGCATCTCGTGCGCCCTGTGTGCAATGGCCATCAATGACCTCGGTCACCGCGCGATCTCCCTCACCGGCTCCCAGGCCGGGATCGTCACGGACACGAGCCATACCAAAGCAAGAATCCTCGACGTCCGCGCCGATCGCATCCGCCGCGCGCTGGAGGAGGACCTCATCGTGCTGGTGGCCGGCTTCCAGGGCGTGTCCACCGCCTCCGACGTGACGACGCTCGGGCGCGGCGGCTCGGACACCACCGCGGTGGCCGTGGCGGCCGCGCTGGGCGCCGAGATGTGCGAGATCTACACCGACGTCCGGGGCGTGTTCAGCGCGGATCCGCGCATCGTGCCCGACGCGCGCAAGCTGGCGGTCGTCTCCTTCGAGGAGATGCTGGAGATGGCGGCGTCGGGCGCGCGCGTGCTCCAGCTGCGCAGCGTCGAGTACGCGCGCAACCACGGCGTGCGCATCCACTGCCGGTCCTCGTTCGACGACGGCCCCGGTACCGTTGTCGTGTCCGAGGAAGACACCATGGAACAGCCGCTCATCACCGCCGTCACGCACTCCACCGAGGAGGCCCGCATCACGCTGCTCGGGGTCCCCGACCGCCCGGGCATCGCCGGACGGATCTTCGGCGCGCTCGCCGAGGCCCACGTGCTGGTGGACATGATCGTCCAGAACGAGCCGGTCTCCGAGGGCGCCGAGGCCGACATCTCCTTCACCGTCCCGCGCTCGGACGCGCGCGCCGCGCGCGCCGTCCTGGATCCGATGGTGGGCGACATGCTCAAGGCGGTGGCCGAGGACCCCGAGATGGGGATCGTCTCGATCATCGGCGCGGGCATGAAGTCGCACCCCGGCGTGGCCGCCAAGGTGTTCGGCGTGCTGGGGGCGCAGGCCATCAACATCGAGATGATCTCCACGTCGCCGATCAAGATCTCCTGCGTCATCCGCGGCGATGACGTCGAGCGCGCGGTGCGCGCGCTGCACGACGCGTTCGACCTCGGCGAGGCCGGCGTCGAGCGCGAAGAGCCGTTCGGAGCCACGGCATGAGCGCGCCGCGCGTCGCGGTGGTCGGCGCCACCGGCGCCGTGGGCCGGACGATGCTGGCGATCCTGCGCGAGCGCGACTTCCCCGCCGGCGCGATCGTCCCGTTCGCGTCCCCGCGCTCGGCCGGACGCGAGCTGGAGGGCGCCGACGAGCCCGTCCGCGGCCTGGACGAAGGCGCGGACATCGAGGGCTTCGACCTGGCCCTGTTCTCGGCCGGCGCGGGGCCGTCGCGCGAATGGGCGCCGCGCTTCGCCGCGACCGGGGCGCTCGTGATCGACAACTCCTCGGCCTGGCGGATGGACCCCGACGTGCCGCTGGTCGTCCCCGAGGTCAACCCCGAGGCCGCCTCGCAGCGCCCGAAGGGCATCATCGCCAACCCCAACTGCACGATGATGCAGATGGTCGTCGTGCTCGCCCCGCTGCACGCCGCGGCCGGGCTCGAGCGCGTGATCCTCTCCTCCTACCAGTCCACCTCCGGGACCGGGATGGCGGCGATGGACGAGCTGCGCGACCAGGCGCACGCGCTGCTGCACGGGATGGACGCGCCCGAGCCCGAGGTCTATCCGCACCGGATCGCGTTCAACGTGCTGCCGCAGGTCGAGACCTTCATCGACGGCGACGACCACACGACGGAGGAGCGCAAGGTGATCGCCGAGACGCGCAAGGTCCTGGGCCTGCCCGACCTGCGGATCTCCGCCACCTGCGTGCGCGTGCCGGTGCTCAACTGCCACTCGGAGTCCGTCAACGTGCAGCTGGGCGAGGACGTGAGCCCGGAACGGGCGCGCGAGCTCCTCGCCGAGGCGCCCGGCGTGGAGGTCCGAGACGACCCGTCCGCCGGCATCTACCCGATGGCGATCGAGGCGGCGGGGCGCGACGAGGTGCACGTGGGGCGCATCCGCCGCGACCCCTCCAACGAGCGCACGCTGAACCTGTGGATCGTGGGGGACAACCTGCGCAAGGGCGCGGCGCTCAACGCCGTCCAGATCGCCGAGCTGGTCGCCTCACCGGACAAAGGTGTGGCCGTCACGCCATAACTCCCAAACGTGATGTTTGGGGAGGTTTGCAGCGGCTATAGACCCCGCAGTCGCGAGCCGGGGGATATGAATGGCCGTATTGGCGTGCACCAGCTGTGGATGGGTTCGGCGTTCCGCGGACGATGCGGAGGACGCCAGCTGTCCGCTGTGCCGGATCCCGGCGCGGCGGCTGACCCCGAACGGGTCGCTGGACGAGGACGGATCCCTGCGCCCGGGCCGCGCGGCGCTCGCCGCCGCCAGCGCCCGGGCGCTCCATGCGCCCGGGATCGTCCCGCTCAGCGGGGGAGCGGAGCTCCCACCGTCGCTCGGTGCCCGTTCCCCGGCGGCGCCGCCAGCGTCGCCAGCTCGCGACGCGTCTTGACGCCCAGCTTGCGGTAGATGTTGCGCGCGTGGGTGCGCACCGTCTCCACGCCCACGTTGAGCGCCATCGCGATCTGCGCGTTGGAGCGACCCTGCTGGAGCAGCTCGAGCACGTCGGCCTCGCGCGGCGTGAGCAGCTCCGGGCCGGGCGGCTCGGTCAGCCCGAACTCGCGCGCCGTGCGCGGAAGCACGTGCAGACCGCGGGACGCGAGGTGGATCGCGTTGAGGATGTCGCGGGCCTGGGTCTCCTTGGACAGGCAGGCCGTGGCGCCGAAGGCCAGCATCTGGTTGCACTCCGACGGCGACGGGTGGTTGGCCAGGACGACCAGCCGCGTGCCGGCGTGCGAGCCGTGCAGGTCGCGCACCTCGGCCGCGCTGCCCAGCGAACCGAAGTTGACGATGGCCACCTGCGCGCCCGTGGCGTCCAGCACCGACGGCAGCTGGGCGTGGGGCACGTCGTCGGCCACGATCTCCAGGTAGGGGTCGCCCCCGACGAGCGCCCGCAGGCCGTGGCCGACCAGGTCCTCGAAGCGAGCGATGACGACGGATACCGGGTCTCGCGCGTCCATGCCTTGGCCGTGAACGGTAGCGACAAACGCCACGAATCGGGGGATACGGCTCTCACCCGTCCCTCCCCCCACCTCTCCCCCCAAGATCACCCGGCCGAGGGGACGACAGAACGCGAGCGTTCATCCATGATCCTCTCAGCAAATTTCCTGGGGCGGAATGGGGTACGCCTAGAAGCGAGACAAGGGCCTTCGGGCCCTTTTCTCGTTAAGGTGCGCGGATGGAGCGTCGCCGCCTCGCCGACCTGGAGGTCTCCGCCCTCGGGCTGGGCTGCATGGGGATGTCGGCCTTCTACGGCACGACCGACGAGGACGAGGCGCTGGCCACGATCCATCGCGCCGGCGAGCTGGGCTGCGACTTCCTCGACACGGCCGAGATGTACGGCCCGTACACCAACGAGGAGCTGGTCGGGAAGGCGATCGCCGGGCGCCGCGACGAGTTCGTCGTGGCGACGAAGTTCGGCATTCGCCCGGATCCCGACGATCCGGCCAATCGGGTCATCGACGGCTCGCCGGAGAACGTGCGGCGCTCGATCGAGGGCTCGCTGAAGCGCCTGGGGACCGACCACGTCGACCTCTACTACCAGCACCGCATCGACCCGGACACCCCGATCGAGGAGACGGTCGGCGCCATGGGCGAGCTGGTGGCCGAGGGCAAGGTCCACCACATCGGGCTCAGCGAGGCCGCGCCGGACACGCTGCGCCGCGCGCACGCCACCCATCCGATCACCGCGCTGCAGACCGAGTACTCGCTGTGGACGCGCGACCCCGAGGCCGAGATCCTGCCCACGTGCCGCGAGCTGGGGATCGGCTTCGTGGCCTACTCGCCGCTGGGCCGCGGCTTTCTCTCCGGCCGGTTCGAGAAGCCCGAGGACATCGAGGAGGGCGACTTCCGCCGCCACAACCCGCGCTTCCAGGACGAGGCGTTTCGCCAGAACCTGCGGCTGGTGGACAAGCTGCGCGAGATCGCGGCGGAGAAGGGGTGCACGGCCGGCCAGCTCGCGCTCGCGTGGGTGCTGGCTCAAGGCGAGGACATCGTGCCGATCCCCGGCACCAAGCGCCGCACCTACCTGGAGGAGAACCTCGGTGCTGTCGACGTGAGGCTCACGCCGGAGGACCTGGCGCGCATCGACGCCGAGATGCCCGCTGCCGTCGGCGACCGCTACCCGGCCGCGACGATGGGAACCGTCAACCGCTAAGCGGCTTCGGCCGGCGCCCCGGCCACGACGGCCTGGGTCCAGTCGATCACCGACGTGGGCTTGACCACGTGGCGCTGGAGGCCCAGGTCCTTGGGCTCCAGCCCCAGGGCCAGGCCGAGCAGCTGGGGGAGGTGCAGCACGGGGAGGTTGAGCTCGCGGCCCACGACCTTCTCGGCCAGCGGCTGCTGGAGGTCGAGGTTGAGGTGGCACAGCGGGCACGGCGTGACCAGGCAGTCGGCGTCGGCGTCCAGCGCGTCGCCCAGGTGGCGCCCGGCCTGCTTGAGCGAGGCCTCCTTGTTCATCGTGATGATGGGGAAGCCGCAGCACTTGTAGACGCCGGCGTAATCGATCACCGTGCCGCCGAGCGCCTCGATGATCTGGTGCAGGTAGGTGTGGCGCGGGCGCTCCTCGTCGATGCCCAGGCGCTCGCGCGGGCGCACGATGTAGCAGCCGTAGAACGGGCCGACCTTCAGGCCGGAGAGCGGGCGCTTGACGCGCGAGCGCAGCTCGTCGAGGCCGATCTCCTCGACCAGGACCCAGGCCAGGTTCTTGTTCGTGACGGCCCGGTCGTACGTCAGGCCCTCCTCGCGCAGGTTGTCGTTGATCGCCATGCGGTACTCGCCGTTGGCGTCCAGGCGCTCCTGGCACTCGGTCATCGACCCCTGGCAGGTGGAGCAGATGTTCATCATCAGCGCCTCGCCGGTCTGCTCGGCCAGGGCGAAGGTGCGGGCGTTGAGCGTGTCGGCCAGCTCCTGGGAGTGCTCGGAGATGACGCCGGCGCCGCAGCAGGACGCGCGGTCGAGCTCGATCAGCTCGATGTCGAGCAGCGGCGCGACCTTCTCCATCGACCCGTGCAGCTCGGGGGTGAAGCCGCGCGAGACGCAGCCGGGCCAGTAGGCGACCTTCATCGGGCGGATCCCTCCTCGACCTCGTCGTAGCCGACGATGTACAGGTTGAGCTCGAGCGGCTCGTCCTTGGACTCGACGCGCTTCACGAGCTTGCGCACGTCCTTGAAGTCCTTGCGGTGCGGGTGCGTGAGCGCCTTGCGGGGCGTGATCTTGCCGCGGGCCAGCCCCTTGGCGACGACCGGCAGCGACTCGATCAGCTCGGGCACCGCGCGCGGGTGCATCTTGCCGCCGTAGGAGTCGGGGAGCAGGTCGGCCTCGTGCAGCAGCCCGTTGCGCTCGATGTTGTCCACGAAGGCGTGCTCGTGGCGGTAGCCGTTGTTGCGGTCCTCGATCTCGTGGTCGCGGCCGGCGATCCGGCGCAGGCGCATGATCTGGCTCATCGGCGCGACGCCCTTGGGGCAGGCGTCGATGCAGTTGAAGCAGTGCGTGCAGTCGTAGATCCCGGCCGGGTCCTCGGCCAGGTCCTTGAGGCGCTCGTAGTGCCCGCCGTCGCGCGGGTCGCCGACGAACCGGTAGGCCTTGGCCAGGGCCGCCGGGCCGATGAACAGCGGGTCGACCTCCATCGACAGGCAGTCCGACACGCAGGCGCCGCACTGGATGCAGGCCATCGTCTGGGTGACGTCGACCATCGCCTCGTGGGACACGATGTACTCGCGCTCGGGCGGCGGGCCCTCGGGCAGCAGCCAGGGCGTGACGCGCCGGACCTTCTTCCAGTGGACGGCGTCCATGTCCACGATCAGGTCCTTAATCACGGGCATGTTGCCCATGGGCTCCACGACGATCTTGCCGCCGTCGGGGGAGTCCTTGACCGCCTCGTCGAGGTGGGTGTTGCAGGCCAGGCGCGGGCGCCCGTTGATCCGCACGCCGCAGGAGCCGCAGATGGCGGCGCGACAGGAGCAGCGGATGCCGATCGACCCGTCCTCCCTGGCCTTGGCGGAGAGGATCCCCTCCAGGACGGAGCGGTGCCCGTCCAGGTCGACGTCGAACTCCTGCCAGAACGGGGCGTCGCCCGACTCGGGCAGGAAGCGGCGGATCTTCAGCGTGAAGGCGGCCATCGCCTCAGTACTTCCTCTCTTCCGGCTGCCACTGGGTGATCGTGACGGGCGCGTAGTCGAGCTCGGGGCCCTCGGGCGTCGCGGTCACGGTGATGTGCTTGAGCCATTCGTCGTCGTTGCGCTCGGGGAAGTCGGTGCGGAACTGCGCGCCGCGCGATTCCTTGCGCTCCAGCGCCGAGACGACCGTCGCCTCGGCGCAGTCGAGCATGTACCCCAGCTCGATGGCGCCCAGCACGTCCTGGTTGAAGATCGCCCCGCGGTCGTCGACGTAGGCGCTCTTGGCCTCCTCCTGGAGGCGGCGGACGATCTCCAGGCACTGGGCCAGGCCGTCCTCGTCGCGGAAGACGGCGCAGTACTGGTTCATCGCCGTCCCCAGCTCCGCCTTGATCTCCGAGACGCGCCGGCCGCTCTCGGGCCCGCGCTGGAGCAGGGAGGCGATCCAGCCCTCCTCGTCGCGCACGCGCGACGCGGGGGGCTCGGCGGGGGCGGGCATCCCGTCGGCGCGCCCCGCGGCGTGCTCGCCGGCGCGGCGGCCGAAGATCAGCGTGTCCAGCAGCGAGTTGGCGCCCAGGCGGTTGCCGCCGTGCACCGACACGCATGCCACCTCGCCGGCGGCGTAGAGGCCGGGGACGTCGGTCAGGCCGTGCACGTCGGTCTTGACCCCGCCCATGATGTAGTGCTGGCCGGGGCGGATCGTGATCGGCTCCTTGGTGATGTCCACGCCGGCGAAGTCGCGACCGATGTTCACGATCTCGCGCAGCGCCTCGAGGATGCGCTTCTTGGGGACCAGGGTGACGTCCAGGTGGATGCCCTGCCCGTCGGGCCCCACGCCGCGGCCCTCGTTGATCTCGGTCTGCCCGGCCCGCGAGACCACGTCGCGCGAGGCCAGCTCCATCTTGTTGGGCGCGTAGCGCTCCATGAAGCGCTCGCCGTCCTTGTTGAACAGCTGCGCCCCCTCGCCGCGCGCGCCCTCGGTGATGAGGAAGCCGTTCTCCAGCAGCGTCGTCGGGTGGTACTGAATCATCTCCATGTCCATCAGGCGCGCGCCCGCCCGGTAGGCCTGGGCGATCCCGTCGCCGGTGCAGATCAGCGCGTTGGTGGTGGGCTGAAACGCCTGGCCGGCCCCGCCGGAGGCCAGGATCGTGCCCTTGGCCGTGAACGTCTCCATCGACCCGTCGCGGATGTTGCGCGCCACGGCGCCGGTGCACTCGCCGTCGCCGCCCTGCACGAGCGAGGTGACGAACCACTCCTCGTAGCGGTCGATCTGCGCGTGGAAGCGCATGAGCTGCTCGTAGAGGACGTGCAGCAGGGCCTGGCCGGTGATGTCGGCCACGTAGTAGGTGCGGGCGGCCGACGCGCCGCCGAAGGCGCGCGTGCCCAGGTGGCCGGTCTCGTCGCGGTGGAAGGTGACCCCGCGGTGCTCGAGCCAGAGGATCTCCTCCGGCGCCTCGCGGCACATGATCTCGATGGCGTCCTGGTCGCCCAGGAAGTCCGACCCCTTGACCGTGTCGTAGGCGTGTGACTCCCAGGAGTCCTCGGGGTTCAGGGCGGCGTTGATGCCCCCGGCCGCGGCGTTGGAGTGCGAGCGCACCGGGTGGACCTTGCTCATGACCGCCACGGTGGCCCCCGCCTCGGCCGCCGCCAGCGCCGCGCGCTGACCGGCCAGCCCGGCGCCGATGATCAGTACGTCGTGGGAGGGCATGGGGGGCGGCATCCTATTCCAACGCCGGATCAAGCCCTCGGGCGGGCGTGCCGATGCTCTGATGTATGGCCAAGGACGACGACGTCCGGCTCCTGTGGCGGCTGACGGTTGCGATGTACCTGGCGGGTGGCGTCACGCTGCTCGCCGTCCTGGCCCTGCCCGATCCGGATACCAGCGACCACGCGGCCCTGGCCGCGATCGCGGGAGTCAACGTGCTGATCGGCCTCGCGCTGAGGGTCGCCGGGCCCCGCCGGGGGCTCGTGCGCCTGGCGCTCGCGCTCGGAGTGCTGACGATCAGCGCCGCCGTCGCGGCCGCTCGTCCGCTGGGCGCGGTCTCGTTCTTCTACCTGTGGCCGCTGCTGGGCAGCGCGTACTTCCTCTCGCGCAGGGAGCTGGCGCTCACGCTCGGGCTGACGTGGGCCAGCTTCGGCGCCGCGCTGGCGTTCTTCAGCCCGCCCGGCCTGCGCCTGGCCATGTTCATGGGCACCTCGGTGGCCACGACCGTGGTGACGCTGACCATGCGCCTGCTTCGCGAGCGCCGCGACCGCCTTCTGGCCGAGCTGCACCGCACCGCCGCCACCGACTCCCTGACCGGCCTGCTCAACCGCCGCGCCTTCGAGTCGGCGTTCGCCCGCGAGCTCGAGCGTGGCCGGCGCAGCGCGCTGCCGCTGACGCTGGCTCTCTTCGACCTCGACCTGTTCAAGCAGGTCAACGACCGCTTCGGGCACGCCGCGGGGGACCGTGTCCTCGTCGAGTTCGCCGACCGGCTGCGCCGCGAGGCGCGCCAGGTCGACGTGGTGGCGCGGGTCGGTGGCGAGGAGTTCGCCGTGGTGTTGCCGGGCACGACGCCCGAGGGCGCCCGGCGCTACGCCCACCGCGTGGCCGCGGAGCTCGAGCGCGCCGCGCCCGAGCCCGAGGCCCCCGTCTCCGTCAGCGCCGGTCTGGCCGCGCATGGCCCGGCGCTGGACACCGTCGACGCGCTGCTGCTCGCGGCCGACGGTGCGCTGTACGTGGCCAAGGCGGCCGGACGCGACCGCGTGGCCGTTTTCGGTGGCGAGGTGTGGCCGGCGAAGGGCTCAGGGCGTGCCGGGGACGGCGGCGCTCTGGAGGGCCCGGCGGACCTGGTCGATCGTCACGACCCCGCGCAGGCGGCCGTCGCCGTCCACGGCGAAGAGCGCCCCCGTACGGCGTAGCGGCTCGGAGCCCAGAAGCGACTCCAGGGTCGCATCGGCACCGACGCGCCACTCACCCTCGCCCGGCTCGAGCAGCTCGCGCACCGGCCGCTCGCCCTCGCCCCCGCGCTCGGCGCCCTGGACGCGCTCCTCCTCCACGATCCCGGCGAAGCGCCCCGAGTCCTCGACCACCGGGAACCACGGCCAGCGGTAGCGCAGGAACCACTCGTCCAGCGCGCGCGAGGCGCTCACCGACGCGGGGATCGTCACCGGGTCGGAGTCCATGATGTCCGCGACGGTCACGCCCTCCAGGCGCTCGGAGAACGCCGTCTGGGCCACCGCGCCGCGCGCGGCCTGGCCCAAGAACCAGCCCAGGACCATCAGCCACACGCCGCTCAGCGTCGCCCCGGTGAAGAGGATCTCGGCCAGCCCGAGGCCGATGAGGATCCACGAGAAGATCTGGCCCAGCGTGGCCGAGGCGCGGGTGGCTCGCAGGCGGTCGCCGGTGATCCGCCAGGCGATGGCGCGGACGATGCGCCCGCCGTCCAGGGGGAAGGCGGGGAGGAGGTTGAACAGGAAGACCGCGGCGTTGATGGTCCCCAGCCAGCTGACCAGCAGCAGGCCCGGGCTGACGTTCGCCCCGCGCGCCAGCGTGACGGCGTCCCAGAACTTTGGCCAGCCCGACATCGCGACCCCCACCGCGACGCACACCCCGACGACGGCCAGCGAGACCAGCGGGCCGGCGATCGCGATCTTGAACTCGGTCCCGGCGTTGTCGGCGTCGCGCTCCATCTTGGCCACGCCGCCGAAGAACCACAGGTCGATCCCGGTCGTCTCGATGCCCAGCCGCCGCGCCGTCAGCGCGTGGCCCATCTCGTGCGCGACGAGCGAGACGAAGAACAGCAGGGCGCTGGCCACCGCGGTCAGGTACGCCACGCTGTCGGAGGAGTTCAGCGTGTCGCGGAACGACCCCGACAGGATGAAGATGAAGAAGAAGAGGACCAGGAACCAGCTGGTGGTGACCCCGATGCGGATCCCGAAGATCCGGGCCAGCTGGATGGATCCGCCGCCGCCGAACATCGCGCAATCCTTGCAGGTGCCGGGGGCGGGTCAGGCCGGGAAGCGCTCGGCCAGGCTCTGCACCAGGCCGGTCAGCTTCGCGCCCGCGGCGGCGGCGTCGCGCTGGCGCTCGGCGGCGGGCCACTCGACGAGCGCGCGGACGTCACGCAGCTCGTCCTCGCAGTCCAACGCGCGCGCGTGCGGGGCGCAGGCGTCCAGCAGCTCCTCGACGATCTCGGCCACCGGGACGCGACCGCCGCGCTCGGGCATGACGAGCTCGGCCCGCATCCCGTCGCGCGCGGCCAGGAAGCGGTTCTCCTCCAGCGCCTCGGGCGCGCGCAGCAGCATGTGGTGGGCGTGGCCCTCCTCCAGCTCCAGGCGCGCCAGGCACTGGACGAACGCGGCGATCGCCACGGCGTCGGTCACGGTGGTCTGGGCGTCGGGTATGCGGATCTCGACGGTGCCGAATCGCGGCTGGAGGCGCACGTCCCACCACAGGAACGTGGGCTCGGGCACCGCGTCGCAGCGGATCAGCAGGTCGACCGCCTCGACGAAGTCCAGGTACGACGAGAAGGGGCGGGGGATGCCCACGCGGGGGAAGCCCTGGAACAGGGGCGTGCGGGCGGACGCCAGCCCGGTGTCGCGGCCCTGCCAGAACGGCGAGTTGGCCGACACGGCGAGGATCACCGGCAGGTGGGCGCGCAGGCGGTTGGCCAGCAGGACGGCCGACTCGGGGTCGCGCACGCCGACGTGGACGTGCAGGGCGAAGGTCGGCTCGCGGCGCGCCAGCTCGCGCATCGACCCGTGGACGAACTGGTAGCGCTCCCCGCGCGAGACGACGGTGTCCGACCACAGCGTGAAGGGGTGCAGTCCGGCCGCCGCGGCGCGCAGGCCGAAGGGCTCCAGCGCGGTGGACAGCCGCTCGCGCAGCGCGCGCAGCTCGCTCGCGGCGCCGCGAGCGTCGACGTGCACGCCGGTGGCCAGCTCCAGCGCCGAGCCGTGCGTCTCGGCGGTGGCGCGGTCGAGCAGCGCCGGGCCCATCGCCTCCAGGACGTCCTCGCTGCGCGGGGCCAGTGCCCAGCCGTCGGGGTCGACGAGCATGAGCTCCTCCTCGACGCCGAGCGAGTACGCCGTCGGTGCCGTCTCGCCCTTCCACTGCGCCCACGCGGGCCGCGTCAGCAGCATCGCTGCTCAAGCTACCCGCAGAGTGCGCATTGCGTGCATCGAAGAGGCCTCGACGAGGTCCTCGAAGAGGGCGCACTGCTCGGGCCGGGCGACCAGGCCCTCGGCGTGCCACTGGACGGCCAGCAGCGGGGCCGCGCGCCGCGGCGCCTCCAGCGCCTCGATCGTCCCGTCCTGCGCCCAGGCCACGGCGCGCAGACCGCGGCCCAGATCGCGCACGGCCTGGTGGTGGAAGGAGTTGACCTCCAGCGTCTCCTCGCCGGTGATGCGCGCCAGCCGGCTGTCGGGCGCGACGCGCACCGTGTGGGTGACGTGGTCGCCCGGGACCTCCTGGCGGTGGTCGGGCACGTGCTGCTCCAGCGTCCCGCCCCGGGCCACGTTGAGCGCCTGCAGGCCGCGGCAGATGGCGAGGATGGGCAGGCCCGCGGCGTCGGCGCGGCGCGCGGCGGCCAGCTCGAACTCGTCGAGCTCGGGCTCCGTGGGGCCGAGCTCGGGCTGGGGCTCGGCGCCGTAGGCGCTGGGGTCGAGGTCCGGCCCGCCCGACAGGCACAGGCCGTGCAGGTGACCGATCAGCGGGCGCACCGCCGTGAGCGACAGCGGCGGCAGCACCACCGGGAGCCCGCCGGCCGCCTCGATCGCGCGCAGGTAGGTCATGCCCAGCGCCATCTCGCGCCGGGGCGGCTCGCCACGCGGTGTCGCGTGGACGTCCGCGGCCTGGCGCACCTCCGAGGTGGTGACGCCGATCAGCGGGCGTCCGGTCATGCGTCGAGTACCCAGGTGTCCTTGGCTCCGCCGTCTTGGGACGAGTTGACGATCAGCGATCCCTCGCGGAGAGCAACCCTAGTCAGGCCACCGGCCAGAACCCGCACGCCGGTCGGCGTGCTGTAGGCGAAGGGGCGCAGGTCGACGTGGCGCGGGGACAGCCGCCCGTCGCAGACGGTCGGATGGGTGGACAGGGCGACGGTCTCCTGGGCCACCCAGGCGTCGGGCTGCGCCCGGATCGCCGCGGCCGCCGCCTCCAGCTCATCGGAGCTCGCCCGGGGGCCGATCAGCACGCCGGCGCCGCCGTAGCCATCGCGCGGCTTGACCACCAGCTCGCCCAGGCGCTCCAGCGCGCAGTCGCGGACCTCGGGATCACCGAGGTCGTAGGTGGGCACCGAGGGCAGCAGCGGCTCCTCGTCCAGGTAGAAGCGGACCATCTCCTCGACGTAGGCCTGCACCAGCTTGTCGTCGGCCACGCCGTTGCCGAAGGCGTTCACGCAGGCCACCGTGCCGCGGCGCAGCGGCTCGAGCAGGAGCTCGCCGAGCGCGGTCAGCCTCCCGTCGGGGTTGGTCAGGCGGTCCTCGTCCGTGCGCCGGTAGACGACGTCGACCTGGCGGCGCCCGGAGCCGCCGCGCAGCCACAATCGCCCGTCGGCCGTCTCCAGGTCGGCCGGCGTGACCATCGGCAGGCCGAGGCGCCGGGCGATCTCGGTGTGCTCGAACCAGGCGCTGTTGGCCCAGCCGTCGGACAGCAGCACGATCGCCGGGTCGCCGCCCCCGTCGGGCGCGGCGCCGCGCAACGCCTCGCCCAGTCCGATCACCGCGCCGGCCAGCGGCCGGGGGCGGACGGTGCGGCCGGGCAGGCGCGACAGCACGGCCTCGCGTGCCGCGCCCGCGTAGGCCACGCCCGACGGTGTGCGCAGATTGTCCTCCAGTACGGCGAAGCTCTCGGGCCCGTCGCGCACGACGTCCAGGCCGGCGCAGTGGGCGTGGATGCCGCCGGGCACCTCGATTCCCCGCGACAGCGGCTCGTGCCCCGCCGCCCCGTCGATCACCCGCGCCGGGACGACGCCCGCCTCCACGATCCGCCGGTCGCCGTAGACGTCGTCGAGGAAGCGGTTGAGCGCGCTCACGCGCTGGGCCAGCCCCGCGCTGAGTCGCGCCCAGGCGCTCGCGGTGAGGATGCGGGGGACCGGGTCGACGTGGAAGGGGCGGGCGTCGGGCCACGAGCCGAAGCACACGCCGCGCGCGGTCAGCTCGGCGCTGACGCCGCCGGCCAGACGCTGCAGGTCGCAGGCGCGCAGGGCGTCGATGACGCCCGCGTACTCGGGACGCGTATGGCCCTGCGCATCGATCGCCTCGTCGAAAGTCGCCGCGGACATGGCCCTTCAGCCTGTACAGGTACTACCCCGTTCGCCATGTACAACCGGTCGAAGCGGCGCGTTTTCCCTGCACCACGCGGTCCAACCGCGTCCTGGCGGCTCAGCGGACGATCGTGAAGCCGCTCGTGCGCCCGGGACTCTTCCCCGCGGCGTTGGCCGCGGTGAAGACGGCGCGGTAGGCGCCGGGCGCCAGGGTGAGGCGTCCGACCCGTCCGCTGAACGGGATGCGGTTGACCCCGGCGCGTGCGTCGCGCTTGAGCGTCGCCACCGTGACGAGCCGCAGGCAGCGCGGCTTCCTGCGCCGCGCGGGCGTGGGCGCCAGGCAGCGCCGGCCCACGCGCCGTCCGGAGCGCGTCCGGCGAACGGCCATCGTGACCGCGGCGTCCTGGTTGAGGTTGAACGAGAACGTCGTCCCGCGCGGGACAGGTGCGCGGCGGCGCACGGCCGCGGTCCGTCCCGTCAGCGCCGTGCGGGCGCGCCCCAGCCGGAACACCCCGTGCGTGCGCCGCAGCCCGCTCAGGATCGGCCCCCCGCCCGGGGGCGGGTTCCCGCCACCGCCCGGCGCCGCGACGTTCAGCGTCACGGTGGCCGGTGCGGACTCCAGCGACCCGTCGCTCGAGGCGAACGTGAGGCTGTCGGGCCCGGAGTAGTTGGCCGCCGGGGTGTACTTCACGGTCCCCGCGCCCGCGTCGAGGTCGGACAGCACGCCATGGGTGACCGAGGTCTTGATGGACCTCACGCCCTCGTTGCAGGTCAGCGAGACGGTGAACGCGAGCGCGTTGTGCGGCACGTCGAGCGTCGAGGCCTGGCACGCCGGCGCCTCCTCGCGCGAGACGCGCAGTTGCGACTTCTCGCTGAAGGTCGCTCCGGACTGCTCGAAGGCGACGTAGGGGACGCCGCCCACGTCCGTGATCCCGGTCGCGTTGGCGCCCAGGGCGGGGTCGAGGTTCAGAGGGCCGCCGACCGAGACCCAGCTCGTCCCGTCGAAGCGCCTGACCCACACGTGATCGCGGAAGGCCTGGCTGTCGAACTGCTCGCTCATGACCACGTACGCCATGCCGCCGATGTTGGCGATCCTCACCGTGTCCACGCTCTGGGCCGGGTCGGCGTTGAGCACGGCCTGACCCATCTGGACCCAGCTGCCGTTCGTGTAACGCGCCACGTGGACCTGGCGGACGCCGCCTACCTTCTCCGTCCACGTGGCCCACGGCTCACCGCCGACGACCGCGACGTCGGGGACGCTGGGGGAGTCCTCGTCTTGGTTGAGCTGCCCGCCCAGGACGGTCCAGACCGACTGCGAAGGGGTGTTGACCATCGTGCCCTTCGCGACGTACAGCCGGTACGTCGGCGGCGGCGGAGTGCCGCCGCCCGGGTTGGGCGCGGTCGGCGACTGCGCCATCCACGAGACGTACGGCGTGTTCAAGGTCGCCGGGTCGCTCACGATCTGCGGGTAGAAGGCGGACCAGCCGGTCGTGCCCTGCATCGCGCTGCCCGGGTACTCCCAGGTGGAGACGGATGACACGGTCTTGCGGCGCGCCACGCGGATCGCGTAGCTGGCGCCGTTGAGCTGGGCAAACGCCACGTACGGCATGCTGTTGACGCCGGACTTAACGGACGTGATGTCCGGAGCGTCCGCGCTCTGGGTGTCGTCGGTGTTCAGTGAGCTGGAGGCCCGCGTCCAGTTGGCGCCGTCGAAGTAGCTGACGAACACCTGGTAGGCGGTGTGGGCCTGGTTGATCTCGGTTGAGGTGACCCACGGCTGGTCGTTGAAGCTGGTGAGGCTCGGGGTGGCGCTCGGCGTCGCGGAGATCTCGCCGCCGACGAGGTCCCAGCTCGACCCGTTGAGCCTGCGCACCCGGAGCGGGCCGGAAATCCCGCCGACCTGGTCGCCGAGCGCGACGTGGGGGACGCCCCCCACCGTCGCGATGTCGGACATGCGCGCGCCGTTGGCGGGATCGACGTTCAGGTTCCCGCCCACCGGGCGAAAGCTCGCGGCCGCCGGAGCGGCCGCCGTCATTCCCGCCAGCGCGCACAGCGCCAAGGTCCGTGTCGTGCGTCCCATCCCTGCCCGACCTCCCGTTCGTACCCAAAGCCATGGTAACCCGCCGGGCGCAGAAGGGAATACGTATTTCTACCTACGCGGCGCGCCCGGCGGGCCCTCGAGATCAGGCCGGAGCCGGATCGCCCGCGAGCATCTCCTGGACGCCCTCGGTCGTCACGGGCCGGCCGCCGATGGTGAACTGGCCGCTGGACATGTCGTCGATCACGACCCACGTGAGGCCGCGCACGGGCTCGCCCACGACCGAAGCGAACGTCTCGGTGATGCGCTCGGCGATCTCCGCCTTCTGGTCCTCGGTGAGGACGCCCTCCATGACCCGGCAGTTGATGAACGGCATTGAATGCCTCCCTCGTAGTTGACGCCGACGAGTCAACGCGCGGGGCGTGTGAGCCGGCGTGTGAGGCTCAGGCGGCGACCGGCGCGACCAGCGCGGCGAGCGCCGGGTTGTCCACCTCGGCCGCCAGCAGCTGGGCCGCCTCGAGCGCGGCGGCGTCGCCCAGTCCGGCGCGACGCAGGTGAGCTCGCACGACCAGCTCCCGCAGCCCGCACCGCTCGGCGACCTCGGTCAGCCGGGCCACGAGCTCCGCCGCCTCCTCGGCGCCGGTTCGCACCGCGAGGGCGGCCGCGTCGTCCAGGACCAGCGCGTGGACCCAAACGTAGGCGTCCGACACGCGCGTGGCCCGGGCGGCGGCGTCGGCGAAGCGGTCGCGGGCCGTGTCGAGGTCGCCCGCCTCCACCGCCAGCAGCCCGCCGAGGCGCACGGTCATCGCCTCCCAGCAGGGATCGCCGAGGCGGCAGGCGAGCCGGAACGCCGGCTCGACCGCTTCGGCGGCCTCGTCGGGCGCACCCGCGAGCAGCGCCGCCTCGGCGCGCACCACCTCGGGGAACGGGCGGAAGGCGGCCCAGCGCTCCGCGGCGACCAGGCGCAGGCTCTCCTCGAGCACCTCGCGGGCCAGCCCGAGGTCGCGCCGCAACAGGTGCACGCGCCCGATCAGCGCCAGCGACCACGCGGCCTGGCGCCGGCGCCCGCAGCGCTCGGCGCGCGCGACCGACTTGTTGAGCAGCTCGAGCGCGGGGCCGTAGTAGCCGCGGTCCGACAGCGCCATCCCACGGACGCCGAGCACCGCGCACAGCTCGTCGGCGCCCTCCGCGAGGTCCGTCGCGCGCGCCAGCCAGCGGCTCGCCGCCGGGTTCCGTCCCGCCTGGGTGTCGATGTACCCCAGCTCCCGGCAGGCGAGCGCCGCCGTCGCCCGGTCGTCCCCGGCCTCGGCCAGCCGCAGCGCCTCGTGCAGTCGCAGCGCGCCCTCCTCGTCGCGACCGCGGACCGCGTGCACGAGCGCCGAGCCCAGCGCGGCCAGCGCCCGCGCCTCGAGCGCCGGGTCGCCCGCGGCCGCGGCCTCGCCGCAGCCCTGCCGGAGGATGTCGATCCCCGGCTCTACCGCGCCGGCCTCGAGCGCGGCCTCGCCCGCCTCGAGCTGCGCGAGCGCGGCGTCGGCGTCGCCGGCCGCCGCTCCGGGCAGCGCGCTGGGCTCGCGCGCGGCCAGCGCCATCTCCGGACCGGGCCTGATCCCCAGCTCACGATCGGCCAGCGCCGCGTAGTCGGCGAGCTGGCGCTCGGCGTCGGCGCGGCGTCCGCCGCGGGCCAGGCAGCGGACGAGCAGCTCCTGGCCCGCCTGGTCCAGCGGCTCGGCCCCCACCAGGTCGCGCGCGAGCTCGGTGGCGCGTTCCAGCTCGCCCGCGGCGAGCCGCGCCAGCGCCGCGTCGTGCTGCAGCGCGCGGGCGGCCCCGGCGAGGTAGCGGCGCATCACGCCGAGCCAGGACTCGAACACCGGGCTCGACGGGAACGACATGCCCTCCAGGAGCTCCCCGCGCGGGACCGGCGCGCCGGTCTCGCCGGTCGCCGCGGTCACCGATGCGACGTCCGCGGTCGTCCCGGACGGGAGGCTCAGGTCGAGCGGGTCACCGCCCACCGGCTCCGGGCCGCCGAGCGTGCGGCGCAGGTCGGCGAGAGTCCAGCGCAGCGCGCCGAGCGGGTCGTCGGCCTCCGCGAACAGCAGCGACGCGACGTGCGTGCGCGTGGGCGGGCGCTCCGCCAGCAGCAGGTAGGCGAGCAGCGCCCACGTCTTGCGGCCGCGCGGCGGGGTGACGGGCGCGTCGTCGCGCTCGATGCTCGGCTTGCCGAGGAGCCTTATCTCAAGGGTCAACGCGGGTTCCCATTCCGTCCCTCCCATGCGAGACTAGCGCCGTGCCGAGGTACTTCCTCGAACGGACGGTGGGCGACGTCACGCGCGACGAGCTCGATGCGATCGCCGAGCGTTCGCAGGAGATCCGCGCCGCGCGCTACCCGCAGATCACGTGGGAGCACACGCACGTCGTGCGCACGCCGGACGGCCTGCACGCCTTCTGCCTGTACGAGGCGCCCGACGGCGAGACCGTCAAGCGGCACGCCGCCGAGCTCGGGCTCCCGCTCGACCGCTTCTACGAGCTCGAGACCGACCTCTCGCCGTAGCGCGGCGGGCTCTACGCGGCGGCGGAGTGGCGCGCGACGATCCCGGCCAGGTCGGCGCCGTGGGGCAGCGTGCCGAAGGCCAGTCCGGCGTCGCCCTCCAGCCGCGAGGCGACATAGGCGTCGGCCACGGCCGGCGGGGCATAGCGCACGAGCAGCGAGCCCTGCAGCGACTTGGCCATCCGCTCGACGATGCGCCGGGCGCGGGCCTCGATCCCCTCCGGGTCGGCGAACTCGTCGCGCGTGGCGGCGACGTAGGCGTCCAGGCGCGGGTCGGCGCCCGCCGCCTCGCCGACCTCGGCGAAGAAGGCCTCGAAGGTCTCCGGCGACTTGGCCAGCGCGCGCAGCACGTCGAGGCACTGCACGTTGCCCGAGCCCTCCCAGATCGAGTTCAGCGGCATCTCGCGGTACAGGCGGGGGAGCCCGGACTCCTCCACGTAGCCGTTGCCGCCCAGGCACTCCAGGGCCTCGCCGGCCACGACCGGGGCGCGCTTGCACACCCAGTACTTGGAGACCGCCGTGGCGATGCGCTTGAACAGCTCCTGGCCGGGATCGTCGAACGCCCGGGCCAGGCGCAGCGCCGTGACCGTCGCGGCCTCGGACTCCAGGCACAGGTCGGCCAGCACGTTGAGCATCAGCGGCTGCTCGGCCAGCAGCTTGCCGAAGGCGCTGCGGTGCGCGGTGTGCCAGGTGGCCTGCTCGACCGCGGCGCGCATGCCCGACGTGCTCCCCAGCACGCAGTCCAGCCGCGTGTGGTTGACCATCCCGATGATGGTGGGGACGCCGCGTCCCTCCTCGCCGACCATCTGGGCCCACGTCCCGTCCAGCTCGACCTCGGAGGAGGCGTTGGAGCGGTTGCCCAGCTTGTCCTTGAGGCGCTGGATGCGAAAGACGTTGCGCTCGCCGTCCGGGGTGAAGCGGGGGACGAGGAAGCACGACAGCCCGCCCTCGGCCTGGGCGAGCATGAGGAAGACGTCGCACATGGGCGCCGAGCAGAACCACTTGTGGCCGGTGAGCTCGTACTCCGCGCCGGGGCCGCCGCCGTTCAGCGGCCGCGCGGTGGTGGTGTTGGCCCGCACGTCCGAGCCGCCCTGCTTCTCGGTCATCCCCATCCCGGCCAGCGCGCCGGCCTTCTCCGGCGCGGGGACGAAGCGGCGGTCGTAGACGTTGGACGTGAGCCGCGGCTCCCACTCCGCCGCCAGGTCGGGCTGGTTGCGCAGGGCCGGCACGATCGCGTAGGTCATGGAGACCGGGCAGCCGACGCCCGCCTCGGGGCAGAGCATCATCAGCGCGGCCCGCGCGACGTGCGCGCCGGGCTCGGGGTGGCGCCAGGCGAAGGAGGGGATCTCGTGGCCCACCGCGATGCCCAGCAGCTCGTGCCAGGCGGGATGGAACTCGACCTCGTCGACCCGGTTGCCGTAGCGGTCATGGGTCTTGAGCCGCGGCGGGTTCTCGTTCGCCTGGCGCGCCCACTCCTGCACCTCGGCGCTGCCGTCGCGCGCGCCCAGCGCGGCGATGTGCTCGTGGGCCCAGCCGCCGCCCTCGCGCTCCACGGCCTCGACCAGCGGGCGGTTGGACTCGAAGACGTTGTGCCCGGTGAGCGGCGGGGGCTGGTTGAAGACCTCGTGAGTCTCGGGACCGCGGCCGGGCGGGCGCTCGATCGTCGCCATGGTCCCAGGCTACCGGTTAGGGTCGCGTCCGCGGTGTGGCCTCCACCCCTGCTGTCCTCGCGCCCGCCCGTGGAGCAGATCCTCGTGGCGAACGTGCTCCCGTGCGTCTTCGGCGCGGTCACCGGGCTCGTCCTGGGCCTGCACGAGGTCGCCTACCTGCTCCTGGCCGGGCCGATCGGGCTGCTCGGCGGGTTCTTCGCCGGCGTCGAGCACCGGGGCGGCCCGGAGGGCGCCGCGCGCGGCGCCCTGGGCGGCCTCCAGTTCGGGGCGCTGATCCTGGCCGTGCACGAGCTGTCCGGGATGGACGCCAAGGCGGATCTGCCGCACCCGGCGATCCTCCTGGTCGTGCTGACCACCGGCATCGGGATGGTCCTGGGCTTCGCGGGCGGACTGCTCCGCGAGCGCCAGATGCGCCGGACCCACTAGGTTTCCCCGCCGCATGGACAGGATCAAGGTCGCCAACCCGATCGTGGAGCTCGACGGGGACGAGATGACGCGCATCATCTGGGCGTTCATCAAGGAGCGCCTGATCCTCCCGTACCTCGACGTCGACCTGAAGTACTTCGACCTGGGGATCGAGAACCGCGACGCCACGCGCGACCAGGTCACGGTCGACGCCGCCAACGCCATCAAGGAGTACGGCGTGGGGGTGAAGTGCGCCACGATCACGCCGGACGAGGCGCGCGTCGAGGAGTTCGGCCTCAAGGAGATGTACCGCTCGCCCAACGGCACGATCCGCAACATCCTCGGCGGCGTGATCTTCCGCGAGCCGATCGTCATCTCCAACATCCCCCGGCTCGTGCCGGGCTGGACCAAGCCGATCATCATCGGCCGCCACGCGTTCGGCGACCAGTACCGCGCCGAGGACGTCGTCGTCCCCGGCGAGGGCAAGCTCATGCTGTCGTGGACGCCCAAGGACGGCGGCGACCCGATCGAGATCGACGTCTACGACTTCCCGGGCGCCGGCATCGCGATGGCGATGTACAACCTCGACGACTCGATCCGCGACTTCGCGCGCGCCTCCTTCCGGTACGGCCTGGACCGCGGGTACCCGGTCTACCTCTCGACGAAGAACACGATCCTCAAGCGCTACGACGGGCGCTTCAAGGACCTGTTCCAGGAGATCTTCGACGCCGAATTCGCCACCAAATTCGAGACCGCAGGTCTCACCTACGAGCACCGCCTGATCGACGACATGGTGGCCGCCGCCTTGAAGTGGGAGGGCGGCTACGTGTGGGCGTGCAAGAACTACGACGGCGACGTGCAGTCCGACACCGTGGCCCAGGGCTTCGGCTCGCTGGGGCTGATGACCTCGGTGCTCATGACGCCGGACGGCAAGACCGTGGAGGCCGAGGCGGCGCACGGCACCGTCACGCGCCACTACCGCCAGCACCAGCAGGGCAAGCCGACCTCGACCAACCCGATCGCCTCGATCTTCGCCTGGACGCGCGCGCTGGCCGCGCGCGGGCGCATGGACGAGACACCGGAGGTGACCGAGTTCGCCACCACGCTGGAGCGCGTGTGCGTGGAGACGGTGGAGAGCGGGAAGATGACCAAGGACCTCGCGCTCCTGGTCGGGCCGGAGCAGGAATTCCAGACCACCGAGGAGTTCCTCGGATCAGTCGACGACAACCTCAGGAGAGCCACTTCGTGACACCCGTGAACGTCACCGTCACCGGGGCGGCCGGCCAGATCGGCTACGCCCTCTTGTTCCGCATCGCCGCCGGCGAGATGCTCGGCCGCGACACGCCGGTCCACCTTCACCTGCTGGAGATCCCCGACGCGGTGAAGGCCGCCGAGGGCACGGCCATGGAGCTGGACGACTGCGCCTTCCCGCTGCTGGCCGGCATCGACATCCACGATGACCCGGTGCCGGCGTTCGACGGGTCCAACGTCGCGCTGCTCGTGGGCGCGCGCCCACGGTCCAAGGGGATGGAGCGCTCCGACCTGCTGGAAGCCAACGGCGGCATCTTCAAGCCCCAGGGCGAGGCGATCAACGCCGGCGCGGCGGACGACGTGAAGGTGCTGGTGGTGGGAAATCCGGCCAACACGAACGCGCTGATCGCCATGTCGCACGCGCCCGACGTGCCGCGCGAGCGCTTCACCGCGATGGTACGTCTGGACCACAATCGCGCGCTGGCCCAGCTGGCCAAGAAGCTCGGCGTGTCGGTGAGCGACATCGACCACATGACGGTGTGGGGGAATCACTCCCCCACGATGTACCCCGACCTGATCAACGCGCGGGTCAAGGGGGAGCGCGCGTGGGACGCCGTCGGCGACGAGGCCTGGATCGCCGAGGAGTTCATCCCCACGGTGGGCAAGCGCGGCGCGGCGATCATCGAGGCGCGGGGCGCGTCGAGCGCGGCGTCCGCGGCCAACGCCGCGATCGACCACGTCCGCGACTGGGCCCTCGGCACGCCGGGCGAGGACTGGGTGTCGATGGCCGTCCCCTCCGACGGTTCCTACGACGTGGAGGAGGGACTCATCTCCGGGTTCCCGTGTCGCTGCGCCGACGGAAAGTGGGAGATCGTCGAGGGACTGGAGATCGACGACTTCTCACGGCAGCGCATCGACGCGACGGTCGATGAGCTCCGCGGCGAGCGCGACACGGTGAAGGAACTCGGATTGGTGTGAAAGTCCTGACCTCTACGACCCGGCGTGCCACCCGCTCCCGCGCTTGCGCACCTTGCCGTCCTTCTGGAGCTGCGGCATCACGCGGTAGAGGTAATTCGGCTTGATGTTCATCTTCTTGGCGAGGTCGCCGATGCTGATGCCGGGGTTCTCCCGCACCAGCTTCTCCGCCTGGAGCGCCCGGGTGCCACTGCCGCGTGGACGGCCGCGCCGGCGGGTGCCGGTCCGGGCCGCGGAACGGTTCGAGCTGCCTCGGGGACGGCCGGGCCCACGGCGACGCGTCGTCGTCGTGCCGCCGCCCGCCAGGGCGGCCGCGGCCGTCTCAAGTCGCTTTATCTCGTCGCGCAGATCCGACAGTCTGTCTTCAATCGCCCTGCGTGCCTGGTCCAGATGCTCGGACACGTTACCTCCGGTTTTGGTTAATGGGGGAAGGACTTAACCGTAACGGTTCAGCAGCCTATGAGGGGCAAGATCGTAATCGCGGGTGCATCTGCGCTCGCCGCGGAGGTCGCGGCGAGGTTGCTGGAACGGCGCGCGGGAGAGGTGCTGCTGCTGGGTGAAGGGTCCGGCGAGGCCGCCGCCTCGGACCTCTCCGCTGCGTGGGGCGGCGGCGTACGGGCGGTCGCCTCCTGGGACGAGGCGGCTGGCGCCGGGGTCGTGGTCCTGACCGACGGCGACGTCGCCGCGGCGGGACGCGGGGTGGCCGAGCGCTGCCCCGGCGCGGTGGTCGTGGTGGCCGCCGACCCCGTCGAGGAGGGCTGTGCCGCCGTGCTGGAGGCGTCGCGCCTTCCCCGCGGGCGCGTCGTCGGCGTGGGGGCCGAGGTGGAGTCGCTGCGCCTGCGCGCCGGACTCGCTCAGGCGCTCGGCCTCGCGGTGGCCGACGTCAGCGCACTGGTGCTGGGCGGGCGCGGCGAGCGCGCCGTCCCCGTGCTCGGCGCAGTGCGCGCCGGCGGCATGGCGGTGACCGACAAGCTCGCGGCCGAGCGGGTCGCCGCGCTGATCGCCGCCGTGCACGGAGGGGCGCCGGCCGGCGTGCGCACCGTGGCCGCGGCCACCGCGGCGGCGGTCGCGTCGGTGGCGGCGGACGAGCGCGCCGTGGCGTCGTGCGCCCTGCTGTGCCAGGGCGAGCTCGGGGTGCGCGACGCGATCGCCGGCGTCCCGGTCGTCCTGGGGTCGGACGGCGTCGAGCGGGTACTCGAGGTGCCGCTCGACGAGGACGAGCGCGCCGCGCTCGCCGCCGCCGCGGTGCCCTACTCCGGGTAGTCCAGGCCCAGGGCCGCGAAGCCCTGCTCGGGCGCAGGGAAGATCCGCACCCGGGCGACGAGGCCGTCCACCACGGTCCACACGTGAGCCGAGACGTTGGTGTCGCGCCCCTCGTAGTCGATGCGCACCAGCGCCACCGTGTCGGCCCCCGCGTGGACCAGGCGGCGCACCTCGTGGTGGGGGCGGTAGGAGGCGTGCCAGCCGGTCAGCCAGCCCGCGACGGCGTTGCGCCCGCGGATGGTGCGTGTCGGGGCCCGCCACTCGACGTCGGGCGCCAGGTCCGCGGCCAGCCCGTCGAAGTCCCCTCGATTGGCCGCGTCGTAGATCCGGGCGAGCAGCCGGTCGCGCTCAGGATCCATCCCTCTCGACCAGTCGCTTGAGCTTGCCCAGCGTGGCCTTGGCCTCGCGTTCGGGCAGCCCTCCGACGAGCGCGCGGCTGGCGGCCGCGCCGAGCGGCCCCAGCGGCGCCTTGAACTCGTTCTCGTACTCGAAGCGGGTGCCGCCGTCGCCGTTGGCGCTCAACCGGTACGCCGTATGGGCCTTGGAGCGCGCCGGCCCGCGGCCCTCCCACACGGCCAGCTCGCGGTCGCGCGCCTCCGCGACCTTCCAGCGCACGTGGAAGTTGACGCCGCGCAGGCACATCTTCTGCTCCAGGGTGGACCCGCCGCGCAGCGGGCGGTCGGACACCTTCGCCACGTCGCGGTGGATGGAGACCCACTCGCCGAGGCGATCGGGGTCCATGACGACCTCCCACACGCGCTCGGGTGGGGCGTCGATGTCGATGGAAGCGGTGACGCGGCTCACGCGCCTGACCCTAACGAGCGGCCAGCGGCTCGCGCTCCTCCCACTCGCGCAGCGCGCGCTCCACGGCCGCGTCGAAGGAGTGCAGGCGCACCCCGAGCAGCTCGGGGGCCATGTCGTCGCGGGGGAGCAGGTCCTGCGTCAGCCCGGCCATCAGCGGGCCGACGAGCGCGTGCTCCTCGCCGGCGATCACGGCGCCGACGCGGCTGGCGATCCCGGTGGCGTTGCGCTCCAGCGTCACGGAGGGGCGGGGGAGCAGCATGAGGTCGCGGATGCGCTCGACCATCTCGCCGTAGGCCAGGACGTCGGGGCCCGCGATGTCCAGCGAGCGCCCGGCGGCCTCCGGGACCACGGCGGCGCGGGCCAGGAACTCCAGGACGTCGCGCCCGTCGATGGGCCGCGTGCGGTTGTCGCGCCAGCCGGGCAGCGCCAGCACGGGCAGGCGCTCGACGATGCGCACCAGGAAGCGGAACGAGCGCGAGCGCGCGGCGATGACGATCGAGGCGCGCAGGGCCACCGCCTCCGGCGAGGAGTCGAGCAGGATCTCCTCGACCTCCAGCCGGCTGGCCAGATGCGGCGAGGCGTGACCCTCGGCGGGAACCAGGCCGCCGAGGTAGATGACGCGGCGCACCCCGGCGCGCCGGGCCGCGAGCGCGAATTCCCGCGCGGCCCGGCGGTCGCGGTCGGCGAAGCTCGCGTCGCCGGGCTCCATGGAGTGGACGAGGAAGTAGGCGGCCTCGCAGCCGTCCAGCGCCGCCTCGAGCCCCTCCCCGGTCACGACGTCGCCGATGTGGACGGGCACGTCGGCGGGCAGGCGCACCCGCTCCGGGTCGCGCGCGAACGCCCGGACGGCGTGCCCGTCGGCGCACAGCCGGGGGATCAGCGCCGACCCGACGAACCCGCTCGCCCCCGTGACGAGGATCTCCATGACGGCCAAACGTTCCCAAAGTGCGGCGTGTTTGCACCTCCGGGGGCTTTTGTGGCTGCAAACGGGGCATATCCCTGAAAACCCCGCGCTTTGCGGGATAGGCGGATGACGCCCGTCCGCCGGGATGTTCTAATCGTCCCCATGGCGAAGCGCCCCACACCGAAGCCCCGCTGCGAGGACTGCTTCTTCCGGGCCCACATGCTCTGCGCGCTCCAGCTCGACGCCCCGTGCGCGACCTTCCGCCCCGACAGTCCCGAGGGCCTGCGCCCGCCCAGCCAGCTGCGCTTCGCCTTCCGCCAGGAGCGCCCCCGCGCCGCCTGGGCGTTCCCCAGCGCCCAGGACCAGGCCGCGCTCCACGCGAGCTGAGCGCTCGACCGGCCGCGGCGGTCGGCATCATCGGCGCATGCGCCGAGCGGTCCTCGCCCTCACGCTGGCCGCCCCGCTCGTGGCGCCGGCCGCCGCGGCCGCCGCGTGGAGCTCGCCCAGGCAGGTGTCGGCGTCTGGCTTCACGCAGGAGGTCGCGGTCGACGCGGCCGGACGCGTCACGCTGCTGTGGCAGTCCAGCTCACCGTTCGCCCCGCAGCGCCCTGTGATGGTCAGCGAGGCGCACCTGGGCCGGCGGAGACTCACGACGACGACCCTCTCCCGGGCCGGGACCTCGATGGCGCTGGCCGTCAACGCCGCGGGCGCGGCCGTCGCGGCGTGGTTCGAGCCGGACGGGGGCCGGTGCGGCGTGCCGATCTTCTGTGCGGGCGCCCTGCGCGTGTCGACGCGCCCGGCGGGCGGTCGGTTCGGCGCGCCTGTGACGCTGTCTAGCGCGGTGATCGGCGGGGTGGCGGCGGCACTCGGCCCGCGCGGCGACGCCCTGGTCGCCGGCCTGGCGAGCGGCGGCTCGGTTCCCGGCGGCGGGCATCTGGTGCTGTTCGCCCGCGGTGGCGGCGACTGGCAGCAGACGACGCCCGACGAGGCGAACGTCGGGTCCAACGTCGGTGGAGTGCCCGCGGTGGCGGTCGGCGGGGACGGCTCCGCGCTGGCGGTGTGGGCGCGTCCCGCCGACCAGCAGGCCGCCGGCGGCACGTTCGTGGTCAGACGCGCCGGCCGCGGCGCCTTCGGGCCGGCGACGCGCCTCTCCGGCGAGTCCGCGACCGAGGTCGCGGCGCACGTGGATGCGCGCGGGCGTGACCTCGTGGCCTGGGACGACGGGTCCATGAGGGCCGCGCGACGGACACGCGGCGCGTGGAGGTCCCAGCGCCTGCCGGGCCTCGGCGGCCGGTTCGAGCTGGCCGCCGCCCCGTCGGGTGCCGCCGTCCTGCTCTGGAGCGCCGGGGACCGGCTGGGCGCGGGCGACGCGGAGGTGCTTGGGTCGCGGCGCTCGCCCGGCGGCGCGTTCCGGCGTCCGGTGCGCGTCCTCACCGCCGGGGCCGCGGGTGCCGGACGCTTCGACGTCGCCCTGTCCACCCCAGAGCGCGCCCTGATCGCCTGGGCGCAGCCGTCCGGCGCGCGAGCGCTGCGCGTCGCGACGATGTTCCCGGTGGGACGCCCGCGCGAAGCGCGTCTCGTCTCGCGGAGCGCTGTGGTCCCCCGACTCGCCACCGGCCGCCGTGGGGCGGCGCTCGCGTTCTCGCGGTTCCCGCCGGGCCCGCCGGCTCAGGTGAGGCTGATGCTGAGCACGGGCCCCTAGCCAGGCTCCGCCCGGCGGGCGATCCAATCCACGCCGGCGCGCTCGGTCGCGCCGTGGGCGACCATCGAGCACACGACCGCGAGCGCGGCGAGGTTGAAGATGCGCTCGCCGCGCACCACGTCCGTCTGGGAGAGCACGAGCAGGGCGAACGTCATCGTGGCCACCCCCTTGGGCCCGAACCACGCCATGAACGCGCGCGTAGCCACGTTCGTCCGCGTGCCGGCCAGTGCCGCGAACACCGCGGCCGGACGCGCGACGAGCAGCGTGAAGGCGACCAGCGCGACCGCGGCCCATCCGTCGCCGAACAGCCCGCCGAGCGTGAGCAGCGATCCGAACACGAAGAAGATGGCCAGCTTCACGACCCGCACCACGTCCCCGCCGCGCTCCTCCAGGGCCCTCACGACGTCCGGGCGCCGCAGCCCCAGGACGATCGCGCACACGAAGACGGCGATCAGCCCGTTGCCCCGGGGCTCCACCGTGGCGACCGCGTAGGCCACGCCGGCCACCACCGCGGCGTACAGCGCCAGCGGCCCGGAGCGCGGCAGCAGCCGGGCGGCGAGGAGGCCCACGGCGACGCCGAAGGCCATCCCCAGCGTCACGTCCTGGAGCACGAACCGCCACCACACGAAGTCGGTGTCCGCGACGCGCGCCGCCTCGGTGAACGCCAGCACGGCGGGCAGCGCCAGGCCGTCGTTCATCCCCGACTCCAGGTTCAGCGAGTGGCGCACGACCCGCGGCACGCGGGGGTTCGTCACGACGGCCGACGAGAGGACCGGGTCGGTCGGGGACAGCAGCGCGCCGACGAGGAAGCTCTCGGTCCAGTTGAGGTCCGTGAGCGCGTGCGTGGCCAGCGCGACGAGCCCGCACGTGACCGGCATCGCCAGCGCCAGCTTGCGGAACGGCAGGTGCCACTCGCGCTGGAGCATCTCGCCGTCCACCTCGAGCCCGTCGCGGAACAGGATCACGACCAGCGCGACGACGGCCAGGTCCTCGACGAGGTGCCCGCGGGCGTCGAGCTCGACCACGCCGAACCCGCCGTCGCCCAGCGCGAACCCGACGAGCGTGGCGCCCAGGACGAGCGCAACCGTCTCGAGATGGCGCGCCACGCGGGTAGAGTCCCAGACGAGGGATAGGGACTGACGTGCGTATAACCGTTCTGGGCAAGAGCCCTTCGTGGCAGGACGCCGGCGGCGCGTGCAGCGGCTATCTGGTCGAGGACGGCGAGACCTCGGTGCTGCTGGACTGCGGCAACGGCGTCTTCTCCAAGCTGCGCAGCTTCCTCGACTACGTCGCGGTCGACGCGGTCGTGATCTCGCACATGCACGCCGACCACTTCCTCGACCTGGTCCCCTACAGCTACGCGCTGACCTACGCGCCGCGCCAGCAGCCGGTCCCGGTGGACCGCTGGCCGGGGACCGACAAACCGGCGCGTCCGGCGCTGCACGTCCCGGCCGGGGGGCGCGACGTGATCCGCCAGGTCGTCGGGTCCTGGGGCAACGAGGACCTCGTGGAGAACGCCTTCCACATGCGCGAGTACGAGACGCCCGACGTCCTGGAGGTCGGCTCGCTGCGCGTGCGCTTCCACGAGGTGCCGCACTTCCTCGAGACCCACGCGGTCGACTTGACGTCGACGAACGGCGGCGGGCGCTTCACCTTCGGCGCGGACTGCCGGCCGTGCGCCGAGCTCCCGAAGTTCGCCGAGGGGACCGACCTGCTCATGCTCGAGGCCACGCTCCCGCGCCCCGAGCGCGCCGGGCCCCGCGGCCACCTGACTCCCGCCGAGGCCGGCGAGCACGGCCGCCGGGCCAACGCCGGGCGCCTCGTGATCACCCACATCTCCGACGAGCTGGACGAGCTGTGGGCGCGCGACGAGGCCTCGCGAGCCTTCGGCGCGCCGGTGGACGTGGCTCGCGAGGGCGCGGTCTACAGTCTGTAGGGCCCATGGCCCCCGAGCGAGACCTCTTCGCCAACTTCGAGCGGATGCGCCGCGAGATGGACGAGCTCTTCGGGGACGTCTTCGGGCGCACCCGGCTGGGGCGCGGCGACGGGTTCGTCCCGTCGGTCGACGTCTACTACGCCGGGGACCCGCCCCGGGCGGTGGTCAAGGCTGAGCTCGCGGGCATCGACGCCTCGCAGATCGGCCTGGAGATCCGGGGTCGCGAGCTGATCCTCTCCGGCCACCGCAGGTCGGCCGATCCCGAGGGGCGTGTCTACCAGCAGATCGAGATCGAGCACGGCCCGTTTCGCCGCGCGATCCCGCTGGGCGCCGACGTGGTGGCCGACGAGGCGCGCGCGGTCTACGAGGACGGGGTCCTGCGCGTGGAGCTCCCGCTCGCCACGCCGGGGACCGGGACGCGTCGCGTGCCGATCGAGACGCCAGAGGACGCATGATCGAGATCGGCGCACCCGGCGAGGCCGAGACGATCGAGGTCACGACGACGCCGACCCTGCCGCCCGGGCTGCCGATCCTGCCGCTGCGCGACAACGTCGCGTTCCCCGAGACCGTCACGCCGCTCGCGGTGGGCCAGCCGCGCTCGATCGAGCTGGTCAACGACGCCCTGGCCGGAAACCGGATGCTGGTGATGGTGGCCAGCCGCGACCCGGAGCTCGAGACGCCCGGTCCCGACCAGCTCTACGACGTCGGGGTCGTCGGCGTCATCGCGCGGATGCTGCGCGCGCCCGACGACACGCTGCGCCTGCTCGTCCAGGGCGCGCAGCGCGTGCGCATCGACCGCTTCGTGCGCGAGGAGCCCTACCTGTGGGGCGAGATCTCCGAGCTGCCCGACGTGGTCAACGAGTCGCCCGAGCTGACCGCGCTCATGCGCAACGTCCAGCGCACGTTCTCCGACATCGTCGAGCAGGTCCCCTACCTGCCCGAGGAGCTCCAGCTCGCCGTGGCCAACATCGAGGACCCCAGCACGCTCTCGCACCTCATCGCCGGCGCGCTGCGCCTGAAGACCGACGAGAAGCAGGCGCTGCTCGAGGAGGTCGACGTGGCCCGGCGGCTGCGCCGGCTGTCCGAGGTCCTGGCCCGCGAGCTCGACGTAATCTCGCTCGGCTCGAAGATCCAGTCCAAGGTCCAGTCCGAGCTGGACCAGTCCCAGCGCGAGTACTTCCTGCGCCAGCAGCTCAAGGCGATCCAGGAGGAGCTGGGCGAGGTCGACGAGATGCAGGCCGAGGCCGACGAGCTGCGCGCGCAGCTGGACGCGCTGCATCTCCCGGAGGAGATCCGCCGCCAGGTCGATCGTGAGCTCTCGCGCCTGGAGAAGCTGCCGCCCGCCTCCGCCGAGCATGGCGTGATCCGCACGTGGCTGGAGTGGATCGCCTCGCTGCCCTGGGACAAGCGCACCGAGGACAACCTCGACCTGAACCACGCGCGCGCGATCCTGGACGAGGACCACTACGACATCCAGCCGGTCAAGGACCGCATCCTGGAGTTCCTGGCCGTCCACAAGCTCAAGCCCGACGCGCGCGGGTCGATCCTGTGCTTCGTCGGGCCGCCGGGCGTGGGCAAGACGTCGCTGGGCCGGTCCATGGCGCGCGCGCTGGGGCGCGCGTTCGAGCGCATCAGCGTCGGCGGCGTGCGCGACGAGGCCGAGATCCGGGGCCACCGGCGCACGTACATCGGGGCGATGCCGGGGACGATCGTCCGCGCGCTGCGCGACGCCGAGGCGAGCAACCCGCTGTTCATGATCGACGAGATCGACAAGATGGGCGCGGACTACCGCGGCGACCCGGCCAGCGCGATGCTCGAGGTCCTCGACCCCGAGCAGAACTCCAGCTTCCGCGACCACTACCTCGACGTGCCGGTCGATCTCTCCCAGGTCATGTTCGTCACCACGGCCAACACGCTGGACACGATCCCGGGGCCGCTGCTGGACCGCATGGAGGTCATCCAGCTGGCGGGCTACACCGAGGAGGAGAAGCTGCAGATCGCCCGGCGCTACCTGGTGCCGCGCCAGGTGGAGCGCAACGGGCTGCGGCGCTCCCAGATCGAGATCTCCGACGCCGCCCTGCGCGCGGTGATCGCCGACTACACCCGCGAGGCGGGCGTGCGCAACCTGGAGAGGGAAATAGGGACGATCTGCCGCAAGGTGGCCTTCGAGGTGGCGGAGGGGCGCGCCCCGAAGCGCGTGCGGGTGTCCGAGAAGCGCGCCCGCGAGCTGCTGGGCAAGCGCAAGTTCTTCAGCGAGGCGCGGCGGCGCACCGCGGTGCCGGGCGTGGCCACGGGGCTGGCCTGGACGCCGGTGGGCGGCGACGTGCTGTTCATCGAGGCGACGGCGATGCCGGGGGAGGGGCGGCTGACCATCACGGGCCAGCTGGGCGACGTGATGCGCGAGTCGGCCGAGGCGGCGCTGTCCTACGTGCGCGCGCACGCTTCGGACGTGGTGGCGGAGCTTCCGGACGACTGGTTCGCGCGCCACGACCTGCACGTCCACGTCCCGGCGGGGGCGATCCCCAAGGACGGGCCGTCGGCGGGGATCACGATGGCGACGGCGCTGGTGTCGCTGCTGTCGGGGCGCAACGTGCGCGAGGAGGTGGCGATGACGGGCGAGATCACCTTGACCGGCCAGGTGCTGCCGATCGGCGGGCTCAAGGAGAAGGCGCTGGCCGCGCAGCGCAACGGCGTGCGGACGATCATCGCCCCGGCGCTGAACCGACAGGACACCGAGGACATGCCGGCGCACCTGCTCGACGACGTCGAGTTCGTGTGGGCCGAGCACGTGCGCGAGGTGCTCGACGTGGCGCTGGAGCCGGTGGGAGGCGTGGGACGGTCCCGGCCGGGCTCGCGTTCGCGGCGGCCACGGGTCGCGAATCCCGTGCGCAAGGCGGCGCGCGAGCCGGGTATGCTCAGCTGAACGGCAACCCGGTTTCGAGGAGAGTCAATGGGATCCAAGCGCACGGCGAAGGTGGGTGACGCCGCGTCGGCAGCGCGGAGCAACCCGTACGTCCAGCGCGTGATCGAGGACGCTGAGCTGCGCGAGAACCTTCGCGAGGCCTACGAGCGTTCGCGGAGCGCGTACGGCCGACTGACCAACGGGAAGGCCCCGAGCAAGGCCCTGATGGAGGACAAGAAGCTCCAGAAGGAGCTGCGTGCGGCGGCGGCGGCGATCGGAGCGGCCTCGGTCGCTCTGCGCGAGGGCCCGAAGCGCCGCAAGCGGCGCGGTGGCCTGGGGCGCAAGCTGTTCGTCCTGGCGGTCGGCGCCGGCCTGGCTCTCGCCCTCAGCGAGGGACTGCGCAAGAAGGTGCTCGACACGATGTTCGGCGCCGAGGAGGAGTTCGACTACACCTCCACGACCACGCCGTCCCCCGCGCCGGAGACCAGCGGCGCCGCGGCGTAGACCCGTCTCACCGTCGTTCGCGAAAAGGGCGCCCCCGGGGCGCCCTTTTCCTTGCCCGGACGCTTCGCTGAAGCGTTCTGGGGGCTATGGCCCCCACTTCGCTTCAGCGACCGCGGTTCGCCCGCCCGCCGGACCCGGCCCGCTCCCCCCGAGGGCTCCGGCCGCACCGCGGGCGGGTCCTGTCCGGGGTCCCTGGCCCGGATTTCGCTATCGCGAGAATCCGTCAGTAGGACCCCGGCCACCCACCCGATCGGCGGAAAGCGATTACTGGGGCGGTTGCCCCGCCCCCGGGTCCCGCGTCTCGGGATCGCTGAATGGGGGCGGGTCGGGGCGGGGCGGCTCTGACGTTTCAGGCGTCGCTGGTTCGGGCGGGAGCTGCGGCGCCGGGGGCTGCCAGGCACGGAGACCCTGGACGATCTCGCGGTAGAAGCGAATCGCCTGCTTCTGTGTGTCGCGAACGAAAGAGCCCTCTTCCTTCCCGACCTTCGCGCCCATCTTCTGAGTCAAGGCAACACGGAACGCTCGTGGCTCGCGCTTCGGGTCTGCTGCGGCCAGTAGCCCGTCTGGTCGCTCGCGCGCCTCGCTCAGGAGGAGTGAGCTCGTTTCCCGTGCGTTCGCGAAGCTGACCTCGACGCGCAGGTCCGCCGGCGCGTCACGGAGCTGCCTCAGAAGCCAGGTCACGCGCCGCTTTGGTCCCCAGTCACGCGGGGACTTCAACGTAACGCTGGTGGTCACCGTTCGAGTTCGCAGGTCGGCCTCCACCAACAGGTCGCCAACGGCGTCGGGAACTCGGACGGACGCGTCGAGCCGACCCGTCTCAGCGAGTGCCCGGGCTGCCGCATCTCGTCGCGCCTGAGGCGTCTGCGCGCGGGGTCGAACCGGGGTGATCTCGCGACCGAGATCCTGCCCAAGGCCCAGTGACAGATAGTCGACGAACTGATCCCAACGTTCCGCGACATTGCCTGCTCCTGGATCGCTCGCTCGCAACGTCCCGTTGGCCGCGGCTGTTCGAACCGATACCCAGCTCTCACCCATTCCGTGAAACCCGCCGGCACCGGAGCGCTCGTCGTCGAGATAGGCGATGAGCTCGCCGAGCAGCCACGCTTGGTCCGGATCGGATACGCCGCGGTGGCGGTTCTGCACGATGGCCTCGGTGAGCACGCGCCACCACGAAAGGTGGAAGAGCTTGACCTTTCCGAACTTGCGCTTGTCCACTGTCAGCGGCAGGTCGCGTGCAGAGGGTGTGATCTCATTCGAGATCGTGAGGACCGCGTCGAAGCTGTTGTCCCGCGCCCAGTCGAGATAGCGGGACACCTGCTCGCGCTGAAGGTTCGCCGTCCCAGTCTTGACTTCGACTAGGCACTGCCAGCGCGTCGCCCCGCGCGTCACGACGATTGCGCCGTCCGGGATGCAGCGACGCCCCGCCTTGTCCGTGAGTTGGAGCTCGGTGTATGTGACTATGCGACCGCGCGGTGCGTCCAGGCCAGCGAGTAGGGCCCGGCCGAACTCGGGCACAGCGTGCATCACCGCGAGCAGCGACGAAGTAGCGCGCTGTTCCTTCTCCTCTTCGCGACGCAGGCCGACCGTCGGGAGGAGTCTCGCCGCCTGCCAGCTGTCGTGATCGCTCGCGGCCGCCATTCGCTGACACTAAACGAAGTCTGAGCGCGGGTGTTCGTCGATACTTGGCCCATGGCACAGGAGGATCTGGAGCGGCTTCGCGAGGGCTATGCCGCGTTCAACCGCGGGGACTTCGAGGCGGTTCTGGGGCTCCTGGCGCCGGGGTTCGTGGTTCGGGATCGGGAGGAGGTTCCGGATCCGCGGGTGTACGAGGGGCTGGATGGGGCGCTGGATGCGTTCGTGCGTGTCTCCAGTGAGCTCGACGACTACTCGATCGAGCCGGTCGAGATGATCGACGGCGGCGATTGGGTCGTCGTGGTCGCTCATCAGTCCGGACGGGGGAAGCTCAGTGGCGTTCCGGTCGAGGGGGAGATCTGTCATCTGTGGCGGCTGGAGGACGGGCGGGCGGTGGACCTCAAGGGCTACTCCACGCGCGATGAAGCGATCGCTGCAGCCCGGGGTCCTGGCTGGCCGTCCAGCTAGAGTCCGGTTCATGGAGGCTGCTTCCAAGCCGCGCGATCTCGCCGGTGAGAAGGCGGGGCGGATTGTCGACGCCATGCGGGCGAGCGTGGCTCAGCGGGGCGCCGCGGGCTCGACGTTCGACCATGTGGCGCGGGAGGCCGGTGTCTCGCGGGGGTTGCTCCACTACTACTTCGGCACCAAGGAGCGGCTGCTGGTCGAGGTCGTCCGGCGCGACACCGAGCTGCGGATGGCCATGCTCGACTCGGCGCTCGCCGGCGCGCATACCGCCGATGACTTCATCCAGGCGCTCGTCTCCTCTCTGGAGGACATGGTCGAGCACCAGCCCGACTTCATCACGCTGTGGTTCGAGCTCTTCACCGTCGCCCGGCGCAACGACGAGATCGGGGCGGAGGTGGCCGAGCTGACCCGGCGGACCCGCGTCCACGTGGCCGAGCTGCTGGAGGCCAAGCAGACCGAGGGGGTCATCCGGCTGCACGACGAGCCCGAGGCGGTCGTGACGATCCTGTTCGCGCTCGCCGACGGGATCGCCATGCGGATCCTCATCGAGCCCGAGCGCGACTTCGCCGACGCCCTGCGCGCCGGCACCGCCTGCGCCCGGGCGCTGCTCACCGACTAGGGGGCGACCGCGTGGCGGGCGAAGAGCCGCGCGCGGATGGTGGGCGTGGGCGGCCGCGCGATGGCGCTTGGTGGGCCCGGCGAGTGGGTGCCGGACTGGGGGTCATCTTCCTGATCCTCCTTGCCAGTCAGCTCCTCCTGCCCCGGCTGGCGGAGAACCGGCTCCGGGGGCGGCTGGAGAAGAACGGCGTTGTCGAGAGGGTGGACGTCCATGCCTTCCCGGCCCTGAAGCTCCTCGGCGGCAAGGCGGACCGGACGACGATCCGGATGCGCGACGGCCAGGCCGGGCCGGGGCGGTTCGCCGACCTCATCGCGGGAACCGCGGACACCGGCAGGCTCGACGCGACCGTGGACGGGGCGCGGATCCTCAGCCTGCGCCTGAAGCGCCTTCAGCTGCGCAAGCGCGGCCGGGACCTCGAGGGCACGGCGACGGTGACCGACGCCGATCTCAGGGCGGCGCTCCCGCAGGGCTTCGACGTCCACCCGGTCGCGTCGGGCGAGGGGGTCCTCGTCTTCCAGGGCACGGCCACCATCCTGGGCCGCAGCTTCACCGGCGAGGCCGTGGTCGCCGCGCGCAACGGCAAGGTCCTACTGGCGCCGAACGTCCCGTTCGGGGGGTTCCTCTCCCTGACGATCTTCCAGGACCCCCGCATCGAGGTCCTCGACGTGGGCGCGCGACAGCGCCCGGACGGCTTCACCATCACCGCCCGGGCGCGCCTGCGCGAGTGACTACCGCCGTCGCGCCGCGGCGCGCAGCGTGAACCGCGCGGTCCTGGCGACCGCGGTGCTCCTCGCGGCGTTGCGAGCGCCGAACGAGACGCGGTAGCGCCCCAGCGGCAGCGCCTTGCCGGCCACCCGGCCGCGGAACGTCAGCGAGTTGGCGCCCGCCACGCCCGAGCCGGTCCGCACAGCGCGGCGCCGGAACACCGTGCAGCGCGTGCCCGTCCGGACCGTCCGCGACTGGCGCACGCAGCGCGTGCCCCGTCGCCGGCCGGCCAGGGCCTGGTCGAACGTCAGCGTGTACGTCGCCTTCTGGGACAGCGTGAACCGGATCCGCGCCAGCGAGCCCAGGCGGAAGCTGGCCGGGGTCACCCGCGCCGATGAGATCACCGGCGACGTCGACGTCGTGCCCGGAGGCGTGGCCGGAGGGTTCCCGCCGGGATTGGTCTGCCCCGTGCCGCACGGCGGCGTCTGGCGGGCCGGATCGCCCGGGCAGCCGTCCTGCGTCTCGTCGCCGAAGCCGTCCTTGTCGGCGTCGGGCTCGACCACGGCCTGGACGAGGAGCTCCTTGGCCGTCTGGCCGTCGCCCGCAGCAGTCTGGTTGTCCGCGAGGCCACTCGGGAAGCTGTTCACGGAACCCCACACGACTCCGGTCGCGCCGGGCGTGTTGGCCCACACGAGGGCGCTGTTGCCGGGATTGAGCCCGGCGCTGTCGTTCGTCCGGATGGCGACGCGCGTCGAGAACTCGGCGACGCCGGTCGTCGCGTTCACGGTGCTTGCGTTCAGCGACTCGGTGGCGCTGGTTCCCGCGCCGGTGAAGCTGGTCCCGCCGGCCGAGCGCAGCACCCGGAAGGCGACAGGGTTGTTGCCCGTGCTGCCCGTCTTGACGCGCCAGCGCACGACCACCCCGTTGATCGGCGAGGTGAGTCCGTTGGCGGCCGTGCTTGTCGCGGGCAGAGCGAGGTTCGTACCGGTGCAGAATCCGCCGCCCGGGCAGTAGCTGCCGAGGTTGTCCGCGGGGGTCCCGGTCAGGTTGCTGCCGATCGTCACCGCGGCCGGAGCGGCGGCTGGGAGCGCGAGCAGCGCGGCCGCGGCCAGGAGGGAGGGGAGGAGTCTGCGGGTCACGAGCGTTTCCTTTCGTCGGGGTCCCGGCAAGCGTCGCACCAGGGCGAGCCTACGTATGTCGCGCGCTTGACGTAAGCAACGTCAAGTCGAAGCGAGCTTCGGCGAGCGCCACGGCGCGGCCAATCGCCGCGAGATCTCGTCCACGAGCGAGTCGATCGCGATGCGGTCCTGCGACAGCGAGTCGCGGTCGCGCAGCGTGACCGTGCGGTCCTCCGTCGTCTGATGGTCGATCGTCACGCCCCACGGCGTCCCGATCTCGTCCTGGCGGCGGTAGCGCCGGCCGATCGAGCCGCCCTCGTCGTACTCCGACTGGACCACCGGCTTCAGGGACTCATACACCTCGCGCGCGACCTCGGGGAGCCCGTCCTTGCGGACCAGCGGCAGGACCGCCACCTTCACCGGCGCCAGGCGCGGGTGCAGGCGCAGGACGGTGCGCGGCTCGCCCTCCACCTCCTCCTCGTCGTAGGCGTCGACCATGAAGGCCAGCGTGGCCCGGTCGGCGCCCGCGGCCGGCTCGATCACGTGCGGGACGTAGCGCTCCCCGCTCGCCGAGTCGAAGTACTCCAGCTTCTTGCCCGAATGCTCGGCGTGCTGGCGCAGGTCGAAGTCGCCGCGGTTGGCTATCCCCTCCAGCTCCGACCAGCCGTTGGGGAACAGGTACTCGACGTCAGAGGTCCCCGACGAGTAGTGCGAGAGCTCGTCGGCGTCGTGCGCGCGCAGGCGCAGGTGGTCCTCGCGGATCCCCAGGTCGGTGTACCAGCGGAAGCGCTCGGCCAGCCAGTACTCGAACCACTTCGGCGCCTCACCGGGCGGGACGAAGAACTCCATCTCCATCTGCTCGAACTCACGGGTGCGGAAGATGAAGTTGCCGGGCGTGATCTCGTTGCGAAACGACTTGCCGACCTGGGCGATCCCGAACGGCGGCTTCTTGCGCGACGTCTGCAGGACCTGCGGGAAGTCGACGAAGATGCCCTGCGCCGTCTCGGGCCGCAGGTAGATCTCCGCGCCCGACTCCTTCACCGGCCCCATCGTCGTCTCGAACATCAGGTTGAACGCGCGCGCCTCGGTCAGGTCGCAGTTCGGCCCCTCGCCCGGGTGCTTGGAGGGCTTCTCCGGGCACTCCAGCTGGTCGAGGTGGTCGGCCCGGAAGCGCTGCCCGCAGCGCCGGCAGTCCACCAGCGGGTCGGTGAAGGAGGCCAGGTGGCCGGACGCCTCCCAGACCTTCGGCGACATGAGGATCGCCGCGTCCAGGGCGACGACGTCGTCGCGCTCCTGGAGCATCGCGCGCCACCACGCGTCCTTGACGTTGCGCTTGAGCAGCACGCCGTAGTGGCCGTAGTCGTACGTCGAGCCGAGGCCCCCGTAGATCTCCGACGAGGGGAAGATGAAGCCGCGCCGCTTGCACAGCGCGACGATCTTGTCCATGGTCACGGCGTCCTCGGCCATCGCGGGCGCCAGTCTAGACTTGCCCGCGGCCATGCCGATCTACGAGTACCGCTGCGAGAACGGGCACACCTTCGAGGTGATGCAGCGCATGACGGATGACCCCGTCACCGAGTGCACGGTGTGCGGCGCGCCTGTCCAGCGGGTGTTCCACCCGGTGGCCGTCCACTTCAAGGGCTCGGGCTTCTACAACACCGACTACGGGACCAAGAACCGCGCGCGCGAGCTCAAGGACTCCGCCGCGTCCGGCGCCGACAAGCACGACAAGAAGGTCAAGGACGCCCAGGACGCCAAGAAGGACAAGCCGAAGGAACCGGCCTCGGGCAAGGACGGAGCGAAGAAGAAGCCGGCGTGACCGCCCGCCAGGCCGGCCTCCTCGGCCTCCTGGCGGTTCTCTGGGGCGCGTCGTACCTGCTCATCAAGTACGCGCTGGAGGACTTCTCGCCGGGGGCGATCGTCTTCGCCCGCACGCTGCTGGGCGCGTTGGTCCTCTACGCGATCATCCGGGCCCAGGGCGGGGAGGCGCTGGCCCGCCTGGACGAGCTGCGCCGCCGGCCCTACACCGCCGCGCTCCTGGGCCTGGTGGCCATCGCGGCGCCGTTCCTGCTCATCTCCTTCGGCGAGCTGGAGGTGCCCAGCGGGCTCACCGCGGTGCTGATCGCCAGCGGACCGCTGTGGGTAGCGGTGTTCGCGCCCCTCGTGGACCCCACGGAGAAGGTGGCCGGGCGCGAGGCGGCCGGGCTGGCGCTGGGGATCGCCGGCGTCGCCCTGCTGGTCGGCGTGGAGACGATCGGCTCGCTGTGGCAGTTCGTCGGCGCGCTGGGGATCGTCGGCGCCGCCGCCTGCTACAGCCTCTCCTCGTTCATGGTCAAGGGCGCCTACCGCGGCGTCCCGGCGCTGACCACCAGCTTCATCTCGGTCGGCGCGGGGTGCCTGCTCACGCTGCCGGTGGCCGCCGCGACCCCGCCGACGGAGCTGCCCGGCGCGCGCGCGCTGGTCGCCCTCGTGCTGCTCGGCGTGGCCGGCACCGCCGCCGCCTTCATCGTCTTCTACCGCCTGATCGCCGAGCTCGGCCCGGGGCGCGCGTCGCTGGTCTCCTACCTGATCCCTCCGCTGTCGCTGGGCTACGGCGCGCTGCTGCTCGACGAGCGCATCTCCCCGGCCGCCGTGGCCGGCCTGGTGCTGATCCTGGCCGGCGTCGCGCTCGCCTCGCGCCCTCGCGTGCGCGTGCCCGTGTGACGCCGAACGTGTGACGCGCTTCACAGCGCGCGTCCGGCCCGTACGGTTGGCTGGCTGGCCAACCGGGAGACTTGGAGGGACGGATGCAGCGGCTGATGCTCAACCTCGACGGCGTGCTGCGCCGGCGTCAGTGGCTCGTCCTGGGCGCGTGGGTCGCGGTGCTGCTCGCCGCGGCACCCCTGGCCGCCCGCCAGTCCGAGCACCTGTCCGGGGGCGGGTTCAGCGTCCCAGGCTCGGACTCCCAGCACGTGGTCAACGCGGTCGACCACGACTTCACCGGCGTGCCGCGCACCCAGCTCGCGGCCGTCCTGGTGCCCGAGCGCGGCGCCTCGGCCGGCGACCTGCGCGCGGGCGTGGCCCGGGTGGCGCGCGCCGCGGACCGCACCCCCCACGTAGCGCTGACCCCCGCCGCGCGCCACGCCGCCGAGCGCCGCGCCGCCCCGGGTCGGACCCTCGTCGTCCCCCTGGCCGTGACCGTCAGCGAGGACGCGTCCTCCGACGTCGCCGTCGACCTGCGCCGGCGCCTGGGCGTGGGCCACGCCGCCAAGGGCGGCGTGGACATGCACCTCGTCGGACAGGGCGCGCTGTGGGCCGGGCTCCAGGAGATCTCCAAGGCCGACCTGGCCAGCGCCGAGTCCATCGGCTTCCCCATCGTGCTGCTGATCCTGCTCGTGGTGTTCGGCTCCTTCGCCGCCGCGACGCTGCCGCTGGCCCTGGGCGCCGTGTCCGTCGTGCTCACCGGCGCCGAGATCTTCCTGCTCTCGCGCTCGATGGAGATGTCGGTCTTCGTGACCAACATGGCGTCGATGATCGGCATCGGCGTGGCCGTGGACTACTCCCTGTTCATCCTCGCCCGCTACCGCGAGGAGGTCCGGGCCGGCCACACCCCCGACGAGGCGCGCGCGATCGCCATGTCCACCTCCGGCGTGGCCGTCGCCTTCTCCGGCGCCACCGTGATCGTCTCGCTGGCCGGGCTGTGGATGGTGGACAACACGGCCCTGCGCTCCATGGCGCTGGGGGCGATGCTCGTCGTCGCGGTGTCCGTCCTGGCCTCGGCCACGCTGCTGCCGGTGCTGATGCGCGTCCTGGGCAGGCGCGCCTATGCGCGCAATCGCTGGTTCACGGTCAGCGGGCTGCTCGTGCGCTCGTGGCGCCGGCGCCGCCGCGGGTCCACCCGGCCCGGCGCCCCGGCCATGCAGTCCTTCTGGACGCGCTGGACCGCTCTGGTCACGCGCCGCCCGGTGGCCGCCGTGGTGGTCTCCTCGGCGATCCTGCTCGCGCTGGCCGCGCCGGCGCTGGGGCTGAAGACCGGGACCGGTGCGCTGCACCAGTTCCCCCAGGGCTACGAGACGCGGGTGGGCTTCGAGAAGGCGGCGGCCGTGACGGGGCCGGGCGCGTCGGGGACCCTCCAGGTGCTGTCGCCGGCGAACCCGGCGACGGTGCGCGAGGTGCGCCGCCGCCTGGCCGGCGACCCCGCGGTCGCGCGGCTGGGGCGGACCTTCGACTCCCGCGACGGCCGCCACGTGCTGGTCACAGCCGTTCCCCGCCAGGACGCGGAGTCGGGCCCCACGAAGGCGCTCGTCGGCCGCCTGCGCGCGGAGCTGCCGCGCGGCGTCTACGTCGGCGGGCCGACGGCGCGCCAGCGCGACGTGCATGACCTGATCGCGGGCTCGATGTGGAAGATCGTCCTATTCGTCCTGGGCCTGTCCTACGTGGTGCTGCTCGTCCTGCTGCGCTCGGTGCTGCTCCCCCTCAAGGCGGTCCTCATGAACCTGCTCTCGGTGGGCGCGGCGTACGGCGTCCTGGTGTCCGTGTTCGGACAGCTGGACGTCCTCACCCCGCCGCTGGTGCTCGCCGTGGTCTTCGGCCTGTCCATGGACTACGAGGTCTTCCTGCTCTCGCGGATCCGCGAGCGCTGGGAGGTCACCGGCGACTCGCGCCGGGCCGTCGCGGAGGGGCTGGCCTCCAGCGCGCGCACGATCACGAGCGCGGCGCTGATCATGGCGTCGGTGTTCCTCGTGTTCGTGGGAACGGGCGTGCCGTCTATCAAGGAGCTGGGCCTGGGCAACGCCGTGGCGATCGTCGTCGACGCGACGCTGGTGCGCCTGGTCCTGGTGCCGGCGACGATGGAGCTGCTGGGCGACTGGAACTGGTGGCTGCCGAGGCCGCTGGACCGGCTGCTGCCGCGGTCGTCCTTCGAGCATGCGGCCACGACGACGGCGGGCGCCCCCGAGGGAGCGCCCGCCGCCTGAATCGCTTGCCGCGGGTCCCCTAGGGGCCCGTGCGCGGGACGGAGTACGTCACGTTCCCGGTACGGCAGATGACGGTGCCGTTCGGATCGAGATCGTCGTTGGTGTTGTACTTGCGCGTGCCGATGAAGGTGCCGTTGGCACGCCGGTTGACGATCTTGCCCTTGTTGACGTACTTGCTCGCGCCACCGGAGCCGGTGAACGACGCGTTGTAGTTCCCGCTGGTGATGTTCTGCGACGGGAAGTACGACGTCTTGGTCGGGAGCACGGTCTGGAAGCGGTCGCCGTCGGTGCACTTCCACACGACGCCGATCCGGAACTTGCTCACCTTGGACTGCGTGGCCTTGAAGGACACCGGTCCGCCCTGGCTCGTCTTGCCCGCGTAGGTGCCGGACATGAAAGCCGCGAGCGCCGTGGCGGGGACCACCAGCGCCACCACGAGGGTGCTGATCAGGATTAGCTTCTTCATGAGGCCAGCCTAACCGCTCCGGCCCCGTCAGCCCAGGAACCGGCGGACGGCGTCGCGCTTCTCGTCGTCGGAGACGACCAGGCCCGAGCCGCCGCCGGGGGTGGTGGCCACCCCCGAGGGCTTGAGCACGCGGGGCGCCGGGTCCCCTCCCATCTGCAGCGCCGTGAACAGGGCGAGGAGCGTGGGGCCACTCATGTCCGTGCGGATCGCCTTGGGGGCCGTCCACGAGACCCAGGGCAGCCGGAAGAACGTCGACGGGCCGATGAGCCGGCCGCGGATCGCGGCCAGGATGCGCTGCTGGCGCGCCGCGCGGTCGAGGTCGTTCTCGCCCGGGTCGCGCTCGTTCACGCGGATGCGGGCCAGCGCCAGGGCGTGGCGGCCGTCAAGGTGGCTCCTGCCGGCCGGGAGGTCGATGGTCGTCCCACCGGCCCCGTCCCCGCCGTCCAGCTTGGCCCGGACCGGCTTGGGGAGCGTCACGTCCACGCCGCCCAGCGCGTCGATGAAGTCGGGGAAGTTCTCGAAGTTGACCTCGACCAGGTGGTTGACCTTGAGGCCGAGGAAGCGTTCGACGGTCGTGATCGTCAGGGCGGGCCCGCCGATCGCGTAGGCGGCGTTGATCTTGTCCTGTCCGTGGCCGGGGATGTCGACCACGGTGTCGCGGGGGATGGACAGGCGCGCGCTCTTGAAGCCACCGGTGCGGATGAGCATCAGCGTGTCCGAGCGGCTGGGCTGGCCCACCGTGTTGGCGCCGCCCTCGTGCGTGCCCTTGGGCCGGGCGTCGGAGCCGATGACCAGGATCGTGTTGGGGGCGAAGGGGAGGGGGCCGCCCGAGCTCAGGGCGCGGTTGGCGGAGTCCGAGACCTTGCCCTGCTCGATCTGGGCGCTGACGAGGAACAGGACCAGGGAGAGGACGATCCACCCGGCGATCGCGGCCGCGACGTACCTGGCGACGCGCCCCGGGGTCCAGGGCTTTCGCCCGGCACGGCCGCGCCGGCGGCGGCGGTCCTCCCGGACTCCGCCGAGGTCCTTGAACTCGGGCTCGGGGCCGCGCCGCAGGCCTTCGAGCAGACCTCGACGCGACCGGTAGCGCGTGTATTGCGGGCGCTCGCGGTCGTCTGGCATCCAGGGGGTATCGTGACAGCCGCCATGGCCGCCCCGTGTGTCGTCGGCGTCGACCTGGGGGGGACCAAGCTCCTCGCAGGCGCGTTGGACGAGAACCTCACCGTCCACCACCGCGTCCGCCGGGTCACGCACGGCCTCGACCGCGACGCACTGCTCGACACCGCCGTCTCGGCGGTGCAGGAAGCTCGGGAGACGGTCGATGGGCCGGTCGCCGGCGTGGGCTTCGGGATTCCCTGCACGATCGACCAGGAGCGCGGGATGGCGGTCCAGGCGGTGAATTTGCCTTTGACCGACGTGCCGTTCCGCGATCTGATGGCCGAGCGGCTGGGGCTGCCGGTGTGGGTGGACAACGACGCCAACGTGGCCGCGCTGGCCGAGCACCGGTTCGGCGCGGCCCGGGGCGCCCGGCACACCGTGATGCTCACGATCGGCACCGGGATCGGCGGGGGACTGGTCCTGGACGACGAGGTCTACCGCGGATCCGTGGGCGCGGCGGCCGAGCTGGGCCACATGGTCGTCGAGATCGACGGGCCGCCCTGCCAGGGGAACTGCCCGAATCGCGGGTGCCTGGAGGCCGTGGCGTCGGGGACCGCGCTGGCGCGCGAGGCGGGTGTGGCGGCTTCGTCTCACCCCTCCTCGGCCTTGGGGCGTGCCGCGGCGTCGGGTCGCGCGCTGGGGGGAGCACTGGTCACGGAGCTCGCCCACGACGGCGATCCGGTCGCCCGGGACGTGTTGGCCTTGATCGGGTCCCGGCTGGGCGTGGGCGTGGCCAACTACGTGAACATCTTCAACCCGGAGTACGTGGTGCTGGGCGGCGGCGTGATGGGGGCGGGAGAGCTGCTGCTGGAGCCGGTCCGCGCCGAGGTGGCCGCGCGCGCCCTGCCGCCGGGTCGGGACCTGGTGCGTGTGGTGACGGCTCGGTTCGGGGGCGAGGCGGGAATGGTCGGCGCGGCCGTGCTGGCGTGGGACGGGGTGGGGTCGCCGTCGTGACCCCTGCGGGACGGCTCGTCGTCTGCCCGACGCCGATCGGGAACCTCGAGGACGTGACGCTGCGCGTCTTGGCCGCCCTGCGCGCGGCCGACGTCATCGCGTGCGAGGACACCCGGCGCACCCGGGTCCTGCTCGACCGCTACGGCGTCCGCGCTCCGCTGGTGGCCTACCACGAGCACAACGAGCGCGCGCGGGCGCGCGAGCTGGTGCGGCGGATGCGCGAGGGCGCGGTCGTCGCGCTGGTCTCCGACGCGGGGATGCCGCTGGTCTCCGATCCGGGGTTCGTCCTGGTCCGCGAGTGCGTCGCCGCCGGCCTGGAGGTGGAGGTCCTGCCGGGGCCGTCCGCCGTCCTGACCGCCCTGGTGGCGTCCGGCCTCCCGGCGGACGTCTGGCGCTTCGCGGGGTTCCTCCCGCGCAAGCGCGCAGCGCTGGAGGCCGAGCTCCGCTCGCCCGAGACGGTGGTCGCGTTCGAGTCGCCGCGGCGGGTGGCCGCGACGCTCTCCGTCCTGGCGGGCGTCGACGCGGCGCGACCCGTCGCCGTCTGCCGCGAGCTCACCAAGGTCCACGAGGAGGTCGTCCGCGGGACCGCCGGCGAGCTGGCGGAGCGCTACGGCGCCGAGGCGCCCCGGGGCGAGATCGTCCTGGTCATCGGCCCGGCCGCCGAGGGCGACGCGGATGTGGACCGCGCCACCGAGGCGTTGCGCGCCCTCGTCGACGCCGGAGCCCGCGCGCGCCCCGCGGCCACCGTGATCGCCTCGCTCACCGGAGTCCCGGCCAACACGCTCTACCGCGCGATCCAGTCCCGCGACTGACACAGCGCTCCGCTCCCCGAGGGACCCGCGCGTCACACACGCCCGCGCCCCGCATCCCGTGCGACGTTAAGCCCCTATACGGTGCATAACGTCGCGCGATCCCTGTGGCCCGCGGCCGCGCGGCCGCGCGGCCGGACCCGCGGCGCGCTTTCGGCCCGGCATTGCGACGAGAGACGCACGCGTCTGCGCCGACTGGGACGCGGCCGGCCTTCCCGCGCCCGCCCCGCGGTAGACAGGCGGGGTGCGACGAGCTCCGACACGACACGCGGCCGGGGCGCTGCTGGCGCTCACCTTCGTCGGCGGGCCGTTGGCCGGCGGCGCCACGGCGGCGGGGCGGTGGACGTGGCCGGTGCGCGGCGAAGTCATCCAGAGGTTCGCCCTCTCCGCCCGAGACCCCTACGCCCGCGGCCAGCACCGCGGGATCGACGTCGCGGCCCCGCGCGGAACGCCCGTGCGGGCGGCCTGCGCCGGCCGCATCCGGTTCGCCGGCACCGCGGGCGGCTTCGGCCGCGCGGTGAGCCAGCAGTGCGGCGCCTTCGTCGTCACCTACGGTCACCTCGCCTCGGTCGGAGTCACCCGGGGCGAGGCGGTCGGCAGAGGCGCCAGGATCGGCGCCGTCGGGACCTCCGGCCACGGCTCGTCGCCGGGCCCACACGTCCACCTCGGCATCCGCCGAGCCACGGACCGCCACGGCTACATCGACCCCCTCCGCCTCCTCCCGCTAACCCGACCCACCCCAATCCCCCCAACGATCCCGCCAGGACAGACCACCCCACCCACGAGAAACCCCCACCCAAGCAACCCGGCACCCCAGCCAAACCCAAACCCAACCCCCTCACCCGCCGCCGTTCGCGAGCCCGAGGTAAGCGCCCCGCACCCAACTCCCTCACCCGCCGCCTTTCCCGGGCCCAAAGCGAGGCCCGCGAGCACCACCCCCTCACCCGCCGCCGTTCCCAAGCCCGAGGCAAGCGCCTCGCACCCAACTCCCTCACCCGCCGCCTTTCCCGCGCCCAAAGCAAGGCCCGCGAGCACCACCCCCTCACCCGCCGCCATCCCCACCGCCGTCCTGGCCGGGCTGGTCCTGCTCGGGGTGGGGGTTCCCGGCCTGGCCCTGTTCGGACCTGGCCGCGCCGGGCGCCGCCGCCGAACCGACCCAACCCACGCCGGAACCCAGCAAGTTGCGATTCACAACCCACCGCGATAGCGTGCCTCGGCGACCGGTTCGAGAACCCCGGCCGAGCACCAAGACCAACCCGACGAAGGAGCCAGGCCCATGCCGATGATCGACCTCACCCTCCCCGCCGACGCGCTGGACGAGGCGGCTCGGCACGAGCTGCTCGACCAGCTCACGCGCACGCTGCTGCGGTGGGAGGGCGTGGGCGAGGGCAACCCGATGGGCGACGCGGTGACGTGGGGAGTCGTGCACCCGGTGGCGCCCGGCGACTGGCACGTGGCGCACGAGCCCGCGCCGGCGGACCAGCCGCGCTACCGCGTGCAGGTCACCGTCCCGGAGGGCGCGCTGGACCAGCCCAAGAAGGAGGGCCTGGTCGCCGAGGTGACCCGCAAGGTGCTGGAGGCGGAGGGCAGCCCGATCGACCTGCCGAACGCGCTGCGCGTGTGGGTCTTCATCAACGAGGTCCCGGACGGCCACTGGGGCGGCGCGGGCCGGATCTTCCGCCTGCGCGACATCGCCAAGATGGTCATGGGCGACGCCGAGGACGTCCTCAAGGAGACCGAGGAGCGCCTCCAGCAGCCCGTCGAGGCGTAGCGCGCCGCGAAAGATCGCCGCACCACGGCGGGTAGCCTTGGCCGCCGTGCCCTTCTACGTCACGACGCCCATCTACTACGTCAACGCGGCGCCCCACCTCGGGCACGCGTACACGACGATCGCCGCCGACGTCCTGGCCCGGCACATGCGCCAGCGCGGCGAGGAGGTCTTCTTCCTCACGGGCACCGACGAGCACGGCGAGCCCGTGGCCCAGGCGGCCGAGAAGCAGGGCGTCACGCCCAAGGAGCTGGCCGATCGCAACGCCGAGCGCTTCCAGGCGCTGATGCCCCAGCTCGACGTCACCAACGACTTCTTCATCCGCACCAGCGACCCCCGGCACGTGGCGAAGGTGCAGGAGATCCTCCAGCGCGTCCACGACAACGGCCACGTCTACAAGGGCACCTACGAGGGCTGGTACTGCACCCGCTGCGCGGACTTCAAGACCGACAACGAGATCGGCCCGGACCACACCTGCCTCATCCACGAGGGCTTCCCGCTCACGAAGGAGAACGAGGAGAACTGGTTCTTCGCGCTGTCGACGTTTCAGGAGCGCCTCGAGCAGCTCTACGCCGAGCGTGCCGACTTCGTCCTGCCGCCGGTCCGCTTCAACGAGGCGCGCTCGTTCATCGGCCAGGGGCTCCAGGACGTCTCGCTGTCGCGCGCGCGGCTGAGCTGGGGCGTCCCCGTCCCCTGGGACCCCGAGCACGTCTTCTACGTCTGGTTCGACGCGCTCCTCAACTACGTCACCGCCCTGTCCTTCGCGCGCGAGGGCGAGGACCTGACGGAGAAGTTCTGGCCGGCGGACTACCACCTGATCGGCAAGGACATCCTCAAGTTCCACTGCGTCTACTGGCCCGCGTTGCTGATGGCGGCCGACCTCGACGTCCCCCGGCGCCTGTTCGTCCACGGCTACCTGCTGTCGGACGGCAAGAAGATGAGCAAGTCGCTGGGCAACGTCCTGGACCCGTTCGACGCCATGGAGAAGTTCGGGACCGACGCGCTGCGCTTCTACTGCATGCGCGACGTGCCGTTCGGGCAGGACGGCAGCGTCTCGCCCGCCGACTTCGAGACCCGCTACGAGACCGAGCTGGCCAACGAGCTCGGGAACCTGGCATCCCGGACGCTGAACATGCTCATGCGCTACACCGACGGCGCCATCCCGGACGCCGAGCTCGATCCCCAGCTCGCGGCCGACTTCACCGACCTCTCCGCCCGGGTGGCCGGTCTCCTCGACGACGTGCAGGTGACGGCCGCGCTGGAGGAGATTTGGCAGTGCGTGCGCCGTCTCAACCGCTACGTCGAGGAGCGGGCCCCCTGGAAGCTCGCCAAGGCGGAGGACCGGGCGAGCGCCGACATCCTGAGAACTACCCTGCGCTCGCTCGCCGAGGGCCTGCGCGTGGTCACGGTCCTGCTGCACCCCTACATGCCCGCGACCACGACCCGGCTGCTCGCGGCCCTCCAGGCGCCGGACACCGCGCTGGAATCGGCCCGCTTCGGCGCGGGCGCGACCGGCGCGAAGGTCGATTCGCTCGACGTCCTCTTCCCGAAGATCGCCGCCCCCGCCCCGGGCGGATGATCGACACCCACGCCCACCTGGACGCCTGCGAGCGCCCCGACGCGGACCTGATCGCCGACGCCGACCGGGCGGGCGTCCGGCGCGTGCTGGCGATCGGGATGGACGGCACCTCGTGCCGCGCGGCGCTCGCCGCCGCCGAGGCGTTCCCCCAGGTCCACGCCGGGATCGGACGCCACCCGACCATGAGCACCGGCTGGGACGACAACGACCTGGCCGAGCTGGCCGCGCTGGCCGCCCACGAGCGCTGCGCCGCGATCGGCGAGACGGGGCTGGACTTCAAGCGCGACTACGCGCCCCGCCCGGACATGGAGCGCGCCTGCGTGGCCCAGATGGAGCTGGCCCGCGAGACCTGCAAGCCGCTGGTCATCCACACGCGCGAGGCGGCGGACGAGACGCTCGCGCTCCTGGACGCCCACGCGCCCGGGCACCCCACCGTCATGCACTGCTTCTCGCTCGTGGACCACCTCGACGCGTGCCTGGAGCGGGGCCACTGGATCTCATTCGCGGGCAACGTCACCTATCCCAGCGCGGGTGACCTGCGCGCGGCGGCGCAGCGCGTCCCCGAGGCGCGCCTGCTCGTGGAGACCGACGCGCCCTACCTGGCCGCGCAGCCGATTCGCGGCCAGGCGAACGAGCCCGCCCACGTGGTCCACACGGCCCGAACGCTGGCCGAGGTCCGCGGCGTCACCTACGAGCAGCTGGAGGCGACCGTCGAGCGCAACGCCGCCGAGGTGTTCGGGTGGTGACGGCCGAGCTCCCCACCCAGCCCAGCCTGCGCCGCATGAGGCAGTTCGGGATCCGGCCCAACCGGGAGCTGGGACAGAACTTCCTCGTCGACTCCAACGTGCTCGGCGTCATCGAGCGCGCGGCGCGGCTGGCCCCCGACGACGTGGTGCTGGAGATCGGGGGCGGGCTCGGAGTGCTCTCCGAGCACCTCGCCGCGCGCGTGGGACACGTCCACGTGGTCGAGGTCGACCCACGGCTGGAGCCGGCGCTGCGCGACGCGCTGGCCCCGTACGACAACGCGACGCTGCACGTCGCCGATGCGATGACGCTGGACCTGGCGGCGCTGGACCCGGCCCCGGACAAGGTGGTGGCCAACCTCCCGTACGGGATCGCCGCGGGCGCGATCCTGCGCACGCTCGAGGAGCTCCCGGGGGCGCGGCGCTGGGTGGCGATGGCCCAGCGCGAGGTGGGGGAAAGGCTGGCCGCGCGCCCCGGGACGTCCGCCTACGGCGTCCCGTCCGTCCTGGCGCAGCTCGCCGCCGACGTCCGCGTCCTGCGGCCGGTCTCCCGGAACGTGTTCTCGCCGGTGCCCAACGTCGACTCGGTCCTGGTCGGCCTGGAGCGCCACGGGCCCGCCGCGCCGCCCGAGCTGCGCCGGCTGGTCCAGGCCGCGTTCGCCCACCGGCGCAAGGCGCTGCCGCGGTCGCTGTCCCTCGCGCCGGGCGCGGCCGCGGACGTCCGGGACCGCGCGCGCCGTGCCCTGGCCGACATGGGCCGCCCGGAGGACGAGCGCGCCGAGCGCCTGGCGCCCGAGGACTTCCGCGACCTCGCGGAGCGGCTCGCATGAGGCGTCGCCACGGGCCCGGCCGGTGACCCGCCTCGCCGCCGCGGCGCCGGGCAAGGTCAACCTCTGCCTCTATCTCGGACCCGTCCGTGACGACGGTCTGCACGAGCTGGTCACGGTGATCCAGCCGCTGGACCTGGCCGACGAGTTGACGCTCCAGCCGGCCGCGGCGGACGAGGTCGTGTGCCCGGGGGTGGAGGGAGAGAACCTGGCCGCCCGGGCGCTGCGCGCCTACCGCGAAGCCGCCGGCGGGGGACACCACCGCCTGACCATCGACAAGCGCGTGCCCGTGGCCGCGGGGATGGGTGGCGGGTCCAGCGACGCCGCGGCCGCCCTGCGCCTGGCCGCCCACGCCGCCGGCCACCCCGACGACCCCCGAATCGCCAGGATCGCCCCCCGGATCGGCGCCGACGTGCCCGCCCTGCTGCACTCCCAAGCGACTCTCGTGACAGGCGCCGGCGAGGACGTGGCCACGCTCCCCGGCCCGGCGCTGGCCCGGAGCGGACCGGCGAGCCACGCGGATTGGACCTTCGTGACGCTGCCCGCGCCGGCCGGGCTCTCCACGGCCGAGGTGTACGCGGAGGCCGACCGGCTGGGACTCGCGCGGCCGGCGGACGGGCTCGCGCTGCGGCGCGGCGAGGTCGAGGCGGCGCTGGGGGCGGGAGGGCTGCCCGCGGAGCTCGTCCACAACGACCTCCAGGACGCGGCGCGCTCGCTGCACCCGCCGATCGACGACGCGCTCGCCGCCGCCCGCGCCGCCGGCGCGGACGCCGCCCTCGTCTCCGGCTCCGGCCCCACCGTCGTCGCCCTCTTCACCGACTCGCGGGCCGCCGAGGAGCTCGCCCAAAGCTGGCCCAAGGCCCGGACCGCCGCCCCCGCGCCCGCCGGCTTCGGCAAGGTGCGCGAAGCGTGATCTCACCCCCGCTGCCCCTGGCCGCGATCCGCCCCGGGCCGCTGACGCTGGCCGTCCTGCTCGGCGCGTTCATCGTCTGGCGCTGGCGGTCGGCGACCAACGAGAACCGGATCCTCGGCGCCGTGGCCGCCGTCGGGCTGGCCGTCTACGGCTCGGGCGTCGTCCATCCCCCGCCGATCGACCAGGTCGTCAAGGACGTCGGCCAGGCGCTCGGCCCCTACACGTACATCCTCGTCGGCGTCATGGCGTTCCTGGAGACCGGCGCCTTCGTCGGCCTCGTCGCCCCGGGCGAGACCGTCGTGATCGTGGGCGGCGTCGTCGCCGGCCAGGGCCAGATCGACGTCATCGTCCTGATCGGCCTGGTCTGGGTGTGCGCGTTCGCGGGCGACACCGTCTCCTTCCTGCTCGGCCGCCGCCTGGGCCGTGCTTTCCTGGTCAGGCACGGCCCGCGCGTGCGGATCACCGAGCAGCGCCTGGAGCAGGTGGAGGGCTTCCTGCACCGCCACGGCGGCCCGACGATCCTCATCGGCCGCTTCGTGGGCCTCGTCCGCGCGCTCGCGCCGTTCGTGGCCGGCGCGTCGCGCATGCGCCTGTCCACCTTCCTGCCCTACGACATCCTGGCCGCGGGGATCTGGTCGACCACGTTCTGCCTGCTCGGCTACTACTTCTGGCAGTCGTTCGACCAGGTGGTCGCGCTGGCCAAGAAGGGGGCGCTGGCCTTCGGCGCAACCGTCGGCCTGGTCATCGCGGCGATCGCCGCCTACCGCTACCTGCGCGTCCCGGCGAACCGCGCGAACGCCCAGCGCTGGATCGACGAGCAGGCCGAGCGTCCCGCCCTGCGCCCGCTCGCCCGCGTCGTCCGCCCCCTGTACCGGCGCGTCCTGCGGCCCAGCTGGCGGCGCATCGCCCCCGCCGTGCGCTTCACCTGGCAGCGCCTGACCCCCGGCCAGCTCGGCCTCGAGCTCACCACGCTGCTGGCCGCCGCGGCCGTCGGCGCCTACCTCTTCTTCGGCCTGGGGGCGCTCGTCCAGGGCCACGACACGCTGCGCACGGACACGCGCGCCTTCGACATGGCCGCCCAGCTGAAGACCGCCTGGCTCCAGGACGCGATGAAGCTCATCACCCACCTGGGCGCGCTGCCGGCGGCCGGCGCGGCGACCCTGGTCACCGTCGCCCTCCTGGCCGCCCGGCGGCGCGCGATCGAGGCGGCGGCCCTGGCCAGCGGCTTCGCCTACACCGTCCTGGCGGTCCACTTCGCCAAGGCCGCCGTCGACCGCCCGCGCCCGGCGCACCCGGCGGTCGGCACCGAGGGCTCCGCCTTCCCCTCCGGCCACGCCGCGTACTCGGTGGCCTACGTGGCCATCGCCGTGACCGTCGCCTACGCGTTCCCGCGCAACCTCTACCGGGCCGGCTTCGTCCTCGCCGCCGTCGTCCTGGCGGCGCTCGTCGGGCTCAGCCGGGTGTACCTGCGCGCGCACTACCTGTCCGACGTCCTGGCGGGCTGGGGCCTGGCCGCCGCGATCTTCGCCACCTGCGGGCTCGTGGGGCTGGTCGTCGCGTTCGTCCGGCACAATGGCGACGCGTGAGCAACACGTCGGTCACCTACCTCGTCGGCGCCTGCTCGGGGGTGTTCAGCCTCGCGGCGTTCACCGCCTGGATCCTGGTCCCGGCCTGGAGCGCGTACAGCCGCGCCTGGGAGCGCGTGGCCGCTGTGTTCCTCAGCCTGTACGTGCTCGCCGCCTTCGTCGCGGTGGGGATCGCGGGCGGGGCCGCGGTCATCTACTTCTGGGACCGGATCCAGCTCTAGGCCGGATCCCCCGCCCCGCCCTACACTTCGCGGGCTATGTCCACCCCGGCCAGGCGCCTGCGCGTGGAACCCGCGCCCGCCGACGCGCCCCCGGACGGATCGGATCTGGGCGCGCTCGAAGCCGTCTCCGCCGCGGTGGAGGGCGGCGACGGCCTGCCCGAGATCGTCCGCGCCGCCGCCCGGGCGCTGGACGCCTCGCTGCTGCTCGCCGACCCCTCCGGCGCCGTCCTGGCGGTGGCGGCACGCAGTCCGGCCGACGAGCGGTCGCTGGCCGGCGACCGGGCGGGGATCGAGATCCTCGAGCTGCGCGTCGCCGACGAGCTCGTGGGCCGCCTGCGGATGCGCTCGCGCTCGCGCGCGCCGTCGCCGGTCGTGCTGTCACTCGTCCGCACCCTGATCGCCTCGGAGGTCGACCGCGTGCGCGCGCCCGAGCGGGCATCCGAGCGCGCCGCCGCCGACTTCCTGCACGACCTCATGACGCGGGGCGCCGAGCACGAGGAGCTGCGCACCCGCGCCGGCGAGCTGTCGGTGGACCTGGACGCCGGTGGCAGCGTCGTGGTGGTGCGCGCGTCGCCGCTCGTACCCACCGAGGAGGACTGGCGCGCCCGCGTGCTGGCCGTGGCCGAGCGCGGCGCCCGCGCGGCGGCCCCCGCCGCGCTCGCCGCCCTGGCCGACCGCCCCGACGCGCCCTCCGGCGAGGTCGTCGTCCTCGTCCCGGGCCCCGACGAGGGCCGGGTGCGCCGCGTGGCCGACGCCGTCCTGCGCGAGCTGGGCGCCAGCCTGACCGGCTTCGCCTTCACGGTCGGTCGCAGCCGCCCGGCGGCCTCGATCGACGACCTGCCGCGCGCCGGCGCCGAGGCGCTCCTGGCCGCCAACGTGGCCGAGGCCGACCCGGAGGACCGTCGCGTCCTGGCCTTCGAGGAGACGGGCGCCTACCGCCTGCTGCTCTCCGCCATGAGCGAGAGCCCGGACGAGCTCCAGCGCTTCTACTCCGAGACGCTCGCGCCCCTGGTCGCCTACGACGACCAGTACGAGACCGACCTGGTGACCACGATCGAGGCCTTCCTGGACTGCGACGGCAACGTCGCCCAGACCGCCGAGCGCCTGTTCGCGCACCGCCACACCGTGCGCTACCGCCTGGAGCGCGTGCGCGAGCTCAGCGGGCTGGACGTCGGGTCCAGCGACGGGCGCGAGAAGCTCTCGCTGGGCCTCAAGGCCATGCGCGTCCTGGGCATCCACGCCCCCCGTGGCCCCGCCACCGAGGCGGGCGCCGAGGGCGGTCGCGTCCCCGGCCGTCCCTAGCCGGGGAGGCTTGACCGCAAGAAATCGCGGGTAGGGCCGTTTTCACGCCTGTCCGGACCTGATCAGGTAGGGGGAATCTGAGTGTTTCGTCGCAGTTTTACCGTCGCGCTGTGCGCGGTCGTCGCACCGCTGGTGGCCGTCCCGGCCGCCGTCGCGGACCCGGTGCTGGACACCGTAGTGCGCTCCGACGCCGCGGTCGCGCGCGACTGCATCTCGCGGCCGCTGGACGCCGGGCCCGGCGTCGTGACGCGCGGCATCACCGTCCCCACCACCGGCTGGGTGACCGCCCGCCTGACCGGCTCGGCGCCCGGCGACTGGGACCTGGCGATCTTCGACCGCGCCACCGGCCGCCGCGTCGCCGGCTCGGCCGCCTTCGGCTCCAACGAGGTCGCCGCGGGCCTGGCCGCCGCGGGCGACCGCCTGGACGTGCAGGCCTGCCGGCGCGACGGTGGCGGCCGGACCGCCGACGTGACGGTCGACGCCGTCCACGTCGACAGCTCGGGCCCGGTCGAGAAGGTGTCGATGGTCCGCGTGTCCACGCCGACCCGCGCCAGCAAGGACCGCCTCGAGAAGCTCGGCCTCGACTTCACCGAGCACGGCGGGCGCGGGTTCGTCGGCATCCTGCTGCACGGCGCCGCGGACGCGCGCAAGCTGCGCGCGGCCGGGCTCGCCTACACCGTCGACATCCCCGACCTGGCCGCGCAGTCGCGCCAGGACCGCCAGGCCGACGCGGTCTTCGCCCGTCAGGTGCGCGCCTCGGCCCTGCCCAGCGGGCGGACCACCTACCGCACGCTGGCCGACTACGAGAACGACCTCAAGACGCTGGCCGAGCAGAACCCGGGGCTGGTCAAGCCGCTCGTCCTGTCGCACACCAGCGGGGAGGGGCGCACAGTCAACGGGATCGAGATCACGACCGACCCCAACGCGACCGACGGCAAGCCGGTGTTCGCGATCATGGGCCTGCACCACGCGCGCGAGTGGCCGTCGGGGGAGCACACGATCGAGTTCGCCTACGACCTGGTCAACGGCTACAAGAACGGCGACGCGCGCACGAAGCGGCTGGTGGAGAGCACCCGGACCCTGGTCATCCCGGTCGTCAACGTCGACGGCTTCGACGTGTCGCGCACGGTCGGCGCGTCCTCCGATCCCCAGACGGGGCGGGGAGCGCCGAACCCCGGAGAGGACGACGAGACCGCCAACATCGTCGCCCACCCCAACGAGTACCGGCGCAAAAACTGCCACATCTCCGGTACGGACAACCACACCTGCGGGGCGCCCGCGCTGGGGCTCGCCGCCGTGGGGACCGACCCCAACCGCAACTACGGCGCCCTGTGGGGCGGCGACGGCGCGAGCGCCGACCCGACCAGCGAGATCTACCGCGGCGACGGCCCGTTCTCCGAGCCCGACTCCCAGAACATCCGCGAGCTCGTGTCCCAGCGCCAGGTGGTCACGCTGATCACCAACCACACCTTCTCCGACCTCGTCCTGCGCCCGCCGGGCGTCGCCTCGCAGGGCTTCGCGGTGGACGAGCCGCTGCTCAAGCAGCTGGGTGACGACATGGCCGCCCAGAACGGCTACCTGAGCATGTACGGCTGGCAGCTCTACGACACCACCGGGACGACCGAGGACTGGAGCTACGGCGTCACGGGCGGCCTGGGCTACACGTTCGAGATCGGCTGCACGGACCTCGACCGCCAGACCAACGAGTGCATCACCGGGCACTTCCACCCGCCGTACAAAGAGATGGTCAAGGAGTACGAGGGCCAGACGCCCCAGGCCGACGAGGGCGGGCGCGACGGGAAGGGCAACCGCGAGGCGTACTTCATCGCGCTCGAGAGCACGGCCAACGCCGCACGCCATTCGGTGCTCGAGGGCCAGGCGCCCCCCGGCGCGACCCTGCGCCTGCACAAGGACTTCGACACCGAGACGTCGCCGGTGCTCGACGACCGCGGCAACGAGGGCGCGGTCCAGAAGTTCCACGACACGCTGGACTCGAAGATGGTGGTCCCGGCGTCCGGGCGCTTCGAGTGGCACGTGAACCCGTCCACGCGCCCGCTCGTGGCGCAGAACCTGGGCAGCACGCAGAGCGGCACGCCGAGCGACCCGGTCCAGTTCTCGGGCCTCCCGGCCACGGCTCCGCCGTGTGGCGCGGTCAGCCCGGATCCGACATGCCAGAACAAGCACGTCTTCGACGTCCCCGACGACCCCACCAAGGACAACTCCTCGGTGGTCGTGCGGATCGACTGGACGACGCCCGGCAGCGACTGGGACCTGGAGGTCTTCCACGCCGACTCCGCGGGCGACCCGGTGGGCCCGCACGTCGCCGCCTCCCAGAACGGCACCACGGCCTACGAGCAGGTCAAGTTCACGCCCGCCCCGGGGAAGTACGTCGCGGTCGTGACCAACTTCGCCGCCACCGAGCCCTACACCGGGAGCGTGTCCTTCCGGCCCAAGCCGCCGTTCCGCGCGGGGCGCACGGAGAGCTGGAGCTTCACCTGCGAGTCGCCGGGCGGGACCACGACGCAGCAGATCCAGATCGCGCGCGGCGAGCGCCGCGCGCTCGACCTGTCGGACGCGTGCCGTCCCGCGCAGAAGGCCGCCGCGCCGGCGCCCGCCGGCGGCGGGACGCGCTGCAGCGACCGCAGCGCGCCGGTGTCGATCATCGCGCGGCGCTCCCTGCGGACCGGCCGCACGCGGCTGACCGCGTCCGGGACGTCGCGTGACCGCGGCTGCGGGGCGCGTGGCGCCGGAGCGGTGCGCCGTGTCTACGTGGCGGTCTACCGCGCCGTGCGCGGCGGGTGTCGCTACCTCCAGGCCAACGGCCGCCTGTCCGCGCGCCGGCGCTGCGCGCGCCCGATCCTGCTGCGCGCGTCCGGGGCGGCGCGCTGGCGCTTCACCAAGTCCGTCCGGCTGCCGCGGGGCCGCTACCACCTGTGGGTGGTGGGCCGCGACGGGGCGGGCAACCAGGAGCGCGGGCGCGCCCGCGCACGCTCCGCGACCTTCGTCCTGCGCTGATGGGAGACCAGATGAGTGCTCGCCGTTCGCTTGTCCTGTCGTGCCTCGCCGCCGTGCTGCTCGCCGCGGCGTGGACCACGCCGGCCGCCGCGTCGCCGGTGGCCACGAGCGATGGCTCCTACAGCGTCCTGGGCCGGGTGTTCCCCGACCCGCTCGCGGCCTGCGGGCGCATCGGCACGGCGCCCTGCTCTCCCAACGCGCAGGGCAACGTCCACGCCGACTCGTTCATCCAGTACCCCGAGTTCATCGACGCGCTGACGTACATGAACTCCCAGCCGCAGTGGCAGCGCTACATGGAGGTCTGGACGCTGGACGGCAAGCTGGACGCCTACGGGTCCAGCGAGCCGGTGAACACCGACGGGACCAAGGCGTTCCCCGGCAACACGATGCGCCACATGGAGTTCACGCCGCGCAAGGAGCACGTCTCGGCCGGCGTCCCCACCACCAGCTACGGGCGCGCCAAGTCCAAGCTGTTCGTGGTGCGCGTCACGGACGAGAACGTCCCCGACGCCGGCAAGAAGCGCATGACGATCTCGCTGTCGATCCACGGCATCGAACGCGCCGGCGTGGAGGGCGGCACCCGGGCGATGGAGGACCTGGTCACCGCGTTCACCACCGGCAAGGCGACCCGGCCGGTCGTCCCCGCCTCGGTGAAGGCGGGCGCGCCGACCTTCGCCGACGTCCTGCGCCGCACGATCATCTACTTCACCTACCCCAACCCGGACGGCTGGCGCCGCGGCTCGATCTCGGCCGGCGGCCTGTCCTTCCAGCGCTACAACGGCAACGGGGTGGACCCCAACCGCGACTGGCCGGACATCGGGTACTCGTTCCGCGGCTACTCCGGCGGCTCGGAGCCCGAGACGCGCGCCTTCCAGCACTTCTACGGCGACCTGATGGGCAGCGGCAAGCGCTTCGACGCGGGCGACGACCTGCACGGCCAGCCCTTCGCCGACGCCCTGTCCTTCACGATGCTGCCGCACGGCAGCCACGACCTGGGCAAGGACACGCGCCTGCGCGAGACGGCCAAGACCATCCACGACGCGTCCTACCAGGCGCTGAAGTGGTCGCCGATCATCCAGCCCAACGACGCGCCGCCCGGCGGCATCGCGGGCTGCCAGAGCACCGTGGCCGCGGGCGACGCCTGCGGGCAGATCTATGGCCAGACCTGGGGCTCGGTCTACGACACGATCAACTACACGACGACCGGCACGCTGGGCGACTGGTTCGACTCCAAGGCGGGGCTGAACGCCGACGGCGTGGACAACGAGATGTCCTTCTCGCACATCGACAAGGACACCCGGTTCGACCCGCACACCGAGCAGCTGCACGTCGACGGCAACAAGGCGCTGCTCTACGCCCACCTGGCCGACATGCTGGCGCCGGTGACCGGGGCGATGTCCGTGCCCGGGCCCCAGGGCTACGTCGCCGGCCCGCGGCTCACGCGCTCCGAGAGCGGCGCCGGGCTGGGAGCGCCCCCCGGGACGCATGCCCAGGACGGCAAGACCTACGGCCCGGAGACCTCCCGGCCGGCCGCGGAGGGCGTCGTGGTCGCGCTCGATCCCGTCGTTCGCAACGCGAACGTGTTCAACGGCGGCATGCGCGTCGACGTGACGACGACCAACGTGCAGGGCCTCCAGCCGGGCGACCGGACCATCGCGATGAAGGTCCAGTGCCGCGGCTGCGACGAGCACGTCAGCCCCGAGGAGAAGATCTCCGACAACGACTGGGTCACGGTGGCCGAGGACTGGAACCAGCAGCAGCTCTACGCGCGCGCCGGCCTCACCGCCTCGATCAACCGGCCCCAGGCCAACAAGCGCGACGGCACGCCGGTGGAGTGGCGCATGGTCATCTCCCCCCAGGCCGGACCCGTCCAGACGGTCACCGAGTTCAGCTCCGGACCGGCCACGACGGACGGCGGCTACGCGCCCGGGCGCACGTACCGCGAGCCCGCGCCCAAGCTGCACGCCTACGACGTCGCCAACACCGATGCCCTGGCGCGCCTGAACGGGTTCATCGACGACCCACAGCAGCGCTTCAGCACCGTGGACCCGGCCAAGGTGATCACCGGCGCGCAGTCGCTGTCCGGCCTGCGGACGCTCGTGCTGGCGGACTCGCTGCTGCCCGGATACACCGGGCTGTACGCCGGCGAGCCCTCGACGCCGACCGGGAACCCGACGGCGGGCTTCGACTTCCAGCACCAGGGCCCGCCCACGACGCCGGGCCAGGGCGCGAACGCCTGCGAGCGCACGCCGACCACGACCGAGGCGTCGCCCGAGTTCGCGATCGCGCCCTCGGACGTGAACGCGTCGATGAGCGCGATCCTGGCCTGGGCCAACCCCAGCGACTACGACATCTACGCCCAGCGCAAGGATGCGGCCAACAACTGGGTCGACGTCAAGGGCGGGACCAGCGGCAACCTCAACGGCGAGCAGGTCGAGGTCGCCTACCCGGAGGCGGGCACGTGGCGGATCCTCGTCGTCAACTGCAGCGGCGTGGACCCGAACTGGACCGGGAAGGTGACCTTCACCGGCGTCCCGGCGCCCGCCCAGAGCCGCTACACCGTGGCCGAGAAGAACGCCTGGGTGGCCAAGCTGCTCCAGTGGGTCCGAGGCGGGGGGAACCTCGTCCTGACGGACGCCGGCCTGCGCGGCCTGACCGAGCTGACGCCGATCCCGGCCACAGCGGTCAAGCGCCAGACCGTCTACGCCGGACAGGTCACGTTCCAGCGCGACGTCAACAAGGACGGCAACGCCGACGAGGCGAGCACGCTCTCCGATCCCCTTGCCCGCGGGGTCGACCAGCCCGGCGCGCGCTTCAACAGCGGGATGCGCCGCCAGACCTACGAGCCGACGCCGCTGGGCTTCGCGATCCAGGACAAGACGGGCGGCGACGCGTCGAACGCGCGCCAGTACGACGTCGAGATCAAGGCGTTCGCGGACGCGGGGGGCCGGGTGGCGGGCACCTCGGTGAACGCCGGCACGCGCGACGCGGTGCCGGTGCTCGACCGCGTGGCGCTGGGCGAGCTGCCGGTCGGCCAGGGCCACGTGCGCGTGGCCGGCGGGCTGCTGCCCCAGCCCGAGACGAGCTTCGACCATCCGCTGGGGATCGAGCCGCACGCGCTCACCTACACGGGCTACATCCTGCTGTGCAACCTGCTGGACGCGAAGTGCACGGTGCGCCCGCGCGTGGACGCGTCCGCCGGGAGCGCGGTGGCCCGGGCCTGCGGCGCGCGGTCGATCCTCCAGTCCACCATGACCCGGCGCAGCCTGAGAGCGAGCCGGCGGCGGGTCGCGCTGCGCGGGACCACGCGCGTCGCCGCCTGCGCTCGGCGCTTCCCCGTGAAGGTGTCGCGCGTGTACGTCGCCGTGTACCGCCCGGTCAAGCGCGGGTGCCGCTACCTGAAGGCGAACGGTCGCCTGTCGGCGCGGCGGCGGTGCCGGCGCCCGATCCTCGTGCGCGCGGCGATCGTGCGCCGCGCGAGTGGCCGGGCGACGTGGCGCTTCTCACGGAAGGTGCGCCTACCGCGCGGGCGCTACGCCGTGTGGGTGGTCGCCCGCGACAACTACGGCCACGCCGAGCACGGCCGGCTCCGGCCCCGGCGCGCGGTGTTCCGGCTGCGCTGACGCCCTAGGATCGGGCGGGTGAGGTTCCTGGACCTTTCCGCCCCGATCCGGCCCAGCCCGCCGGACACGCCGGACCCGCTGCGCACGGACATCGCGTTCTCCGGCCACGCCGAGGGCGCCCAGCTCATCGAGACGATGTTCGGCGTCGCGCCGCGGCTGCTGCGCGACGGCGAGGGCTGGGCCACCGAGGAGCTGACCCGCTTCGGGACACACAACTCCACCCATGTGGACGCGCCCTGGCACTACAACTCGCGCGTCGGCGGGGAGCGGGCTCAGACGATCGACGAGCTGCCGCTGGAGTGGTTTTACGGACCGGGGGTGGTGCTGGACTTCGTCTCGAAGGAGGACGGCGACCCCGTGACGGCGCCGGAGGCGGAGGCGGCGCTGGCGGCCGCGGGCCACACCCTCTCGCCGGGCGACATTGTCCTGGTGCGCACCGGCCGCGACGAGTTCTACGCCGAGCCGGACTACATCGCCCGCGGCCCCGGCGTGACCGCCGAGGCGACCCGCTGGCTGTGGGAGCGCGGGGTGCGCGTGATGGGGATCGACGCCTGGGGCTGGGACGCGCCCCTGCACCTCCAGGCCGCCGAGGCCACCGAGCGCGACGAGCCCGGCGTCTTCTGGGCCGCCCACCAGGTCGACCTGCCCTACTCCCAGATCGAGCGCCTGGTCAACCTCTCAGAGCTCCCGCCCACCGGCTTCACCGTCTCCTGCTTCCCCCTGCGCATCGAGAACGCCTCCGCCGCCCCGGCGCGAGTGGTCGCGATGCTGCCCTGACGTCCGATTACCCTAGGAGCTGCCCTGGGGAGTGGTGTAGTTGGCCGCACGCTGGGTTTTGGTCCCAGAAGCTCAGGTTCGAATCCTGGCTCCCCAGTTGTCCTACAGTGGGTTACACTGTAGTCATAGCTCAGAAGGCCACCACGAGGCAGCGCTCGTTCCGCCTCCCGACTCCGGTCGTGGAACGCCTGGAGGCGCGCGCGGACAGGACGGGCGAGAGCGGGAACCGACTCGCCGCCCGCCTTCTCGACGAGGCGCTGCGCCGCGACGAGCACCCGCTCGTCTACTTCCGCCGCGGCGCGGCCGGAGCACGTCATCCGGCGCTGATCGGCACGCGGCTCGACGTCTCGGACGTGGTGGAGACGGTCCGCGCGAGCGAGGGCAGCGTGCCGGACGCCGCCGACTACCTCGGCGTTCCGGAGCGCAGCGTCCACGCATGCCTCGCGTACTACGCGGACTACCGCGACGACGTCGACGCCGAGATCGCGCGCCGGGACGCGCACGCCCGCGAGGCGCGTGCCCGGTGGGAGCGCACCCAGGAGGTTCTGGGTGAAGCTCCTCCTGGATGAGCTCTACAGCGGCGCGATAGCCGAGCAGCTGCGCCGGCGCGAGCACGACGTCGTGACCGTTCACGAGGCAGGGTGGGACGGGGCCGAGGACGAAGACCTCCTCGAACACGCCACCACGGACGAGCGCGCCGTGATGACCAACAACGTCCAGGACTTCCAGCCGCTCTTCGGCGAATGGGCGCAGGAGGGGCGCGACCACTTCGGGATGGTCTTCACCGACGACCGCAGCATGCCCCGGAGCCGCGGGACGGTCGGGCTCTACGTGAAGGCGCTCGACGCCTTCCTCGCCGCGCGCCCAGCGGTTGACGCGTTGCGCAACGCCCAGCACTGGCTCCCCTGACGGTCCGGCTAGCATCCGCCTCGTGGCCGCGCCTACCGTCGTCATCCTCGCCGCCGGGCAGGGCACGCGCATGCGCTCGGCGATCCCGAAGGTGATGCATGAGATCTGCGGGCGGCCGATGGTCGCCTGGCCGGTCGCCGCGGCGCGCGACGCCGGCGCGGGGCGGATCGTGGTCGTGGCCTCGCCCGGGCACTCGCTGGACGGTGCGCTTCCAGAAGGCGTCGAGGTGGCGGTGCAGGAGGAGGCGCGGGGGACGGGGGACGCCGTGCGCGCCGCCGCCTCCCACCTCGACGGCGCGGGGTCGGTGGTCGTCCTGTCGGGCGACGTGCCGCTGATCACCGCCGACGCGATCCGCGGCCTGGTGGACGAGCACGAGCGCTCCGGCGCCGCCGCGACCATGGCCACGATGGAGCTCGACGACCCGGCGCAGTACGGGCGCGTCGTGCGCGGGCCCGACGGTGGCGTCGAGCACGTCGCCGAGGCCAAGGCCGACGGCGACGCCACGCCGGAGGAGCTGGCCATCCGCGAGGTCAACACCGGCGTCTACGCCTTCGACGGCCCCCGCCTGCTCGCCGCGCTCGAGCGCATCGAGCCCGACAACGCGCAGGGCGAGTACTACCTGCCCGACGTCCTGAAGGTCTTCCGCGGCGACGACGACGGCGTGGCGGCCCACCTGGTCGACGACCCGGCGATCGTCCTGGGGATCAACGACCGCGTCGACCTGGCGCGCGTCCGCCGCCTGGCCCAGGACCGGATCCTCGACGCGCACATGCGCGCGGGCGTGACGATCGTCGATCCCGCGACCACCCTGATCGACGCCGGCGTGACGATCGGCCAGGACACCGAGATCGAGCCCAGCACCTACGTCCGCGGCGAGACGACGATCGGCGAGCGCGCGAGCGTCGGCCCGGTCACCACGCTCGTGGACATGACGATCGGCGACGAGGTGACGATCCGCCACGCCTACGCGGTCGAGGCGGAGGTCCGGGCGCGGGCGACCGTGGGGCCCTTCGCCTACCTGCGCCCCGGGACCGTGGTGCGCGAGGGCGCCAAGATCGGGACGTTCGTGGAGGTAAAGAACTCCGACGTCGGCGCGGGCGCGAAGGTCCCGCACCTGTCCTACCTGGGCGATGCCGACGTGGGGGAGGGCTCCAACCTCGGCGCCGGGACGATCACCGCCAACTACGACGGGTTCGAGAAGCACCGCACGACGATCGGCCGCAACGTCCGCGGCGGCGTCGACACGAACTACGTCGCGCCGGTCGACGTGGGCGACGACGCGTGGACCGCGGCGGGCTCCACGATCACGGGCGACGTCCCGCCCGGGGCGCTCGGCGTGGCGCGCGAGCGCCAGCGCAACGTCGAGGGCTACGACGAGCGCAAGAAGCGCGAACGCGAATCGTGACCGTCGGGAACGGGGCGTAGACTCGGGCCGGCGATGAGCTTGGTGGAGCCACAGACGGCTACCCGGCGGACCAGTCTCGAGCTCGGCTACGACAAGCGGCTGATGCTCTTCTCGGGGCGGGCGAACCCCGAGCTGGCCGCGAAGATCGCGGGCAAGCTGAACGTCGACCTGGGCCCGGTCACGCTGAAGACCTTCTCCAACGGGGAGGTCTACTGCCGCTACGAGGACTCCATCCGCGGGGCCGACGTCTTCATCGTCCAGCCCACCTGCGGCAACCCCGTCACCGGCGTCACGGCCAACGACGCGCTCATGGAGCTGCTGGTGATGATCGACGCCGCGGTCGGCGCCAGCGCGCACCGCGTGATCGCCGTCACCCCCTGGTTCGGCTACTCGCGCCAGGACAAGAAGTCGCTGCCCCGCGAGCCGATCACGGCGCGCCTGGTGGCGCGGATGCTGGAGTCGGCCGGCAGTGACCGCGTCCTGACGATGGACCTGCACTCCGGCCAGATCCAGGGGTTCTTCCAGAAGCCGGTGGACCACATGACCGCCCTGCCCATGCTCACGCAGTACTTCTCCGACCAGGGCCTGGACGACATCGTGGTCGTCTCGCCCGACGCCGGCCGCGTGAAGCTGAACAAGAACTTCGCCGCCAAGATCGGCGCCGAGCTGGCGATCCTCAACAAGGAGCGCCCGGCCCAGCAGGTGGCGGAGATCGGCTACGTGATCGGCGACGTGCGCGACAAGACCGCCGTGCTGGTGGACGACATGATCGACACCGCCGGCACCCTGAAGGCGGCGGCGCAGACGGTCCTGGACGAGGGTGCCGCCCGCGTCTACGCGGCCGCCACCCACCCCGTCCTGTCCGGCGACGCGTTCGAGAACCTCGCGTCCTCGCGCTTCGAGGAGATCGTCGTCACCGACACGATCCCGCTGCGCCCCGGCGCGCCGGACAACATCCGCGTGCTCTCCTGCGCCGAGCTGCTGACCGACTCGATCCGCCGGATCTTCACCGACGAATCCGTCTCCGACGTGTTCGGCGGCGAGAACCAGCTCTTCTGAACAGACCCCGGTAACTACGGGCCGCGCGGGGTGCGCGCGACACCCTGCGCGACAGCCCGGTCCCGTTGGCGTCGGTTTGAGCGCCCCAAAGCCGGGGGCGATTTCCGGCAATCCGCGCCTACTCCCGCAGCCCCACGGCTTCGAGGGGTTTTGAGGCCCTTGTCTAGCTCGAGGGGGTGATCAATCGGGTCGCGAGAGACCAGCTAGCCAGTTCCCCGCCACGCGACCTGCACGTTGAGCCCGACTCCGCTGGGATTGCTCGCCGAGAACCTGAGGTGGCTGTCGGCGGGAATCGCGACGGTATGGGTCGTGTCGTGGCATCTGCCGTTGGCGTCGGTGGTGCAGGTCAGCGCGGTGTCCGTGTCGTTGAGCTGCAATGTGACCACGGCACCTGCGCCCCCGTCCGTGTGAACGGACATGTCGCGGCCCGTCATCGCTGCGGCGGGAGTGAACTGCCCGGAACTGGGGGTGCAGGTATCGTCACTCGTCGTTGTGCCGGACACCAGGCCGCAGTCGGTGGTGCTGCCAGTGACGTGGAAGCGGCCAAACATCGCGCTGGCCGCGCTGGACCCGTTTTGGCCCGGCTGCCCCGGCTGCCCCGGCATCCCCTGCAGCCCCTGCAGCCCGGCCGTGCCGCTGACGCCACGCTGATTCCAAGTGATGGCCGACTCGCCGGGGATTCGAACAAGTCGCCCGCCGCGCCTGACGGTCCTGGCCCTCCGGCAGGAAGTCGTGCCCCTGACCACACGCAACGCGCCCGTCCTCGAGTCCGCGCAGCCGTGGAAGACGCCGCGGCTGTCGGGCACGCCACTCAGCGCGTACGCGCCACCGCCAAAAGCCAAGAACACCGCGACCGTCGCCATCACGTTCCCGTACGTCAGCCGCTGCCGAATCGCGTCGCGCATCTCGTCTCCGATCCATCGTTGACGTCGCGCGGGCACTGGCCCGGCGGCGCTGTGCCGGGCCAGTATCGCTTATGCAGGCCGCGCCGGGGCAAAGCCCTGCGTATCGCATGCCCGCGATCTCCACGGTCTCTCGCGACATCGTCTACTCCCGCAGCCCCACGGCTTCGAGGGCCTCGTCCCTGCTCATCACGGACTCCATCCGCACGATCTTCCCTCCCCGGAAGGTGAAGAGGATGAAGTAGCAGAGGTCCCCCTCGACCCCGCTGGCCCTGCCCTTGGCGTGCTGAGTGGCCTCGGCGAGAACGGTGTCGCCCACCGCTTCCAGGCTCGTCGCCTCGAACGTCAGTTGCTCCCACTGTGCGACGAAGTCCCGCCAGTAGGCCCTGATCCCGTCGATTCCGTAGTAAGCGCCGAAGGCGGGGAAGTCGGAGCTGACGACACAAACCGCGTGCTCCTCGAGGTACTCGTTGCCTATCGACCAATCCCCCGCGGCCCATGCGTCGAAGACGCGCCGAATGATCTCCACGTTCTCCTGCGACATCGCCTACTCCCGCCGCCCCACGGCTTCGAGGGCCTCAGCCTTTCTCAGGTACCCGGCAGTTCGAACGATTAGCTCATTGCTCACCCAATGGACAACAGCCCAGGATGGCGTGTGTTCCATGAGCTGCCCCACCTGCGACGACGGTCCAGCGGCGGCTCGCACGATGGCGACTATCCGCTCGTCGCCAACGTCGATCACGTCCTCCAAGTGGAGCCGGAGATCCGGAACGACATCTGCCCGGGGATCGGCCAGTCCGGAATGTTGTCGATACGGATCTCTGGGTCAGCCACTTCGAACGGCACCTCGCCACGTCCGAAGAATTCAAACGCTCGCCGAACAACCTCCACGTTCTCCCGCGACATCGCCCTACTCCCGCAACCCCACGGCTTCGAGGGCGTCGCTCTGGCTCAGGACCGTTTCGAGCCTGACGACCTTGTCACCACGGAAGGTCCAGAGCTGAAAGTAGCGCTGCTCGGCGGGGATGCCGCTTCCCTGGCCGGTTCCCACCTGCAGCACTTCGACGAACACGCTGTCCCCGGCGGGCCGGAAAGATTTCGCCGCGATGGTCAAGGACTCCCACGCGTCCAGGAAGCGAAGCATGTACGTCCTGATCCCCTCCTGGCCCAAGAAAATTCCACCATCCGGAATCGCAGGATCGATCACAAGCACGGCGTGGTGGTCGAAAAGCCCGGTCCCCACAGCGAAGTCGCCACGCTCCCAGCCCGCGTAGACCTGACGCACCACCTCCACGTTTTCCTGCGCCATCCCTACTCCCGCAGCCCCAAGGCTTCGAGGGCCTCGGCGGATGTTTGGAAGCTCTGAAACCACACGCATTTCCCGTGTCGAAGCTCAGCGATCTGCACGATGGGCCGTCTGATCTCCACGCCACTGGCCTTCCCCCGCGCGAATGCCTCGTTGACCGCGAGCACGAAGTCCCCGTGGTCCTCGATGCGCTCGCAGTGAAGCTCAAACTGCTCGAACGACTCATCGGTCGCGGCCAGGAACTTGCGGACTCCGTCGTGGCCGCGATAGGGAGTGTCGGTCACGCCTGCGAGCACTGGCTTGAACTCCACGCCAGGATCACACTCGGCCATCATCCCCTCCGCGCTGCGCTCGTTGAACGCCTTGATCATCCGCCTGACGGCCTCCACGTTCTCCCGCGACATCGCCTACTCCCGCAGCCCCACGGCTTCGAGAGCTTCGTTCCTGTCGTTGAACACGTCGATCCGCACCGTCTTTCCCGCGCGGAGGGTGAAGACGTACCAGACGTCCGTTTCGACCGGTGCGCCGCTCTCGGCGCCGCGAGATCGGTGCAGGGTGCGGACTACGACCTGGTCTCCGGCCTCGATGAGCTCCTCCGCGCTGACGTTCAACTCGTCGAAGCCCTCGGCCCAGTCGAGAGTCAGTTGCAGCAGCCCCTCGGGTCCGTGATACGTACCGCCGACGGGAAGGAGCGGCGATACGTACGTGACCATGTCGGGGCTGAGGTCGGCAAGAGCACCAGACAAATCACCGCTCTCGTACGCATCCCAGCCGCGCTGGACGATCTCCACGTTCTCCCGCGACATCGCCCGCCCAGTATCCCGCAGCCGCGTAGACGACATCAGGATCTAGGTAGGCGTCGAGCAGCCCCGCGGCCTCGGCCTCGTCCAGGCGAGCGGGCAGTCGGCGGAGGCGGTACGGGGGGCGACGCCATACGTTGGTCCATTCCCGTTAAGGACGCGAGTGGCACCAGCGCCGCGGGAACCACCGCAACGGCCTGGGACACGGTGTTCACAACCACCGAGGACGCGGTGTCCATCGGCTACCTTGGCGGCATGGCCCGCGTCCTCGGCAACCAGCTCTTCTGAGCCGCGACGCCGCGACGCTCATGGACCTCCTCGGCCTGACCGAGGACGAGCTGTGCGCGACGCTGGGCGTGGACCCGCTGAGCCTGCTCAGCGGCCAGCTCGACCACCGGCCCGATCTGGGGATCCTGCTCGACCTGCTGGCCGAGGCCCAGGAGCACGCGGCCCCGGCGGTCCTGCGGCGCTGGGTCCGGGCGGCCGGGCCGCACGGGCGCCCGGTCGAGCGGCTGCTGGCGCAGGACTTCGGCGCCTTCGAGGACGCCCTGGCCGACCTGGCCCAGCGCGGCTTCGTCCTGCGCGGCGGCGGCGGCGCCGGCGCCGGCTAGCCGGCTACTCCGGCTCGGGCTCCTTCTCGCCCGGCCAGGCGCCGGTCATCCCGGCGAATCCCTTGGCCCCCGCCCGCTCGACGGCGGCCCGGGTGACCTTGAACGTGACGCCCTCCACGGCCGCGGCGGCCAGCACCTTGGGCCACGTGGTGCGCTGCGTGTTGGGCTTCGGAGGCTCCTCGTCGTCGATGAGTCCCCACACCTGATCGAAGATCTTGCGCGAGATAAACCCCGCAACGAGCCCCAGAACTATCGCGATTGGCTTGTATATCAGGGTCATCCGGCATCATCTACCACGACCGGATGGACGCTACACCGAACCCCGACGACGACCTGCTCAGGCGTGCCCTGACGGACGACGACGAGGCCGCCGCGGTGGCCCTGAAGGTGCGAGGGCTCCCGGTGTCGGACTCGGTGACGGTGATCTTCCACGGGCGGCGCGATCTGGCCACGCTACAGACCTACGTGACGCCCGGCGTCCGCGGGGCCGGGGCGGCGGTGCGCGCCGACGAGCTGCTGCGCGTCCCGTGCGACCTGGACCTGGCCGACGCGGATGACCGCGACGAGGCCGAGCTCCTGTACGCCGAGCAGGCGCGCGCCCTGCGCGACGCGATGGTCGGGGCCGAGACGGTGCTCAGCGTGTGGGCCGAGCCGCTGGAGGAGATGGCGGAGGGCGAGGTCGAGGTCGATCGGTCCGTCACCCTCGGCGTGGAGATGCCGGCGCCCCGCCTGCTGCCCGTGGCGCTGGTGGCGCCGGAGCGCCGGCTGGTCGTCGCGCCGGTGTGCGGCCCGCGCACGCTGGCCGAGGGCCGCCCGCCGCTGGGGATCGCCTGCGTCCAGTCGGAGGTGGCGCGCGTCTATCCGCTCCCCGACGACCCCGAGCGGTGCCTGACCGACTTCCTGGCCGCCGCGGCCGACCACGCCCACGGCCTGGCCGAGCGCCTCGAGCACCAGGAGGCGTCGGTCGAGCGCTTCCTCGAGCTCAACGGGGACGACGGGGCCCAGCCTCTCGCGTGAGGACGGCGGCCATCGGAGCGGCCGTCGTCGCGTTCCTGGCGCTCAGCGCCCTGGTGGCCCGCGTGATCGGGGCGGGCAGCACCGCGCGCACCCACGCCGTCGACGCGATCAAGCATCAGCGCGCCGCGACCCGGGGCGGCACCGTCCGGATCCTGCGCGTCGAGGGCGTGGGCGGCTTCGCGATCGGCGGCCGCACCGAGACCGCGCGGATCGCCTGGCGGGCCGGCTCGCGCCTGCCCGTCGTCCAGTGCGTCCGCGTGCGCCGAACCGACGACCCGTTCAGCGGCTACGGCGTCCACACGCTCAGCGTCTCGCGCCCCATCGGCCGCGAGGCGGACTGCCCGAGCTAGCGGGGGACCGGGACGCGGCCGGGCTCGCGGGAGGGGCGCCGGTCGCGGGGTGGGAGCAGGTCGGCCAGGCGGCGCTCGTCGCGCAGCCGGAAGCGGGCGGGTGCGGCGTCGGGGGGGAGGGGGAGGCCGCCGTCGCCGGGGCCGTCGGGCGCGCGCGGGGGGAGCCGGTCGCTGCCGCCTCCTCCGCCGCCCTCGTCCTCCTCGGGGGGCGACCAGCCGCGCGTCGTCTCGGAGCGCAGGAACATCACCAGGAGCGCCGCGATCACGCCGATCCCGACCAGGTGGAGGCCGACGAACAGGGCGACCAGCTGGGCGTCGCGGGCCATCCGCGCAGGGTAGCGCGCCCGGGAACGTCCGCTAGCATGCCCGGTCGCTCATGGCCGCGACCGACACCACAGCCCTGGCCGCCGCGTCCCGCGAGGTCGGCCATTCTCGCGCCACGCGCCGGCTGCGCCGTGAGGGGTTCGTCCCCGGCGTCGTCTACGGCGGCGACGGCGACTGCGTGGCCTTCCAGGTCGACGCGCGCGAGCTGCGCAACGCGCTGGCCCATGGCGGCGCGGTGATCGACCTCGCCGTGGACGGCGGCACGGGCCAGCCCGTGGTGGTCAAGGAGGAGCAGCGCCACCCGGTCACCGGCACGCTGCTGCACATCGACCTGCTGCGCGTCCGCCTGGACCGCCCGATCCAGGCCACCACCTACATCGACCTGATCGGCGCCGAGGACGCCCCCGGCGTCAAGGAGGGCGGCGTCCTCGAGCAGGTCACCCGCGACATCAACATCGAGGCGCTGCCCACGGCGATCCCGGACTTCATCCAGCACGACGTGTCCGGGATGGAGATCAACGACACGCTGCTGCTGTCCAGCGTCGCGGCGCCCGCGGGCGTCACCTTCCTCGACGACCCCGAGGAGACCGTCGTCGCCTCCCTCTCGCCCCCGCGCGTGGAGGAGGAGCCCGAGCTCGAGGAGGAGACCGAGCTCGTGGGCGAGGACGGCGAGCCCATCGAGGGCGAGGCCCCCGCCGAGGGCGAGGACGCCGGCGGCGAGGGCGGCGGCGACTCCGGCGGGGACGAGAGCGAGTAGCGCAGCTCCGTCGTGCGCCTGCTGCGCTCAGGCGGCGGCCCGGTGGACTGGCTCGTGGTCGGCCTGGGGAACCCCGGCCGCGAGTACGAGGGCACGCGCCACAACGTCGGCTTCGCCGTGGGCGAGGCGCTGGCGCGGGCCTGGGACCTGCCGCGGCCACGCCAGAAGTTCAACGGCGTCCTGCGCGAGGGACGCACCGAGCCCGGCGGCCCCCGCGTCGCGCTTCTGCTGCCCCAGACCTACATGAACGACGCCGGCCGCGCGGTGGGGCCCGCGCGCGGCGCGCTGAAGGTGCCGCTGGACCGGGTCCTGGTCGTCCACGACGAGATCGACCTCCCCTTCGGGCGGATCGAGACGCGCGTCGGCGGCGGACTGGCCGGCCACAACGGGCTGAAGTCGCTCAAGCGCGAGCTGGGCAGCCCCGACTTCGCCCGCGTGCGCGTCGGCGTGGGGCGGCCGGACAGCACCGATCCCGAGATCGTCTCGGCCCACGTCCTCGGCCGCTTTCGTGAGCCCCGGGAGGAGGTCGCCGACCTGGTCGAGCGCGCCAGGGACACCGTTATGACGTACACTCGTACGTGATGACGACCACTCGGGACTGGGACGCCGAGGCCTACGCGGAGCAGGGCCGGGGCGTGCGGCGCTTCGGGCACGCGCTGGTCGGCGACCTGGAGCTGCGCGGGGACGAGACGGTCCTGGACGCCGGGTGCGGCGACGGCGGCGTGACCCGCGACCTGCTGGAGCGCCTGCCCGCGGGCCGCGTCCACGCGGTGGACGGCTCGCCGGCCATGGTGGCGCGGGCGCGCGCGGCGCTGGGCGACGACCCGCGGGTCACCGTAGGGCTCAGCGACCTCCTCGAGCTCGAGCTGCCCGAGCCGGTGGACGTGGCCTTCTCCAGCGCGACCTTCCACTGGATCGCCGACCACGACGCCCTGTTCGCCCGGCTGCACGCCGCCCTGCGTCCCGGGGGGCGCCTGCTGGCCCAGTGCGGGGGCGCGGGCAACATCGCCGCCGTGCGCGAGGCCGTCGCGGCGGTCGACGAGCCGGGCCTGCGGGGCTGGGCGGGCCCGTGGAACTTCGCCACGCCGCGGGAGACCGTGGCCCAGCTGGAGCGGGCGGGGTTCACGGACGCGCGGGCGGGCCTGCACGACGAGATCGTGCACGCCGAGGACCCCGCGGGCTACCTGCGCACGATGATCCTGGGCTCGCACTGCGACCGCCTGCCCACGGAGCGGCGCCAGCCGTTCCTGGCGGCGGTGGCCGAGCGCCTCCCCGACCCGCTGGACATCCGCTACGTCCGCCTGACCCTGCGGGCCCGGCGTCCGGCGTAGAGTCGGCGCATGTACAACGACGGCTCCCGCCGTCTCCAGGACCGCTTCGACACGCGCCGCATGGCCGACGTGCTGGAGGAGCGCAAGGTGACCGACCGCGTCGACGCGTCCGACCGCGAGTTCATCGAGGCGCGAGACATGTTCTTCCTGGCCACCGCCGACGCCGAGGGCCGGCCCACGTGCTCCTACAAGGGCGGGGACCCGGGGTTCGTCCGGGTGGTCGACGAGCGCACGATCGCCTTCCCCAACTACGACGGCAACGGGATGTACCTGAGCCTGGGCAACGCGCTGGTCAACCCGCACGTCGGGCTGCTGTTCGTCGACTGGGACGGGCAGCGCCGGCTGCGTCTGGAGGGGGAGGCCTCGCTGCACGAGGACGACCCGCTGCTGGCGTCCTACCCCGAGGCGCAGCTCGTCGTGCGGGTCGCGGTCCGCGCCGTCTACCCCAACTGCCCGCGCTACATCCACCGCATGGCGCTGGTGGAGCGCTCGCGCTTCGTGCCTCATCCCGCCGAGGCTTCGACGCCGGTCCCGGGGTGGAAGCGGGCGGACTGGATGCCGCCCGACGCGCTTCCCGAGGGCGATCCCGCCAGAGATAAGTCATAAACTCAATCGGGATTGTGTAGTTTATGTCTGCGTATGCGCGTGGACATCCACCAGCACCTCTGGACAGAGCCGCTCGTGGCCGCCCTGGCGCGGCGCGACGAGCCGCCCTACGTGCGCCGGATCGACGGCGAGTGGGTCCTGCGGATCCCGGGCGAGCCGGACTGGGCGCTTCAGCCCGCCACCCTGGACCTGGAGGCACGCGCGGAGGAGGTGCGTCGCGACGGCGTCGACCTGGCGCTGGTCGCGCCGTCCAGCCCGGTGGGGTTCGAGGCGCTGCCCGCCGACCAGGCACGTCCGCTGGTGGAGGCCCACCTCGAGGGCCTGGCCGGCGCGCCCGAGTGCTTCGCCGCCTGGGGCGTCCTGGCGCTGGCCGACGCGCGTCCGGCGGAGGTGGACGACCTGCTGGACCGCGGCCACGTCGGGCTCTCGCTCCCGGCCGGCGCCATCGCCACGCCCGCGGGCCTGGACCGCTGCGGGCCGTGGCTCGAGTGCCTGGAGCGCCGCGACGCGCCGCTCTTCGTGCATCCCGGTCCGGCGCCCTGGAGTCGCCCGGTGCCCCATCCCGGCGGTGCGCCCCTGTGGTGGCCCGCGCTGACGGGCTACGTGGCCGAGATGAACGCGGCCTGGCACGCCTTCGTCGCCGCCGGCCGCAGCGCCCATCCCCGCCTGCGGGTGGCCTTCGCGATGCTGGCCGGCGTGGCGCCCGTGCACCTGGAGCGCCTGGCCGCCCGGGGCGGCCCGGCCGGCGCCGGCCTGGAGCCCGACGTCTACTACGACACCTCCTCCTACGGCGAGCGCACGGTGGACGCGATGGTCCGCTGCGTCGGCATCGACCAGATCGTCTACGGGTCCGATCGCCCGGTCGTGGGCCCCGCGCCGTGGGGCCTGGGCCAGGCCGCCCGCCACGCCGCCCTGGTGGAGAACCCGCAGCGCCTGCTGTCGGGCGCCCGCGCCGCGGCACCGGCGAGGGCCTACGCGTGATCCCCGGCCGCCACGAGCGCGACCTCGACCCCGACGAGCTCGTCGCGCTGGTCGAGTCCCTGGCCGCGCACTCGCGGGAGTGGGAGGACCTCGTCGACCACGACCCGCGGCGGCGCACCTACCACGAGATCCTGCGCGACCGCCACGTCAGCGCGTGGCTGATCTGCTGGACGGACGAGCAGGACACGGGCTTCCACGACCACGACCTCTCGGCCGGCGCGGTGACGGTGGTGCGCGGCCGGGTGACGGAGGAGCGCCTCGCGCTCGGCGCGCCGCCGCGGCGCCGGGTGGTCGGGACGGGCGCCTCCTTCGCCTTCGGCGCGGCGGACATACACCGCGTCGCCCACGCGCCCGGCGAGCCCGCCGTGACGCTGCACGCCTACTCGCCGCCCCTGTGGCGCATGGGCGCCTACGCCGTCGAGCCCGACGGATCGCTCAAGCGCCACTCGGTGTCCTACGCCGAGGAACTGCGGCCCCTGGGCGCCCCGCTCAGCGCCTAGACTGGGTGGCGAGCCGCCGCGCCCGGAGCGCGGTCGCTCCTGCTGCCCAGATGGCCCTGACACCCCGGTCCCACGCCGCCCGCGAGGGCGCCCAGCCGCGATGAGCCTGCGGCCCCTCCTCGGCTACGCCCAGGACGACCCGTCCGTCGCGGCGCTGGCCCGCGAGGGCGGCACCGCCTTCGCGTCGCCGGCCCTGCGCGGCTACCTGGCCGCGGCGCTGGCCGACGCCGAGCCCAACGTCGGCCGGCCGGTGCTCGTCGTGGCGGGCGACGACCGCTCGGCCCGCGACCTCGCGGCCGACCTGCGCGCCTGGCTGCGGCCGCGCCCCGTGCGCTTCTACCCGTCGCGCGGAGTGGCGTACGAGTCACACCTGGCGCCGCCCCCGCACCTCGTCGGGCTGCGAGTGGCCGCGCTGGACGCGCTGCTGGGTGAGCCGGAGGGCGAGCCGCCCGTCATCGTCGTGTCGGCGGTGGCGCTGGCCGAGAAGGTCCCCGACCCGGCTCTGCGGCCGCGCGGCCTGCGGCTGGCCAAGGGAGACCTGCTCGACCTCGACGAGCTGGCGCTCGAGCTCGTAGCCGCCGGCTACGAGCGCGTGGAGCAGGTGGAGGACCGCGGCCAGTTCGCCGTCCGCGGAGGTCTGCTCGACCTGTACCCGGCCACCGAGGACCGGGCCGTGCGCATCGACCTGTTCGGCGACGAGGTCGAGTCGCTGCGCTGGTTCTCCACCTTCACGCAGCGCAGCCTCGGCGAGGCCGACTCCATCGAGATCGCCCCGGCCGCCGAGCTCGCCGCCGAGCACCGCGAGCTGGCCGAGATCGCCGCGCTGGAGGACGCCGAGGACCGCCCGGACATCGCCGAGCTGCTGCCCGTGGACGACTTCCGCGCCTTCCTGGACCTGGCGCCGTCCGACGCCGGACTCGTCCTCGCGGCGGCCGACGACGTCGAGCCGGCGCTCGCCGACCTGTGGCAGGACGTGACGGCCGCGTTCCACGACGCCGACGCCCATCACCTCTACGTCCGTCCCGGCGACGTCGCCGCCGGTCTGGAGTCCCGCACCGGGGCGCGTCTGGAGTCGGTGCAGCGCGACCAGCCCATCGCCTTCCACGCCCAGTCCGCCGACACCACCGCGCGCTCGCTGTCGGAGGCCGAGCCCGAGCTGGAGCGCCTGGTGCGCTCGGGCTATCGCACGGTGGTGGCCTGGCCGCGGCGCGGCGAGGGCGAGCGGGCGGCCTTCAACCTGGCGCGCGTGACCGCCCAGTGGGGGACCGAGCACGCCGGGCCCGACGCCGGCCTGCGCTTCGAGCACGCCAACCTGCGCGACGGCTTCGTGGCGGCACCGTTCAAGCTCGCCGTACTGCCCGAGCACCGGCTCCTGCGCCGCCACGGCGAGCGGCCGGCCACGCCTCGCCCCGGCGTCCTGCGCAGCTTCGCCGACCTGCGCACCGGCGACTTCGTCGTCCACGAGGACCACGGCGTGGCCCGCTTCGCCGGCTTCGACACCAAGACGGTCGCCAACGTCACCCGCGACTACCTCGACCTGGAGTTCCAGGGCTCCGACCGCGTCTTCATGCCGGTCGACCAGCTGGCCAAGATCTCACGCTACGTCGGCGCGGGCGGCGAGGACCCCACGCTGTCCAAGCTCGGCGGCAAGCGCTGGGAGACCCTCAAGGTGCGCGCCCGGCGCGCCGCGCAGGAGCTGGCCGGCGAGCTGCTCAACCTCTACGCCGAGCGTCGCCGGCGCGAGGGCCACGCCTTCGCCCCCGACACCGAGTGGCAGCGCGACTTCGAGTCGCGCTTCCCCTTCACCGAGACGCCGGACCAGATGGACGCCATCGAGGCCGTCAAGGCCGACATGGAGGCGCCGCGCCCGATGGACCGCCTGATCTGCGGCGACGTGGGCTACGGCAAGACCGAGGTCGCCCTGCGCGCGGCCTTCAAGGCGGTGCAGGACGGCAAGCAGGTGCTGATGCTCGTCCCCACCACGATCCTGGCCCAGCAGCACTACGGGACGTTCTCCGAGCGCCTGCGCGACTGGCCGGTGACGATCGAGCAGGCCAGCCGCTTCCGCCCGCCGGCCCAGCAGCGCGCCGCCGTCGCCGCCTTCGCCGACGGGAAGGCGGACATCCTCATCGGCACCCACCGGCTCCTCTCCCGCGACGTGCGGCCCAAGGACCTCGGCCTGCTGATCGTCGACGAGGAGCAGCGCTTCGGCGTCAAGCAGAAGGAGCTGCTGCGCCAGCTGCGCCTGCGGGTGGACGTGCTGTCGATGTCGGCCACGCCCATTCCCCGCACGCTGCAGATGTCGCTGGCCGGCCTGCGCGACATCTCGGTGATCGAGACGCCGCCCGAGGGCCGCCGGCCCGTGCGCACCTACGTGGGCGAGTACGACGAGGAGCTGGTCCGCGCCGCCCTGGAGCGCGAGCAGCGCCGCGAGGGCCAGGCCTTCTTCCTCCACAACCGCGTGGAGACGATCGACGAGACCGCCGAGCGACTGCGCGGGGTGTGTCCCGAGCTGCGCTTCCTGGTCGCCCACGGCCAGCTTGACGACGGCGAGCTGGAGAAGCGGATGATCGCCTTCCTGCGCGGCGACGCCGACGTCCTGGTGTGCACGAGCATCATCGAGTCCGGGCTGGACATCCCGCAGGCCAACACGCTGGTCGTGGAGCGCTCGGAGACCTTCGGCCTGGCCCAGCTCTACCAGATCCGCGGGCGCGTCGGACGGTCCCGCGAGCGCGCCTACGCCTACCTGCTCTACCCCAGCGCCGGGGCGCTCACGGAGGAGGCGGCGCAGCGCCTGACCGCCCTGTCGGACTTCACGGAGCTGGGCGCGGGCGTGAAGATCGCGCTGCGCGACCTGGAGATCCGCGGCGCCGGCAACCTGCTGGGCGACGAGCAGTCCGGGCACGTGGCGGCGCTGGGCTTCGAGCTCTACATGCAGATGCTCGACGAGGCGGTCCGCGGCATGGAGGGAGCGGACGCGGAGGGCGAGGCGCCCGAGCCGGTCCGACTGGACGTCAACGTCGACGCCTACGTCCCCGCCGACTACATCCCCTACGAGCAGGCCAAGATCGACGTCCACCGCCGGATCGCCGCGGCGCGCGAGCCGGCGGACCTCCAGGCGCTGCGCGAGGAGCTGGAGGATCGCTTCGGCCCGCCGCCCGAGCCGCTGCTCAACCTCCTCAGCCTCCAGCAGGCGCGCATCAAGCTCGGCCAGGCCGGGGCCCGGGCGGTCACCTTCCGCGGCGACCGGCTGGCCGTCACCCCGATCGAGCTCGACTCCGTGCGGGCCAAGCGTCTGCGCGAGCGCATACCCGAGGCGCTGTACGAGTCCGGGAAGTCCCAGCTCTCCGTGCGGGTCCCGCGGGACCCGGCCGAGCGCTTCCCCGCCGTCGTCCGCGCCGCCGACGAGCTGCTCGCCGTCACGCGAGAGGCCGCCTGACGGTTATTTACACCGTGTTGAGAGATCGTCCTATACCCTTCCACCCTCGCGTGGCTCGACTGTTCCGCTTCCTCCCGGCGCTTGGCGCCTTTTTTGTGCTCGCGCTCGCCCTCGCGGCGTGCGGCGACAGCGTCCCCGGCAACGCCGTGGTGCGGGTCAACGACACCACCATCAAGCGCTCGACGTTCGACCACTGGCTGCGGATCGCGGCTCAGTCCTCGCAGCCGCCCGGCTCGACCGGCAAGCCCTCGATCCCCGACCCGCCGAACTTCACCAAGTGCATCGCGGCCAAGGTCAAGACCGCGCCCAAGCCGCCCAAGGGGCAGCCCAAGCCCTCCTCGGCTCAGTTCAAGGCTCAGTGCAAGCAGGAGTACGAGGGCCTGCGCGACCAGGTCCTCCAGTTCCTGATCCAGTCCAAGTGGATCCAGGGCGAGGCCTCCGACCAGAACGTCAAGGTGACCGACAAGGAGGTCGCCAAGTCCTTCGCGCAGCAGAAGAAGCAGTCCTTCCCCACGGAGAAGGAGTACCGCGCCTTCCTCAAGACGTCGGGCATGACGCAGGACGACATCAACCTGCGCGTCCGGCTCGACCTGCTCTCCAACAAGATCCGCACCAAGGTCACGAAGTCCAAGGCGACGATCTCCGCCGCGCAGGTCAAGGCCTACTACGACAAGAACAAGACCCGCTTCGCCCAGCCCGAGCGCCGCGACCTCAACGTCGTGCTGACCAAGACCAAGGCCCGGGCCGGCCGCGCGCTCACCGCCCTGCGCCACGGGAACCCGTGGAAGGCCGTGGCCAAGAAGTACTCGATCGACCAGGCCTCGCGCAACGCGGGCGGCAAGCTGCCGGGCGTCACCCCGGGCCAGCAGGAGAAGGCCTTCGACGACGCGGTCTTCAAGGCGCCGCTGAAGAAGATCCTCGGCCCGATCAAGACCCAGTTCGGCTACTACGTCTTCCAGGTCACCAAGGTCACCCCGAAGTCGCAGCAGACGCTCCAGCAGGCCACGCCCACGATCAAGCAGCTGCTCCAGCAGCAGGGCGAGCAGAAGCGCCTCAACGACTTCGTCAAGAAGTTCGAGAAGAAGTGGAAGGGCCGGACCAACTGCCGCAAGGGCTTCGTGATCACGATGTGCAAGAACGCGCCGAAGCCGAAGAAGAACCAGCAGACGACGCCTCCGGGTGCCGTCCCGCAGCCCGGCCAGGGCCAGCAGCAGGCGCCCCCCGGCGCCGGCGGCACGCAGGCCCCGCCCCAGCAGGCTCCGCCCCAGCAGGCGCCGCCCCAGCAGGCTCCGGCCCAGCCGACCCAGCCCTGACCCGGCCCGAGATCCCGCAGGCGCTGGCCCGGCTGGACGAGCTGACGCGCCGCCTGCGCGTCGAGTGCCCGTGGGACCGCGAGCAGGACGAGCGCACGATCGTCCCCCACACCGTCGAGGAGGCCTACGAGCTGGCCGACGCGGCCCACCAGCGCGACGACGCCAAGCTGCGCGACGAGCTCGGCGACGTGCTGTTCCAGGTGCACTTCCTCAGCCTGCTCATGGAGGAGCGCGGGGCCGGCGACCTGGCCGACGTGGCCGACCACGTCCACGCCAAGCTCGTCCGCCGCCATCCCCATGTGTTCGGCGATGTCGAGGCGAGCGAAGCGGGCGAGGTCCTGCGCAACTGGGACGAGATCAAGCGCGGGGAGGAGGGGCGCGACCCGGGCCTGTTCGGCGACGTCCCGGAGAACCTGCCGGCGCTCCTGCAGGCCCGCAAGGTCCAGCGCCGGGCCGCGTCGGGCGGCGCGCTGGACATGTCCGACGACGAGGCGCTGGCCGACCTGCGGGCGACCGTGGACGCGCTGGCCCTGGCGCCCGACGACCCGGACGCCCTCTACGGCATGATCGGCGCCGTCCTGTTCGCCGCGGTCCACGTGGCGCGCAAGCTGCAGATCGACCCGGAGCTGGCGCTGCGCTCGGCGAGCCAGCGGTTCCGGCAGGAGGTGGAATGAGCCAGATCGAGTCCGTCCACGCACGCCAGATTCTCGACAGCCGCGGCAACCCGACCGTGGAGTGCGAGGTCACGCTGCGCTCGGGCGCCACCGGGCGCGCCGCCGTCCCGTCGGGGGCGTCGACCGGAGAGTTCGAGGCCACCGAGCTGCGCGACGGCGGCGACGCGTGGCTGGGCAAGGGCGTCACGGGCGCCGTGGGCAACGTGAACGGCCCGCTGGCCGAGGCCGTCCACGGGCACGACGCCTTCGACCAGGCGGGCCTGGACCAGGCGCTGCGCGATGCCGACGGCACGCCGAACAAGTCGCGCCTGGGCGCCAACGCGATCCTCTCCGTCTCCCTGGCCGCGGCGCACGCGGCGGCGGCCGAGGAGCGCCAGCCGCTGTGGCGCTATCTGGGCGGCGAGGCGGCCCACGTCCTGCCCGTGCCGATGATGAACGTCCTCAACGGCGGCGCCCACGCCGACAACCGGGTCGACTTCCAGGAGTTCATGGTGGTCCCGTCCGGCGCGCCGAGCTTCTCCGAGGGGCTCCGGGTGGGCGTGGAGATCTACCACCACCTCAAGCGCACCCTGCACGATCGCGGGCTGAGCACGGCGGTGGGGGACGAGGGCGGGTTCGCGCCGGACCTGGACTCCAACGAGGCGGCCCTGGAGGTCCTCATGGAGGGCATCCGGGCCGCGGGCTACGAGCCCGGCGAGGACGTGACGATCGCGCTGGACCCCGCGACCAGCGAGGTGGAGCGCGACGGCGCCTACGTGCTCGAGCACGAGGGCCGCACGCTGTCGCCCGAGGAGATGGCCGCCTACTGGCAGGAGATGGCCGGCCGCTATCCCATCGTCTCGATCGAGGACGGCATGGCCGAGGAGGACTGGGACGGCTGGCGCGCGCTGACGGAGCGCCTGGGGGACCGCGTGCAGCTCGTCGGCGACGATCTGTTCGTGACCAATCCGGAGCGCCTGCGCCGGGGCATCGAGGCGGGCGTGGCCAACTCGATCCTGGTCAAGGTCAACCAGATCGGGACCCTCAGCGAGACACTGGAGGCGATGCGGATCGCCCGCGAGGCCGGCTACACGGCGGTCATGTCGCACCGCTCCGGGGAGACGGAGGACGTGACGATCGCCGACCTCGCCGTGGCCACCGGCTGCGGGCAGATCAAGACCGGCGCCCCGGCGCGCTCGGACCGCGTGGCCAAGTACAACCAGCTGCTGCGCATCGAGGCGGCCCTGGGCGCCGACGCCACGTACCCGGGCGGCTCGGCCTTCCGGCGCCCGGGCTAGGAGGAAGCTTCGCGCGGGCGGCGAACGGGGGGCCGATGGCCTATTCCGTGCGCTGGGACCGACTCGGGCGAGTTGCCCTGCTCGTCGTGCTGGCCGGCGTGGTGCTGCTCTACGCGGGGCCGGCCCACTCCTACTGGCAGACGTGGCGCGAGTCCCGCGGCCGCCATGCCGAGCTCACGCGCCTTCAGACCGAGCACGACCGCCTCCTCGCCCGCCGCCGGGCCCTGCGCGAGCCCGCTTCGCTGATGCGCGAGGCGCGGCGCCTGGGCATGGTTCGCCGGGGCGAGCGCGCCTTCGTGCTCCAGGACCTCCCGAAGCGCTAGCCGCGCTCGCGCGCGACGACGCGGCCGCCCGCGTAGTCGGCGGCGGCGCGCACGTAGCGCCCGAAGGCGGCGTCGCCGACCGTGGAGACGTCCCACGCCCGCGGGTCCTCGGGCGCGACGGCCTGGGCGATCTCCAGGCACCAGTCCGTCCCCTCGTCGTAGAGCGCGGCCAGCTCGGCGGTGGTGAAGCGGCTGCCCAGGCGCCGGCGCAGCTCCTCCACGATGCGGTCGACGACCCGCTCCATGGCGGGCCGGTACAGCGGGTCGGCCTCCCGCAGTCGCCGCAGCCCCTCCGACCATTGGAAGAGTGCGGTCTCCACGGGCTAGTCCTCGCCGGAGCGCTTGATCACGATCTGGTCCTCCTCGACCGTGACCGTGACGGGGCGGTGACCCGCCCAGTGCTCGGCGTAGACGGCGTCGTCCTGCACGGCGGGGTCCAGCCACAGGCCGTAGCCCTCCTCGCCATGGTCAAACGTGCCCTCCAGCGGCCCCTTGCGGCGGCGCCCGCCGCGGCGCCCGCGGCGGCGCCCGGTGCCCCGGCGTGCGGCCGGCTTGTCGCCGTTGCCCTCGTCGGCCTCGGCCTCGTCGTCGGAGGCGTCCTCGTCGTCGGAGGCGTCCTCGTCGGAGTCCTCGTCCTCGTCGGCGGCGGCCTCCTCGGCCGCCTCGAGCTCGGCGGCGATCAGCGCGTCGTCCTCGGCGCGCAGGTCGATCTCCTCCGAGAAGCCCTCGCCGGCCTCGGCGTCGTCGGGCGCGAGGTCGTTGTCGCGCTTGAAGGTCTCGATCTGCTGGACGGTGACCTCGAGCTGATGGGCGATCCAGGCGTCGGTGCGGCCCTGGCGCACCCAGGCGCGGATCTGGTTCAGCTGCGGCTTCAGCGAGCGTCGGGCCATCGAGCGGGCGTGAGCCTAGCGAAGTTACTTGCGCGCCGAACGCGCGAGCGGCTTAATGTTCGCCACCCAAGGCAGCAGGGAGGCGTACGTAGATGTTGGTACTGACTCGCAAGTCGAACCAGAGCATCATGATCGGCGACGACATCGAAGTCTCGGTGCTCTCGGTCATGGGCGAGAAGGTGCGGATCGGAATCCAGGCCCCGCGGGAGATTCCGGTCTTCCGCAAGGAGGTCTACCTGGAGATCCAGCAGGAGCGCATGGAGGCCGGCGAGGGTGGCTCCCGTGAGAAGGTCGACGAGGCGCTTCAGAGCCTCGGAGACGGGCCCTAGCGTGGGCGGTCAGCCCATCACGTAGTAGAGCGTCTGGAACATCGCCACGGTGACCAGGACGGCCGTGGCGATGAGCGAGACGACCAGCAGGAAGAAGCGCAGGGAGCCGCGCTGCTGCTTGCGCTGGACCCGCCGGGAGCGGGAGCGCTTGGCAGCCGTATGACGAAGGTGCTCACGTCGGGCGCGGTCGAGTTGGATCTCCTCGACGAAGGCGCGCTCGAGCTGAGCGATGCTCTGACGCATCCGCATAACGCTCACGAACCCTACCGCACGCGCCCCATAGACCCCGGCCCTTGCGGCGCGCCGAGCGCTCCAAACGGAGGAATTCGGCGGCGTGCCTGACGTTCGGCGGGACCGTCAGAACCGTGGCGTACCCGCGCCGGACCAGCTCGGCATTGACGAACAGCCCGTCCGGGCGCCGGTACACGTAGGCCAGCAGCCGGCCGTAGCGGTCGCGGTGCTCGACGTCGAGGCGCAGCTCCACGCGCCGGCCCCGCAGCAGGCGGGCGTTGTAGGCGCTCGCCGCCTTGGCGAAGCACTGGACCGGCGTGCCCGGCCTGCGCGACTCCGGCGTGTCCATGCCGATGTAGCGGACCTTCTCGTCGCGCCCGGCGACCGACACGTGGATCGTGTCGCCGTCGACGATGCGCGTGACCGTGCCGTCCTGGGACGGACCGGTCGCGTCGGTGGGGGTGACGCCGCAGCCGGCCAGGGCCAGGGCGGCGCCGGCGATCAGCGCCCGGCGGCTCAGCCGACCGGGGCCTTGCCCTCGGCCTCCTGGTAGACGCGGACGAAGCGCATGTAGTTGTCGGCGATCTGCGACGCCGCGTCCTCGCGCTCGACCTTGCCGTCCAGGAAGTCGCGCAGGGGCTGGCCCCAGATGGAGCGCCCGATGGCGAACCCCACATACGCCTCGACGCCGGCGCCGGCGCGCAGCCACTCGTCGACCTTCTCGTCGTCCGCGCCACGCCCCAGCACCACGCACACGACGCCCTCGCGGCCCTCACCGGTGCGCGCCTGGTCGGCGATCCCCTTGCAGTCCTCGGGGTCGTCGACGCCCTCGATCTTCCAGATGTCCGCCTCCACGCCCGCGTCCTGGAGGTCGGCGATGGCCCGGCGCATCAGCTCGGGGCGCAGCTCGGAGTCGTAGCGGTCGGCATCGCCGCCCACGGACTCCAGCTGGGCGTCCTCGCCCGGGACGAGCAGCTCGAAGAGGAACTTGCGGTCGTTCTCGTGCAGCCAGTCCGACAGGCGGGCCAGGCGCTCGGCCTGGCGCTGGTTCATCTCCGGGTCGCCGTCCGGGTTGTAGCGGACGAGCACCTTGGAGAAGTCGGGGTCGAACTGCTCGATGTGGGCGCCGAACTCGTCGCCGTACTGGAAGTCGAACTCGTTCTGACCGCTCTTCTCCACGGGCATGGCCAGCTTGAGGCCGTGGTCGCGGGCGGCCTGGGGGATCCCCGTCGGCACGCCGAACTGCTCGTCGATCAGGGCGCCGGTGACGGCGGGGTCGGCGCCCTGCTCCAGGGCCTTCTCCAGGCCCTCGTAGACCAGGTGCTTGCCGTCGGAGATGCGCCGCGTGTCCTGCTCGCTGGGCTCTCCCTCGATGCCGAACCACTTCTTCTGGAACGACCCGCGATGGTCGAACGCCAGGATGTACAGCTTGCCGTCGTAGCCCAGAGCCATGGTGTCGGTGCCCTCTCCTTGCTTGCCGTTTGTCGCGCCGGCAAGGCTATCGCGGCGGGTGCTGGGGGTACGCTTGCGCCGGCATGGAGCATCGCTTCACCGGCCCCAACTTCACGATCGGGATCGAGGAGGAGCTGATGATCCTCGATCCCGACACGCTCGACCTCACGAACATGATCGAGGCGATGCTGGAATCGGCGCCTGAGGGCGACGTCAAGCCCGAGCTGATGGAGTCGGTGCTGGAGATCGCCACGTCGCCCTGCCGCGACACCGCCGAGGCGGGGGTCCAGCTGCGCGACCTGCGCCGCGGCGTGCGCATGGCGGCCACCGCCAAGGGGCTGGCCATCGGCGCTTCGGGGACGCACCCCTTCGCGCTGTGGGAGGACCAGCGCATCGTGGCGCGGCCCCGCTACCGCGACCTCATCAGCGCGCTGCGCTTCGTGGCGCGCCAGGAGATCATCTTCGGGATCCACGTCCACGTGGGCCTCGACGATCCCGACAAGGCCGTCCACGTGGCCAACGGCATGCGGGTGCACATTCCCGTCCTGCTCGCCCTGTCGGCCAACTCGCCCTTCTGGCGCGGCGACACCACCGGCCTGGCCTCGACGCGCACGCCGATCTTCCGCGCCTTCCCGCGGGTGGGGATCCCGCCGACGTACGACGGCTGGGACGACTACGTCCGGCGCATCGAGTTCATGTACGAGTGCCAGGTCATCGAGGACTACACCTACCTCTGGTACGACGTGCGCCCGCACCCGAACCTGGGGACGGTGGAGATCCGGGTCATGGACGCCCAGACGCGCGTGGAGCACACGCTGGGGCTGGCCGCCCTCGTGCAGGCCCTGGTCCGCGAGCTCTCGGAGCACTTCGACTCGGGCCAGCAGCTGTCGCGCTACCCCTACGAGATGCTCGACGAGAACAAGTGGCTGGCCGCCCGCCACGGCCTGGAGGGCGAGATGGTCGACCTGCCCTCCACCGAGCGCGTGGGGACCAAGCAGCTGGCCCGTCGCCTGGTGGACCGGTCGCGCGAGCACGCCCAGGACCTGGGTTCGGCGGCCGAGCTGGAGGCCGTGGACGACCTGCTGTCGCGCGGCAACGGGGCGGCCCGCCAGGTCGTCGTCTACGAGGCCAACCACGACCTGCGCGAGGTCGTGGCCGAGATCATCGCCGCCACAGGCGAGTAGCCCTTCCGGCGCCGCTCTACAATCGCTCGGGGATGTCGTCCGGCGCGGACCTCTTCGTGGTGTGCAAGACCTGCGGGTCCGAGGTCAGCCCCTACATCACCGAGTGCCCCTACTGCGGGAGCCGCCTGCGCAAGCGGGCGCCCAAGCTCGACAAGGAGGGCCAGCCGCGCGAGCGTCGGCGCCGCCGTGCGCCCCGGCCCGCGCTGACGCCGCTGAAGCCGGGCGAGATGCCGGGCGTCCGGCTGGAGCAGCGCCCCTGGGCGACCCTGGGGCTGGTGGTGGCGTCGCTGCTGGTCTCCCTGGCCGTCCAGACGACGTGGGTCTCCAAGATCGACCTGATGGTCGTCGGCACGCCCGGGAGCGAGTGGTGGCGTCTGCTCACGGCGAGCTTCGTCTACATCAACACCGGCTACGCGCTGGTGGGGCTGCTGTCGGTGGCGCTGTTCGGCTGGCTCGTGGAGCGCCGCCACGGCCACTGGGCTCCGGTGCTCGTGTTCCTGGCCGCGGGCGCGGCGGGCATGGGGCTCGCCGTCGCCGTGGAGACGTTCCCGATCGCCGCGGGCGGCAACGCGGGCGCGCTGGGCCTGGTGTGCGCCTGGGCGGTGCCCGACCTGCTGGCCCGCCGCCGCGGCGCCGAGACCGACTCCGACCTGATCGGCGTCGGAGTGATCGCGGGCGTCCTGCTCCTGATCCCGATCGCCGCCGACGAGGCGAGCTGGGCCGCGGCCGGCGGCGGGGCCGTGTGCGGCCTGCTTTTCGGGCTGCTTCTGAACGCGCTTTCGACCCGGCGCTGACGACCCGCATCGAGGGGGTCAGGGTCCGGCGCCCCGGCGCCCAGTCCCGGCGCGGCCCCGCGAGGGGGGGGTGGTCAGAGTTAATCCCGCATACCGGGCCTAAAAGGGCCCACCCCCCTGCGGACCCGGCCTGGGCCCTCCCTCGATGGCCGTCTTTCGACCGGGCCAAAGCGCCGGTCAGGGCCCGACCCGCAACGCCCCGGCCGCCCCGGGCTCGACGGCGCCGATGACCGCGCCGGGCACGAGCGCCGCCCGGTCGGGGGGGAGGGCGACGAGCAGGCCGCCGGAGGTCATCGGATCGGCCGCGAGCCGGCGGTCCACCTCGGCGACGGCGTCGTCGAACGTCGTGAAGCTCGACGCGTGCGCGAGGTTGCGCCGCAGCCCTCCGGACACCGCCTCCTCACCCGCCAGCAGGTCCCGGGCACGGCCGATCGCGGGGATCGCGCCGGCGCTGACCTCCGCCGACACCCCGCTGGCGACCGCCAATTCGTGCAGGTGCCCGAGCAGGCCGAAGCCGGTCACGTCGGTAGCGGCGTGGGCGCCGGCGGCCAGCGCGGCCTCGGCGGCGGCGGCGTTGAGCTCGGTCATCACCGCCACCGCGGCGGCCACGTCCGCCGGGCCCGCCGCGCCGCGCTTGGCCGCGGTCGAGATGGCGCCGGCGCCCAGCGGCTTGGTCAGGACCAGCGCGTCGCCGGGCCGCGCGCCGGCGTTGGTGAGGATCCGGTCCGGATGCACGGCGCCTGTCACGGCCAGGCCGTACTTGGGCTCGCGGTCCTCGATCGAGTGGCCGCCGACGATCGCGGCGCCCGCGGCGCGGGCCGCGTCGGCGCCGCCGCGCAGGATCTCGCGCAGGACGTCCGCGCCCAGGTCCTCCACCGAGAACGCGACCAGGTTCAGCGCGCTCAGCGGCCGCCCGCCCATCGCGTACACGTCCGACAGCGCGTTCGTGGCCGCGATGCGGCCGAAGTCGTAGGGGTCGTCGACGATCGGCGTGAAGAAGTCCACCGTGTGGACGAGGGCGAGGTCGTCGCTGATGCGAAACACACCGGCGTCGTCGGCCGTGGCGGGGCCGACCAGGACCTCCGCGGGCAGCGATCCGTCGAGGCCGGAGAGGACCTCCGCCAGGTCCGCTGCCCCGAGCTTGCACCCACACCCCGCGCCGGGGGAGAGCTCCGTCAGCCGCACGGCGCGCGCCGGGGCCGTGTCGTCGGTGGGCGCCGCCATCGCGACCGTATGATGACGCGGTGCTCGAGGGCCCCTACTCGGACGAGGAGATCGACGCGGCCGTGGAGGCGCTGGGCGACCCGGAGCGGCTGTCCGGCGCGCGCGACACGGTGGCCCGCCTCGCCCCGCAGCTCCAGCGCGTCCTGGACCAGGCGCTGAGCCAGGGCGGCTGGTTCGCGGCGGCCCACGAGTCCCAGGTCGGCCAGGCGGCGTCGAACCCCGATGCCGAGGCGCGCCGGCGGGCCGTGTCCAACCTCGTCGAGGAGGAGACCCGCCTGGGGATGCTCGTCGGCGTCGCCGTGGGCATCGAGCTGGCCAGAGAACTCGCCAAGCACCCCGCGTCCGGCCCGGACGCCCCAACCCAGACGGAGGAGAACTGATGGACATCCGCTTCCTCGGACATGCCTGCTTCGAGCTCACCGAGGGCGACACGACGGTGCTCGTGGACCCCTTCCTCACCGGCAATCCCAAGGCCGCGGTGAGCGCCGACGACGTCAACCCCACGACGATCCTGCTCACCCACGGCCATGCCGACCACATCGGCGACACCGTGGCGATCGCCAAGCGGTCCGGCGCGCCGGTGGTGGCGATCGTCGAGCTGGCCAACGAGATCGGCGGAGAGGGCGTGGACGTGTTCGACCCCAACCTCGGCGGCACGGTCGAGTTCGAGTGGGGCTCGGTGCGCCTGGTCCCCGCCTGGCACACCGCCGTCTCGCCGAACGGGACCGCCCACATGCCGGCCGGGCTGGTCATCGAGATGGGCGGCAAGCGGATCTACCACCTGGGGGACACCGCGCTGTTCTCCGACCTCAAGCTGGTGGGCCGGCGCGGGCGACTGGACGTGGCGCTGATGTGCATCGGCGGCCACTACACGATGGACCGCTTCGACGGCGTCGTCGCGGCCGAGTTCGTCGGGGCCGACACCGTGATCCCCTGCCACTACGACACGTTCCCGCCGATCGAGACCGACGCGCAGGCCTTCAAGGCCGACGTCGAGCAGGCCGGCGCGTCGATGGTCGACGTCCTCGATCCCGGCGCGTCGCACACGGTGAAGTGACCCACGCGATCGTCCTCATCGAGGCCGAGCGCACGGCGCTCCCCACGCTCGGCGGGGTGCTGGCCGACGTCGACGGCGTGGCCGAGGCGTACTCGGTGACCGGCGAGTGGGACTTCGTCGCGGTCGTGCGCGTGCCCAAGCAGGAGAAGCTGGCCGAGACGGTGACGCGGACCATCGGCCAGCTGGAGGGCGTGACCCGTACCCAGACCATGGTCGCCTTCGAGGCCTTCTCGCGCCACGACCTCGAGGCGATGTTCGACATCGGGTCGTGAAGCGCTCGACGTTGGCGGCGCTCGCCGCGTGCGTGCTCCTGGCCGCGTGCGGCAAGGACGGCAACGAGGGGAAGGGGGGTGGGCCCGCAACCGGACCGAATACGTCCGGAACGGTGACCACCCCCTCCGCAACCACCCCCTCGGTTCCGACGGCACCGCCGACGGCACCGCCCACGACCGCGCCGCGCTCCGGCGGCGGCGGGGGCGACGAGGAGCCCATCCGCATCCCCGCGCAGTTCACGCTGCGCGGTGGGAAGCTGCGCCCGCAGAGCGTGTCGGTCCCGGCCTTCCTGGCCATCGACTTCAGCGTGCGCAACCTCGACGCGATCCCGCGGCTGGTCACCCTGCGCGCGGACCGCACGTACCGCCTGCGGATCTCCGCCCGCGGCCGCGCCGCCCGCCTCGTGCCGGGCCAGCGCGCCGGGACCTACCCCGTGGTCGTCGCCGGCGGAGGCCTCGCCGTGCTCGTCTCCGGGGGCGAGCCCGGCCCCTAGCCGCCCACCGGCCCGGTCCCGCCTGAGGATCCCGCTCCGCGCGGATTTCTCGGCTGGCCAGCCAGCCAAGTCTCCGCTACGCTGCCCGCCATGTCCGACATCACCACGCAGCACGCCACCGAGCGCGAGGACTTCCAGGCCACGACGGACCCGGGTCTCATGGAGTCCGCGGACCGCGGCACCAAGCTCCTCTCCTACCGCGACCTCTACCTCCTGTGGGAGCGCCAGCAGTGGCTCACCCAGGACATCGACTTCACCCAGGACCGCATCGACTGGCACGAGCGGATCCCGGCCGACGAGCGCGAGGCCCGCATGTACGGGCTCTCCTCGTTCTTCATCGGCGAGCAGCGGGTGGCCGAGGAGCTCGGGCCGATGATGCGCGCCGCGCCTACGGAGGAGATGCGGATCTTCCTGTGCACGCAGATCGCCGACGAGGCCCGCCACGTCGCCTTCTTCGACCGCTTCTACTCCGAGGTGGGCGTCCTGGACGCCGGCGACCTGGCCGGCCGGCTGGCCGAGACGTCCGAGCATCTCAACCCGGAGTTCGGCCAGATGTTCGACGAGGCCCTCAAGCGCCGCGTCGACCACCTGGCCGAGAAGCCGGAGGACCTCGAGGTCCTGGTCGAGGCCGTGACGATCTACCACATGGTCATCGAGGGGATGCTCGCCCTCACCGGCCAGCACTTCATCATCGACTACAACCAGTCGGTGGGGACGCTGCCCGGTTTCGTGGAGGGCTTCCTCAACGTGGCGCGCGACGAGCATCGCCACGTCGCGTTCGGCGCGCGCTTCCTGCGCGACATGGCGCAGGCGGACACGCGCTACGGCGAGGCGATCCAGCGCGCGATGGCCGAGGTGCTGCCGCTGGCCGAGGGCGTGCTGCGGCCGAAGTGGATTCCGAGCGACATGCCCGAGGACGAGGAGGTCTTCGGCGCGACGCTCCAGGAGACGCGCGACTTCGCGGCCAAGGCGCTCGGGCGCCGGCTGAAGGTCATCGGTCTCGCGGCTTAGGCCGGTCGCGCGGGCCGCGGCTAGTCTCCCGCGCCTGCGCCTGAACCTCCACAGCTACGGTGATCCCACCGGGCGCCCGCTGGTCTGCCTGCACGGCCTGTCCGGGCACGGGCCGCGCTTCCGGCGACTGGCCGAGCGGCTGGGCGACCGTCACGTGATCGCGCCGGACCTGCGCGGCCACGGGGAGTCGGGCGAGGAGCCGCCCTGGCTGCGCGAGACGCACGCGGCCGACGTGACCGAGACGGTCGAGGTGGTAGGCGCCGACTGGCTCGGCTACTCCTTCGGCGGCCTGGTCTGCTGCACGCTGGCCGCCTCGGCCCCCGAGCGGATACAGCGCCTGGTCCTGCTGGAGCCGGCGCTGGGACTGCGGCCCTCCACCTGCCTGGGGTACGCGCGCGCCGAGTTGCGCGACCAGTCCTACGCCACCGAGGAGGAGGCGATCGCCGACATGGAGTCGGGCGGGATGTTCTTCCACGCTCCCCGCGAGATGCTCGAGGAGGAGGCGCGGCTGAACCTGGTCCGCGGGGAGGACGGCCGCCTGCGCTACCGCTACTCGCGCCTGGCGGCGATCGGCGCCTGGAACGAGATGGCGCGCGAGGCGCCGCCCGTGGCGGACGTCCCGACGCTGATCGTGGTGGGCGACCGCTCGCCGTTGCACGTCGACGCGAGCCGCTTCCCCGGGGCGCAGGTCGTCACGGTCTCGGGCGGGCACTCGGTGCTGTGGGACGCGTTCGAGGAGACGGCCGCGGCGGTGGAGCGCTTCCTGGCGTCATGACGATCGAGTGGGAGGACTTCGAGCGCGTGGACATGCGCGTGGGCCGGGTCGTCGAGGTCGACGACTTCCCCGAGGCGCGCCGCCCGGCGTGGAAGCTGACGATCGACTTCGGCGAGGAGCTCGGCCTCAAGCGCTCCTCGGCCCAGATCCGCCACTACGCGCGCGAGGACCTGGAGGGCCGGCTCGTCGTCGGCGTGGTGAACTTCGCGCCCAAGCAGATCGGGCCCTTCATGTCCGAGTGCCTGGTGCTCGGCGCGCTGGACGCCGAGAAGGGCGTGGTGCTGCTGGCGCCCGAGGCCGAGGTGGCTCCGGGAGACCGGATCGGCTAGGGGCCGGCGGAGGGCGCCGGCGCGTCGTCGCCGCCGCCGGGCTCGGGCGGGGGCTCCTCGCCGCCGCGCGGCTGCGACGGGGGCGCGGAGGGATCGCCGCCCTGGCCCTGCCCCGGGTCGCCCGGCTGGCCCTGGCCGCCGGAGGGCGCCGGGCCCTTGGCCGGGTCCTCCGCCGGGATCGCCGCCGGGGCGGGCGGGGCGACCGGCGTCGTGGCGGGCTGGGTGGGCAGGACGGTCGTGTCCGTGACGGTCTCGGTCGGCGGCGGCGCGGGAGTCGTGGCCGCCGGGACGGGCTCGGCGGGCGTGGTGGTCGCCGGAGCCGGCGAGGCGGCGGGCGCGGCCAGCGCGCGGATCGCCGGCTGGGGCTTGGGCCTCTCCACGGCCGGGGCGGTGCGGGATTCCGGGACGGCCTTGGCGGGGGTCCCGCCGGTGGCGGCGGGGACGACTGGCTGCTGGGCGACGGACCGCGTGCGGACCGACTCCTGGCCGACGTGGCCGACCTCGACGGCGCCCACGCCGACGATGGCGGCGGCGGCCAGGCCGGCCGCGGTCTTGGTGACGACGGCGCTCGCGCCGGCGCCGAGCAGGCCGCTCGCCGCGCCGCCCGCCGCGGCCGTGCCGGCGGCGCCGCCCGCGGCGCCCGCGCTCGCGCCGGCGCCCGACCCGCCGAGGTGCAGGACGACCAGCTGCTTGAGCGCGAGCAGCGGCCCGACCGGGAAGATGGCGGCCAGCGCCTTGTTGGTCTCGCGCAGCTGGCGCTTGAAGGCGGAGCAGCGGTCGCACTGCTTGACGTGGCGGCGCACGGGCGGGCTGAGCTTCTTGAGGCCCTCGGCCACCTCGCCGAGCTCCAGGCGCACGTCCTCGCAGGAGAGCTGGCGCGCCTCGGCGGCCTCGGCCAGGGCCACACGCGCGCGCACGAGCAGCGACTTGACGCTGGGCACCGTGGTGTCCATCGCCTCGGCGATCTGGTCGTAGGAGAGCGCGTCGATCTCGCGCAGCAGCAGCGCCGTGCGCTGGGTCTCGGGCAGGCCCTGGACGTCTAGGAGCAGCGCCCGGAAGTCCTCGCGCCGGTGGACCTTGTCCGCGGTGGTGGCGCCGTTCTCGGAGAAGTGGACGTCCATCGAGTCGACCCCGATGGCCGTGGCCCGGCGTAGGTGGTTCAGAGAGCGGTTGCGCGCGATGCGGTAGAGCCACGGCCGCACGTTGAGCGGACGTTCGTCGGCCTGCATCGCGTTGAAGGCGGCCGCGAAGACCTCCTGCAGGACGTCCTCGGCATCCTCCTTGGAGCCGAGCATGTGGCGGCAGAAGGCCAGCAGGCGCGACTGGTAGCGGCCCATGAGCGCCTCGAAGGCGTGATGGTTGCCGCGCCGGATGAGGGCGACCAGCCGCTCGTCCGATTGCAGGCGGAGCAGGGGCGAGCGCCCATGTAGGCCGGCCACGCCGGCGTGCTTCAGTGCTGAGACTTCCACGCGTGTGAGGGTCCCTTCCCCCGTAGGACACGGTAGCAACGCCCTAGTTGCGTCTCTACAGTGTCCGCACGATCGCGCCCGGGTGGCGTAATGGCAGACGCGCGCCGGCTTAAACCCGGCTGTCCCTCGGGACGTGTGGGTTCGAATCCCACCCCGGGCATCGCAGGCATGGCTCAGCCGGGGAGCAGGCGCGTGGCGGTCGCCTTCCAGGCGGCCACGACCTCGCGGCCGGGCTCCAGGTGCAGCGCGCCCGCGCCCGGCCCGGTGACCTCGGCGACGAGGGGCTGGGGCGCTTCGAGACCGACGCGCACCCGGTTGCCGAGCGTCGTGACCGTGGTCACCCGTGCGGGGACCCGGTTGCGGGCGGAGCCGTGACCGGCGGCCCCGGCGGGCTCGAGCGCCACGTCCCAGGGGAACACGCTCACGGCGACCGCCCCGTCACCGGAGTCGGTGCTGGCCACCTCGCCGCCGCCGTCCAGCGCGACGACGGTGAGCCCGTCCGCGCGGCGACGTGCCATGCCGCGCAGGACGGACGCGCCCGTGAGGTTCGCCACGAAGGCCGAGGCCGGCGCCGCGGCCAGCGCGGTGGGCGTCCCGCGCTGGACGATGTGCCCCGCGTCCATCACCGCCACCTCGTCGGCCAGCAGGGCCGCCTCGGTGAAGTCGTGGGTGACGAGCAGCACCGGGACCGGCGCCTCGCGCACCACCGCCGCGAGCTCGCGGCGGGCGCCGCCGCGCGTCGTCGGGTCGAGGGCGGACAGCGGCTCGTCGAGGAGCAGGGCGCGCGGCTCGATCGCCAGCGCGCGGGCCAGCGCGACGCGCTGGCGCTCGCCGCCGGAGAGCTGGGCGGGCCGCGAGTGGGCGCGGGCGCCGAGCCCGAAGCGCTCCAGGGCGGCCAGGGCGCGGCGGGCGCGCTCGCGGCGGGGGAGGAAGCGCAGCCCGAACGCCACGTTGCCCAGGGCGTCGAGCTGCGGGAACAGCGCGTAGTCCTGGAAGACGACGCCGCACCGGCGAGCCTCGGGGGTCAGGCCCGTCTCGCCGTCCAGCCAGGTCTCGCCGCCACATTCGATCCGGCCGGCGGCCGGCGCCAGTCCGGCGATCGCGCGCAGCACCGTCGTCTTCCCCGCCCCCGACGGTCCGGCGAGCGCGAGAGGCCGGCCCGCCTCGGCGGAGATGGAGACCTCGACGTCGAGCTCGCCGGCCACGGCGTGAAGGTCGGCGCGGAGGGTCATGCGGCGGCGGGCCGCGCGAGCTTGATCGCCGCCAGCAGGGCGACACTGACCGCCAGCAGGACGACGGACAGGGCGAGCGCGGCATCGAAGTCGCTCCCGAACAGCTCGTAGATGGCCAGCGGAGCGGTCTGGCTGACTCCGCGAAACGACCCGGCCACGATCAGCGTGGCACCGAACTCGCCGAGCGCACGGCCCCAGGCCAGCGCGGCGCCGGAGAGCAGCGCGGGCCGGGCGAGCGGTACGGCGACGCGCACGAACGCGCCCGCCGGGGAGGCGCCCAGCGTCCGCGCGGCCTCCAGCACCGTGGGGTCGAGCGCCGCGAAGGCGGCCTGCGCCTGGCGCACGTAGAGCGGGCTGGCCACGAACGCCTGGGCGAGGACGACGCCCGTGGTCGTCAGCGCGACCTCGAGGCCCGCGCCGTCCAGCGCGCCGCCCAGCAGGCCCTGGGGACCGAACGCGGAGAGCAGCGCGATGCCCGCCACGGCGGGGGGAAGCACGAGCGGAAGCTCGAGGACCGTCTCGATGGCGGAACGGCCCGGGAACCGCCGGGTGGCCAGGAGGTACGCCGCCGGCGTCCCGATCGCCACGATCGCCGCCAGCGCGATCGCCGTGGTCTGGAGGCTCAGCCGCAGCGCGTCCAGCGACGCACCGTCGTCGAGTCGCCGGACCAGATCGGCCGGCGGGACGTCGACGAGCAGAGCGACGACCGGCAGCGCGAGGAACGCGACGCCGAGCGCCAGCGCGACGATGAGCGCGGCCGAGAAGGCGCGCGTCATCGCGGCGGCGGGCCGAAGCCGGCCTGTCGCAGCGCGGTCGCTCCCGCCCCGCGGAGGAGGCCGGCCACGAAGGCGCGGGCGGCGGTGGCGTGGCGAGCGCCGCGGACCACGGCGGCGGCGTAGGCGATCCGCGGCTGCGCCGGCCGGGGCAGCTCGATCGCGCGCAGCCGACCCGAGCTCGCCCGGACGTCCGTGGCGTAGACGAAGCCCGCGTCGAGCGCTCCCGTGGCGAGCTTGGCCACGATCCCCGCGACGTCGGGCTCTCGCGTGCGTACGTTGCGCAGGATCGCCCGCGCGACCGCGGGGTCCAGCCGGCGCAGGGCAGCGCGCGCGTAGGCGCCGACCGGGACGTGCGGGGCCCCGATCGCGACTCGCACCCCCGGCACCGCGGCTCCCTCCACCGTCCCCAGGCGCGAGTCGCGTATCGGCACCGCCAGGACCAGGCGGTTGGTCGCGAAGACGACCGGGCGCTCGACGCGGCCGGCCGCGAACAGCTGCGCGGGCAGCCGCGTGTCCGCCGAGGCGAACACATCCGGCCGCGCCCCGCGGCGGATCTGCGCGGCCAGCTCGTCGGACCCGGCGAACGAGAACGCGGCGGGCGCCCCGTCGCGCCGCTCGCCGTACCGCGTGAAGGCGGACTTCAGCGACGAGGCCGCGGAGACCCTCAGGGCACCCGACGCGCCGCCGCCGCACCCGGCCGCGCCGGCCAGCGCGGCGAGCGCCACCAGCGCGGTCCCGCGCCTCACGACCGCGCGCGCTCGACCATGACCGACGTCGCCTTGACCGCGGCCACCGCCTCGACCCCCTCGCGCAGTCCCAGCTCCTCGACCGCGTCGCGCGTGACCGCGGCGGTCACGCGGAAGGGCCCCGCGGCGATCTCGACCAGCGCCATCACCCCGTCCACCTCGACCGACGTCACCGTCCCGGGGAAGCGGTTGCGCGCCGAGAGCTCCTCACCCGTCCGGTGGCGCGTGGGCCGCGCGGCCAGACGGCGGACCTCGGCGGCGGGCACCAGGCGGCGGTTGCGCGAGTCGCGCACGACCCGCAGCTTGCCCGCTCGGTCCCACCGCCGCAGCGTGTCGAGCGAGACGCCGATCTCTCGCGCGGCCTCGGACAGGGGGACAGGCTTCGCCGCCGCCACTGCCTAAGCATTGCATAGGCAGAGAGAAGAGGGCGCTCAGGCCACGGCGGCCAGCGCGGCGTCCGGGGCGAGACGCGCGAGCAGGGCGTGGCCGAGCTCGACGTCGCCGTCGATGGCGACCCCATTCGGCGCGCGGCCCTCGACCAGGGCGCAGCACTCGGCGACCGAAATGTGGAGAACGGCGTCGGGCTCCAGGCACGCGCCCGCGCGCGCGCGTAGAAGCGATCCGTCCGCGATCAGGCTCAGGCGCCCCGGCCCCGGGGCGCCCGGCTCGACGGACCACAGTCGCTCGGGGTCCGCCAGGACGATCTCGAAGCGGCCCGAGAGCCCTGGCCCGTCCGGCCACGCGGCGAAGCGCAGCTCGAGCTGGCGCAGCAGGACGTGCGCGACGACGGCGTCGCCCGGCTCCGCGCCCGCCCCGCCCAGCCGGTCCAGGCCGAAGCGGGCCAGCGCGCCCAGCACCGGCTCGAGGTCAGCGCCGTCCGGGGTCAGCGCGTACGCGCCGTCCGGGCCGGCCTCCACGAGCCCCGAGGCCTCCAGCTCGGCCAGGCGCTGCACCAGCTGATTCATGGACACGTCGGGGAGCCCGCGGGCGATGGCCCGCGCGGTCAGCGGCCCGCGCAGCGCGAGCTCGCGCACCACCAACAGGGTCCACCGTCGCCCCACCAGGTCAAGCGTGCGCGCGATGGCGCAGAACTGTCCGTACCCAGGTCTCACGATCCTCCCGATCCTCCCCCGTGGGACAGGGAACGCGCGGGGGCCCGAAAACTTGCTGCGCAAGCCCCGGTTCTCCTTTGACACGCCGAAGACGCCACTGCTAGCTTCGCTGGCGTCTTCGTGGGCGAGGGGGGCCTTCGAAGCGGGAGAGATAGTTGCGCACTACGAGCGTCATTGGCCGCGTCGCGGCGGTGGGAGCAGTTATCGTGGCGGCAGTCGCCGTCGCGGTAGTGCTGCTCGGGAACGGCGGGGGCGAGCACACCTACACGCTGCACTTCCAGAACGCCGCCCAGCTGGTCAAGGGAAACCTCGTCCAGGTCTCGGGCCGTCCGGTCGGCGACGTGCGCGACATCACGCTCTCCGACGACGGCCAGGCGGCGGTCAAGATCCGGATCAACCAGGACGGCTACGCCCTGCGCCAGGGCACCCGAGCCATCGTGCGAGCCTCGTCGCTGTCGGGCATCGCCAACCGCTACATCGACCTCCAGCTGCCCCCCGGCACCGCGCGCAAGATCCCCGAGGGCGGCACGATCCCCGCCCAGTTCACGACGACGGCGGTCGACCTCGACGAGATCTTCAACGTCTTCGACCCGTCGACGCGCAAGGGCCTGGTCCAGGTCATCCGCGGGTTCGCCACCACGTACGCGGGCAAGAGCCAGCAGGCCAACGCGGCGCTGGCCTACCTCAACCCCTCCTTCGCCGCGACCTCCCGCCTGTTCCGCGAGCTCTCCTTCGACAAGCCCGAGCTGCGCAAGTTCATCACCGAGTCCGCGAGCCTGGTCACCGACATCGCGCAGCGCCGCGCCGACCTCGCGGGGCTGATCGTCAATCTCAACGCGACCACCGCGGCGATCGGAGCCCAGCGCGACGCCCTCGCCGAGGCGATCCAGCGGCTGCCCGACTTCATGCGCCGCGCCAACTCGACCTTCGTCAACCTGCGCCAGACGCTCAAGGACCTGACTCCGCTCGTCAACGAGTCCAAGCCCGTGGCCAAGCAGCTGCGGCCTTTCGTCCGCGAGCTGCGCCCCCTGGCCCGCAACGCGCGGCCCACCATCCGCGACCTCTCCAACATCGTCCGCCGCGCCGGCGGCAACAACGACCTGACCGAGCTGACCCGCACCAACGTGCCGGTCGCCAACATCGCGCTCGGGCCGGTCAACCGCAACGGCAAGTCGCGCGAGGGTGCCTTCCCCGCCGCCACCAAGGCGCTCGCCGGCGCCACGCCCGAGCTCGCCTTCGGCCGCCCCTACGCGCCGGACGTCGTGGGCTGGTTCAACGACTTCTCCCAGACCGGCTACTACGACGCCAACGGCTCCGTCGGCCGCGTCGCGCTGCACGTCAGCGCGTTCACGACCGACCCGACGGGCATCCCCCAGAACCCGATCGCGCCCAACCTGGTCGCCAACACCATCCTGGGCCAGGCCCAGCTCAACCAGACGCGCCGCTGCCCCGGCTCCATGGAGCGCCCGCGCGACGGCTCCAGCCCGATCACCAACGGCGTGTGCGACCCCAACCAGGTGCCCTCCGGGCCATGAGGCGCATCCTCGCCAGCGGGTTGCTCGTCCTCGCGGTCGCCTCGTTCGCCGTGGTGTCGACCGGCGCCAAGGACAGCGGCGGCAGCCCCAAGTACTGGATCCAGCTCGACAACGCCTTCGGCCTGATCGAGGGCGCCGACTTCAAGATCGCCGGCGTCCGCGCCGGGCAGATCAAGAAGCTCAAGCTCGACCGCATCAACAAGAAGGCGCTGGTCCAGATCCAGGTCGACAAGTCGACGGGGAACTTCTCCGACCTGCGCGCGGACGTCTTCTGCGAGACCCGGCCCCAGTCGCTGATCGGCGAGTACTTCATCGACTGCCAGCCCGGTCGCAGCCCGCGCCGGCTCAAGGACGGCTCGACGATCCCGGTCAGCCGCACGTTCAGCACGATCCCCACCGACCTCGTCAACAACATCCTGCGCCTGCCCCAGCGCGAGCGGCTGCGGATCATCCTCAACGAGCTGGGCACCGGCCTGGCGGCGCGCGGCGACGACCTCAACGTCGCGGTGCGCCGCGGCGTCCCGGCGCTGCGAGAGACCGATCGCGTGCTGGCGATCCTGGCCCGCCAGAACCAGGTGATCGCCAACCTGGTCCGCGACGCCGACGGGGTCATCACGGCCCTGGCCGACAACCGCACGAACGTGGGGCGCTTCGTCGTCGAGGCGCGCGACACGGCGCGGGCCTCGGCCAACCGCCAGGCGGACCTGGCCGGGACGTTCCACCGCCTCCCGCGCTTCCTGGCCGAGCTCCAGCCCGCGATGTTCGAGCTGGGCCGGGTGGCCGACGCGCAGACGCCGGCGCTGCGCGACCTCAACGCCAGCGCGGGCCAGCTGCAGCGCTTCTTCGACAACCTCGGGCCATTCGCCGAGGCCAGCCGCCCGTCCTTCCGCTCGCTGGCCGACGCCTCCAAGATCGGCCGCCAGACCGTGACGGCGGCCAAGCCCAGCGTGGCCGAGCTGCGGCGCCTCGCGGTCCACGCCCCCGAGCTGGGCAAGAACCTGGCGATCGTGCTCGAGGACCTGGCCAACCGCGACCGGGCCGTCGAGCCCGACTCGCGAGTGCGCACCAACGTCAAGCCCGATCCCGGCCCGAACAAGGGCTGGAACGGCCTGGAGAACCTCCTGGGCTACGTCTTCTGGCAGTCCCAGGCCATCAACGTCTTCGACCGCAACGGGTACATCCTCAAGGTCGCGGTCTACGACAACGAGTGCGCCGCCTACCACGACGCCGCCTGGGCCAAGGCCAACCCCCAGGCCGCGGAGTTCTGCTCGGCCGCCCTGGGCCCGACGCAGCCCGGCCTCAACGCACCCGACACCAGCCGGCCCCCGGGCAACACCTCGCGCGCCGCGGAGCGCGTGACCCGTGACGCCAACGTGCGCAACGGCGCGCGACGCGCCGCCGGCACCGCGCCCGCGCCCGGCCCCTCCGGCTCGGCGCCCGCGCCGGGCGGCGGCCCCCGCGTGCCCGGCACGCGGCTGCCGCCCATCGACCTCGGCCGCACCGTCGACCAGGTGCTGGGCAACCTGAACCTCCCGGTCCCCGGCGCGGGCAACGCGCTCGGCCAGGCGCTGCCCAACGGCGGCGCCCGGCCCGAGGCGGCCGGCCAGCTCCTCGACTACCTCCTGGGCACATGAGGCGCGGTCAGGGATCCATAGTCGCCAACCCGGTTCTCGTGGGCGCGGTCACGACGCTCGTCACCGTCGTCGCCGTCTTCCTGGCCTACAACGCGAACAACGGGCTGCCGTTCGTGCCGACGCGCGAGATCAACGTGGACGTGTCCAGCGGCGCGAATCTGGTGCGCGGCAACGAGGTGCGCGAGGGCGGCTTCCGCATCGGCGTGGTGGAGGAGATCCAGCCGGTGACGCTGCGCAACGGCCAGACGATCTCGCGCCTCAAGCTCAAGCTGGACAAGAAGGTCGGCGAGATCCCGGCGGATTCCAGCGTGGTCGTGCGTCCGCGCTCGGCGCTGGGGCTGAAGTACGTCGAGCTGGCGCGCGGGCGGGCCAAGCGCCACCTGCAGGACGGCGACACGATTCCGGTGACGCAGACCAACGTGCCGGTGCAGTTCGACGACATCTTCAAGATCTTCGACGATCCGACGCGGACGGCTTCGCAGGAGAACCTGGGGATCTTCGGCAACGCGTTCACGGGCCGCGGGGTGGATCTGAACCGCACGATCGAGGAGCTGCCCACGACGTTCCGTTACCTGGCGCCGGTGGCGGCCAACCTGGCCGATCCGCGTACGGACATCGGGCGCTTCTTCCGCGAGCTGGGCGATGCGGCGCGCATCGTGGCGCCGGTGGCGGGCGTCAACGCGCAGCTGTTCACCGACATGGCGACGACTTTCGAGGCGTTCTCACGCGACCCGGCGGCGCTGGAGGCCACGATCGCCAAGTCCCCGGCCACGCTGGACGAGAGCATCCGCTCGTTCCACATCCAGCGCCCGTTCCTCAGGGAGTTCGCCGACTTCTCCCAGGACCTGCGCGGGACCACGCGCGAGTTGCGCGGCGCGCTGCCGATCCTCAACCCCGCGCTGGAGGAGGGCACTCCGGTCGTGCGGCGCAGCGTGGAGCTCAACCAGCGCACCGGCGAGGTGCTGGCGGCCGCGCGCGATCTGTTCCGGGCGCCCGAGACCAACCAGGCCCTGCGCGGGCTGACCCGGACCATCGGGGTGCTGAACCCGCTGGTGCGGTTCCTGGGCCCCTACCAGACGGTGTGCAATGGCTGGAACTACTTCTGGTACATGCTCGGCGAGCACATCTCCGAGAACGACCCGACCGGCACCGCGCAGCGCGCGCTGCTGAACTCGGCCGCCAGCCAGCGCAACGGCTACGGCTCGATGGGGGCCACCGAGCCGGTCATGGGCGAGGGCTATCAGGGGCCGCCCAACCGGGGCGAGAACGCCTTCCTGCACGGCCAGGCGCACGGCGCCGCGATCAATGACAACGGCACGGCGGACTGCGAGAACGGCCAGCGCGGGTTCATGCAGGGCAACCTGGCCACCTTCGCGCCGCCCAAGGACTCCCAGAACACGCCGATGCAGGTCATCTTCGACCCGCACACTCCGGGCAGCCAGGGCCCGACCTTCGCCGGGCGCACGCGCGTGCCCCCGGGCGAGACCTTCAGCCGCGAGAACGAGCTCGGCGCGCGGCTGCCGCAGGAGTACACGACCGGCATCTACTCGGGCTCCAACCTCACGGGACGATGAGGCGCAACCAGCGACAGGGTCTCAGTCGTGTCCAGGCGGGCGCCATCCTCGTGGTGCTCGCGGTGATCGCCACGTACTTCGGGTTCACCAAGGCGGTGCCGTTCCGCCACCACTGGGAGATCAAGGCCCAGTTCGACAACGCCGCCAACCTGCGCAAGGGCTCGTTCGTGCGCATCGGCGGGGTCAACGTCGGCAAGGTGGTGGGCATCCAGTTCCTGCGCCGGGGAGACCGCGGGGCGGTGGCCACGCTGCGCATCGACGAGATGGGCCGTCCGATTCACAAGGACGCCACGCTGAAGATCCGGCCCAACATCTTCCTCGAGGGCAACACGTTCATCGACCTCAAGCCGGGCTCGCCCTCGGCGCCCAAGGTGGGCGACGGGGACACGATCCGGGTCAACCAGACGAGCAACGCCGTCCAGATCGACCAGCTGTTCACCGCACTGCAGTCCGACACGCGCCGCAACCTCCAGCTGCTGCTCAAGGAGCTCGGCGCGGGCCTGGAGGGTCGCGGCGCCCAGGGTTGGAACAAGTCGATCGACTACTGGCAGGGCGCCTTCCGCGGCAGCGCGGTGGTCGGCGACGCCCAGCTGGGCCTCCAGCAGCACGACCTGTCGCGCTACATCTCGCGCGCCGGGACGGTCGCCGGTGCGCTGGACCGCGACCCCGAGGCGCTCAAGAGCCTCATCACCGACTTCAACACCACCGCGGCCGCCTTCGCGGTCGAGCAGAACAACCTCGAGCAGACGATCGCCGAGCTGCCGCGCACGCTGCGCGCCGCCCAGCCCGCGCTCGCCTCGCTCAACGCCGCCTTCCCGCCGCTCCGACGCCTGGTGGTGGACCTGCGCCCGGCCGTGCGCTCGTCCGGGCCGGCGCTGAGGGCGTCGCGGCCGTTCATCCACCAGGCCGCCCTCCTCGTGCGCCAGAGCGAGCTCAAGGGCCTGGTCGGCGACCTCAAGCCGCTCGTCCCGGACCTGGCCCGCCTGAACGTCAACCTCGTGCCGCTCTACGAGCAGGTCCGCTCCGCGTCGAGCTGCCAGAACGAGGTCGTCCTGCCCTGGTCGCACCAGACCGTGCCTGACCCGAACTTCCCCGCGACCGGCCAGGTCTTCCAGGAGAGCGTCAGCGGGTTCCCCGGCCTGGCCGCGGAGAGCCGCTCGGGCGACGCCAACGGCCAGTGGGCGCGCGTCCTGGCGGGCAACGGGACCAACGTCTACGCGCTGGGCGGCGCCGACCCGCAGTTCGGCCAGCGCTTCGGCATCTCCAACTTCCCGATCACCGGCGTCAACCCCCCGAAGGCGGAGCGCCCGCCGTCGCGCTACGACGTGCCCTGCGAGACGCAGCAGGCGCCCGACCTGCGCACGATCCCGGGCCAGGCGCTCACGCCGCAGAGCACGGGCCACTTCACGCCGCTGCAGGCCGCGCTCAACCAGGCCAACCAGTTCGAGGGCGTGGCCGACGCGCTCAAGCGCGAGGGCCACCCGGACAAGGCCAACGGCTTCTACGCCCGCGCCCGCGCGCTGCGCGTCCAGAACGGCCTGCTCGGCCACCAGTGGGACCTCAAGGGCGGCCGCCTGACGATCGTGGACACCAAGTCGACCGACCTGACGGCCGGCGGCGCGCCGCGCCTCGCCCCGTACGCCCTGCGCGGCGGGAAGAACCGGATGGTCAGCTTCATGGCCGAGCGCTCCAAGCTCACGAGCGCGAAAGGCGCGGTGAACGCGCGATGATGACCGCGATCCGCAAGCGCGCCGGCGACTTCGCCGCCGTCCTGTTCCTCGTCGTCGTCGCCGCGGGCGTCGGCGGCTACATCCTGTCCCACCAGCGGCTGCGCTTCCCCTTCATCCAGGAGAAGCCCTTCGAGCTCAACGCCGCCTTCTCCACGGCGCAGGCCGTCACGCCCGGCCAGGGCCAGACCGTCCGCGTGGCCGGCGTGCGCGTCGGCGACATCTCCAAGGTCAAGCTGCGCAACGGCCAGGCCATCATCACGATGGCGCTGGACCCCGAGTACAAGGACCTGGTCCACACCGACGCCAACGCGCTGCTGCGGCCCAAGACCGGCCTGAAGGACATGTTCATCGAGCTGGACCCGGGCAGCCGCGCGGCGCCCATGGCCAAGCGCGGATGGACGATGCCCGTCAACAACACGCTGCCCGACATAAATCCGGACGAGATCTACTCCGCGCTGGACTCCGACACGCGCGACTACCTCAAGCTGCTGGTCAACGGCGCCGGGCACGGCCTCCAGGGCCGCGGCCGCGACCTCCAGGAGGTCTTCGCCCGCTTCGAGCCGACCAACCGCGACATCGCGCGGGTCACCACCGCGGTGGAGCGCCGCCGCGGCAACCTGCGCCGGCTGGTCAACTCGCTCCAGCGGCTGAACACCGAGCTGGCCAGCCGCGACGACGACCTGGCCGAGCTGGTGAGCGCGTCCTCGAAGGTCTTCCGCGCCTTCGCCTCGGAGAACACCAACATCTCCGAGGCCGTCCGGCGCTTCCCGGGCGCGCTGCGCCAGACCACGACGACGCTGGGCAAGGTCGATACGTTCGCCCGGGTCCTCGGGCCGACGTCGGACAAGCTGCGTCCGGCGGTGCGGGCGCTCAACCGCGCCAACGCCGCGATTCAGCCCTTCGCCGTGGAGGCCGCCCCGCTGCTCAGGAACCAGATCCGCCCGTTCGTGCGCTCGGCCCGGCCGCTGGTGCGCGACCTCAAGACGCCGGGCAAGCAGCTGGCCAACGCCACGCCCGACCTCACCCGGTCGTTCGCCGTGCTCAACAAGCTCTTCGACCTCTTCTCCTACAACCCCGGCGGGCGCCAGGGCCCGGAGGTGGCCAACCGCGAGGAGGGCTACCTGTTCTGGATCGCCTGGGTCACCCACCAGACCGTCAACGTGTTCTCCACCGGGGACGCCCACGGCTCACTTCGCCCGGTGTTCGTCGGCGGCCCGTGCGGCGTGCTGGCCGGCGCGCTGGCCGAGGACCCGACGGGGATCTTCGCCAACATGAACCTGGGCTCGATCCTCGGCGCCGGGGGGGCCTGCTAGATGCAGAAGCAGGCTCCCTCCTTCGGGCGGATCCTCACGATGGTGCTGTTCGCGCTGTCGTGCTTCGGGCTGCTGCTGTTCCTGTGGCTGTCCTTCGGTGGGGCGATTCCGGCCAAGCCGCAGGGCTATCGCTTCAAGATCGCGTTCCCCGAGGCCACCCAGCTGGGCCTGGAGGCCGACGTCCGCGTGGCGGGCGTGCGCGTGGGCAAGGTCCGCGGCAAGGACCTGGCGCCGCACGGCAACCGCACGCTGGCGACGATCGAGCTCGACCGTCGCTTCGCCCCGGTGCACACGGACGCGCGCGCCATCCTGCGCCAGAAGACGCTGCTCGGCGAGACGTACGTCGAGCTCACGCCCGGGACGAAGAACAGCCCCACCGTCAAGGAGGGCGGGACGCTGCACAACAGCCAGGTGGCGCCCACCGTCCAGCTGGACGAGATCTTCACCGCCTTCGACCCGACCACCCGCGAGGCGTTCCGCGTCTGGCAGCAGAGCCTGGCCGGGAGCTTCCGCGGCCGCGGCCAGGACCTCTCGGACTCGCTCGGCCACCTGCCCGGCCTGGCCAGCGACGCCAGCATCCTGCTGCGCATCCTCGACGAGGAGAACGCGCCGTTGCGCCGCCTGGTCCACGACACCGGCGACGTCTTCGCGGCGCTAACCCAGGACGAGGGTGCGCTGAGCGGCCTGATCACCCACTCCGAGCAGGTCTTCAGCGCCACCGCATCGCAGAACGACGCGCTGGCCGCCACCTTCCAGATCTTCCCGACGTTCCTGGACGAGTCCAAGGCGACGCTGGCCGACCTGCGGCGCTTCTCCGTCAACACGCGCCCGCTCATCGCCGACCTGCGACCGGCGATGCGCGACCTGCGTCCGGCGGTCCATGACCTGCGGCTCCTGGCGCCGGACCTGCGGACCCTGTTCCGTCGGCTTGACCCGCTGATCACCGCGTCCAAGGCCGGGCTCCCCGCGCTGCGCGACACGCTCAAGGGCGCGAAGCCGTTGCTGGCCGCGAACGCCCCGTTCCTCGGCGAGCTGAACCCGATCCTCGACTTCTTCGGCCTCTACTCCCACCAGGTCAGCGACTTCCTGGGCAACGCCGCCTCCGGCCTGGCCTCCAACGTGCCGACCGCGACGTCCGGCTCGCCCGGGCACATCCTGCGCCAGCTCAGCCCGTTCGGGTCGGAGTCGGTGGCCATCCACAAGAACCGCGTCGAGACGAACCGCGGCAACACCTACCTGGAGCCGCTGGCGCTCTCCGCGCCGATCACGGCGCAGAGCAACATGTTCCCCAACTGGGACTGCGTCAACAACGGCGGCGACAAGCCCATCCGGCCGGGCACGCAGCCCGGCTCGTCGATCCCGGCGTGCTTCACGCAGAAGCCGCTGTTCTTCCAGGGTCGCACGCAGGGGCGCTTCCCCCACGTGGACGCCGAGACGTACGCCGGGCCCTAGGCCCGCCCCGAAGCTAGGCGGCCTTGGAGCTGGCGCCGTTGGCGGGCGCGACGCCGTCCAGCAGCGTCTCGGCCAGCTGGCGGTCGCCCTCGACCTTGAGGCCGGACCGGTCACCGTCGGGGCCCAGCGCGTCCACCCACGCGGCGTGCGAGCCGCTCACGGTGGCGTCGGGGCTCTCCGGCGACTCGACGGGCTCGGTGATCTCGACGCGGCCGCCCGAGGCGCGCAATACGTAGTCGCGCGGCTTGCTCTGCTTGCCGGTGGCCGAGAACAGAACCGTGCCCTTCAGCGAACGGGGGGGCGACATCAGCCCGGGAGCCAGGCGCAGGATCGCGCCGACGTCGACGTCCTCGCCGCTGCGCGGCGCGCTCCAGGTCCACTCGTAACCCCAGCGGGCCAGGGCCCCAAGGATCGGCATCAGGTCGCGCGCGCGCTCGGTCAGCTCGTAGTCGACCCGGGGCGGCACCTCGCGGTAGCGCTGGCGGGTCAGCAGGCCGTCCGCGACCATGCGGTTCAGGCGGGAGCGCAGCTGCTCGGTGGAGATGCCGGGGAGCACCCGCTGCAGCTCGACGAAGCGCCGCGGCCCGGCGGCGAGGTCACGGACGATCAGCAGGGTCCATTTGTCCCCGACGAGGTCGAGGGCGCGCGTGTCGGGCGACCACTGGTCGTACGGGTGGCGCTTCGGTGGGGGAAAACCAGCGATGGGTACTACCTCCATGTCGTGCTTCGAGGAAACCACGCGCCTCCCGAGAGCGCGCTCTACTTCTAGCAGATTGGCACGCTGAGAGAACCTTTAGTTTCCGCTTAGACTCCCCGCCAGTTCCGACGGTGTCATGCGTTGTGATCTGTGTCCCTCAGGCGGGGAGTGCAGATGGGCCAGCTGGTCGACATGAATGGGCATCGGGCGCCGAAGGCGTCACGGCGCTCCGCGTACACCGCGGCCTTCCACTTCGACCTGGCGTGTCCGTTCAGCTACCTGGCGCTGGAGCGCGTGGACCGCAATCTGCCCGGTGTCAGGTGGCGGCCGAGCTGCGCGGAGTCGCTGCATCGCGGCAACCCGTGGTCCGCCGACGAGGCGGGCGCGGCCGCGCGCGACGCCGCCGAGCGGCGCGCGCGCGACCTGCACCTGCCGCTGTCCTGGCCCGCCGACCACCCGCGCAACGCCCGGGGCGCGATGCGCGCCGCGCAGTACGCGGCCGAGGCGGACCGGGGCGGCGCGTTCGCGCTGGCCGCGGCGCGGCTGGCCTTCTGCGGCGGCTTCGATCTCAACGATCCCGAGGTTCTGGCGGAGGCGGCGGCCGCCGCGGGCCTTCCGCTGGACGGGTGCCTGGGCGCCGCGGGCGACGTCGGGCGAGACGGGGCGCTGGAGGCGGGCGGGCGCTGGCTGCTGTCCGCCGGCGCCGACCGGCTTCCCGCCCTGCGCGTGGGCCGGGTGCTGCACTGCGGCGAGCAGCGGGTCACCGAGGCGGCGGCGCTGCTGCGCTGGCCGTCGCGGTTCAGCGTGGCCTGACGTAAGCTCGCGGCGCCGTGCCCTGGATGCTGCGCTTTTTGGCCCGCAAGCTCGATCGCCGCGCGCCCGCCCGGGCCGGGAGCGCGCGATGAGCCAGCACGTGCGCTACGAGCGCCGCGGGTCGGTGGCGGTGATCACGATCGACCGCCCGGAGCGCATGAACGCGATCGGCCCGCGCACGCACCGCGAGCTGGTGGCGGCGTGGGGACGCTTCCTGGCGGAGGAAGACGCGCTGGTCGGCGTGCTGACCGGGGCGGGCGACCGCGCCTTCAGCGCCGGCGGAGACCTCAAGTCGTTCGGGGAGGGCGAGATGCCCGACCTCCACGACCCCGACGGGGTGCTCGGCCCCAGCCGCTGGACGCACGTCCACAAGCCGACCATCGCGGCCGTGAACGGCGTCGCCTACGCGGGCGGGCTGGAATGGGCGTGCTGGACGCACCTCGCGGTGGCCGACGAGCGCGCGACGTTCGGGGTCACCTGCCGGCGCTGGAACATCGGGCTGGCGGACGGTGGGACGCAGCGCCTGCCCCGCATCCTGGGGTGGCGCCGGGCGATGGACCTGATCGTCACCGGGCGCGTGATCGATGCCGCGACGGCTCTGGACTGGGGGCTGGTCAACGAGGTCGTCCCCGCGGGGGGAGCGCTGGCGCGCGCGCTGGAGTGGGCGGAGGCGATCGCGCGGCTGCCCCAGCCCGCGGTCCACACCGACCTCGAGGCGGCCGAGCGGGGGTGGGGGAGGCCCCTGGCCGAGGGACTGCGCATCGAGCAGGAGTGCTTCAACCGCCTGGCCGACACGCCCGAGATCCAGGAAGGCCTGCGCCGGTTCAACGAGCGCGACCACCCCGACCGCCGCCCCGGCGAAGCCGCCACGCCGGGACTGGACCGGCGACCCGAAACATGAAGGCGCTCGTGACCGGTGCGGCGCGCGGGATCGGGGCGGCGGTCGCGGAGCGGCTGCGGGCCGATGGACTCGAGGTCGTGACGCTCGACCGGGAGAGTGGCTGCGATTTGACCGTCGATCTGCGCGACGGTGACCTGCCGGCGCTCGACGACATAGACGTGTGCGTGTCCAACGCGGCGGTCACCGACACGATCGCGCCGGCCCATCGGATGACCTCCGAGCAGTGGTCGCGCGACATCGACGTCAACCTGACCGGGGCGTTCCGGGCCATCCAGGCCTGCCTGCCCGGGATGCGCGAGCGCGGCCGCGGACGCATCGTCGTGATCTCCAGCGGCGCCGCGCGCACCGGCCTGCCGGGTCAGGTGGCCTACACGGCGTCCAAGGCGGGCCTCATCGGCATGGTCCGCACGCTGGCCGCCGAGAACGCGTCGCGCGGCATCACGGCCAACGCGGTCCTGCCCGGCTTCGTGGCCACGGAGAAGGTCCTGGCCATGCCGCCCGACATCCTCGAGCGCATCCGCGCCGGCCTGCCCACGGGCCGGCTCGTCGAGCCCGGCGAGGTGGCGGCGCTGGTGGCGTTCCTGGCCGGCCCGGCCGCGGCTCAGGTGACCGGGGAGGAGATCGGGATCACCGGCGGGCTCGGGCTCAACACGGCCTCGATCACAGCCAGCCCGCGCGCCTGAAGCGCCAATACAGGTAGGTGCAGATCAGCAGGATCGCCGAGAGCACCATGGGGTAGCCGTAGCGCCAGTGCAGCTCGGGCATGTGGTCGAAGTTCATGCCGTAGATGCCCGCCACGCCGGTCGGCACGGCGAGGATCGCCACCCAAGCCGAGATCTTGCGCATGTCCTCGTTCTGGCGGACCGACACCTGGGTCAGGTTGGCCTGGAGCGCCGAGCCCAGCAGCTCGCGGAACGTCTCGATGCGCCCGTTGACCCGGACCAGGTGGTCGAACACGTCGCGGAAGTAGGGATGCAGGTCCTCGGGCACCACGCCGAAGTGGCCCCGGGCCAGGCGGTCCACCGCCGGCACGAGGCCCGACACCGCGCGCTGGAACTCCAGGACCTCGCGCTCGAGCTTGAAGATGCGCTCCGTGGGGTTGGTGCGCGTCGGGGCGAAGACGTCGGACTCCACCTCCTGGATGTCGTACTCGACGCCCTCGGCGGCCTCCTCGTAGTCGTCGACCACCGCGTCGACGATCGCGTACAGGGCCGCGCCCGGGCCGAGCTTGAGCTGATCGGGCCGCCCCTCCAGCCACTGGCGGGCCCGGGCCAGCGCGTCGGTCTCGCCGTGGCGCACGGAGACCACGAACGTCGGGTGCACGAACAGCAGGACCTCGCCGATCTCGACGACCTCCTGGGAGTCGACGTAGCGGGCGGTCTTGAGCACGACGAGCAGGCTGTCGCCGTAGACCTCCAGCTTGGGGCGCTGGTGGGCGTGGACCGCGTCCTCCACGGCGAGCTCGTGGAGGCCGAACTCCTCGGCGATCGCCGAGAACTCCGCCTCGCTGGGCTCCACCACTCCCAGCCACACGAAGGCCCCCGGACGCCGGCACGCCCGGGCCGCCTCCTGGAGGTCGACGTTGCCCGGAAGGCGGCGCCCGTCCTCGTACACCGCGGCGTCGACGATCACGACAACGATTATCGAGGTAGCGTTACCCGCATGTCGACCGAGACCGAAGCCTCCACCCAGCTGCACGGCGGGCGCCTGGTGGCGCGGCGCCTCAAGGCCCACGGCGTATCCAAGCTGTTCACGCTCTCCGGGGGCCATCTGTTCTCGATCTACGACGGCTGCCGCGAGGAGGGCATCGACCTCGTCGACACCCGCCACGAGGCCTCCGCGGCGTTCGCCGCCGAGGGCTGGGCCAAGGTGACGCGCGACCCGGGCGTGTGCGCGCTGACGGCCGGGCCCGGTGTGACCAACGGGATGAGCGCGATGGGCTCGGCGCTGCAGAACAACTCGCCGATGCTGGTGCTCGGCGGCCGGGCGCCGCAGATGCGCTGGGGGCAGGGCTCGCTCCAGGAGATCGACCACGTGCCGTTCGTGCGCCCGCTGACCAAGTCGGCGGCGACCGCGCAGTCCCCGGGCGAGATCCCGGGGCTCGTCGACGAGGCGCTGGCCGCGGCGACGGCGCCGCACACCGGCCCGGCGTTCCTGGACTTCCCGCTGGACCACGTCTTCATGGAGGCGCCGGGCGAGGACGGCGAGGGCGACCCCCCGCCGGCGCCCGAGCCGCAGTCCAGCGGCGACGTCGAGCGCATCGCCGCGCTGCTGCGCGACGCCGAGCGCCCGGTGATCATGGCGGGCACCAACCTGTACTGGGGGCGCGGCGAGGACGCGCTGCGCGCCCTGGTCGAGGCGCGCCGCATCCCGGTCTTCCTCAACGGCCTGGCCCGCGGCTGCGTCCCGGCCGACCACGAGCTGTACTTCTCGCGCACCCGTTCCACCGCGCTTCAGGGCGCCGACGTGGCGCTCGTGATCGGCGTGCCGATGGACTTCCGCCTGGGCTTCGGCGCCTCCTTCGGCGAGAGCACCGAGATCGCCGTGCTCGACGTGGCCGAGCCGCTGCGCGACCACCCGCGTCCTCCGGCCGCCGAGTACTTCGGCCCGCTGGCGCCCGCGCTGGAATCGCTGGCCGGCGCCGGCGGCCCGGACACCTCGGCCTGGGTCTCGCAGCTGCGCGCCGAGGAGGACGAGAAGCGCGCCGGCGAGGCGGCCGAGCTCAACGACGACCGCGCGCCGCTGCATCCGCTGCGGATCTACGGCGAGCTGCGCGGGATGCTCGACCGCAACGCGATCGTGGTGGGCGACGGCGGCGACTTCGTCTCCTACGCGGGTCGCGTGGTGGACTCCTACGAGCCGGGCTGCTGGCTGGATCCCGGCCCCTTCGGCTGCCTGGGCGCCGGGCCGGGGTACGCGCTGGCCGCCAAGCTCGCGCACCCCGATCGCCAGGTCGTCCTACTGCTGGGCGACGGCGCGTTCGGCTTCAGCGGGATGGAGTTCGACACCCTGGCCCGCCACGGCGTCAACGTCGTGGGCGTGATGGGCAACAACGGCATCTGGGCCCTGGAGCACCACCCGATGATGTTCCTGTACGGCTACTCGGTCGTCGCGAAGCTGCGGCCCGAGACGCGCTACGACCAGGTGGTCGAGGCGCTGGGCGGCCACGGCGAGCTGGTGCGCGAGCCCGGCGAGCTGCGTGGCGCGCTGGAGCGCGCGATGAGCGCGGACCGCCCCGCGCTGGTCAACGTCCTGACCGACCCCGAGGTCGCCTACCCCCGCCGCTCCAACCTGGCCTGAGAGGCCAGGCGCAGCCGCCATGCCGGAGCCGCCGGTAGAGGTCGTGCGTCGCATCCTCGCGGCCTGGAACGAGGGCGACCTCGGCGTCGAGCTCTTCGATCCCGGCGTGGAGATGCGCCAGTACCAGCAGGTCTTCGACACCGCGGGCGAGTTCCACGGGCACGCTGGCCTCGCCGAGTCGGCCCGTGAGCTGTTCAGGGGCTTCCGCGACATCCAGTGGAAGCCGCGCGAGTTCATCCCGGCGCCTGGGGGGCGGGTCGTCGTCCCCGTGTCCATTCACGCGATCGGGCGCGCGTCGGGCGCGCCGGTCCACGCGGAGGCCGTGCACCTGTGGACGGTGCGCGACGGGCTGGCGGTCCGCTGGACCGCCTATGAGGAGCTGGACGAGGCGCGCGCGGCCGCCGGCCTGGAGCCCTAGTCGGCCGCGTCGCAGGCGGCGTCGTCGGAGTCGGCGAGCGGCAGACGCTCGAGCAGGTCGGCCAGCCGCTCGATCTCGGGTCCCGACAGCGCGCCCTCGAAGACGGTGCGGATCGACTCGACGTGCGACTTCCCGGCCGCGTCGAGCTTCGCGCGCCCGGCCTCCGTAAGCCGCGCGTAGACGATTCGCCGGTCGCTCGGACACTCCGCGCGCTCGACCAGTCCGGCGCCCTCCAGACCGTCGAGCATGCGGGTCACGCCGGAGGGGGTGAGGATCAGGCTGCGTGCCAGGTCGACGCGCTTCATCTGCGAGTCCTCCTCGCGGGAGAGACGGAGCAGCGCCTCGTAGGCGTTGATCGTGAGGCCGTGCTCCTCCTGGAGCTCGGCGCTCAATCGCCCGGTGAGCGCGGCGTGGGCCCGCAGCAGGCGCGTGAAGGCGCGCGTGTGAGGGCTCTGGCGGGAAGCTTGCTTGGTGGATAGTTGCGTGCTCAAGGAAAAGTGCTACAGTGTTGTTTGCGTAGTCAACAATACACGACGCAAGCAAGGGAGACAAGACATGAGCACCACCACCAAGGTCGAAGTGCCCGCCGGCACCTGGAGCCTGGACCCCGTCCACTCCTCGGTGACCTTCGAGATCGATTACCTCGGCGGCGCCTTCAGGGGCGAGTTCCGCGAGGTCGCCGCGCAGCTGGCCGTCGAGGAGACGGGCGCGCGGCTCACCGGCGTCGCCCAGGTGGCGAGCGTCGACGTCAAGGACGAGAACCTGTCCGCCCACCTCCAGGGGCCGGACTTCTTCGACGCGGAGCGCGAGCCCGAGCTGCGCTTCTCCGCCGAGGGCATCGCGCTGGACGGCGAGACGGTGACCGTCGACGGCGAGATCACCATCAAGGGCGTCACCCGTCCGGTCGCCGTGACCGGCACGGTCGTCCCGCCGATCACCGGCATGCGTGGCGAGGAGCGCGTGGGCCTGCGGGTCTCCGCGGCCGTCGACCGCACGCAGTTCGGTGTCGACTGGAACGCCACGCTTCCGGGTGGCGGCCAGGCCCTGTCCAACGAGGTCCGCATCGCCGCGGAGCTCTACTTCGTCAAGGAGTAGTCATGAAGGTCCTCGGCATCAGCGGCAGCGTTCGCCGCGACTCTCACAACACGCAGCTGCTGCGCACCGCGGCCGACGCGTTCGGTCCCGGCGTGGAGCTCGTGGTGTGGGAGGAGCTCAAGGCGATCCCGCCCTACGACGAGGACGACGACGTCGATCCGGCTCCGGCCCCCGTCGCGCGGCTGCGCGCGGCGGTGGCCGGGGCGGACGCCGTCCTGTTCGCCACGCCCGAGTACAACGCCTCGATTCCCGGCCAGCTCAAGAACGCGCTGGACTGGGTCTCGCGCCCGCTGGCCCGCAACCCGCTGCGCAACAAGCCGGTGGCGGTGATCGGGGCGTCGACCGGCGCCTTCGGCGCCGTCTGGGCCCAGGCCGAGCTGCGCAAGGTCCTGAGCACCATCGGCGCCCGGGTCGTCGACCGCGAGGTCGCGGTCGGTCACGCGCCGACGCGCTTCGACGAGGGCGGCCGGCTGGCCCACGACGAGTCGCGCGAGCGCCTCGAAGAGGTGGCCGCGGAGCTCGTCGAGGCCGTGGAGGCGCGGTCGGCGGCCGCATCTCAGCGCCAGGCGGCATAAAGAAAACCGCCCGGCGAACCGGGCGGCTTTCAAAGTGGCCCCGTCAGGACGGGCAGGGGTACGTGCCTTGAAGGGGCCGTTAAGCGGTCCGGGCGGCGGGAGGCGCCGATTCGATGCGGCTTCGCCCGAACCTATGAGCCCGAATCTCGGAAGCAACGCTTAGCACGTCACCCTCTAACCCGGACGCCAAGCAGTATCAGGCGGTGGTGGCACGGCGTCCATCGAACATGCGTCCACCCCGGGCTTCCAGGAGCCGGTCCAGGGCGAGCAGCGCGAGCATCAGGAGGGCCAGGCGCGTGGTGATCGCGACGAGCATCGCGTGGCGCGGGACCTCCAGCGTGTCGCCGTGGTAGACGACCAGGGCGTGGGGCACCTGAGCCACCAGGGCCACGGCGGGGACCAGCCACGCCCGCCGGGGGCCGGCGGCCAGCGCGACCGCGGCCGCGCCCACCCCGATGACGATCAGCCAGAAGTAGACGTCCTGCGCCGTGCGGGGGTAGATCAGGCGGTCCAGCGGCGCGGGCACGACGATCCGGGCGTCCGGCGACATGTAGCCGCCGGTCACGCCCCCCAGCAGGCGCTGGCGCTGGCCGATCGTGGACTTCACCGTGTACGCGGGGTGCGTCAGGAGGTAGCGGAAGAGCGTCCCGCGCCCGTGGTCGCGCGTCCAGGTCAGGAAGCGGTCGGTCCGCGGATCGGTGGGCAGGCTCCCCTCGGCGATCCCGGCCAGGCTCCTGCGTTCGCGCAGCACGCGCGGGGACGGCGCGGGCATCCCGTGGTCGCGCCACCAGCGGGTCTTGGCCTGGTCGCCCAGCACGCGGCGCCCGACCACGTGCAGGATCGGCCGTTCGTTGCGCCGCAGCTGCGCCTGGTCGGTGGTGGTGGCCAGGACGCCGAGCGCGAAGATGACCAGCGTGCCGACGGCCAGCGCGGCGGCCCAGCGGCGGCCCAGCTCCCCGGGCCGCCAGACCCAGTAGAGGGCCAGCGGCACGGTGACCAGCGCGACGATCCCGTTGGAGTCGCGCGCGAAGACCCACACCAGCGTGGCGGCGAGCAGCGCGCCGACCAGCCACGGGCGCGGCGCGCGCACCAGCTCCAGCCACCCCGCCAGCACCAGCACGGTGAGCGAGATGGACACCGACTCGCTGAGCATCACGGTGTCCCAGCGGATCACGGCCAGGCTGAGCGAGAACAGCAGCACGAGCGCGAAGGCGACCCAGCGCAGCGCCGACGGTCGCAGGGCGCGGGCCAGCGCGGCGGCGAGCAGCGGCCAGCAGACCAGCGAGAGCCCGAACTGGCCGGTGGCGCGCGCCGAGTCGGAGTCGGGGAGCACCTTCCACAGCAGCGGGACGGCCCAGGAGCGCCCCCCGGCCAGGAAGCCCAGGCTGAACACCGAGTGCGACGCCACCTCCAGGTAGCCGGCGGTGTCCTGGTAGCGCACCGTCTGCACGCCGTAGAAGCCCCCCGCGCGCAGGAGCACGAAGGCCAGGAGGATCGGCGCGTACGGGGTGCGACCGAAGGCGACGAGCCGGTCTCTCAACGCCGGCGCACCAGCAGCGGGGTGATGGCGGCGTAGGAGACCTCCACCGCCATCTGGGCCAGGCGGACGGCGACGGCGACCGCCAGCGCGACGGTGACCGGCAGGATCGGCGACAGGGCGGCGGTCATCGCCCCCTCGCGTGCTCCCAACCCGCCCGGGAGCACGAAGGCCAGCACGGACGCGGCGAAGCCCACGGAGTAGGCGCCGATGGCGGTCCCGGCGTCGCTCGTGGCCACGCCGTGGAGCGCCTGCGCGAACGCGTAGACGGCGAACCCGGCGACCAGGAAGGACGCCGAGAAGAGCGCGGTGAAGGCGATCACCTGGGCCCGCGTCAGGGAGGTGGGCAGCGTCGCGCGCCCGAGCCGGCGCAGCACCGCGTCGGCGATGCGGTGGAAGATCGCCGGGTCCAGCAGGGTCAGCGTGACGGCGGGGATGGCCAGCACGAGCCAGCGGGCCGGACGGTCCTGGAGGGAGGGCAGCGTCACGAAGAAGTACGCGCCCACCAGCGAAGCCCCGCCGAGCGTGAACGCCAGCTCGTAGGCCAGGCTGGCCGCGCACACGCGCTTGGGCACGCCCTCGCGCTCGGCCAGGGCCATCCGCCCGGCGGCCAGGGCGACGTTCGTCGGCACGTAGCGGCCGAGCAGGGTGATGCTCCAGACCGAGATCCCGCGCAGGACGCCGATGGGCGCACCGAGCGCGTGCACCATCGCCACCCACAGCCGCGCGTGGACCCATTGGAAGGCGATCAGCGCCACGAACGCCGCGGCGAGCCAGCCGGGGCGCAAACGCCAGTTGATGTCGGGCAGCTTGGACCACTGGCTGGAGATGGCCAGCGCGAGGGCCACGACGACCGCCACGACCATGAGCGCCATCAGCGCGCGCTGCCAGCGCGGCACGCCGCCCTGCAGCGAGGTGGCCGCCGAGCCGGCAGCGCCGAGGCGCTCCAGCAGCGTGGGGTTGTCGCTCACGCGCCGTACCAGAGCGCCGTCGTCGAGTACAGCCCCGGGACGCGGTTGCGGTCGCCGTGCTCCAGTGTGAAGCGCAGGGACCCCGCGAACGGCACGGCGTCGGCGACGAACCAGCGGTACATCGAACGGCAGTCGGCCGCGCACCCGCGCCGGCGCACCAGGTGTGCGGGGCTGCCGACGAGCGGGAGCGAGCGCGTCCCGTAGAACCAGTAGAAGCCGCCCTCGAAGAGGTCCTCCGTGCCGGTGCCGTGCAGCGAGACCCCGTCGGCGACGATCACCTCGTCGCCCTCGAGGTGCTTCTGCGTCGTGGGGCCCTGGAGCGTGGCCGACACGCCGACCAGCAGCCCGCGGCCGGTCGTGCTCAGCACCCGCCAGGGGACGTTGCGCGCGGTGCGCCCGCGGTGCGACGTGGCGTGGAAGTAGCCGGCCTCGCCGCGGGCCAGGGCGGCGGGGAGCGCGGGGTCGCGCGAGACGAACGCCTGCACCTGCGCGACCGCGGGACGGCCCTCGCGCGTCAGCACCTCGACGCGGGCGCCGGACTGGAACGGCATGGGCCACCACGCGGTCAGGTCGGCCCCCTCCTGGGCGGCGAGGAGCGAGTGGACCCGGCCGGGCAGGCCGGACCCGAACAGCTCGCCCAACGGCGCGTCGACCGTGGTGCGCCCGTCGAACGTCATCCGCACGCGCGTGAACGCGAGCGTGTTGGGCGACGGGTTCACGCCGTTGAGCGAGACCTTCAGCGCGGTGATCGTCCCGGCGCCGCTGACGTCGAGCGGACCGTCGGAGGCGTTGACGATGTCACTCGCCGGCGCCGCCGCGACGGGGGGCCGGGTGCCCGCGGCCCGCAGCGTGGCCAAGACGTCGCTCGCCGGGTCGGCGGGATCGAAGGTGACCACCGTCCCGGGCGCGTCGAAGGTCCGGTAGTTCACGCGCACGTAGCCGGGGTTCGCCGACGTCGAGACGACCATGTGCTGCCGGAACGCCATCGGCACCTTGATCCACGCGGCTCCGGAGGCCTGGCCGCGGTTCGCCACGGCCGGGAACGCGAAGGGCGACCCCAGCGCCCCTCCGACCACCCGGGTCAGCGCGTCGTCCAGGACACGCCGCCCGTCCAGCTCGACGCGGATCGTGCCGGTTCGCGTGACGTCTCCGGCCCGCGGCCGGGTGGTCCAGATCGAGTCGATCTCGCCGGCGCCGGTGTACTCGGCCAGCACGCAGCGTCCGCCCGTCATGCGCCGGCACGCGTAGAGGTTGTCGTGGTTCGCGCCGCGCCGGTCCCAGGAGGACTCCAGCCGCGCGTGCTCGCCCGTGCGCAGCATGGGAAGGAGGTCCACACGGCGATACGCGTCCCACCCCGTGGGGCTCGCCGCCTGGGCGCTGCAAGGCGCCGCGCACGCGGCGGCGGCCAGCAGGACGGTCACTAGACTCCGGCGGTCGGTGGCCATTCGGGAGGAACAGTTCCAGATTGACTCACCGGCTGCACGGGAACCGGCCGCCAGGCTGCCGGTGGCCGGGCTGCTGCGTGCCCTGCGGCCCAAGCAGTGGGTCAAGAACGGCCTCGTCGCCGCCGCCCCGGGCGCGGCCGGAGTCCTCACGCAGACCGACTCGCTGTGGCGCGTCGGGCTGGCCTTCGTGGCCTTCTGCATGGTCTCCAGCGCGACCTATCTGGTCAACGACGTGGGCGACGCGGAGGAGGACCGCCGCCATCCGACCAAGCGGCACCGGCCGATCGCGGCGCGGGTCGTCAGCCCGCGCCTCGCGCTGATCGCCGCGGCCGGCCTCGGGCTCGGGGGCTTCGGCCTGGCGTTCGCGGTGCGCCCCGTCTTCCTGGCCGTCGTCGCCGGGTACGTCGCCACCACCGTCGCCTACACGGTCTGGCTCAAGCACATGGCGGTGTTCGACATCGCCGTCGTGGCCTCGGGGTTCATCTTCCGCGCGGTGGGTGGCGGCGTGGCGGTCGACGTGCCGATCTCGCGCTGGTTCCTCATCGTGACGTCCTTCGGCTCGCTGTTCATCGTGGCCGGCAAGCGCTACTCCGAGCACGTGACGATGGGCGTCGAGCGCGAGACGACGCGCGCCACCCTGGCCACGTACTCGCGCGACTACCTGCGCTACGTCTACACGATGGCCTCGGCCGTGATGATCACCGGGTACGCCCTGTGGGCATTCGAGCAGTCCAAGCTCGAGGGCGCGGTCCCGTGGTTCGAGCTGTCCATCGGGCCGGTCGTGCTGGGGGTCCTGCGCTACGCCCTGCTGCTGGAGGAGGGCTTCGGCGGCGCCCCCGAGGACATCGCGCTGGGCGACCGCCCGATCCAGGTCATGGGGATCCTCTGGCTCGTGCTGTTCGGCGCGGGGGTGACCGTTGCCCACTGACCGCCTGCTGTGCGGATGGGGGCGCACCGCGCCGTCGCGAGCCGCGGTGACGGCGCCCGGCGACTTCGAGGCGGTCGCGCGCGCCCTGGCCGGCGCCGGCGCGCGCGGCGTGCTGCCGCGCGGCCTCGGCCGCGCCTACGGCGACGCCGCCCAGAACGCCGGCGGGGACGTGCTGGACATGACCGGGCTGCGCTCCATCCAGGACGTCGACGTGCGCAACGGACGCGTCACGGTGGACGCCGGCCTGTCGCTGGACGAGCTGATAGGCGCGCTGCTGCCGCTGGGGTGGTTCCCGCGCGTCGTGCCGGGCACGCGCTACGTGACCGTGGGTGGCGCGATCGCCTCGGACATCCACGGCAAGAACCACCACGGGGAGGGCGGGTTCTGCGACCACGTCGAGTCGTTCGAGCTGCTCACGCCCGCCGGTGAGCACGTGCTGGCGGCGCCGGGCGACGACGCGTTCCGGGCGACGGCGGGCGGGATGGGGCTGACCGGCGTCGTGCTGCGCGCGACGCTGCGGCTCATGCCGGTGCAGACCTCCTGGGTCCGCGAGGACGTGGAGCGCGCACGCGACCTGGACGACGTCATGGCGCGCATGGCGTCCGGCGACGCCGGCTACCGCTACTCGGTGGCGTGGATCGACTGCCTGGCCCGCGGCGCCGCGCTGGGGCGCTCCGTGCTGATGCGCGGCGACCACGCGCCGCTGGACGCCCTCTCGGGCCGCCGCCGCGAGCGCCCGCTGGCCCCGCCGCCGGCCGCGCGCCTGGCCGCGCCGCCGTGGGCGCCGAACGGGCTGCTGCGCCGCTCCACGGTCAGCGCCTTCAACGAGCTGTACTTCCGCCGCGCGCCGCGCCTGGAGCGCGACCGCCTCGTCGCGCTGCAGCCCTTCTTCTTCCCGCTGGACGCGGTCCGCGGGTGGAACCGGATGTACGGCTCGCGCGGCTTCCTCCAGTACCAGTTCGTCGTGCCGTTCGGGGCGCAGGAGACGCTGCGCGAGGCGATCGAGCGCCTGGCCCGCAGCGGGGCGGCTTCGTTCCTGGCGGTGCTCAAGCGCTTCGGCGGCGGACGCGGGCTGCTGTCGTTCCCCACCGAGGGCTGGACGCTGGCGCTCGACGTCCCGGCCGCCGCGCCCGGGCTGCCCGCGCTGCTGGACGGGCTGGACGAGCTGGTGGCCGGCGCCGGCGGCCGCGTCTACCTGTCCAAGGACTCGCGCCTGCGCCCCGACGTGCTGGCCGCGATGTACCCCGAGCTGTCCGCGTGGAACTCGATCCGAGCCGAACTGGACCCCGAGGGGCGCATGCGCTCCGACCTGGCCCGCCGGCTGTCCCTGACCCGCGTGAGGACGAAGACGGCCGCATGAGGGACGCGCTGGGCTCGGTGCAGTCCGTGGTGGTCCTGGGCGGCGGGTCCGACATCGCGCGGGCGACCGTGCGCGCGCTGGTCGCCGAGCGCGCCCGCACCGTCGTCCTGGCCGCGCGCGACCCGGCCAAGCTGGACGGCGAGCTCGACGCGCTGCGCGCGGCGGGGGCCGAGACCGTCGAGGCGGTGCCCTTCGACGCTGACGACCCGGCCTCGCACGAGGCGGCCATCGGCGCCGCCTTCGAGCGGGCCGGCGACGTCGACGTGGTGGTGGTCGCCTTCGGCGTCCTGGGCGACCAGGAGGCGCTCAAGCACGACTCGGGCGCCGCGGTGGCCCACGTGCAGACCAACTTCACCGGCGCGGTGTCCGCGCTGCTCGTCGCGGCCGAGCGCCTGCGCGCCCAGGGGCACGGCGCGCTGGTCGTGCTCTCCTCCGTCGCCGCCGAGCGCCCGCGGCGCTCGAACTTCGTCTACGGCGCGTCCAAGGCCGGGCTGGACGCCTTCGCCCAGGGGCTGGGCGACGAGCTGGACGGCTCGGGCGTGCGGGTCATGGTCGTGCGCCCGGGGATGGTGCGCACGAAGATGACCGAGGGCCTGGACGACGTTCCCTTCACCACGACGCCGGAGAAGGTGGCCGCGGAGATCGTCAAGGGCCTGCGCCGGGGCGCGCACACCGTCTGGGTCCCGCCGCTGCTGCGCTTCGTCTTCGCCGGGCTGCGGCACCTGCCGCGCCCGCTGTTCCGGCGGCTGGACCTCTAGGCCGGCGCGTCCGCGGCCAGCGACAGCGCGGCGCCCCAGAGGATGTCGTGCTCTGAGACCTCGACCTCCTCCAGGCCGAAGGCGCGCAGGGCCTCGAGCAGGATCACGATGCCGGCCACGATGGTCGGCGCGCGGTCGGGGTGCAGTCCGGGGACCTCGCGCCGGCGCTCCAGCGGCAGCTCGGCCAGACGGGCCAGCATCAGCTCCAGCTCGCCGTCGTAGACCACGTGGCCCTCGACGCGCGCCGGGTCGTAGGGCTCCAGCTCGAGGTCGATGGCGGCCGCCGAGGTGGCCGTGCCGGCCACGGCGATCGCGCGCCGGACCCCCGACCGGACGTCCTCGGGCACCTCGGCGCGCACCACCGCGCGCACGTCCTCGGCCAGCGCCTCCAGCTCCTCGTGGCGCGGCGGGTCGGAGTGCAGGTGGCGCTCGGTCTGGCGGACCACGCCGGCCTGGGTGGACACGTGGAAGGTCATGCGGCCGCCCTCCCCGGCCACGTACTCGGTCGAGCCGCCGCCGATGTCGATCACCACCATCGGCCCGTCGGACTCGGTTCGCGTGGCTGTGGCGCCCAGGAACGTGAGCTGGGCCTCGGTGTCGCCGTCGATCGTCCGCGCGTCCAGGCCGTAGCGCTCGCGGACGGCCTCCGTGAACTCGGCGCCGTTGCTCGCGTCGCGCACCGCGCTGGTCAGCACCGCGGTGGTGGCGTCCGGCGCCTGCTCGTCCAGCTCGCGGCGGTAGGCGTCGAGGACCGCGAACACGCGCTCCTGCGCCTCGGGCGCCAGCGCGCCGCTGGCGTCGACGCCCTGGCCCAGCCGGGTCACCTCGCTGCGGCGCTCCAGCTCGCGGATGCGGCCGTCGGCGACCTCGGCCACGAGCAGCCGGGTGGAGTTCGTCCCGATGTCGACCACGCCGACGCGCATCCGCGCCGGGATGCTCGCACAGCTACGCGGCGGCGCCCACCGCGTCCAGCGACGCGTCGACGGTGCGGTCCCAGGTCTCGGCGATCCGCCGGGCCGCGTCGCGCTCCTGCTCCAGGATCTCCTCGGCCGCGGCCACGGTGGCCTCGTCCCCGGCGCGCCGGGCCACCCGGGCCAGCTGCTCGTAGCCGCCGATCTCCAGGTGCTCGAAGGCGTAGGAGAACCCGGCCAGCTTGGCGGGCGTGTCCGGCTGGGCCGCGAAGAAGCCGCCCCAGTTGAGCGCCCCCAGGCGCATGGCCGCGTCCTGGAGCTTGTTCGGGGTGGCGCCGTGCGCGTCCAGGCGCGACTTGATGGTGGCCTGCTGGCCGCGCGTCTGCACCAGGTGCTCGCCGTAGGCCTGCGCGAGCTGCGGGTCCCCGCCGATCTCGCGCCCCTTGTCCAGCAGCTCGATCGACTGGTTCTCGATCGCGTGGGCGTCGGCCAGGTACTTGACCAGGTGCTCGTCGATGTTGCTCGCGTCCACCCCCTTGGCGCGCAGGGAGGCGTCGACCGCGCGCTCGAAGTTGGCCTCGATCCGCTGGGCCATGGCGGCCTCCTGCTGGCCGATCGAGCGCGCCATCTCGGCGGTCGCGTCGTCGCCGGCCCGGCGGGCGACGCGCTCGAGCAGCTCGTAGGCGGCCAGCTCCATGTGCTCGTAGGAGTAGGCGTGCGCGGCCAGCTTGCCCGGCGTGTCGGGCTGGGAGCGCGCGAACAGCACGAACCCCTTGCCGGTGACCGCCCCGACCGTGTCCTTGAGGCGGTTGGGCGAGGCGTCGTGGGCCTCCAGGCGCTCGCGGACGCGGCGCTCGTGCTCCTCGGTCTCCACCTCGTGCTCGCGGAAGGCCGCGGCGAGCTCCTCGTCGCCGGCCAGGTCGGGCGCGCTGTGCATCTGGGCCAGCGCCTGCTCCTCGATCGAGTGGACGTCGGTCAGGTACTTGACGAGTTGGTCTTCGATCGTGCGGTCGGCCATGGGGAGCTCCTGCGGTCGGGGTCTCCCTTCGGGCTTACCCGCCGGGCGCCATCGGGAACGCCTGGGGCAGCGGGCGCCCGGCCAGGCCGGCCAGGAGGTTGTCCACGGCCAGGTCGGCCATGCGCTCGCGCGTGGCGTGGGTGGCGGAGCCGAGGTGGGGGAGGACCAAGAGGTTCGGGGCCTGGAGGAGCGCGTGGTCCGGCGCGAGCGGCTCGGGGTCGGTGACGTCCAGCGCGGCGCCGGCGATCGTGCCCGCATGCAGCGCGCGGGCCAGCGCGTCCTGGTCCACCAGGCCGCCGCGGGCGGTGTTGACCAGGTACGCGGTGGTACTCATCGTCCGCAGGAACGCGTCGTCGACCAGGTGACGCGTCTCGGCCGTCAGGGGCGTGTGGAGCGAGACGAAGTCGGCCCCCTCCAGCGCTTCGTGGAGGTCGTCGCCGCGGCCCACCATCCGTACGTCCATCCCGAACCCCTGCGCCCGGCGGGCCACCGCCTGCCCGATGCGGCCGGGCCCCACGACGGCCAGCGTGGCGCCGTGGACGTCGCGGCCCAGCAGCCAGGCCGGCTCCCAGGTCAGCCACTCGCCGGCCCGGACGGCGCGCTCGCCCTCGGGCAGGCGCCGCGCGATGGCCAGGATGAGGGCGAAGGCCAGATCCGCCGTCGTCTCGGTCAGCACGCCGGGCGTGTAGCCCACCGGGATGCCGCGCCGCGCGGCCGCCGCCACGTCGACGTTGTCCGCTCCCACCGCCAGGTTGGAGATGGCGCGCAGGCGCGGGGCGGCGTCCAGCAGCCGCGCGTCGACGCGGTCGGTGAGCAGGCAGAGCAGGCCCTCGGCATCGGCGCTTCGCTCGCGCAGCGTCTCGGGCGGCGGGGGCATGCGCTGCGCCCACACGTCCAGCTCGTGCTCGGCGCCCAGGCGGTCCAGCGCGCCGCCGGGCAGCGCGCGCGTGACGAAGCACCGGGCCATCGCGCGGAGGATCCCAGCTAGATTCTGCCGATGCGTTGGGTGGTGGCGGCAGTTGCGGCGGCGCTCGTCTTCCCCGGGGCGGCCGGGGCGGCGCGGATCGTCACCTGGACGACGACGAGCCGCTACGTCGATCCTTCGCGCGCCACGTCCGGCTACAACCACCCGGGCGCGCCGGCGCGGCCGAACGCGCTGCGGGTCAACGTGTTCCTCCCGGACGGCTACGACCCGCGCTCGTCGCGGCGCTATCCCGTGCTGTACCTCCTGCACGGCGTGGGGGACGCCTACGACTCGTGGTCGCTGCCCGGGCAGGGCGAGATCCTCGACGTGGCGCGCGGCTTCCCCGGCTTCATCGTCATGCCGGAGGCCGACCGCGGCTTCTACACCAACTGGTGGAACGGGGGGCGGCGCGGCGACCCGGGGTGGGAGCGCTACCACCTCGACGAGCTGATCCCGCTCGTGGAGGCGCGACTGCCGATCCTCCCGGGACGGCGGTGGCACGCGATCCACGGGTTCTCCATGGGCGGGATGGGGGCGATCTTCTACGCGTCCCAGCGGCCGGGGTACTTCGGCTCGGCGGGGTCCTCGCAAGGCGTGCTGTCGCTGGAGCGCCCGGAGTTCCAGCAGCCGCCGGTCTTCCAGGCGTTCATCGAGCAGGACCGCGACTCGATCTTCGGCGACCCGGCCGCGCAGGGCTTCTACTGGGCGGGCCACAACCCCCTGAAGCTCGTGGAGAACCTGCGCTGGACGCGGCTGTACGTGGCGGTCGGCAACGGCGTCCCGTCGCCGGGCGAGTCGAGCGGCCAGGGTCAGCTGGCCGAGGCCGAGCTGCACAACCAGGCCGACGACTTCGTCGCCGCGGCGCGGGCGGCCGGGGTCGAGGTCGACTACCGCCCGCAGCAGGGGACCCACGACTGGCCCTCGCGGCGCAAGCATCTGCGCGAAGCGATCGCGACGTGGGGGTTCTTCGAGCCGGTGCGCGAGTCGCCGGCCGGGTGGACCTATCGCACCGTGGCGTCGGAGGGGTCGATGTGGGGCCTGGGGTTCTCGTTCGCCTCGCCGCCGGCCGGGATGGAGGTGTTCACGCGCTCGGGCGACGTCCTGCGGGGGGCCGGCACCGGGAGGGTGACGATCACCACCGCGGACGGCTGCGCGTTCACCGCGGCGCTTCCGTTCGAGCGCGCGATCCCCTCGGGATGCCGGGTGCTGCGGCGCCCGCTGACGCTGACGGTCCGCCCGCGGTCGGTCCGCGCCGGGCGGCGAACGACGTTCCGGTTCCTCGTCATCGGCGTGCCGCGGTTGGTTCCGGGCGTGGTCACGTCGCACGGGCTCCGCCGGTCCCAGGTTCTCCCGCCGCCGCCGCGACGCATCGCCCGCGCGCGCATCTGGTTCGCGGGCCGCTCGCTCCTCACGGACTCGCGAGGCCGCACCAGGACGACACGGCGCCTGTTCCGGCCCGGCCGGTTCACGGTGCGCGCGACGAAGCCCGGCTGGATCGCGGCGCGGGGACGCGTCACCGTCCTGCCCGCCCGCCGGTAGGCTCAAGCCATGGGCAAGCTCGACGGACGATGCCTCTGCGGCGCGGTTACGTACTCCTCAGAGGCCGAGCCGATGTTCACCGGCATGTGCCACTGCCGAGACTGCCAGCGCCAGCACGGGACCGCGTTCTCCGTCGTCGTCGGCGTCCCCGCCGGCTCGTTTCGCACCGAGGGCGAGCTGGCCTCCCACACGACGGTGGGCGACGACCACGGGGAGGCCGTCCAGCGGTTCTTCTGCCCCGGCTGCGGATCGCCGATCTACTCCCTCTCGCCGGCCGCCCCCGGCCTGGCGCTCATCAAGTCCGGAACGCTCGACGACACCAGCTGGCTGCAGCCGCAGGTCGAGATCTGGGGCAGCTCCGCCCAGCCCTGGGTGGCGGAGGTCGAGGGCCGCACGCGAATCGACCGCGGCCCCACCCACGTCCCGACCGGTTGAGCCCCGCGCCGAGCGGCGCTAGAATGGCCGCACGCCGCGGGGTGGAGCAGTCTGGTAGCTCGTCGGGCTCATAACCCGAAGGTCGCGGGTTCGAATCCCGCCCCCGCTATGGACGAAGGGCCCGCATCCCGCGGGCCCTTCGTCGTTTCGGTGACGCTCATGACTCGCCGCCGCGCGCCTCGGCCCGGGCCACCAGTCCGGCGTAGACGATGGCCAGGGCCTCGCCGAGGAGGTCCGGGCGGACAGAGCCGGGCTCGACGAGCTCGTCGATCGCGAGGCCGCCGATGATGGCCATCACGATGCGGGCGACGTCCGGCGCGGGGGTCCCGAGGTCGGGGGTTCCGAGGTGCCGGGCCCGGGCCTCCATCCCAGTGGCGAGGGCGTCACGCAGCTCCGCCTGGCGCGCGGCGTAGCGGGCGCGGAGGTCGGGATCGCGGATCGCCAGCGCCCAGTACTCGCGCTCGAGCTGCATGGCCTCGCGCTGCTCCTCGACTTGGCGGGCGAACTCGCGCGTGGCCTCGAGCGACATGTCGCGCTCGGGCGGCGCCGACGCGAGCAGCGCGACCCGGTCGCGCATGGGGGCGTCGATGCGCTCCTCCAGCAGCGCGCCGAGGAGCTCCTCCTTGCCCGAGAAGTGCCAGTACAGCGCTCCCTTGGAGTATCCGGCCTCCGCGGCGATCTCGTCGACGCCGGCGTCGCGATAGCCGCGCCGGGCGAACACCCTGAGCGCGGCGTTCAGCAGCTCGTCGCGCGCCCGGCGGCCATCCGCGCGGGCGGCGCGCGTGCGCTGGTCGCGGCGAGCGGGTCGGGGTTGCGTACGGGGCATGGCATTTAGTATACTGACCGACCAGTCGGTATGTACAAGCTCTACGTAATCCCCGGATCCCACGCCTGCCGGTCGGCGATGTTGATGCTCCAGCACAAGGGCGTGCCCTACCGGCGCATCGACTTACTGACGCTGACGCACCCGGCGAGGGTCCGCCTGCACGGCTTCGACGCCGGAGGCCAGACGCGCAACGCCGGCGGTCGACGCACCCTTGGGTTGCGCTTCGGTGACCGGCTCGGCACGGTGCCCGCCCTGGCGGCGGACGGGGAACGGATCTCGACGAACCACGACATCGGGCGCTTCCTCGACGAGCGTCACCCCGATCCGCCGTTGCTCCCGTCCGACCCCGAGCGTCGGGCCGTCGTGGAGGAGGTCGAGCGATGGGCGAACGAGACGCTGCAGATGGCGGCTCGCCGCATTCCCGGGGCATGGTTCGTCCGCGAGCCGGCGGCAGCCAGTCGTTCGGCAGCGGACGGCCGGATGGGCTACCTCCTCTACAAGCGCGAGCTCACGCGCCGCCTGATCGTGCCCTGGATCCTCGCGAGGGTCTTCGCCGCGTCACCGGCCGCCGATCGTGCGCTGCTGGACGACCTCGCCGGGATACTCGACCAGATCGACGGCTGGATCACCGACGGCGTCCTCAACGGCCCGGAGCTCAACGTCGCCGACTTCATGGTCGCGCCGAGCCTGGCGCTGATCCTCTACCGCCCCGACGTCCGGCCGATGTTCGAGGGCCGCCCGGCGCTGGAGCTCGTCGACCGGTTGCTGCCCGAGCCTGGGCACGCGGCGGTCGCGCCGTCGAGGGTCGCGGCGACATGAGGCCGGACGTCGCCGTCGCGCCGGCCACCGGCGGCAGGGTGGAGCAGGTTCCGATGCCGCCGGAGGCCCGCGCGCTCGCCACCCTGGACCGGATCGACTACACGGACGCCTTTCGCGCCGAGAGCGCGCATGCCGACGCGCTGACCGGCGAGGAGTGGGCGCGAGCCTTCCTGGAGGGCGCGCCCGCCCGCCTGCGCCGCGACCTGGTCTGGGGATGGCGTGCGATCGGGCTTCGACTCGGCTCGACCGGCGACCCCGACCGCGTCCTCGGCTGGGAGATACGACGCCGGGGCCCGGACCATGCGCTGCTCGCCGCGCGCTCGTGGTTGGGGGTGTCGGCCGAGGTGCTGGCCAAGCGCGACGAGGGCGAGGTGCTCGTCGCCAGCTTCGTCCGGTGGCATCACCCCCTGGGCCGGCTTCTGTGCGCGGCCATCGCCCCGCATCACCGGAGGGTGGTGGCGCACCTCCTCGGGCGAGCGACGTCGCTGAGATCCGCGAGAAGGAGTGAGGGCCTACAAGCGGTTTCTGCTTCACCCGCCCCTGGCCGGGGTGCCCACAACCGGCCGTGACGGTTCCGGGGCCGCGGCGGGAGCCTCGCCCAGGTCGCGCTCCAGCACGTGGATCAGGGCGTCCACCTCGGCACCTGATACTTGGCCTCCGCGCGCCCCGAGAGCCCGCGGAAGAACTTGCGGCAGGCGGGGATCGCGATGTAGCGGGCGAGGAAGTAAGCGCAGCAGGCCCGCGTCGGACGGCGCTTGCAGGCTCCCAGGGCGAGCACGTCCGGATTGACCGCGAACGTGTCGCAGATCGCGTCGACCAGGTCGATCCGCGAGGCGGCGCTGGGCTTCCGCCGGCCCTACGTCCGCACGCACTGGACCGTCACGTAGACGCGGCCGCGGCGTAGAGCCGCCACTCGTCCGGGATCCCCTTGAGCGTGTGCTCGCCGCGGTCCTCGAACGCGATCCCGGAGCCGGCCACGAGGTCCTTCACGGTCCGGGACACCAGCACCTCGGAGGCGCCCGCCAGCGCGCTGACGCGCGCCGCGATGTGCACGGCGATCCCGCCGATGTCCTCGCCCATGACCTCGCATTCCCCCGTGTGCACGCCGGCCCGCACGCGCAGCGCGTCGTCGCCCGGGGCGGCCACGATCGCCTCGGCGCAGCGGATCGCCCGTGCCGGTCCGTCGAACACGGCCAGGAACCCGTCGCCGGTCGACTTCACCTCGCGGCCTCCGAAGCGACTCAGCGCGGCGCGCACCGTGGCCTGGTGGCGCTCCAGCAGCTCGCGCCAGCGCGCGTCGCCCAGCTCGGTGGCGGTGCGCGTGGAGTCGACGATGTCGGTGAACAGCACGGTGGCTAGCGTGCGCTGCGGCTCCGGAGCGTCGCGGGCGCCGGTCAGGAACTCCTGGATCTCGCCCAGCGTCGCCTCGACGTCGCCGTACCAGAGGTTGTGATCGGAGCCCTCGAGCTCGACGAGCCGCGCGTCCGGGAGATGCTCGGCCAGCCAGCGCCCGTTGCCGATGTTGACCAGCGCGTCGTGGCGGCGGTGCAGGACCAGCGCGGGGACGTGGACCTGAGGAACCACATCGCGCACGTCGAGGTCGAGGAACATGCGGACGAGCCCGGTGAGCATCCCCGGGCTGGCGGTGCCGCGCTCCAGCCGCGCGTAGTGCGCGCGCGCCTCGGGGTCGCCGGCCTGGCTGGGGGCGGCGAATTCGATCGAGGCGCCCTCGCCCCAGTGCGGGGCGACCAGCTCCTGGCTGGCCTCCGCGAGGGCGGCGGCGGGGGAAGCCCAGGGGTAGTCCGGCGCCTCGGTGGAGCGGGCCATCCCGCCACACGCGACCAGCGCCTGGGTGCGCTCGGGGTACGTGGCCGCGAACAGGATGCACATGCTCACGCCCTCCGAGATCCCCATGAGCGCCGCCCGCTCGGAGCCCGCGGCGTCCATCACGGCGCGCACGTCGTCCATGCGCTCCTCCAGCGTGGGGGGCTCGGCGACCGGGTCCGAGAGGCCGGAGCCGCGGCGGTCGAAGTTGATCACCCGGGCGAACGAGGCCAGGCCCTCCAGGAACCGCGCCGCGGGCGGGTGCTCCCACGCCAGGTCGAGGTGCGCGAGGTAGCCGTTGACCACCACCAGGTCCACGTCGCCCTCGCCGAACACCTGGTAGGCGACGTGCACGTCCCCGCTGCGGGCGTAGCGGGTCTCGGGCCGGGTCATGCTCACCCCGCGATTCTCCAGCATCCGGTCTCCCGCCCCGGGCCCGATGCGGGCGTGGCGTAGTGTGGGACGCATGTACACCTCTCGCACAGCGCTCCTCGCCGTTCCCGCGGTCCTGGCCCTCATGGCCGGATGCGGCAGCGACAGCAAGTCGGACAAGTCCGCCTCCACCTCGACGCCGAAGCCCGCGGCCCAGGGCATCACCACCCGGGCCCCGGCGTCGTCCGGCGCCGCCGGCGCGACCAAGCCGGCGACGGGACTCGCGCTGCGCGCGCTGTCGGCCCGGCGCGCCAACGCCCTGCGCCGGCCGAACATCGCCGGGGTCGCCGACAAGCCGCTCCCGCAGCAGGTCCAGCTCCTGGCCAGCGACGTCGGCGCGTTCTGGCAGGAGGCGTTCAACCGCAAGCAGGTGCGGTTCCGCCCCCTGACGATCGCCGTCGTCGAGCCGGGCGGTGCCGGCCCGGGCCAGTGCACCGACGTCACGCATCCCTATCTGTGCGGGGACGCGATGGTCCTGCCAACCGCGTGGTTCGCCGAGAACGCCGAGCCGATCGGCGACTTCGCCGTCGCCTTCCCGATCGCCTACCTGTGGGGCCAGGACATCCTGCGCCAGATCGGCCAGAGCGGGGCGAAGCCGACCGCCGCCGACACCCTCACGGCCAGCTGCCTGGCCGGCATCTGGTCCGCCTCGGTCTACCAGCGCAAGCTGCTCCAGCCCGGCGACATCGCCGAGGCCGCGAAGCTGGTGGCCACCACGGCCGGCAGCCCTCAGGCGGCCAAGGCCATGGCCCAGGCGTTCGACACCGGCTTCGGCTCGGGCCAGGGCGGCGACTGCACGAAGTTCCGCCGCTGACCGCCGGCCAGGCCGCCCCCACCGCGGGGCGGCCTTGGCGCCGGCCTGTATAACTTGCTGAGTGACAAGCAAGCCTCGGCTGTACTTCGACCTGGGCTCTCCGTACGCCTACCTCGCCACGACCCGCGCGGCAGCGGTGCTCGGTGTCGCGCCCGAGCTCGAGCCGGTGCTGCTCGGCGCGATCTTCCAGCGGCGCGGATCGGGATCGTGGAGCCAGACGCCGGAGCGCGACCGCCACGTCGCCGAGATCGAGCGGCGCGCGGGCGCCTACGGGCTCCCGCCGGTGGCCTGGCCGCCCGGCTGGCCGGTCGGCGGCCTCCCCGCGATGCGCGCCGCCACGTGGGCCAAGGAGCGGGGCGCCGTGGACGCCTTCACCCACGCCGCCTACCGCCGCGCGTTCGTCCGCGGCCAGGACGTCTCCGACGTCGACACGCTGGCCGCCGCCGCGCAGGACGCCGGGCTGGATGCGGACGCCATGCGCGAAGCCATCGGAACCGACGCGATCAAGCGCCGGCTGCGCCAGGCGACCGAGGCGGCGTGGGACGCGGGCGTGCGCGGCGTGCCCACCCTGGCGGTGGGGCGCCGGCTGTTCTACGGGGACGACCGGCTGGAAGCGGCCGCCCGGCTGGTCGCGCCGTGACTGCCGGGCGCGACGCGGCACGCAGCCGCGCCGCCATCCTGGAGGCCGCCGAGACGCTGTTCGCGCGACGCGGCTTCGACGGCACGAGCCTGAGCGACGTCGGCGCGGGCGCCGGCCTGTCGCGCGGAGCCCCCAGTTACTTCTTCGGGTCCAAGGAGGACCTCTACCGCGCCGTTCTGGAGCGCGTGTTCGCCGACCGCCAGGAGGCGACGGCCGCCGCCGTCGCCCCGCTGCACGTGTGGGCGGAGTCGGACGCGACCGCCGCCGAGCTGCGCCCCGCGCTGGCGCGGGCGGTCGGCGGCTACATGGAGTTCGTCCTGGGGCGGCCGGCGTTCGCGCGCTTCATCGCGCGCGAGGAGCTGGACGGGGCGCACCGGCTGCGCGCCGTCGACCGCGAGTCCGAAGCGCTGGAGCGCGCGTTCGGGGCGGTCCGCGCGGTCGCCCGGCGGCGCGGGCTCGCGTCCTTCCGCGTGCGCGACGCGGTCCTGCTGTTCGTGAGCCTGGCCTACGCGCCGCTGGTCCACGAGAACACGCTGCTGGCGGCGCTTGAGCGCGACCTGCGCGACCCCGCGGTTCGCCGTCGCCACGTCTCGCTGGCGGCGGACCAGCTCATGGCGCTTCTGCGCGGCACCCCCGAATCCTGAGCGCCGGTCGGACCTGGCCTGGGACATCCCTGGACGGACGTCCGATGCCCCGCGCCGCCGGCTGAAAAACCCGGCGCCGGGCGCCGATCCGGGTGGCGTGAGGCGTCTCGTCACCGCGCTGCTGTTGTCCCTCGCCGCCTGCGGCGGCCTCGTCGCCCTGCCCTCCGCCGCCTCCGCCGCGTGCGCCGGCGCGGACGTCCCCGTGGCCGACGCCGCGGCCGCCGAGGGCACCATGCTCTGCCTGGTCAACCAGTACCGCGTGGCGAACGGACGCACGGCCCTCGTGGCCGACGCGCGCCTGAACCAGGCGGCCCGGGCCCACGCGCAGGACATGGTGGCGCGCCACTACTTCGCCCACGACACGCCCGAGGGGCTCGATCCCAGCGACCGCGCCCGCGCCGTGGGTTTCCCCACCGGCGCCGGCGAGAACATCGCCTGGGCGACCGACGTGACGCCCCAGTCGATGTTCGAGCAGTGGCGGACCAGCCCCGGCCACAACGAGAACATGCTCTACACGGGCTACAACGTGGTCGGCACCGGCTTCGCGCTGGGCAACCCCGCCGGCGAGCGCTGGGGGAACCGCGGCGCCACGGGCGTACAGGACTTCGGCCGCCTGGCCACCGTCCCGGCCGACGGCGAGACGGGCCTGGGCGGCGACGCGCCGGCGACTTCGCCGAGCGGGGCCCCGACGACCACGCCTCCGGTCACCCGCCCCGCCCCGGCCTGCCGGCCCGACCCCGCGGTCGCGGCGGCCCGCCGGCGCCTCGCCGCGGCGCGCCACCGCGCCGCGCGCGCACACAGCCGCCGCACCCGCGCCCGCGCGGCCCGCCGTGTCCGGGCGGCCCGCGCCGCACTCGAGCTCGCGCAGATGCGCGCCCGCGCCACCGCGCGCAACGCCGCCTGCCACTGAGGCGCAACGCCCGGCGCGGCGTGGCCGCGTCAGTGGTTGCGCAACGCGTCGATGAGCTCGTCCTTGCTCATCTGCGAGCGGCCCTCGATGTCGAGCTCGCGAGCGCGCTCCTCGAGCTCCTCCTTCGTGCGGTCCTCGTAGTCCTCCGCCTGGCCGCCCTTGCGGCTGACGTCCTCGCCGCCCGCCTTCGCGTTGGCGATGCGGGCCGCCTTCTCCTTGCTCGCGCCGTCGTCGCGCAGCGCCTCGTAGGTCCGATCGTCCTTCACCGCGGGTCCGTGGTCCTTGGCCATGGTCGCCTCCGGGTTGCTTGTCGTTCTCCTACCCGCACCGGCAGCCGGTTGAAGCGCCCCGCCCGCCTCGTACCTACGCCGCGCGGCGGGCGCGGCGGCCCGCCAGGGCGCGGCCCTGGGCCAGGCCGGCGGCGATCACCTTCGCGCGCGGGCGCGGGTCCATGAGGTTCGGGCCGATCGCCGCCACCGACGCGGCGTCCGGCGCCACGATCCGCACCCGGGCGCCCCGGCGCTCCAGCGCCAGCGCCTCGACCGCCGCGACCGAGCGCGACAGCACGCCGAGCGCGCGGACCGAGCCCGTCGGGTTCAGGCACAGCACCCCCGTGCCGCGGGAGGCGGGCGCGCGGTCCAGGCTGGTCGGACTCCACACGCCGCCGTCCACGTAGCGCCGGTCGCCGATGCGCACGGGCCGGAACACGCCCGGGATCGCGCACGACGCCTGCACGGCGTCGCCGACGGACGCCGCGGGCGCGCCCGGCTGGCCGAACATCACGCGGCGGCCGCTCTCGAACTCCACGGTCGAGACGGCGAGGCGCCCGTCGAAGCTCGCGCCGGCGCGGTCCACCTCCCGGCCCAGCGCGGCCAGCGACCGCCGGCCCTCGGGGACACGCGACAGCGCGGCGCGGCGGACCAGCGCCCCGCCCGGCGCGGTCGAGCGCAGCCCCAGCGCCACGAGCGGCGCGGCCGCGGCGCCGCCGGCGGCCAGGCCGGCCTCCAGCGCCCGGCGCAGCCCGCCCGCCTCCACCGCCTCGGCGCTCACGGCCGGCGGCTCGGGCAGCTCGCCGAGCCGCTCGCGCGGGTCGACGCCCGCGGCCAGGGCCGCCGCGACGATCGAGCCCGCCGACGTCCCGACGAAGCCCTCGCACTCGCGCGGGTCCCATCCCGACGCCTCCGTCGCGCCGGCCAGCAGCGCGCTCATCCATGCCTCGCCGAGGATGCCGCCGCCGCCGAGCACCAGCACATCGGGGTCCGAGAAGGCCATGCGCGACACGGTACCGACGCCCTCCCCTTGGCCGGGGTGGTTGAATCGTCTTCAGGTGAGCTTGGGGACACGCAAAACGCGGCGCCGGATGCGCCGCGCGGCGGCCGCGGCGGCGCTGTGCGCGCTGCTCGTCCCTGCGTCGGCGTCCGCGCTCACCGCGGACTCGCGCTACGAGCTGGTGCACGGCTGCTACGGGCTGCGCTCGGAGTCGCTCGGGCGCCTGGTCGCGACGGACTCCGGACCCTTCCGGATGCAGGCCACCGATCTCGGCAGCTACCTGCTCTATGGCGTCAAGCGCGACTTCCTGACGGGCAACGACACGACCAACCTGGTCACGGCCGCGACGGAGGCGACCGACGCCGCGGACTGGCGGGTCGACGTGGACGGCAACGCGTTCAAGCTCACGCTGCCGTCCCTCAAGAAGGCCCTGGCCACCAACGCCGCCGGCGCGCTCGTCCTGGTCGACCCCGGCGCCGCCGGGCGCTTCACCTTCGCGCCGGCGCAGGGCTGTCCCGAGTACCCGGAGGTCGACGTCAACGCCACCGGCACCCCGTACCGCGCTCCGCTCTCGTACGGCGAGTCGAAGGGGATGGTCGAGGCCCACATGCACCTGATGGCCTGGCAGTTCCTGGGCGGGAAGGTCCACTGCGGGCGGCCGTGGCACCGCTTCGGCGCTCCCTACGCGCTGGTCGACTGCCCCGAGCACTACCCCGGCAACGGCGCGGTCAACGGCGTGGACACCGTCTACGCCGGTCAGACCGCACACGATCCCGTCGGCTGGCCGACCTTCAAGGACTGGCCCAACCACGGGTCGGTCGTGCACGAGCAGACCTACTGGAAGTGGCTGGAGCGCGCCTGGCGCGGCGGTCTGCGGGTCTACGTGAACCTGCTCGTGGAGAACGCCGTGCTCTGTGAGGTCTATCCCCTCAAGCAGAACAGCTGCAACGAGATGGAGAGCGTGATCCGCCAGTGGCACAGCACCCACGAGTTCCAGGACTACATCGACGCGCAGTACGGCGGCCCGGGGAAGGGCTGGTTCCGGATCGTCACCAACCCGTACGAGGCGCGACGCGTGGTCAACCAGGGCAAGCTCGCCGTCGTCCTGGGGATCGAGGTGTCCAAGCTCTTCGACTGCGGCGAGACCAACGACGTCCCCCAGTGCAGCACCGCGCAGATCGACCGCCTGCTCGACCTCGTGCACGGGATGGGCGTGCGCGACATGGAGCTGATCAACAAGTTCGACAACGCCCTGGGCGGCGTGGCGGGCGACGCCGGGAACACCGGGCTGATCGTCAACCAGGGCAACCGCTACGCGACCGGGCACTACTGGCGCTTCCAGACCTGTCCCGCGAACCCGCGCGACCCGATGCACCAGGCCAGCGACGAGCCGCAGGCCACGGCGCCGGGGACCGGCGGCGACTCGCTGGCCGGCAACATCATCCAGTCGTTCCTGCCGCCGGGGACGCTGCCGCTGTATCCCGATCCGCCTCACTGCAACACCAAGGGCCTGACGCAGCTCGGCGAGCACCTCGTCCGCCGGATGATGGACAAGAAGATGATCGTCGACCCCGACCACCTCGGGGTCCTCGCGCGCAACAACGTGCTCTCCATCCTGGAGAGCAAGCGCTACTCCGGCGTCATCTCCAGCCACAGCTGGAGCACTCCCGACGCCTTCCCGCGGATCTTCAAGCTCGGCGGCCTCGTCATCCCCAAGCCGAACTCGGCCACGAGCTTCGTCCGCAACTGGAAGGCGATCAAGCCGATGCGCGACCCGAAGTACGTCTTCGGGTTCGGGTGGGGCGCCGACGCCGGCGGATTCGGGACGCAGGGCGGCCCCCGCAACGGCCCCAACCCGGTGACCTATCCCTTCAAGTCGCCCGACGGGTCGGTGACGCTCGACCGTGCGCACTCGGGCCAGCGGGTGTGGGACATCAACCAGGACGGCGTCGCGCAGTACGGCCTGTATCCCGACTACATCGAGGACGTCCGCCACCTGGCCGGGCAGGAGATGATCGACGACCTGCAGCGTGGCGCCGAGGCCTACCTGCAGATGTGGGAGCGCGCGGACGGCGTGCCGGGCCCGGAGTGCCGCTCGCACCGCGGGATCTTCACCGCCACCGGCGCCAACCGGGTGCGCCTGGACTCGACGCCCGACCAGGCGCTGCGCAGCGGCGGGCAGCCGCGGACGCGCGGGCGGACGTGGACCTACTGCGTCAAGGGCCCCAACACGCTGCAGGACGCCCGCTACCGCGCGGTGGTCGCCTTCACGCCGGGCCAGCGCGTCGGCCTGATCGCCAGCACGGCGCCGGGCCACAAGGCCCTGCACGTCGGCGTCGGGCAGCCGGTGCGGCTGCTGCGCGGGAAGGCCGCGCGGTTCGGGACCGCGGACGTGAGGGCGCGACGGCTGCGCTCGGGCGCGCGTCTGGTCTTCGGCGTGCGCCGCGGGCACGTGCGCTACGTCGCCGTCGCCTCGGCCGAGGCGGCGCGCACGCCGGCGCGGCTGCGCTCGTACCTGCGCCTGGCCGGCCTGCGCTAGGCGGGGACCGGCTCGGGCCGGTGTCGCGGCCCGGGCTCGGGGGCCGCCGCGGGGCGGCGTGCCTCGAGCGTGTAGTTGGGCGCGTCGAACTCGCGCAGCAGCGCGCGCAGCCGGAAGGTGTAGCCCGGCCACAGCGTCGTGTTGCGGCCGTGGTCGTCCAGGTACCAGCTGGCGCACCCGCCGGCCTGCCACACCGACCCCTCGAGATCGCGCTGCACGCGGGCGTTCCAGCGGTCCTGGGCGTCCTGGCGCGGCTCGAGCGCGGCGGCGCCGGTGCGCTCCAGCGTGCGCAGCGCCTCGCGCACGTACTGGATCTGGGACTCGATGACGTGCACGATCGAGGTGTGGCCCAGGCCGGTGTTGGGGCCGACGATCAAGAACAGGTTGGGGAAGCCGGCGACGGTCGTCCCGCGGTGGGCCTGCATCCCGCCCGCGCGCCAGTGGTCGGCCAGGGTGGTGCCGTCGCGCCCGCGGACGTGGCGGGTGATGGGAGGGGGCGTGACCTGGAAGCCGGTGGCGAAGACGATGGTGTCCGTGGGGCGCTCGCGGCCGTCGGCCGTCACGACGGAGCGCTCGCGCACCTCGGCGATCGGGCTCGTGACCACGTCCGCGTTGGGCTGCGCCAGCGCGCGGTAGTAGTCGCTGGAGATGAGGATCCGCTTGCAGCCGATGGCGTAGTCCGGCGTGAGCCGGCGCCGCAGCTCGCGGTCGGGCACCTGCGCCTTGAGCATCCGGCGGGCCAGGCGCTCGGGGCCCTTCATGAGCCAGCGGTGGCGGGTGAAGCCCAGGACGTAGAGCTCGCGGCTCCAGTAGATCGCGGCGCGGGCGAGGCGCTGGAGCCCCGGGACGCGGCGGTAGAGGACGCGCTCGACCCGGCTGAAGTCGCGGTCGTTGCGGGGGATGACCCAGGCCGGGGTGCGCTGGTAGAGGTCGAGGTGGCCGACCTCGGGCTGGATCGCCGGCACGACCTGGATCGCCGAGGCGCCGGTGCCCACGACCGCCACGCGCTCGCCCGTCAGGTCGTGGTCGTGGTTCCAGGCGGCGGAGTGGAAGATCTCGCCGCGGAAGTCCTCGATGCCCGGGATGTCGGGCGTCTTGGGGTCGCTGAGCCCACCGCTGGCGGAGACCAGCGCGTCGGCGGTCAGCTCGCCGGCGCTGGTGGCGATCCGCCAGCGCTGCGCGGCGTCGTCCCACTCGGCGCTCTGGACGGTCGTCTGGAAGCGGATGTGGGGGAGGACGCCGTAGCGCCGCGCGCAGTCGCGCAGGTAGTCGAGGATCTCGTTCTGGGGCGAGAAGGAACGGCTCCAGTCCGCGTTGGGCGCGAAGGAGAAGGAGTACAGGCGCGAGGGCACGTCGCAGGCCGCGCCGGGGTAGGTGTTGTCGCGCCAGGTGCCGCCCACGTCGGATCCGCGCTCCAGGACGACGAAGTCCTCGACGCCGTCGCGCTTGAGCCGGATGGCCATTCCCAGTCCGCCGAACCCCGTCCCGACGATGGCGATGCGCGTGTGCTGCTGGGTGTCCATGGCGGTCTCGTCCCCTTCGTAGAAACAGCGCTGTTTTCGAGTGTACACTGTTGTTCCCATGAGTTACAACCCCCAAACCGGACCGACGAGCGAGGCCCGCGCCGTCCTGCCGCGCGGGCGCCACGCCGCCTCGCGCCAGGTGGTCTGGGAGTCCCAGCGCGAGCGCCTGCTCGCCGCCATGGCGGACGCGGTGGCCGAGAAGGGCTACGCGCGCGTGGCGGTGGCCGACGTGATCGAGCGGGCCGGGGTCTCGCGCAAGACGTTCTACGAGCAGTTCGCCAACAAGGAGGAGTGCTTCCTCGCCGCCTACGACGTGGGCGTCGAGCTGCTCATGGAGGGGATCGACGAGGCCATCCAGGCCGCGGCGCCCGACTGGATCGGCGCGGCGCAGGCCGGAACGACGGCGTACCTGGAGATGCTGGAGGCCAACCCGTCGCTCGCGCGCACCTTCCTGGTGGAGGTCCTGGCCGCGGGCCCGCCGGCGCTGGCGCGCCGAGCCGAGGTCCACGCGCGCTTCGCCCGCCAGCTCGCCGACGCCCACGCCGCCGCCCGGCGCGACCTGCCCGCGCTGCCCGACCTGCAGCCCTACGTCTTCCGCGCCTGCGTCGGCGCGATCAACGAGCTGGTCACCGATCGCCTCACCGCCGCCGGAGCCGAGGGCCTGGCCGAACTGCAGCCCGCGGTGCTGGACATCCAGGTGAAGCTGCTGCTGGGCGGAGTCATAGTCACATAAGCGCGGTGCGGCGCGTTGTTCCGGGCAATGGCCGGCGCAGCAGGTACGGACCTTCTAGGGGGCGGCGGGTGCGCCGCCGGCGGCGATGCCCTCGTAGTGCACGGCTCCGCGGTCATCGTCCTGCGTGACAACGAACGGGTTCCTACCGCGCGGATACGTCGCGGTGCACGTGAACCGCACGCCCTTCTTCTGCTCTGTACCGGCGGGGCAGGAGACCTGAGCGCGGATATGGCGCTTCTGGAAGATCGTGTCCTGGATCGCCCGCTCGATGCGCTCGGTGTCGAGGATCTTGCGCTCGTCGGACCCGCACCCCGTGAGGGCGGGAGCGATGAGCCCACCGAGCAGACCACAGATGAGAACTTTCGAGCGCATAGTTGTCGTCAACCTATAGCAATTCCCTGACTAATGGTCTATCTTCGCGCGGCCTTGGAATTCGACACGCCCGTACGGTGGAAGATCAGTGGAACGGGGCGGTGGAGGAGCTGCTTCGGGATCGTCGCGATCGGCATGCTCGCGGTGCCGCTGAAGGCCGACCCCGCCGCGGCCGACAGCCAGGCGCGCGCGGGCTCCGCGCCGCCGCGCATCGCTGGTGCGGCCCAGGCTCGGACCAGCGCGGTGGTTCGCGGTCCCCGAGGCCCTCGGGGCCGTCGCGGTCCGCGGGGGTTCACAGGTCGCCGGGGAGCCGCGGGAGCCACCGGAGCCACCGGTGCCACTGGGGCGCAGGGCGCCGTGGGGGCGGTCGGCGCCGCCGGCGCCCGCGGGGCAACGGGCGCGAGCGGCACGACCGGGGCCACCGGCTCGAGCGGTTCTGCCGGCGCGACGGGGGCGACCGGCGCGACCGGCTCGACCGGCTCGACCGGCGCGACGGGCGCCACCGGGGCCACGGGTGTTACGGGCGCCACCGGATCGACCGGTGCCACCGGCGCCACGGGCGGGACCGGCGCCACGGGGACCCCCGGCCCCACGGGGGCCGACGGTGCGCAGGGCGCGCAGGGCGTGACCGGCGCGACGGGCGCGCCGGGGCCGACCGGCCCCCAGGGCTTTGCCGGGGGGAAGGGCGCCAAGGGCCCTACGGGCGCGACCGGCGCCGACATGCCCGGCCCGACCGGCGCGACCGGCGCGAGCGTGGGGGGCCCGACGGGCGCCACGGGGCCTTCGGGCAACACGCACATGTATACCTCGGCATCGGGCGCCACAGGCGTGACGGGGCCCAACGTGGCGCTCGCGACGGCTCCCGGCGCGAACCTCGCGATCACCGCGAACGTGCAGGTCGACCGCGCCACCGGCGCGACCGGACTGGCGCGTTGCGAGCTGACCCTCGACGGGACGATCCTCGACGGCCAGCAGGTCACCGTCCCGGTGAGTGCGGTCGCCAACACCGGCGGCGAGACGCTGACGCTCGTCGGCACCGACACCGCGGCGGGCAGCGGCGTGGTGCGCGTGCAGTGCTTCGCCACCAACAGCGCCACCTTCTCGGACCTGCGGATCCAAGCCATCAGCCTGGACGCGATCAACTGATGCCGGTCATGCGCGACAATCGTCTCGTCCTGGTCCGCGACCGTCGTGCCTGGCTCGTCGGTGGCCTCCTCGCCACGCTCGGCGCCGTCCGCGGCGACGCGCCCGCCGTGGCCGCCGATACCGGCGCGACCAGTTTGCGCGGACAGGAGGGGTCGCCCACGGCCGGCGCCGCGCAGACTCCTCGCCGCGGCCCGCGGGGTCTCCGCGGATACCGGGGTGTGCGCGGTCCGCGCGGCGGCGCGGGCGCCCCCGGCGCCACGGGCGCCGCCGGCGCAACCGGCGCAACCGGCGCGGCAGGGGTGGAGGGCGTGGCGGGCGCGGCCGGATCCCAGGGCGTCACCGGCGCGACGGGCGCGGCCGGCGCCACGGGGGCCACTGGCTCGGCTGGCGCTGCCGGAGCGACGGGCTCCACGGGCGTCGTTGGTTCCACCGGCTCTGACGGTGCGACGGGCGCGACGGGGGCCACCGGGGTCACGGGCGCCACCGGGTCGACCGGTGCCACCGGCGCCACAGGCGCCAGCGTGACCGGCGCGACCGGAGTGACCGGTGCGACGGGTCCGACTGGCGCGACGGGCCCCGACGGCACGGCGCCGGGACCACGCGGCGCCACGGGTGCGTCGCCGACCGGCCCGACGGGCCCCACCGGCGCGGACCAGACGACTCCTGGTGCGCAGGGCACAACCGGCGCGACCGGGACGGGTCCGACGGGGGCCACCGGGGCCACCGGCCCGTCGCACGTCTTCGGCGCCTCCGGCGCCGGACCCACCGGGCTGACGCTGTCGACGGGGCAGTCGGGCACGCCGCTCGCGATCGTCGGCGACGTCCAGGTCTACGCGAACCCGGGCGCGACCGCGACGTGCAACCTGAGCGTCGACGGCACGGCGCTGGAGACGCAGCAGGCGTCGCTCGCCACCGACACCTACACGCAGTTCGTCCTCCAGGGGACCGCCACGACGACGGCCGGTGACGTCTCGATCACGTGCTCGGGCGCGACCTTCAGCGACTTCCACCTCCAGGCGATCCAGGTGACGCCATGATGCTCGCGCGCACGCGGACGGCGCGGCTTGTGGCGGCGCTCCTGCTCGGGCTGGCCGTGCTCGGCCGCGTCGAGGCCGACGCCGCCGGTTCCGGCGCGCGGCCCGCGGTCGCGCAGGGGCCGACAGGACCCGGCTCCGACGTGCGCGCCCGTTCGAGCATCGTCCTCCGTGGTCGCCGCGGGCCGCGTGGCCGCCGCGGGGCGACCGGCCGACGCGGCGCGACCGGCAGTATCGGCGCCACTGGCGCGACCGGTGCAGCCGGTGCGCAGGGCGTAAAGGGGGCGACCGGCGCCCCTGGTGCCCAGGGCGCCGCGGGGGCTCAGGGCGCGACGGGTGCTGCCGGCGCCACCGGCGCGACGGGCGGCACGGGTGCGACGGGCGCGACGGCCGGCACGGGTGCGACGGGCGCGACCGGCGCGACAGGTGCGACCGGCGCCACCGGTGCGACCGGGGCCACCGGTGGCACGGGAGCCGAGGGCGTGACGGGCGCGACCGGGATCGGCGCGACGGGAGCGACCGGCGCGACCGGCGACACCGGCGCTCAGGGCGCGTCGGGCCCGACGGGCGCGACGGGCCCGACCGGCGCGACTGGGCCCACCGGAGACATCGGCGCGGGGGGCGCGACCGGAAGCAGCGTCCCCGGCCCCGCCGGTCCGGCCGGCCCGCCCGGGCCGACGGGCGCGACGGGCGCGACGGGCGGTCCGCACGCGAGTTCGAGCACCGTAGCGCCAACCGGCGCCACCGGAGCGGGAGCCACCGGACAGCACTCCCTCGCGACGGCGTCCGGGCCCGTGCGCGCCACGGCGGCAGCAGACGTCTCGTCGGTGTCGACGGTCACATGCACGCTGACCATCGGCTCGACGTCCGAGGTCCGCCGCGGGACGCCGCTCACGATGGGGGGCGAGATCACCCTCACCTTCGCGGCGTCCGGCACGTCGACCGGCACCGTCACGCTGGGCTGCACCGGCCAGACGACGGTGCACCGGCTGACGATCCAGGCGGTCACCGTGTCGGGCACCACGCCTTGACCGCGGCGCGCGAGGGTCCCACCTCCCGGCCGTCCATCTGCCTGGCCATGATCGTGCGCGACGAGGCGGCGGTCATCGAGCGGTGCATCGACTCGGTGCGGGGCCACATCGACTCGTGGGTGATCTGCGACACGGGGTCAGTCGACGGTACGCAGGACGTGATCCGGCGCGCGCTGGCCGACCTCCCGGGTGAGCTTCACGAGCGTGAGTGGGTCGACTTCGGCCACAACCGGTCCGAGGTCATGCGCCTGGCGCGCGGGAAGGCGGACTATCTGCTGCTGCTCGACGCGGACTGGACGGTAACGATCGAGGACGGGGCACTGGACCGCCTGACCGCCGACGCCTACATGGTCCGCCACTCCGGCGACTTCGAGTTCCACAACAAGAGGCTGGTCAAGGGAGACCGGCTGTGGCGCTTCGTCGGCGCCGCGCACGAGTACATCGCCTCCGACGATCCCGAGGACGTGGCGCGCCTGGACGGCGTGGTCATCGACCACTGGGCCGACGGCGGCGCGCGCGACGGCCGCTGGCACCGCGACGCCGAGCTCCTCGCCGCCGACCTCGAGCGCGACCCGACGAACGGGCGCGCGGCCTTCTACCTCGCTCAGACGCACCGCGACCTGGGCGAGCGCGAGCGCGCGATCGAGCTCTACCGGCGGCGCGCCGGGATGGGCGGCTGGGGGGAGGAGGTCTTCTGGGCGCTGCACCAGGTCGGCGTCCTGCACGCCGACGCGGACGAGTGGCCCCAGGCGATGGACGCCTTCGTCGCCGCCTGGGAGGCCCGGCCGGAGCGCCTGGAGTCGGTCTACGAGCTGGCCAGCCGCCTGCGCGTGCGCGAGCAGTACCGCGCGGCGCACCAGTTCGCCCGCGTGGCGGAGCGCCTGCGCCCGCTGCGCGTCCCGGACGACGTCCTGTTCGTCGCGCCATGGGTCTACCGCTGGGGCCTGCTCTTCGAGTACTCGATCACGGCCTACTGGGTCGGCCAGCCAAAGCAGGGGCTCGCGGCATGCAACCGGCTGCTGAAGCTGCCGGACCTCCCGGAGGTCTATCGCGAGCAGACCAAGGAGAACCGCGAGCACTGCCTGCGCGCGATCGCGGCCGAGGCGGGGCGCAGGCCGCCGGTCGTCCGTCCCAAGAAGTCCAGCTCGCCCACGGTCCGTCGTGATGCCAGACGTCGCGGCACCGCCGGCGCGCGCTGAGCGCCGTCGCGCGCTCGCCGCCCGCCGTCCCGAGCTGACGGCGCTGGCGCTGCTCGTCGTCGCGGGCGTCCTGCTCCGCGCGTACTTCGTCGTGGAGTGGCGCCCGGCGATCACCGGCTACTCCGACAGCGGCATCTACTTCCAGAACGGGGTGGAGGGCGCGTTCACCGATCCCTTCCGCACGGTCGGCTACTCGCTGTTCCTGATCGCGCTGCATTGGGTGACGCCGCACCTGCTGCTGGTGACGCTCGTGCAGCACGCGATGGGGCTGGCGACGGGGGTCCTCCTCTTCCTGGCGGTGCGTGCGAGCGGGGCGCCGGCCGGGCTGGGCCTCGTGCCGGCCGCCGTGACGTGCCTCGGCGGCACGCAGCTGTTCCTCGAGCACGCGGCGCTGAGCGAGACGCTGTTCATGCTTCTGCTGGCGGGGATCCTGTACGCCGCCGTCCGGGCGCAGCGCGGCGGACTCGGCTGGGCGGTCGCGGCGGGGGGGTGCGCCGGACTCGCCGGGACGGTACGCGAGGCCGGCCTGTTCCTCGCCCCCCTGGTCGTGGGGTGGCTGCTGCTCTCCGCGCGCCGGCCGACCCGGGCCACCGTTGTGCGCGCGGGGATCGCGCTCGCCGTGTCGGTCGCAATCGTGGGCGGCTACGTCGCCTGGCGCCACGCCGAGACGGGTCGCGGCGGCGTCACGACCAACGGCGTCTGGAACTTCTACGGGCGCGTGGCGCCATTCGCCGACTGTGCGCGCTTCGACCCGCCGGCGGGTACGGAGCCGCTGTGCGACCCGCTCGCCCCGGCGTCGCGCAACGGGCGAGGCGCTCAGTTCTACGTCTTCAGTCCCGAGTCGCCCGCGCAGCGCGCGTTCGGACCGCCGTACTACGTATCGACCGATCCCGGCGCGCCCGCCAAGCTGCGCCGCTTCTCCCTCGCGGCGCTGCGCGGACAGCCCGGCGACTACCTCGCCGCCGTCGCCGACGACGCGATTCGCCTCGTCGTGCCGGGCCACCCCTCCTATGGCGACCTCTCCGGCGACGACCTCGTCGGGTTCCTCCTCGGCGGCCCGGACCTGCACAGCGGGCGCAATGACTTCGTCGCCTACTGGCAGGGCCGCTACTACCCGCACGACCGTATGCACCACGGCGACCTTGCGCTGCTCAAGGGGTACGAGCGGATCACCCGGTTCGAGGGACCGCTCATGGTCTTGCTGCTCCTGCTCGCCGCGCCGGCTCCATGGCTCGTGCGCGGCCGCCCGCGCGCCGCCGCGCGCCTGTTCGCGCTGATCGGGTTCGCGCTGCTCCTCTTCCCGATGCTGACCAAGGGCTACGACTACCGCTTCGTCGTGCCCGCGCTCGCACCGCTCTCGGCCGCCGCCGCTCTGGCCGTTTCGGCGGGGTGGTCGCGGCTGCGAGCGAGCTAGGGTACGCCGCCCCTCCATGGACCTCACCTTCACCGACCAGGAGACCGCCTTCCGCGACGAGCTGCGCGAGTGGCTGGCCGCGAACCCGGCCGGGGACCGGCCGCAGGGGGAGGAGGCCGACTACGCGTGGCGGCGCGACTGGCAGAGGCAGCTGAACGAGGGCGGTTGGGCCGGCGTTCACTGGCCGACGGAGTACGGCGGGCGCGGCGCGACGCTGATGGAGACCGCGATCTTCTTCGAGGAGATGGGCCGCGCCCGGGCGCCGCTGCCCGCCAACGTGCTCGGCCTGCTGCTCGGCGGCCCCACCCTGATGGTCTGGGGCACCGACGAGCAGAAGGAGCGCCATCTCCCCACGATCCTGTCGGCGGAGGAGATCTGGTGCCAGGGCTTCTCCGAGCCCGACGCCGGCTCCGACCTGGCCGCGCTCAAGACGCGCGCGGTCCCGGACGGCGACGACTGGGTCGTCACGGGCCAGAAGGTGTGGACGAGCGGGGCGCAGTTCTCCAAGTGGTGCATGCTCGTCGCGCGCAGTGACGGCGACGCGCCCAAGCACAAGGGCCTCACCTACTTCCTCATGGACATGGAGCAGGACGCCGTCCAGGTCCGCCCGCTCGTGCAGATCACCGGCGAGGCCGAGTTCAACGAGCTGTTCATCGAGGAGGCGCGCATCCCCGGCGAGAACGTCGTCGGCGGGGTGGGCAACGGCTGGAAGGTGGCGCTGACCACGCTGATGAACGAGCGCGCCGGTCTGGGGTTCTTCCTCCAGGTCCGCCTGCGCCAGCTGCTGGACGAGCTGATGGACGAGGCGGCGGCGACCGGCGCGCTGGAGGACCCGCGCGTGGCCGACAAGCTCGCCGACCTGCACATCCGCACGGAGATCCTGCGCCTCACCGCCTATCGCGGCCTCAGCGTGATCGAGCAGTACGGCCAGCCCGGCCCGGAGGGGTCGCTGGTCAAGTGGCTGTGGTCGGAGACCAACCAGCTGCTCACCCAGTTCGCGCCCGACATCGTGGGCGCCGAGGCGCTGACCGCCGGCGGCCCGTGGGCCTACGAGCTGCTGCGCGCGCGCGGCAACTCGATCGAGGGCGGCACCACCGAGATCCTCAAGAACATCGTGGCCGAGCGGGTTCTCGGCCTCCCCCGGGCGGGCCGCTGACGATGCGCTTCACGCTCACCGACGACCAGCAGGAGATCAAGCGCACGGCGCACGACCTCCTGGCCAGCCGCTCGAGCTGGGAGAAGGTCCGCGCCGCGGCCGAGCAGGGCCGCGACGACGCGCTGTGGAGCGAGCTGTCCGAGCTGGGCTGGCCCGGGATCGCCGTGGCCGAGGCGCACGGCGGCCAGGGCCTCGGCGCGGTCGAGCTCGCCTCGCTGCTGGAGGAGCTGGGCTACGCCTGCGCGGCCACCCCGTTCCTGGGCAGCGTGCTGGCGGCGGGCGCGCTCGAGCACGCCGGCTCGGACGCCCAGCGCGAACGCTGGCTGGGCGGGCTGGCCACCGGCGAGCTGCGCGGCGCCCTGGGCACGGTGCGCGACGGCATCGCCGATCTGGTCCCCGACGCGCCCGGCGCCGACGTCGTCGTCCTGGTCGACCTGGCTGAGCGCACGGCCACGGTGCGCGACGGCTCGGGCGTCGAGCCGGTGGAGGCGATCGACCCCACGCGGCGCTATGGCCGCGCGCTCGCCGAGGGCGGCGAGCCCCTGGAGGGCGACGTGGGCGCGGCGATCGACCGCGCGCTGGCCGCGGTGTCGGCCGAGATGGTCGGGCTGTCGCAGCGCGCGCTGGACATGAGCATCGAGTACGTCAAGGAGCGCAAGCAGTTCGGCGTCCCGGTCGGCACCTTCCAGGCGGTCCAGCACCGCGCGGCGCAGATGCTGCTGGACACCGAGGGCGGACGCTCGACCGCGTACTACGCCGCGTGGACCGCGGACGCCGACCCGGCCAAGCTGCCGATGGCCGCCGCGATGGCCAAGGCCTGGACCAGCGACGCCGCCCGGGCCGCCACCGGCTCGGCGATCCAGTTGCACGGCGGCATCGGGTTCACCTGGGAGGCCGACGTCCACTGGCTGTTCAAGCGCGCCCAGCTGGACAGCGCCTTCCTGGGCAGCGGGGCCACCCACCGCGCCCGTGTCGCCGAGCTCGCCGCCCGCGAACGCGCCGCCGCGACGGCCTAGAAACCGACCGCGCCCACCAGCGCTCCGATCGCGCCGATCAGCGCGACGCACAGCGCCATCAGGATCATCGTCATCCGGACCAGGACCGCGTCGATGCGGTCGTTGACCGCCGTGAAGCCGGCGTTCATCTCGCCGCGCAGCTCGGCGGAGCCGGCGTTCATCTCGCCGCGTAGGCCGGCGGAGCCGGCGTTCATCTCGCCGCGCAGCTCCCCGAAGCCGGCGTGCATCTCGCCGCGCAGGCCGGCGATGTCCGCGTCGACGCGGTCGAACCGGCGATCGAGGTGTGTCACCAGGTCGTCGATGCGCTCATCCGTCCACTCGATGCGTGTCATGTGCGGGAGTCATCGTCGCGGAGCGAACGTCACAGGTGTCGCTCGCTTTGCATCTTATCGGTGTCATGGGCGCTCCTAGGCGGAGGCGCTCTTGGTGCGCCGCGCGGCGCGGGTGCGGTCGACCTTCGAGAGGTGGACCTTGCGCAGCCGGACCGTCGAGGGCGTGACCTCGATGCACTCGTCCTCGCGCAGGAACTCCATGGCCTGGTCGAGGGAGAGCTGGCGGTGGGGGACCAGGCGCACGAGCTCGTCGGCGGTGGAGGAGCGGATGTTGGTCAGGTGCTTCTCCTTGACCGCGTTGACGTCGAGGTCCTCGGCACGCGCGTTCTCGCCCACGATCATCCCCTCGTAGACCTCCTCGGTCGGGCCTACGAACAGCGTCCCGCGCTCCTGGAGGTTCATCAGCGCGAACTGGGCGGTCGTGCCGCGCCGGTCGGCCACGAGCGCGCCGGTCGGTCGCGTGCGGACCTCGCCGGCCCAGGGGGCCCAGCGGTCGAAGACGTGGTGCAGGAGGCCGGTGCCGCGCGTCTCGGTGAGGAACTCCGTGCGAAAGCCGATCAGCCCGCGCGCCGGGACCAGGTACTCCATGCGCACGCGGCCCGTCCCATGGTTGACCATCTGCTCCAGCGCGCCCTTGCGCAGCGCCAGCAGCTGGGTGACCACGCCGACGTACTCCTCGGGGACGTCGACCGCCACCCGCTCCACCGGCTCGTGGACGCGCCCGTCCACCTCGCGCGTGACCACCTGCGGCTGGCCGACCGTCAGCTCGAAGCCCTCGCGGCGCATGATCTCCACCAGCACCGCCAGCTGGAGCTCGCCGCGGCCCTGCACCTCCCAGGCGTCCGGGCGCTCGGTGTCGTACACGCGCAGCGACACGTTGCCCACCAGCTCGGCGTCCAGCCGCGCGCGGACCTGGCGGGCGGTCAGGCGCGACCCGTCCTGCCCGGCCAGGGGAGAGGTGTTGATCCCGATCGTCACCGACAGGGACGGCTCGTCGACGGTGATCACCGGCAGCGCCCGCGGGTCGTCCGGATCGGCCAGCGTCTCGCCGATCGTGATCTCGGGGATGCCGGCCACGGCGATGATCTCGCCCGGCCCGGCCTCCTGGGCCTCCACGCGGTCCAGCGCCTCGGTGACGTAGAGCTCGCTCACCGTCACGGGCTGCACGGTGCCGTCGGCGCGGCACCAGGCCACCGGCGCGCCGCGGCGGATCGTCCCGTGGCGCACCCGGCACAGCGCCAGGCGACCCACGTAGGGGGACGCGTCGAGGTTCGTCACATGCGCCTGCAGCGGATGATCCGGTTCGTACGACGGGGCGGGGATCCGCTCCACCAGGAGGTCGAGCAGCGGGCCCAGGTCCTCGCCGGGCGTGTCCGGGTCCAGCGACGCCTGGCCGGCGCGCGCGTTGGCGTAGACGATGGGGAACTCGATCTGCTCCTCGTCCGCGTCGAGGTCGAGGAAGAGCTCATAGACCTCGTCGACCACCTCGGCGATCCGCGCGTCGGGCCGGTCGACCTTGTTGACGACGAGGATCACGGGCAGCCGCGACTCCAGCGCCTTGCGCAGCACGAAGCGCGTCTGGGGCAGCGGCCCCTCGCTGGCGTCGACGAGCAGCAGCACGCCGTCGACCATCGTCAGGCCCCGCTCCACCTCGCCCCCGAAGTCGGCGTGGCCCGGCGTGTCGACGATGTTGAGCTTCACGGCGCCGTGGCGCACGGCCGTGTTCTTGGCCAGGATCGTGATGCCCTTCTCGCGCTCCAGGTCCATCGAGTCCATGACGCGCTCGGCCACGTCCTGGTTGGCCCGGAACGCGCCGGACTGCCACAGCATCGCGTCGACCAGCGTCGTCTTGCCGTGGTCGACGTGCGCGACGATGGCGACGTTGCGCAGGTCCTCGCGGGTGGCGCTCACGGGAGGCCCTAGCGGCGACGGCCCGAGCGCTGGCGCTGCGGGCGTCGGCCGGCGCGGCCCGAGGGCCGCGGGGC
>JAWVFQ010000036.1:0-75733 GCA_033856025.1 Solirubrobacteraceae bacterium | reverse complement strand
CCAGCACCTGCTCGGCCTCATCGGGGACGAGCGGCCGCGGGCCCACCAGGCTCATCTCGCCGCGCAGCACGTTCCACAGCTGCGGCAGCTCGTCCAGCGAGTAGCGGCGCAGGAAGCCGCCGACCGGCGTGAGCCGGGGGTCCTCGGCGATCTTGAACATCGGCCCCTCGGCCTCGTTGAGGTGGCGCAGCTCGTCCTTGAGCTCGTCCGCCCCGTCGCGCATGGTGCGGAACTTGAGCATCGTGAACGGGCCGTCCCCGTGTCCGATCCGCCGCTGGCGGAACATGACGGGCCCGGGCGACGTCGATTTCACCGCGAGCGCGACCATCGCGAGCACGGGGGACAGGACCAGCAGCGAGCCGGCCGCGACGACCACGTCGAGCGAGCGCTTGAGGAACAGCGACGACTTCGTGCGCCCGAGCCCGCGCAGCCCCAGCAGCGTCACGCCCTCGACCTGCTCGATCTCCACCGCGTCGCCGATGCCCTCGAACAGGCGCGGGACCACGGTGACCTTGAGGTTGAGCTGCTTGGCCAGGCGCACCACGCGCAGCAGGTCCTCGTGCGGAGCGGCCGAGAAGGCGATGATCACGCGTTCGACGTCGAGTTTGTGGCACAGCTCCTCGAAGTCGTCGAGGTCGCCGACGTGCGCGGGGTCGCCGGCCTGGGGCTCGAGGTGGACGCTGGCCTCGTCCACGAAGCCCACGAGGCTCACGCGGTACTCCGGGTGCTGGGACAGCTTGCGCGCGAGCAGGCGCGCCACCTTCCCCGAGCCGACGATGAGGCAGCGCTCGCGCTCGCTGTTGCGCGAGAACACCGCCCGGACGCCGGTCCGCAGGCTCGGTGTGACCACGAGGGCGATGCACACGAACACGAGCGTCCGCGCCCGGCTGACCTCCACGCCGGGGATCAGCGGGGCGAGCAGGAAGAGCATCGACGAGCCGAGCACGATCGAGTGCGCGATGCGCGGCAGCTCGTCCAGCGTCGACTTGCGGATGACGTTGGCGTCGCGGTCGTAGAGGCCCAGGAGCTTGTTGAGCAGGATCCACGCCGGCAGGATCCCCACCAGGAAGGCCTTGGACGTCAGCGGCGCGTCGAGCGGGACCCCGAGCACGGCGACGGTCCAGCACAGGACGATCGCGGACGCGTCGGCCAGGGCGAGCAGCCGGCGCAGTCGCGAGTCGCGCCACGACGGCGGCTTGGGCGCCAGTGAGGTGACGGGCTCGACGCCGGCCCGCCCGATCGTCTCGAGCGGACGTGTCTCGGTTTCGCCGACCGTCGGCGTCGCGACCCCCTTCTGAGAAACTCCGTACGTCTGTGCCACAGGCCCCCGCCCCTCCGTCATCCCTGCCGGACGCGGAAGCTTAGGTAGCGAAGTGTCCGCTGTCCAGCCACACCGGCGAGTGCGATGGCCCGGGCGCCTGCGGGTGGCCGTGCCGCGCGCGCTGGAGCACTGGTCGCCGCGCACCGGACACGGCCGCGTCTGGCACTCGGTGCTGCGCGAGCTGGCGCCGCGGGTGCGGCTGCACCAGGTGGGCGCGGACGGCGCCGGGCGCCGTCCGCTGCGCCCGCCCGACGTGTGGCTGGCCGACGGGCACGAGGAGCCGCCGGACGGCGCGCTCCCGCTGGTCGTGCAGGTCCACGAGGCGGGCTGGCTGGACCCGGCGACCCGCGGGCACCTGCCCGACGCGCTGGTGGCGCGCCTGGCCGGCCCGACCGAGCGCGCCATCCGGCGGGCCCGCGCCGTGATCGTGCCGTCGGAGTGGGCCCGGCGCACGCTGGTGGAGGGCGGGCTGGGCGAGCCGGATCGCGTCCACGCCGTCGCTCACGGCGTCGACGCACGTCGCTTCGCCCCCGGCCGGGCGGACCCGGCGCGCGCGGCGTCACTGCTGCCACGGCTCGGCGGGCGCCCGTACGTGCTGTTCGTCGGGCACGTCGGGCCGCGCAAGAACCTGCCGGCGCTGCGCGACGCGATGACGGCGCTGGCCGCGCACGGGCTGCCGCACGCGCTCGTCGTCGCGGCGGGCGTGGCGCCGGGAGATCCGGCGAGCGACGCGTTGCGGCGGGGCGCGCTGGCCGAGCTGCCCGGCGCGCCGGGCCGGGTCCTGGCGCTGGAGGGCGCCGACGACGGCGACCTGGCCGCGGTCCTCGCCACGGCGGCCGCGCTGTGCCTGCCCAGCCACGCGGAGGGGTTCGGGCTGCCGGCCCTGGAGGCGATGGCCTCCGGGACGCCGGTCGTGGTGTCCGACCGTGGCGCGCTGCCCGAGGTGGTGGGCGACGCCGGCGTCGTGTCCGCGCCGGACCCGGCCGCACTGGCGGCGGCGCTTCGCCGGGTCCTGGAGGACCCGGGGCTGGCCGCCCGGCTGGGCGAGGCCGGGCGGGCCCGGGCGCTGACCATGCCCTGGAGCCGGACCGCGGACGGCTGGCTCGAGGTCCTCGCCGGGGCGGCGGCCGAGCGCCGCTAGGCTGCCGCGCGTGGCAACCCGGGTCATCGAGATCGCCGAGTGCCCCGCCTGCGGGGGCACGGACTTCGCCCCGGAGACGCTTCCCGGCGGGGCGACGCTGCGCCGCTGCCGCGCCTGCGACACCGTGTCCGCGGCGTCGGCCGCCGACCCGGACGAGATCTACGTCGACGGCTACCTCAAGGGCGAGGGCGGCGACTTCGGGCTCGACCTGCGAGGTCCGGGCTTCCAGGCCTACCTGCGCACCGTCGCGCGGCGGCGCCTGGACCTGATCCAGGCGGCGGCGCCGGGCGCGCGCTCGCTGCTGGACGTGGGGTGCGGCACCGGCGAGGTGCTGCTGGAGGCGCGCGAGCGCGGCTGGAGCGTCCAGGGGGTCGAGCCCATCGAGGACGCCTCGCGCGAGGCGCGCGAGGAGCGGGGCCTGGACGTACGCACCGCGACCCTGGAGGAGTCCGGGCTGCCCCAGGCCGAGCACGACGTGGTCAGCGCATTCCACGTCCTGGAGCACATCGCCGACAGCCGGGCGTTCCTGTCCTCGCTGGCCCGCTGGGCGCGGCCGGGGGGCTGGGTGGCGATCGAGGTGCCGAACTTCGACAGCTCGATCCGCCGCTACCACGGCTCCAACTGGTCGGGCCTGCGCCCGCTGGAGCACGTCGTCCACTTCACGCCCGCGACCCTGGGTGCGGCGTTCGAGCGCGTGGGGCTACGGCCCGTCCGCGTCACGACCGCGTCCTACGTGGGCCCGCCCCAGGACCTCGACAACGCGATCGCCGACCTGGCCAAGTTCCGCTGGCGCCCGCTGGTGGCGCCGCTGTCGCGCCGCGCTGGGGATCGCGACGGCGCCGCGGTCCCCACCCGCGCCGGCTGGGCGCTGCTGCGCGCGATGGAGCGCGTGGCGGTCGCCCGCGGCCACGGCCAGGTCGTGGTCGGCGTCGCCCAGCGGACGGGCTGAGCCCTACCCCGCTTCGGCCGCGCGTGCGAGGAGCGCGTCGGTCTCCCGGGCGGCGCCGTCCCAGGTCAGCGGGCGGGCACGCTCCAGGCCGGCGGCGCGCAGGCGGGCGTGCTCGGTCGGGTCCAGGGCGGCGGCGACGACGGCCTCGGCGATCGCGTCCGCGTCGTCGGGATCGACCAGCCGCGCGGCGCCGCCCGCCGTCTCGGGCAGGGCGCCCGAGTCGGCGGCCACGACGGGTGTGCCCGCGGCCATGGCCTCGAGCACGGGGAGCCCGAAGCCCTCGTCGTAGGCCGGGAACGCGAACGCGCGCGCGCCGGCGAACAGGCCGGGGAGCAGGTCGTCGTCCACGTAGCCCAGCGCTCGCACGCCGGCCGCGTCGGCGCCCGACGCCATGTACGCGCGCTCACCGCCGGCCGCCACGAGGTCCACACCGCCGGCCGCCAGCCGCCCGGCCGCCCGGTCGAGCGCGCCCAGGTTCTTGCGCGCGTGGCGCGTGGCCAGCGTCAGGACGTAGGGGCGCCGCAGGCCGAGCGCCGCCGTGGCCGCCTCGGCGTCGGCGCCGGGCCCGAAGCGCTCGTCCACGCCGCCCGCCACCACGGCGATCCCCGCCGGGTCGATCCCCAGCGTGGCGGCGATCTCGTCGCGCGCGAACGCGGACACGGTGAGCAGGAGGCGGGCTCGCCGCGCCGCCGCCGGCACCACGCGGCGCTGCCAGCGCACGTAGGCGGAGGAGTACCACTCGGGATGGCGCAGCGCCGCCACGTCGTGGAGCAGCAGGGCGTTGCGCGGCCAGGCCAGCGGCGCCAGGTTGGCCGGCGAGTAGACCAGCGCGGCCCGCCGCGCCGCGGCCAGCGCGGGCAGCGCCGCCTGCTCCCAGACATGGCCGGCTCGGTGGGCGAGCGCGCGCGGCGGCTGCGCCACGACATAGGCGTCCGGGCGCAGCGCGGGCAGCCGCGCCGCCATTTCCCGCGCCCACCGCTCCACGCCGCCGAGCCGCTCCCGCGCCGCCGCCCGCGCGTTGATCATCACGAGCCCGCTCACCCGCCCCGCCGTCTCATGCCCGCGCGGGGACTCCCGCCGAGGGGCGGCGGCGCAGGTAGCCGACCGCCTCGCGGACGAGGTCGCGCTCCAGCGCCCACGTGGCCGCGGCGGTCACCGCGACGTAGAGCACGAGCTCGGCGAGGGCCGCCTCGATCGTCCGCTCATCGCTCTCCACCAGGCGCATCGCCAGCACCGCCGCCACGGCCGGCAGCGTCGGGGCGGCGGCGCGGGCGATGTGGCGCACCATGCCGAAGCCTTCGAACAGACGGGCCAGGAAGAACGCCCGGGCCCCCAGGTTGGCGAACGTCACCGCCAGCATTCCGTAGGCGAACCCGTCCAGGCCGTCGGAGAACAGCAGCGGCGCCGCCACGGCCAGGAACACCAGCGCCGAGAACCCGTTCGCCACGGCGATCGGCCGCGTGCGGCCCAGGGCGCGGAAGTAGGCGTCCCAGTTGAAGCCGATCTGGTTGAGCGCCGCGGCCACGCCGAACACCTGGATCAGGCGCTCGGCCGGGTGCCACTTCGCGCCCAGCCCGAAGTCGATCAGGTCGGGCGCGAACAGGGCCACCGCGGCGCCGAACGGCATCCCCCACATGAGCGCGAGGCGGTTGGACTTCACGAAGGACTCGTGCAGCAGCTCGATTCGGTCGCGCACCGCGCAGATCGCGGGGTACAGCGTCCCGGTCACGATCGCGTCCACCCGCTCGGCGAACTGCGCGATGGTGGCAGCCAGCGCGATCGCCCCCACGCCGCCCAGCCCGAGGGCCGCGTTGCCGAGCAGGAACGTCCCCTGCGCGATGACCATCGCGCCGAGCCCCGCGGCGAACAGGGGCCAGGAGAACTGGAAGTACCGCCGGGCCGTCCCGCGGTCGTAGCGCAGCGCCACCCGGTAGGGGCATGCGAGCAGCGCGATCACCGCGCCCGACCAGGCGCCCGCCACGGCGCCGGCCACCAGGCTCCAGTAGCCGGCCCCCGCCGCGGCCAGCCCGATCGTCACCGCGAACGCCACGACCGGCTCGGCCGTCTGGAGCAGTCGCTGGCGCACGAAGTCCATGCGCCGGTAGAACACCCAGATCGGGACCTGGAGCACCGCGGCCGGCACCATCAGGGCCAGCACGAAGCCCGGGGCCAGGAGCTCGGGCTGGTCGTAGGCCAGCGCCAGGACCGGGACCGCCGCCAGCAGCACCACCAGGAACAGCCCGGAGAACATCAGCTCCAGCGTGAATGCCTTCTGGAACGCCCGCTCCTGGTCGTCCTCGGACTGCTGGACGTACTTGTCGCTGATCCCCACCTGCTTGATCCAGGCCAGCGTCCCCAGGCCCACGAGCAGGATGCCCCACACGCCGTAGTCGCCGGCGCTGAGGAAGATCGCCACGAGCAGCCCGCGCAGCAGCCCCAGCGCCGAGACGCCGACCAGGAACACCGCGTTGACGATTGCGCCGCGGGCCGTGTGCTCGCGCAGCGTCAGGCCCTTGAGGTCCACGATGTCCGACACCCCCACTGTCATACTCGATCGGTGCGGATAGCGGTGGCAGCCGACGAGCGAACCGGGGTCGCCGAGGCGGTGGCGCGCGAGCTGCGCGACCGTGGCCACGAGGTGGTCGAGCACGGCGCCCTGCACGATGCCGAGCGCGACGACTGGGCCTGGGCCAGCGAGGCGGTTGCGCGCGACGTGGCCGAGGGGCGCGTCGACCAGGGGGTCGTGTGCTGCTGGACGGGGACCGGCGCGTCCATCGCCGCCAACAAGGTCCCGGGCGTGCGCGCGGCCCTGTGCGCGGACGCGGCCACGGCGGCGGGCGCGCGGCGCTGGAACGACGCCAACGTGCTGGCGCTGTCGCTGCGCGGCACGTCGGAGGCGCTGCTGCGCGAGATCCTCGACGCCTGGCTGGACGCGGCGCCGAGCCACGAGGCCGACGACCGCGACAACGTGCGCCACCTGGCGGAGATCGAAGCGCGCGGCTAGCGGTGGACGTCCGCGAGGCGGTGGCGGCCAACCGCCACTGGTACCACACGCTCGAGCTGGCGCCCGGGGTGGTCACGCCCGGCCACTTCGACCTGCGTCCCGTCGTCGACCGGCTGCCCTGGCCCGACGTCCGCGGGAAGCGCTGCCTGGACGTGGGGACCTACGACGGCTTCATGGCGTTCGAGCTCGAGCGCCGGGGGGCGCGCGAGGTGGTGGCCACGGACCTGTCCGACCACGCGCAGTGGGACTGGCCCGCCGACGTCGTGGCCCGCGGCCCCGGCCACATGCGCGACCTGGCCCGCTTCCTGGGACCCAAGGGCGAGGGGTTCGAGACCGCCCACCGCGCGCTGGACTCGTCGGTGGAGAAGGTGGAGGTCAGCGTGTACGACCTCGGCCCCGAGCGGCTCGGCACCTTCGACGTCGTGGTGTGCGGCTCGCTGATGCTGCACCTGCGCGAGCCCGTGCGCGCGCTGGAGGCGATCCGATCGGTGTGCGGCGGCGAGCTGCTCTCGGCCGAGGAGATCTCGCTGCGCTTGACGCTCCTGCACCCGCGCCGGCCCCTGGCCGCGCTGAACGGCGTGGGCGACCTGTGCCAGTGGTGGACGCCCAACGCCGCGGGACACCGGCGGATGCTGCGCTCCGCCGGGTTCGAGGTGCTGCGCCACACCCGCCCCTACGTGATCCCCTTCGGGACCGGGCATCCGCCCCGGGGGCGCGTGGCGGGCCGGCTGCGCGGCGACGGCGTCCCGCACGCCGCGGCGCTGGCGCGGCCGGCCCTCTGACGGCGACGGCTAGGCGGCCTCGAAGCGCACGACGTCGCCGTCCTCGCGCTCGCGCACGCGCCCGTCGTTGCTCAAGAGGTCCACGTGCCCCAGCACCTCGCTCAGGGTGAGGTAGGCCTGGGTCACGGCGACGTTGCCCCACAGCGCCTGGGCGATCTCGTAGGCGTTGCGCGGCTCCTCGGCGATCAGGCGGTGGATCTTCTCGGCGCGGCGGCGGTGCATGGCGAAGCGCGAGTCGATCAGCGCGGCGTGGTCCTCGATCGGCTCGCCGTGGCCCGGCAGGACCAGCGTGGCGGGCATCTCGCGCGTCTCGGCCAGCGACCTCAGGTAGGTCACCAGCGCCTGCGGGCGATTGGCCGGGTCGGGGTCGGCGCCGGGGGGTCGCGAGATCAGCGGGTTGGACGAGATCTGCTTGAGCAGGTGGTCGGCCGCCAGCAGCAGCCCGCGCTCGGCGTCCCAGAAGACGGTGTCGGTCGGGGAGTGCCCGGGCCGGTGCAGCACGGTCAGCGAGCGGTCGCGCAGCTCGAGCACCTCGCCGTCGTGCAGCACACGCGAGACCGACGCCGACGAGCCCCACGCCCGGAACGCGCTCGACACCGCGCGCAGCGCGTAACGCACGTCCTCGGGGATCCCGTGGCGGCGCATCAGCGCCTCGGCGAACTCGTCGTCGCGCTCGGCGTCCTCGCCGTAGCGCTCCACGTAGGGCGCCAGCACGTCGAGGGCGGCCACCTCGGCGCCCGACCGCGCCGCCAGCACGTCGAGCAGGCCGAGGTGGTCGATGTGCTGGTGGGTGACCACCAGCAGCTCGAGGTCCTCGATCGCGTGCCCGCGCTCGGCCAGCGCACGCTCGAGCTCGTAGAGCGCCTTGCCCGAGTTGGGGCCGGAGTCCACCAGCGTCAACGGGTCGTCCTCGATGAGGTAGGTGTTGACGCGCCCCACCGCGAAGGGCGTGGGGATGGCGAGGCGGTGGATGCCGGCCGCCTCGGCCGGCGCCCACGCGCTCACGACCGGATCAGGCCCAGGACCTCGTCGCGGCGGCGCTCCATGTCCTGCGGCGACACCAGGGACTCGAGGTTGAGGCGCAGCAGCGGCTCGGTGTTGGAGGGCCGCACGTTGAAGTGCCAGTCGGGGTAGTCGACCGAGACGCCGTCCAGGTGCGAGATCTCGCCGTCGGAGTACTTGGCCTCGATCTCGGCCATCTTGCCCTGGGGGTCGGCGACCTCGGTGTTGATCTCGCCGGAGATGAAGTACTTGGAGCGGTAGGGCTCCAGCAGCTGCGAGAGCGCCTTGCCCTCCACCGAGAGCAGCTCGAGGATGAGCAGCGCGGGGATGGTGCCGGAATCGGCGTTGTAGAAGTCGTGGAAGTAGTAGTGGCCCGACACCTCGCCGCCGAAGACGCCGCCCTCGTCGCGCATGCGGGTCTTGAAGAACGCGTGGCCGACGCGGTTCATCAGGGCGGTGCCACCGGCGCGCTCCACCGTGTGCGGGACTCCGCGCGAGGCCCGCACGTCGTAGAGGATCGTGGAGCCGGGCTGCTTGCGCAGGATCGAGTCGGCCAGCAGCGCGGTGAGGAAGTCGCCGTCCACGAAGCGGCCGGTGTCGTCGATGAAGAAGCAACGGTCGGCGTCGCCGTCCCAGGCGATGCCCAGGTCGGCCTTCTCGGCGACGACCTTGTCGACGATGAAGCGGCGGTTCTCCTCCAGCAGCGGGTTGGGCTCGTGGTCGGGGAACTCCCCGTCGGGCACGAAGTACGTCTCCACGAGCTCCAGGCCAAGGTGCTCGAGCAGGGGGCCCACCATCGGCCCGGCCATGCCGTTGCCTCCGTCCACGACGACCCGCAGGGGCTTGACGGCGCCCGGGTCGATGAACCGCAGGGCCGCCTCGCGGAACTCGGTCGCGATCTCGACCTCCTCCACCGACCCGCCGCCCGGCGCGTCGCCCAGCCCGGCCTCGATGAGACGGCGGATGTCCTGGATCCCCCGGTCGCCCGACAGCGCGATGGCGCCGCGCTCGACCAGCTTGACCCCGGTGTAGGCCTTGGGGTTGTGCGACGCGGTGCACATCAGCCCGCCGTCCAGGTCACGCGAGCCGACGAGGAAGTAGAGCATCTCGGTGCCGACCATCCCCACGTCCAGGACGTGGGCTCCCTCCGCGGTCATCCCGTCGCGGTAGCGCCCCGCCATCTCCGGCGCCGACAGGCGCATGTCGCGGCCCAGGCCCAGCCGCAGGTCGCCGGCGGGCTTGCCCGACAGGTCGCTGATGACCCGTGTGAAGGCGCGGCCGATGGCCTCGGCGGTGTCGCCGTCCAGGTCGCGCCCGTAGATGCCCCGGATGTCGTAGGCCTTGAAGATCTCCGGCGGCGGGGTGGCGGGCATCGGCGCCATCCTACGTCGCTCGGCTACATTCCGGCCGCCCATGCTCGCGCGGATGTTCGTGGACGACGTGGCGGCCGCGCTCGGGCTGCCCGAGCCCGTGGTTCGGCCCGGCCCGGACGGTGCCCTGCCACTCGGCGAGACCCGCCCCGGCGCCATCGTCTGGACCGAGGGGCTGGAAGGCTGCCCGGACCCGGTGGGCGCGGGCCGCGCGCTGGCCGACGCCCTCGCCGAAGGCGGGCTGTGCCTGCTCGCGGCCCCCATGCTGGCCGACGTGCGCCCCGGTGGCGGCGACCTGTTCCGCTTCACGCCCTCGGGCCTGGGCTCGGTCCTGTCCGGGCTCGACGACGTATGGACCGGCGCCGTGGGGGACCCGGCGCACCCCCGCTGCGTCTTCGCCGTGGGTGGGCGGGGCCGCTCGCTGGGGCTGACGGCGGACCGGCTGCCGCGGCTGGCGGAGGCCCAGCGCGAGCACGAGCGGGCGGCGGGGCGCTTCCGCGTCGGGCCGCTGCGGTTCGGCGCGGGCGAGCTGGCGCGGGCGGCGCTGAGGAGCCGGTGGCCCAGCCGCTGATCCGCGGGTTCGTGCGCGACCTCGCGGCGCGCCTGGAGCTGCCCGGCCCGATCGTGGAGTTCGGCGCGCTCCAGGTCGAGGCCGAGCAGGAGGGCGACCTGCGCCCGCTCTTCGCCGGGCGCGACTTCACCGGCTGCGACATGCGCCCGGGGCCCGGGGTGGATCGCGTCGAGGATCTGCGGTCGCTGAGCTTCGGCGACGGGGAGGTGGGCACCGCGCTGTGCCTGGACACCCTGGAGCACTGCGCGGACCCGGTCGCGGCGTGCCGCGAGCTGCGCCGGGTGACGGCCGCGGGCGGCGTGTGCGTCCTGTCCTCCGTCCTGCTCTTCGGGATCCACGGCTATCCCGACGACTTCTTCCGCTTCACCCCCGACGGCTTCCGCTCACTGCTGCGCGGCTTCGACGACGTGTGGGCGGTGGGCATCGGCGACCCCCGCAATCCGATGCAGGTGGTCGGGGTGGGGGGGAAGGGCCGGACGTTGGGCCTGTCGCTGGGCGCCCTGCCCTCGCTGGCCGCGGCCCAGCGCGACTGGGACGAGGCGCCGGGCCGGGTCGCCGTCGGGCCGTTCCGGATGACGCCGCGCGAGCTGCTGGGGCTGCTCGTCTCGCAGGGCCCGCGCGTGGCGCGCGATCGGCTGACCGGGCGCTAACCCGGGCGGCGGGCGGCGATCACGTACTGGAACGCGAAGAGCCAGTGGCCCGGCCGGCCCACGAGCCACGCGAGCCGGCGGTCCCAGCGCGTCTCCCACTGGCGCAGGCGCATGTGCGTGTCGACGCGCTCCACGCGCAGGCCCGCCGTCTCGAGCATGTGCAGGGCGTCGGCGCGCGTGAACCAGTGCAGGTGGGTGCGGTCGAAGGTGCCAACCTCCGCCCGGGGGAACACCCCGCGGCGCAGGAGCGTCCACACGGTGTCCCAGCGGCGGACGTTGGGCAGGCTCACCACGGCCGTCGCGCCCGGCTCGAGACGCTCGGCCAGGGCGCGCAGCGTCGCCCAGGGATCGCGCAGGTGCTCGAGCACGTCGGCCACCACGAGGCAGTCGAAGCGCCCCAGGGCGTCGAGGTCGACGGTCTCGACGTCGCCCTCGACGACCCGGTCCAGCCGCTCGCGGGCCAGCCGCGCGTATTCCGGGTCGGCGTCGATGCCCACGACCTCGACGTCCTGGCGCGCCTTCAACGCGGCGCCCAGCGCGCCGGCGGCGCAGCCCACGTCCAGGATGCGCCGCGCGTGGCGCGGCACGAGCGCCTGCACGTCGGGCCGGGCGTTCTCGTACGCGTCCGCCCGGGTGAGGGGTCGCCCGGTCACCGCGCCCGCAGCCTCCAGACCGTGACGCCGTACAGCCCGCGCCCGGGCCGCCCGGCGACGGCGTCGAAGAGGATCCGCCAGGCGTCCGGCAGGTAGTCGGGGACCACGATCGCCGTGACCCCGCGCCGGGTCAGCTCGCCGCGCACGACGGCCAGGTTGGCGGGCGTGCGGCGCACCAGGGCCGTCCCCACGCGCCCGTAGAGGCGGTCGAAGTCGCGCGGGACCTCGCCCACGTAGCCGCCGGTCAGCTGCCAGCGGATGCCCGTCTGCGCCTGCCAGCGCATGTTCGCGCCGACGAACGGCACGACGAACACCCGGTCGCGCGGGGAGAGCGCGGTCCGGTCGCGGTGGCCGGCGAAGAACGCGGGCTGGGCCACCGCGGTGTGCCAGCGCGCCGAGCCCAGGTTGGGGAACAGGAAGGCCACGGCCGCCCCGACGAGCGCCCAGCGCGCGACCGAGGGGCGACGCGCCACCCACAGCGCCGCAACCACCGCGGCGCCCAGCGCCGTCAGGGTGGCGATGTGGCCCGGCTTGGCCCACTTCAGGTAGGGCATCTCGGTGGCGGCCCGCCAGGGGAGGGGCATGGTGGGCAGGCCGGCCACGACGAGCTTGGGGCCGAGCGCGGCGAGGGCGAGGACGGCCAGCAGCGCGAACAGCAGCCGCGTGCCCGGCCGGCGCCACTCGCCGACCGTGAACGCGGCGACGATGGCGAGCAGCGGCAGCCCGAGGTAGGCGCGCCCGCCCGCGCCGAACCCGCCGCCCTCGCCGCCGAAGGTCGCGGCGACCGGCGCGAACCACGTGCGTCCCAGGCGGTGCAGGCCGGTTGGGAAGACGTAGGAGAGAAGGTCGGCGGAGTAGTGCTGAGGCTGGGCATGATGGGGGTCCAGGTGGGGCTCGAAGAGCATCCACCACAGCCACGGCGAGACGGCGAGCGCCGCCAGCGCCCCGGCCCCGAGCGCCGCGACGGCCGTGGCGCGCAGCGCGTGGCGGCGCTGGGGCATGAGCAGCGCCGTCAGGGCCAGGCCGAGCGCGGCGGCCAGCAGCGCCTGCACGAGCAGCTCGTTGGACGTGAGGAACTGGAGGGCCAGGACCGTCGCCGTCAGCGGGACGAACGCCCGCGTGGAGAGGCTGCCGCCGGCGTGACGCACGACGAGCAGCGCGAGCAGCGGCAGCAGTCCCACGAAGGCCAGGTTGGGAACGCCCTGGAGGTTGGCCAGCACGGGTGCCGAGAACCCGAAGAGGTAGCCGCCGGCCAGCGCCGCCGCCGTGGACCCGGTCAGGTGGCGGCAGAGCAGGAAGGCCGACCACGCGGCCACCGCGGGGCACAGCAACGCCAGCGCGTTGTAGGCGACCATCGGCCCGGCCGCCAGGGTCAGCGGCGCCAGCAGCAGGCTGGGCCCCGGGATGCTGGCCGGCGCCCAGGCCAGGTTGTAGCCCGCGGGCGCGAAGATCGCGCCGGTGTGGAACGGGTTGTCGCCGTGCAGCAGCGCGTGCGGCCACCACTCCAGGGCCCACACGTACTGCGACGGCTCGATCTCCTCGGTGGCGATCAGCTCGCTCCCGGGGTGGTCCGTCACGCGCAGCCCGAAGAACAGGAACGACAGCCCGGCGAAGAGGACGAAGGCGGCGGCGCCGGGGTGCCTGCGGACGGCCTCCATGCGCGCGGACCGTATCCTGTCGCCCGTGGCCGGACATTCCAAGTGGGCGTCGATCAAGCACAAGAAGGCGGTCGTCGACGCGCGCCGCGGTCAGCAGTTCACCAAGCTGGCGCGGGCCATCACGGTGGCCGCGCGCGACGGCGGCGGCGACCCCGACAGCAACGCCGCGCTGGGCCAGGCGGTGCAGAAGGCGCGCGACGCCTCGATGCCCAAGGACAACATCGAGCGCGCGATCGCCAAGGGCACCGGCGCGGGCGCCGACGCGGCGGCGATCCAGTCCGTCGTCTACGAGGGCTACGGCCCGGGCGGCGTCGCCCTGCTCATCGAGGCCCTCACCGACAACCGCAACCGCACGAGCGCCGATCTGCGCCATCTGCTGACCAAGCAGGGCGGCGCGCTGGGGGAGCCCGGCTCGGTGGCCTACCTGTTCGAGAAGCAGGGCGTGATCGTGGTCGACGCCCAGCGCTACGACGAGGACGACCTGGTGGTGGCCATCGACGCGGGCGCGCAGGACATCTCGATGGACGACGACGTCTACGAGATCCTCACCGAGCCCGGCGAGCTGCCGGCGGTGCGCGCGGCGCTGGAGGCCGCGGACGTCGAGGTCCAGAGCTCGGAGGTCGTCCAGCAGCCCTCGTCGCGGGTCCCCGTGGGCGAGGGCGACGCCGAGAAGCTGGTGCGCCTGCTGGAGGCCATCGAGGAGAACGACGACGTCGAGGCGGTCCACGCCAACTTCGACGTCGACGCCGAGGTCCTGGAGCGCGTCGCCGGCTAGGCCCGGCGGCCGGCGGCCACCAGGTCCAGCGCGGCGTCCAGTCCGTCCGAGCCCAGCTCGAAGTCACCCGGCTCGATCGCCGCGGCGCGCGGGTCGGCGCCGCGCCGGGCGCGGGTCAGCAGGCCGTCGTAGAGGCGCTGGCGCACCCGGCGCGGGACGGCGCGGCGCAGGCGCAGCGGGTCCAGCGCGAGCATGCGGTCCAGGCGCCGGCGCTCCTCGGCGGCGAGCTCGAGGTAGCGGGGCGAGCCGAACAGGCCCCGGACCTCCACGCCGTCCAGGAAGCCCTGGCACAACTCGCGCAGCTGCCCGGCGTCGTACTCGACGTGGTGGTAGGGGTCGATGATCTCGTCCGGCCGCGCGAACGTCAGCCGGTTGGGCGTGACGAACACGGCGACGCCGCCCGGCCGCAGGACGCGCACCGCCTCGGCCAGCACGCGCTCGGGGTCGGGCACGTGCTCGATCGACTGCACGGACAGGACCGAGTCGAAGCTGGCGTCCGGGAAGGGCAGCGCGCGCATGTCGGCGACGTGGGTCTCGCGGTCCTGCCCGCGCAGGGCGCCGGCGTCGAGGTCCACCCCCACGGTGCGCCGCGGCGAGAGGAGCGCGTAGGAGTGGCCCACCCCGCAGCCCAGGTCCAGGACCGGGCCTCCGGGCAGCAGCGGCGCGCACAGCGCGTAGGCCGCCACGTGGCGCTGCCACGTCGGGTTGAACCCGCCCTCCGGCGTGGTGACGCGCTCGCCGGTGACCGTCATGGCGAGAACTTCCGCGAGCGCCAGACGCCGCGCCGGTGCGCCACGAGGCGCGCCGACGCCCACAGGGTCTTCAGCGCGTAGACAGTGGCCGGGCGCAGGGTGATCGAGGAGGCGTCGTCGAAGTAGCGGGTGCGCGCCGGGACCTCGGCGATCCGGAAGCCCAGGTGCGAGGCCTGCAGGAGCAGCTCGGAGTCGAAGGAGAAGTCCAGCGCGTTGCGCAGGAACGGCACCTCCAGCAGCAGCCGCCGCGAGTAGGCGCGATAGCCGGTGTGCAGCTCGGACAGGCGCGTCCCCATGACGCGGTTCTCGATCGCCGTCAGGCCGCGGTTGGCCAGGTACTTGTGCACGGGCATCCCCCCGCGCCGCCAGCCGCCGCGGTCGGCCAGGCGCGAGCCCAGGACGAGGTCGGCCTCGCCGCGCAGGATCGGCGTCACCAGCTCGGGGATCAGCGTCGGCTCGTACTGCCCGTCGGGATGCAGCATCACGATCGCGTCCGCGTCACGCTGGAGCGCCTCGAGGTAGCACGTCTTCTGGTTGCCGCCGTAGCCCACGTTGTGGGGATGCCAGATGACGTGCACGGGCAGCCGGCGCGCCACCTCGACGGTCTCGTCGGTGGACTTGTCGTCGACCAGGATGATCTCGTCCACCCAGTCGCCCGGGATGGCCGAGTAGGTCGCCTCCAGCGTGCGCGCGGCGTTGCGCGCCGGCATGACCACGACGACGCGGCCCGGCGGGCGTGCCTCAGCCACGCCGCGCCTCCAGGTAGACGGAGCCGCCGCGACGGGCAGCGGCTTCGAGGAGCGCGGCTCCCGCGGCCACCGGCGCGGCCAGGGCCGCCGCCGCGAGGGTGGCCGCCCGCTTCGCGGAAGACATCGGGCGCTGGCGCGCGGGCGCGCGGCGGATGGCGTCGTAGAGGTCCGGATGGCCGGGCAGGCGCCCCACGATCCCGTGCAGCCAGCCGAACGCGACCTGGCCGCCGCGCAGGTGCGAGACGCGCTCCACGGAAAGGCCGGCGGCGCCGGCCCGGTCCAGCAGGGCCGCGGCCGGCACGTGGACGAGGTGGCGGGGGAGGTCCAGCGCGAACCAGCGCTCGCCGAACGCCCGCGCCTGGAGCGAGGCGGCGTTGGGCAGCGCGGCGACGAGCAGGCCGCCGGGCGCCAGCCGCCGGGCCGCCTCGTCCAGCGCGCGCCCGGGTTCGCGCAGGTGCTCGAGCGAGTGCCAGAAGACGACCGCGGCCCACGGCCCGTCCAGCTCCCACACCTCGGCGTCGCGCATCCGCGGGTGGGACGGCTCGCGCTCCAGTCCGACGACCTCGCGGCCGCGCGCCGCCAGCGCGTCGAGCAGCGCGCCCTCGCCCGCGCCCACGTCGAGGACCGGCCCCGCGGGGGCCAGGCGATCGATCCGGCGGGCCAGCGCGGCCCGCGAGCGGCGCAGCAGCGCGTCGCCGGGCCCCGAGAACCGCCCCCCGTCGGGCCGGTAGGCGCCGGCGTACGCGGCGTCGAGCTCCGCCTCGGTCGGCCACGGGTACGTCGTGGCCACGCCGCACGACCGGCACGCGACCCGCCCCGCGAGATCGCCCGCGTCCGGCCGCAGCCCGGCCCCGCACCAGGCGCAGGCCAGGGCCACGCCCTGCGTTTCGGGCGGAGAGGTCACGGCGGGCAGCGTAGAGAGGGGCCGGGGGGCGGCGTCCGTAGGCTGACCCGCGATGTGGGCTCTCGGCCACCACCTGCTGCTGGCGCTCGGGCTGTCCGCGCTGGCCGGCGCGGCCCTGCGCGTCGCGTCGCTGGCGGCACCCGACGGCCTCGAGCGGGCCCTGGCCGCGGCGGCGCTGACGGCGGCCGGCGCGGTGGTCAGCGCGCTCGCCCTGGGGCTGGTGGCGCTGGGCAGCTCGCCGGCCGCCCTGACCACCGCTGCCCTCGTCCTGTGGGTCGCCGCGCGCCGTCTCCCGCCGCCGCGGGTGCGCGCGCTCGACGAGCTGGGCGAGTGGTGGGCCGGCCGCTCGCTCGCGGGGCGCGCCGCGGCCGGCGCGCTGACGGGACTGCTCGTCCTCTACGCGGCGTGGCTCACGCGCTACCCCTACCTCGGCGTCGACGGGCTCTCCTACCACCTGCCCGACGTGGTGGCGTGGGTCCACGACGGTCGGCCGGGGTCGCAGAACGAGGTGCTGTCGCTCATCCCCGTGCAGAGCTACCCGCTCACCCACGAGGTGCTGCTGACCTGGTTCGTCTCGATCTCGCGCTCCTTCACGCCGATCGCCCCGCTGCAGCTGGCACTGGCCGCCATCCTCGCCGTGTCCGTTCGCTCCGGTCTCGGCGCCCTGCGCGTTCCGGCGCCGGCCGCCCACCTCGCCGCGGGCGCCCTGGTGACCACGCCGCTGCTGGTCGGCGAGCTCAACGGGCCGCTGACCGATCTGCCGACCGTTGCGTGGCTGGCCTGCACCGGCGCGCTGGCCGCGCACGCCACGCGGCGCCCGGCGCTGCTCGGCCCCGCGCTCGTCGCCGCCGGGCTGGCGGTCGGCACCCGCACCACCGGCGCGCCCGGCGCCGCCGTCGCGCTCGCCCTCTCGGCCTGGGCGGTCCAGCGCCGCCACGGGCTGCCGGCCCGCCCGCTCGCGCTCGGCGCGGCGGCGGCCGTCGCGGTCGGCGGCGTGTGGTACCTGCGCAACCTGGTCCAGCACGGCTCGCCGCTGTGGCCGCTCGTGGCCGCGCCCTGGGGCGACCCCCAGCCGCCGTTCCTCCAGCGCTTCGACGTGCGGTTCGCCGAGGTCCCCGCCGCCACGCTGCGTCACCACTTCGACGACTACCGCAGGCAGCTCGCGGGCGGTCTGGCGCTGATGGCGGGGGCGCTGGCCATGCCGCTGCTCGCCCGGCGGCGCGAGGCGCTGGCCGCGACCGGGGTGGCGGTGGCGCTCGTGGTGGCCTGGACGCTGGCCCCGTACACGGGCGTGGCCAGCGGCCCGGCCTTCTCTCAGCTCGCCGTCTCGACCATCCGCTACCTGGCCCCCGCGGTCCTGGCCTGCGCGGTGGCCGTGGCGCTGGGCGCGCGCGGGGGGCGTCGCGTGGCCCAGATCGCCGCCGTCGCGGCGCTGGGCGGGGCGCTGGCCTGGAACGTGGTGGAGGACGTGCGCGCGGGGTTCCCCTACGTCCCGGCTGTCCCGCGGCTGGCCGTGGCGCTGGCCGGAGGCGCGGCGCTCGGCCTCGCCGCCGCGCCGTTGGCGGCGATACCGCGCCTGCGCGCGCCGGCCGCGGTGGCGCTGGCGCTCGCCGCCGCCGCGGCGCTGTCCGCGGGTGCCGGCGGCTACGTGAAGCGCCACGTCGACACGGGGTTCGACGATGCCGCGATGGTGGCCTGGCTGCTCGACCGGCCCGGCTTCGCCGACGGCGAGCGCCCGGTCGCTCAGACGCCCAACGTCGACGGGATCCTGGCCGGCGACCGGCTGCGCCGCGGGACCCCGCTGCTCTCGCCGCACGAGCCGTGCCAGCGCATGCGCCGCCGGGCCCGAGACGGCTGGGTGGTGATCGCCACGTCGCCGTTCCCCGAGTACGAGGCGCTGGCCGAGCGCGCGGTGGCGTGCTTCCAGGGCCGGGCGGCGCCCGCGCACCAGAGCCCCGGGTACCTGGTCTACGGTCCCGGCTAGGCGGCGGCGGTGGTGCTCGCGCCGCCCTGGCGCAGCAGGTACAGCTGGCCCACCAGCACCTCGACCACCTCGGGGTCGAACTGGGTGCCGGCGTGGCGGGAGAGCTCGGCGACCGCCTCGGCGTGCGACATGCGCTCGCGGTAGGGGCGGTCGGACGTCATCGCGTGGTAGGCGTCGCAGGCCAGGATGATCCGCGAGCCCAGGGGGATCGAATCCGACGCGATCCCGTCCGGGTAGCCCTCGCCGTCCCAGCGCTCATGCTCGTGGCGCACGATCCGCGCGACGGAGCCCAGCCCGGGGATGGCGCGCAGGATGCGCTCGCCGATCACGGTGTGCTCCTTCATGACCTTCCACTCGTCGTCGGTCAGCGGCCCCGGCTTGTTGAGGATGTCGTCGGAGATCGCCACCTTGCCGATGTCGTGCAGCAGCGCGGCGGCCTTGATGCGGTCGACCTCGTCGTCGTCCACGCCCAGGCCGCGGGCCACGCCCTCGACCAGCTTGAGGACCTCCTCGGAGTGGTCGCCCGTGTAGCGGTCGCGCTCGCCCAGCGTGACGGCCAGCGCCGAGAGCGCGTTGCTGCGGTCGGCCTCCTCGACCGTCACCTCGGCGTTGTCGGTGCCCACGCTGACGCGGTGGCCGCCCAGGCGGCGGGAGTTGTCCAGCGAGACGTAGGCGGCGCCCAGAGTGGCGGCGGGGGAGTCGCCGCGGTCGTAGGCGGCGATGCCGGCGGACAGCCGGACGCTGTCCACCTGGCCGGCCGGGGTCGTCTCCAGCGCGTGCAGCATGCGCTCGCAGCAGATGGCCGCGCCCTCGAGGTCGGTCTCGGGCATGAGGACGACGAACTCGTCCCCGGCGCCGCGGCAGGTGATGTCGTGGGCGCGGGTCTGCTCGACCAGCACGCGCGCGACGGTGCGCAGGATCTCGTCGCCGGCGGCGTGGCCGTGGCGGGCGCAGGCGGCGCGGAAGTCGTCGATGTCCAGAACGGCCACCGCCAGCTCGCGGCCGTGCCGGCGGGCGCGGGCCGCCTCGATGTCCAGCTGGTTGCGCAGCTTGTCCAGCGTGGCGAGACCGGTGACCCGGTCGCTCTCCACGCGCGCACGCAGCTCGGACTCCAGCTCGTTGATCCGAGCCTTGGCCTCCGACAGCTGCTCCTCAAGCGAGGTCTCTCGTTCGCGACGCCCAAGCATCCGGGGTGGGTATCGGCAGCCGGGCGCGAAAACTTGTGTCCAGAACCCGGTTGCAGCACTAATGCGAAGGCATCCGGAGCCCTGCGCAGAATGGCGTAGGGATGATCGTCCTCGGAATCGACCCCGGCACGGCGAGCACCGGGTACGGCGTCGTGGCCCGCCGGGGCGGCCGTCTGCTCGCGCTCGACGGCGGCGTGATCGCCACCGCACCCGGCGAGGCGCTAGAGCGCCGCCTGGCGGCGATCCACGCGCGCGTGTGCGAGCTGCTGGACGAGCACCGTCCCGACGCGGTCGCCGTGGAGGAGCTCTTCTTCGGCGTCAACGTCAAGAGCGCGTTCGCCGTGGGCCACGCCCGCGGTGCGGCGCTGCTGGCCGCCGGGTCGCGCGAGCTGCCCTGCCGCGGCTACACCCCCCAGCAGATCAAGGGGGCGGTCTGCGGGTCGGGGCGCGCCGGGAAGGACCAGGTCCAGCGGATGGTCGCCGCGCTGCTCGCGCTCCCCGAGCCGCCGCGCTCCGACCACGCCGCCGACGCGCTCGCCGTGGCCATCTGCGACCTCAACCACGCGCCGGTGAGCGCCGCCGTCGCGGCGGCCGGCCCCGCGCCCGCTCCGGCGGCAGCCTCGTGATCGCCCTCGTCCGGGGCGAGGTCGCCGTGCGGCGCCCCGACCACGTCGTGGTCGACTGCGGCGGCGTCGGATACCGCCTCGCCGTCTCGGCCGAGACCCTCAAGCACGTTCCGGCGGCCGGCAAGCCGGTGACGCTGCACTCCCACCTAGTCGTCCGCGACGACCAGCTCGCGCTGTACGGGTTCTCCAGCGAGGAGGAGCGCGATCTGTTCCTGATGCTCCTCGGGGTCCAGGCCGTGGGGCCCAAGGTGGCGCTGGCCGTGCTGTCCGGCGGCCCGCCCCGCGAGCTGCTCGGCGCGCTGGCCGCGGGCGACGCCGCGCGCTTCCAGGCCGTCCCCGGCATCGGCAAGCGCACGGCGGAGCGGATCATCGTCGAGCTGCGCGAGAAGGTGGCCGACGCGCCGGCGATCGGCGGCGAGGACATCACGATCACCCGCACCGACGACCCGCGGCTGCTGGCCCGCGACGGCCTGGTCGGGCTGGGCTTCTCGCTCCAGGAGGCGCAGGACCTGCTCGACGACGCGCCGGGCGACCTGTCGACCGAGGACCTGATCGCCCACGCGCTCAAGGCGGCGCGCCCATGACCGAGGCCCGCATCCAGACCCCCGGGCCGCTGCCGGAGGACGACGCCGCGGACACCGAGCGCTCGCTTCGCCCGCGGCGCCTGGACGAGTTCGTCGGGCAGGACGCCGTCAAGTCCCAGCTCGCGGTCTCCCTGGAGGCCGCCGCCGCCCGCGGCGAGGCGCTGGACCACGTCCTGCTGGCCGGTCCGCCCGGCCTGGGCAAGACGTCGCTGGCCCAGATCGTCGCCGCCGAGCTGGAGGTCCCGTTCGTGCAGACGGCCGGCCCCGCGCTGGAGCGCAAGGGCGACGTGGCCGCCTTCCTCACCGCGCTGGAGCCCCGCAGCGTCTTCTTCGTGGACGAGGTGCACCGCCTGCCCCGCGCGCTGGAGGAGACCTTCTACCCCGCCATGGAGGACCGCCGCCTGCCCATCACCGTCGGCCAGGGGGCGGGCGCGCGCGTGGTGACCCTGGAGCTCCCGCCGTTCACGCTGATCGGGGCGACCACGCGGGCCGGCCTGCTCACGACGCCCCTGCGCGACCGCTTCGGCATCCAGCACCGCCTGGAGCACTACGGGCGCGAGGACCTGGGGGGGATCGTCCGGCGCTCGGCGGCGATCCTGGGCGCCGAGCTCGACGACGCCGGCGCCGAGGCCATCGCGCAGCGCTCGCGCGGCACGCCACGCGTGGCCAACCGCCTGCTCAAGCGCGTGCGCGACTACGCCGAGGTGCGCGCCGGCACGCGCATCACGGCCGAGGTGGCGGACGCCGCTCTGGACCTGCTCGAGGTCGACTCGGCCGGGCTGGACCGCCTGGACCGCGAGATCCTGCGGACCGTCTGCGAGAAGTTCGGCGGCGGCCCCGTCGGGCTCTCCACGCTGGCCGTCGCGGTGGGGGAGGAGGCGGACACGATCGAGGACGTCTACGAGCCCTACCTGCTCCAGAGCGGCCTGCTCCAGCGCACGCCCCGGGGGCGCGCCGCGACCCCGCGGGCCTGGGAGCACCTGGGCCTGTCCCCGCCGCGCGACGCGGCGCTGTTCTGAGCTTAAGGCGCGTGGATATCCTGCCGTCCTCGATGGCCCACCTGTTCATCTGCCCCAACTGCGGCAACCGCTCCAGCGCGAGCGAGCGCACGGCCGGGTTCCGGGCCCAGGCCAAGGCGTGCAGCAAGTGCGGCTTCGGCTTCCTCTTCGAGCTGCTCGACGACTACTACCCGGCGCCCAACGCCGCCTTCTTCGTCTGCGACCAGCAGGGCCGCCTGATCGGGCTGGGCCGGGGCTCGACCGAGCTCACCGGCCTCACGGAGGAGCGCGTCATCGGGCGCCCGGTCAACGACGTGCTCGGCCTGCGCTTCGACAGCGGCGACGACCACGTCGCCACGGCGCTGGAGTGGGGCGTCCGCGTCCTGAACAAGCCGGTCGAGGTCAACGCGGAGGGTGACCTCCCGGCCAAGGCGACCGCCGACCTCTTCCCCGGGTACGACGACGACGGCGGGCTGCTCGTCGTCCTGACGCCCAAGGGCTAGCCCCGGCCCGGATACCCTTGGACGAGAATGCCTGACCGGCGCCGCAACGCGTTCGTCCTCCTGCTCGTCGCCGGCCTGCTGCTGGCGTCGCTGGCCGTCATCGCCGCCAAGCCCACCCGGCTGGGCCTCGACCTCAAGGGCGGCGTCGAGCTGGTCTACCAGGCCAAGCCCACGCCGGCCCAGCCCAAGGTCACGCCCGACGCGCTGAACCGGGCCATCGACATCATGCGCGAGCGCGTCGACCAGCTCGGCGTCTCGGAGCCCGAGATCCAGCGCTCCGGCCCCGACCAGATCGCCGTCGGCCTGCCGGCGGTCAAGAACGCCGAGCGCGCCCAGCGCCAGGTCGGACGCGTGGCCCGGCTGTTCTTCTACGACTGGGAGGCCAACGTCCTCGGGCCCGACCTGCGGCCCAACCCGTCTGACGCGACGGTCACGGGCGGCCAGGCGGCGGGCCAGTCCGGCGGGCTCTCGCTCTACGACGCGGTCAAGCGCGCCTCCAAGCGCGCGGCGATCCACGACCGCAACAACACCAACAACGATCTCTACTACCTGTTCGGGCCGGCGCCGCAGCACCGCCTCCTCGCGGGGCCCGCCGAGAGCGAGCCCGAGCTGGTGTCCGAGCTGCCGAGCCGTCGCAAGCCGCCGGGCGCCGAGGTGCTGAAGGTCTCGACCGGCACCGTCGTCGTCAAGGCCGAGCGGCCCGACAAGGCGCCGAAGGGCACGCCGGACACCTACTACGTGCTCAACGACGACCCGGCGCTCTCGGGGACGGACATCAAGAACCCCGAGCAGAACACCGACAACGGCGCGACCGGCACCGGCGCGCCCATCGTCACGTTCCAGTTCACGAAGTCCGGGCGCAAGAAGTGGCACGACGTCACGCGCACGATCGCCCAGCGTGGTCTGTCCCAGCAGATCCCCGGCCAGCCGGCCCAGGCCTCGTTCCAGCACTTCGCCGCCGTGCTGGACCAGGACCTGATCACGACGCCTTTCATCTCGTTCACCGACAACCCGGACGGGATCGACGGGCGCAACGGCTCGCAGATCGAGGGCGGCTTCACGATCCGCAGCGCGCAGGACCTGGCCCAGCTGCTCAAGACGGGCGCGCTGCCGCTGAAGCTCGAGCTGATCTCGCAGTCGCAGGTCTCGGCGACCCTGGGCCGCGAGGCACTGCACCAGGCGCTGCTGGCCGGCGGCGTGGGCCTCGCGCTGGTCGTCCTGTTCCTGCTCGCCTTCTATCGCCTGGCCGGCGTGGTCGCCGTCGCCGCCCTGGCCATCTACGCCGCGTACTTCTTCGCGCTTATCAAGCTGATCCCGATCACGATGACGCTGCCGGGGATCGCGGGGCTGGTGCTGACGATCGGGGTCGCGGCCGACGCGAACATCGTGATCTTCGAACGGGTGAAGGAGGAGATACGCGCGGGCGCGTCCATCCAGCGCGCCATCTCCACCGGCTACAAGAAGGGCCTCACCGCGATCATCGACGCCAACGTCGTGACGCTGATGACGGCGTTCATCCTGTTCATCCTGGCCACGGCGGGCGTCAAGGGCTTCGCCTTCACCCTGGGCGTGGGGACGATCGTCTCGCTGTTCACCGCGATCCTGGCCACGCAGGCGATCCTCGTGACGATGGGGCGCACGGGGATGCTGGGCAGCGCGGCCGCGATGGGCGCCGGCGAGCAGCGCCACCGGTTCCGCTTCGACTTCATGGGCGCGTCGAAGTGGTTCTTCTCCATGTCCGGCGTGATCCTGCTCATCGGCGCGCTGTCGATCGGCGGCAAGGGGCTGAAGTTCGGGATCGACTTCGAGTCCGGGACGCGGATCACCACGGGTCTGCAGAAGCCGGCGAACGAGAAGCAGGTGCGCTCGGTGCTCGCCGCGGCGGGCTACGGGGACGCCGAGATCCAGAGGGTCTCCAACCCGGAGCTGGGGAAGACCGTCTACCAGATCTCCACGTCCACGCTGCAGCCGGCCAAGGTCACGCAGGTGCGCCGCCTGCTGGACCGCGACTTCGGCGTGGGCCAGACCTTCTCCAGCCAGTCCATCGGGCCGACGTTCGGCCAGACGGTGGCCAAGTCGGCGATCATCGCGATCATCGCGTCGCTGCTGGTCATCGCGGTCTACGTGGCGTTGCGATTCGAGGCGAAGTACGCGGTGCCGGTCCTGATCGCGTTGATGCACGACATCCTGATCACCGCGGGCGTGTACTCGCTCGCCGGGAGGGAGGTGACGAGCGCGACGGTGGCCGCGCTGCTGACGATCCTCGGCTACTCCCTGTACGACGGGATCATCGTGTTCGACCGCGTACGCGAGAACGTGCCACGGATGCCGCGGGCCGCGTTCTCCCAGATCGTCAACCGCTCCATGTCCGAGGTGCTGCTGCGGTCGCTGATCACCGGCGCCAGCGCGCTCGTGCTGGTCATCTCGCTGCTCGTGTTCGGCGGGGCGACGCTGCGCGACTTCGCCTTCGCCCTGATGGTGGGGATCGTGTCGGGCGCGTACTCGTCGATCTTCATCGCGTCGCCGGTCCTGACGCACTGGAAGGAGCGCGAGCGCGTGTACGTGCAGCGCTCCGAGCGCATCCGCGCCGAGTACGGGGGTGTCGTCCCCGCCTACGCCGTGGCCACGGTGGGCGGCGAGCCCACCGACCCCGACCTGGTCGCCGCCCAGGCCGGCGTCGCGCCCGAGACGCGTCGCCGCCGGCGCCGGCGCACGGCGCTCGCGGCCGACGACCCCGACCAGGTCGCGCCCGACGAGTTCCAGGAGATGGTGGCCGACCTCGGCCTCGAGGACGGCGACGGCGACGGCAAGCCCGAGCCGGCCGCGCCGGTCTCGCGCACCTCGTCCACGGGCGGGGCGAAGCCTCCGAAGAAGGACAAGCCCAAGCGCCCCCGCAACCGCCGCCACGGGAGGAACAGGTAATGGGACTCCTGGCGTGGGCCATGATGGGCCTCGCGATCTGGCACTTCACGGTGTTCCTGCCCGACCGCTTCTGGGGCGGGATCGTCGGCGCGTTCGTTGGCGCCCTGATCGGCTCCATCGTGGTGGCGCTGCTGATCAGCGGCCTGCACGTCCCCGGCCGCCAGGACACCGACCTCGTCACGGTCCTCTACGCGATCCCCGGCGCCATCCTGGGGATCGCCGCCGCCTACTTCGAGGGCATCCGCCGCGAGAACGCCGCGGCCTGACGGCGCGTTCTCGCCGAGATTCGAATCGGGGCTAAAGGTCTCGGCCCGATGTGTCGATAAGGGGGGTGCATACCTCCTTCCTTTCGCTGAAGCCCGGATTCGTCCGGGCTTCGGCCGTTTAACGGGCACGACGCCGGGGCGGGTGTGTCCGGGGGCGGTCCTACGGTCCAGGGGTGCCGTCAGTTCGCCCCGAGTGCCGCCTGGAGGTCCCGCCCGCGCCGGTGGCCGAGGTGCTGGCGCTGCGCGAGGAGCTGGGCGTGTCCGACGTGCTGGGGCAGGTGCTGGTGCGCCGGGGGATGGGGGACCCGGCGGTCGCGCGCGCGTTCCTGGCCGCGGACGAGGTCCATCCGCCCGATGCCTTCGCGGGGATCGACGACGCCGTCGCGCTGATCCGCGACCACGTGGGCCGCGGCTCGCGGATCGTCGTCCACGGCGACTACGACGTGGACGGCGTGTGCTCGACCGCCGTGCTGGTGCGCTCGCTGCGCCGGCTCGGCGCCGATCCCGGCTGGTTCCTGCCCAGCCGCACGGAGGACGGCTACGGCCTCTCGCGCCGGACGGTCGACCGGCTGGCCGCGGAGGGCACCGGCCTGCTGATCACCGTCGACTGCGCGATCACCGCCGTCGAGGAGGTGGCCGCCGCCCGCACCGCCGGCGTGGACGTCGTCGTCACCGACCACCACCGCCCGCGCGCGGACGGCCGGCTCCCCGACGCGCCGATCGTCCACCCGACCGTCTGCGGCTACCCCTGCCCCGACCTCTGCGCCACCGCGGTGGCGTGGAAGGTCGCCCAGGCGCTCGAGGGCGCGGCGGGCCGCGCCGACGACGACCTCGACCTGGTCGCTCTGGCCACGGTGGCCGACTGCGTGCCGCTTCAGGGGGAGAACCGGGCGATCGTGCGCGCGGGCCTGCGCGCGCTGGCCGGCACGGCGAAGCCGGGGCTGCGCGCGCTCATGCGGGTGGCCCAGCTCGAGCCGGGCGCGATGGACGCGCACGCGGCGAGCTTTCGCCTGGCCCCGCGCATCAACGCGGCCGGGCGCCTGCACCGGGCGGACGCCGGCCTGGAGCTCGTGCTGACCGAGGACGAGGAGCGGGCCGAGGCCGTGGCGCGCGAGCTGGACTCCGCCAACCACGAGCGCCGCGACGTCGAGACGCGGATCCTGTTCGAGGCCGAGCGCCTCGTGGCGGAGGCGGGCGAGCGCCCCGCGTACGTCCTGGCGGGCGAGGACTGGCATCCCGGCGTCATCGGGATCGTCGCCTCGCGGATCGCCGAGCGCCACCACCGGCCCACCGTCATGGTGGCGATGGACGGCGAGCGCGGCACCGGCTCGGGCCGCTCCATCGCCGGCTTCGACCTCCTGGCCGGGCTCAACGCGGCCTCCGCGCACCTGCTGCGACACGGCGGGCACCGCGCGGCCGCGGGGCTGGAGGTGACGCGCGACGAGCTCGACGCATTCCGCGCCGCCTTCGAGGCGCACGCGGCCGCGACGCTGACCGCCGACGACCTCGTGCCGGTGGAGCGCGTGGACGCCGTCGTCTCCGGCGACGCCCTGCACCTGGACCTGGCCGAGGAGCTCGAGCGCCTGGCGCCCTTCGGGATGGGCAACCCCCAGCCGTCCCTGCTGCTCCCCGCCGCCCAGCTCGCCGAGCCGGCGGCGATGGGGGAGGGCAAGCACGTGCGCTTCACCGTCCACGGCGGCGGCCACCGCGCCCGCGCGGTCGCCTTTGGGTCGCCGCGTCTCCCCGTGGATCCCGACACGCCGGCCGACGCCACCTTCACCCTGGAGCGAAACCAGTGGAACGGCGCCGTCGAGGCCCGCCTCGTCCTGCGCACCGCCCGCCCGTGCGAGCCCGCGCCCATCGAGGTCCTGGGCGCGCCCGCCGACTGGATGGCCGGAGTCCTCGCCGAGCTCGACGCCCCACTGGAACCGGCCGGGGCCGCGCCGGCCGGCGGCGACGGCCGCACGGTCGTCGACGCGCGCGACCGGGGGCTCGCCGGCACGATCGGGGCGCTCGTGGCCGCGGGCGAGCCCGTGCTGGTGGTGTGCTGTGACGTTCCGCGGCGACTTCGTGGGCTCGCGGCGCGACTGGGCGGCTTCGCCCTGACCTCGTGGGACGCGCTCGAGCGCGACCCCGTGATGGCGGACCGGTTCGCGCATGTGGTGGCGCTCGATCCGCCGCTCCATCCGGCCCACGAGCGGGCGCTGGCGTCCGGCGCGGGGCACGCCCACCTGGCCTGGGGCGACCCTGAGCTACGCTTTGCCCAGCAGATCACCGAGCAGGAGTACGGCCTCCGTGCCCCGCTCACCGCGCTGTACCGGGCCCTGCGGGACGCGGGCGGTGCGGAGGGAGAGGAGCTCGAGGGGCAGCTCCGCGGAGACGCCCAGCGGCCCCGGTCCCCGGCACTCGCCGGCCGCATGCTGCGGGTCCTCCAGGAGCTTTCCCTCGTCAGCCTCGACCGGGATCGGCTCGCGGTCACCGTCCCGGCCGCGCAGCGGACCGCGCTGGAGCGGTCCCCGGCGTTCCGGGCCTACGAGCACAGACGAGAGGAAGCCCACCGATTCCTGGAAAGCGCGACAGCGCGAGCGGCGTGAAGCCCCCCGACGACACCCTCGCCACCGGCGAGGGCGTCGACGAGAAGCCCAAGGCCAAGTCCCGCACGCGCAAGACCGCCGCCAAGAAGCCGGCGGCCAAGAAGGCCGCGCCCAAGCGCTCTCGCGGCAACGGCGCCGCGCCCGCGTCCAAGCGCGCCCGCGGAAACGGCCGCGCGGAGAAGCCCGACAGCGCCGACCTGACCGCGGCCGCGGTCAAGGCCGACAAGGCCGCCGCCGGCACGGTGACGGCGCGCACTCCCGTGGGCACCACCGACGCCGCGCCGAAGCCGCGGCGCGCCCGCCGCCACACCGGGCTCAACGACTTCGAGGCGCGCCTCCTCGACGACCTGTTCGCCATCGTGGAGGAGCACGCCGAGGACTCCGCCGTCACCGTCGACCGCGAGGCCGTCGAGGACGCCTTCGTCTTCGCCTGCGAGCACCACGCCGACCAGCGTCGCAAGTCCGGCGAGGACTTCATCGTCCATCCCGTCGGCGTGGCGAAGATCTGCGCGGGCATGCGCCTGGACACCGAGACGCTGTGCGCGGCGCTCCTGCACGACACCGTCGAGGACACCAGCGCCTCCATCGAGGAGGTGGGCGAGGCCTTCGGCGACGAGGTGGCCAACCTGGTCGACGGCGTCACCAAGCTCACCGGCATCACGTTCCAGTCGCGCGACGAGGCGCAGGCCGAGAACTACCGCAAGATGATGGTCGCGATGGCCTCGGACATCCGGGTCATCCTGATCAAGCTCGCCGACCGCCTCCACAACATGCGCACGCTGGGGCCGCTGCCCAAGCACAAGCAGATCGAGAAGGCCAAGGAGACGCTGGACATCTACGGCCCCATCGCCCACCGCCTGGGGATCCACGCGATCAAGTGGGAGCTGGAGGACCTGGCCTTCGCCACGCTGCACCCGCGCAAGTACCAGGAGATCAAGACCCTGGTGGCCCAGCAGCGCGAGGAGCGCGAGCGCTACGTGGCCAAGGCCGGCGAGTACCTGCTCAAGGAGCTGAGCGCCCTGGGCATCGGCGCCGAGATCTCCGGCCGGGCCAAGCACTTCTACTCCATCTACTCGAAGATGACCAAGAAGGGCCGGGAGTTCAACGAGATCTACGACCTCACGGCCATGCGGGTCATCGTCGACTCGGTGAAGGACTGCTACGGGGCGGTGGGCGTCATCCACTCGCTGTGGAAGCCGCTGCCCGGGCGGTTCAAGGACCTCATCGCGATGCCCAAGTTCAACATGTACCAGTCGCTGCACACGACGGTGATCGGGCCCGAGGGCCGGCCGCTGGAGATCCAGATCCGCACGCGCGAGCAGCACGACATGGCCGAGTACGGCGTGGCCGCGCACTGGATCTACAAGGACGGTCACGAGCGCGGCGGCCCCGGCGCGCGCGGCGAGGAGAAGCTCAAGTGGCTGCGCCAGCTGCTGGACTGGCAGCAGGACCTGGAGGACTCGGGAGAATTTGCCGAGCGCCTCAAGGTCGAGCTGTTCGAGGACGAGGTCTTCGTCTTCACCCCCAAGGGCGAGGTCAAGTCGCTGGCCGCGGGCGCGACACCGCTGGACTTCGCCTACGAGATCCACACCGACGTCGGCCACCGCTGCGTCGGCGCGAAGGTCAACGGGAAGATGGTCCCGCTCTCCTACAAGCTCCAGAGCGGCGACATCGTCGAGGTCATGACGTCCAAGCGCGAGCGCGGCCCGTCGCGCGACTGGCTCGCCCTGGTCAAGACCACGCGCGCGCGCAACAAGATCAAGCAATGGTTCAAGGCCGAGTCGCGCAAGGACACCGAGCACGCCGGCCGCGAGCTGCTCCAGGAGCACCTCAAGAAGAACGGGCTGCCGCCGCAGAAGGTGGTCGGCTCGCCGCTGCTGGCCCACGTCATCCGCGAGATGGGCTTCCGCAAGGCCGACGACTTCTACATCGCGCTGGGCGGGGCGAAGATCTCGCCGCGCGTCGTGGGGCAGAAGGTCATGCAGCGCCTCAAGCAGGGCGAGTCGGCGGCGGAGGAGCCGACCGCCGGCGACATCCTCTCGACCAAGCGCCCGAGCCGGCGACCCGAGGATTCCTCCAGCGCCTACGGGATCCAGGTGGAAGGGATCGACGACGTGATGCTGCGGATCGCCAAGTGCTGTCGCCCCGTCCCCGGCGACCCGATCGTGGGCTACATCTCGCTGGGCCGCGGCATCACGATCCACCGCGAGGACTGCCCCAACTCGCGCGCGCTGCGCAAGGACCCCGAGCGCTTCACGGCCGTCAGCTGGGACGGCGAGGGCAAGACGACCTTCAAGGTGGAGATCCACGTCGACGCCTGGGACCGCCACCGGCTGCTCGAGGACCTCTCGCGGACGTTCGCCGAGACGGGCGTGAACATCCTGGAGGCACGCTGCATCGTGTCGGACCAGATGGTGCGCAACCGCTTCGTCGTCGAGGTGGGCGACACCCGCGCGCTGGACGGGGCGGTGAGCCGACTGCGCAACATCGAAGCGGTCTTCGACGCCTACCGCGTCACGCCGAGCGGCGGGTAGCGCCCGCCCCGGGCCGGGCGCACGACCCGATGAGTTTGGGGGACTACGCGACGGGCCTGGCCTGGCTGGTCGTGACCTGGGGGGCCGTCCTCGCGGCGAGCGAGCTGCTGCGCCGCCGGCGCCTGGCGCACCTGGACGGCGCGCCGCGCGTGCTGGCCCTGGCGGTCGTGTTCGTGTGCGGGCTGGCGGGGGTGCACCTGCTTCCGCTGGCCCTGGGGATCCTGTCCCGCCCGGCGGTGGCCGTCACCGCGCTGCTTCTCCTCGCCGCCACCCATGCCGTGCCTCGGGTGCGCGAGGAGGCCGGAGCGTCCGCCTCCGGCGAGGCCCGGCCCGGCCCGGGGATCTCCGGCCCCGCCGGGCGGGCCCTCGCCTGGGCCGCGGCCCTATCGGCCGCGGGAGCCGGGGGCCTGTTGGTGGCGGGGATCGTCGAGGCCGCCGGGCGGCTGACGACGGCGTCCGACCTGACCGCGTTCGACCTCCCGGTCATCGGACGCTGGATCCAGAGCGGCAGCGCCTGGCGGGTGACCGAGCTGTTCCCGTTCCAGACCCACGGGACGTATCCGCACAACGGGCACCTGATCCTGCTGGCCACGATGCTCCCGTGGCACAACGACGGGCTGCTGCGCTTCGCCGTCTACCCGTTCCTCGCGCTCGCCGCCCTCGCGGTGTACGGGCTCGGGCGCGAGCTGGGCGCGCCCCGCGCCGGCGCCGCGCTGTTCGGGGCGGTCCTCGTCTCGGTCCCGGTCGTCGCCACCACCCCCGAGTTCGCGCCCCTCGACCTGATCGGCGCGGCGCTGTTCGCCTGCGGACTGGTCTTCCTGGCGCGGGGAGCGCGGACGCGGCGTACGTCGGACCTGGTCCTGGCCGGACTCGGGCTCGGCTTCGGCCTCGGCGCCAAGTGGTACCTCGCCGCGGCGGCCGCGGCGCTGCTGGTCACGTGGACGGTGGCCGGCCTCGTCGCCCGTCGCGGCTCGCGCGCCGTCCGCGACACGTTGGTCGTCGCGGGGACGGCGGCGGCGGCCGGCGGCTTCTGGCTGGTGCGCAACTGGGTCGAGGCGGACGACCCGCTCTACCCCGTCCGCGTGCGGGCCCTCGGCGTGACGCTGTGGGACGCGCCGCCCGACCTCTACCGCGAGCTCGTGGGCTTCTCGCTCGCCCACTACCTGGGCGACTGGAGCGCCTGGCGCCACGACGTCGTGCCCGACCTGCGCCACACGCTGGGCGTCGCGGGCGTCCTCGTGACGGCGGGTGGGCTGGTCGCCCTCGTCGCCGCCGTCCGGGCACGCGGCGACTGGCGCCCGGCCGCGCTCGCCGCCTGCGTGCCCGTCCTCGTCGCCGCCTACGTCGTCACCCCGTACACGGCGTTCGGCTTCGACGGGACGCCGGTGCTCGTCGAGGTCAACGTCCGCTACGCGATCCCGGCGCTGCTGGCCGGCGCCGGGGCCTGCGCGTGGCTCGCCGGCCGCGGCACACGCATCGCCGCCGCGCTCGCCGTCCTCGGCCTCGCCGCGGCCGCCCAGGGAGTGTGGGCGTCGGCCGCCGACCTCGGCGCCTCCCGCGCCCTGACGGCGTGCGCGGCCATCGCGCTGCTCGCGCTCGGATACGGCTTCACGCGAAGCCCCAAAGTCTCCCGGCCCGCCATCGCGGCGGTGGTCCTCGCCGCCCTCGCCGTCGCGGGGTGGGGCGAGCAGCGGACGGTGAACCGGGACCGCTACGCCGGGGCCGACCCCGCGCTGGACTGGGTCCGCGTCAATGCGCGATCGGACGCACGGATCGCCACCACCGGGTACTTCGACTTCGCGACGCTCGCGCCCGCCTGGCCGCTGTTCGGAGCGCGGATCGACCGCCGCGTCGAGTTCATCGGGCCGCGGGACGGCGGCCGGGTCGCGCAGTACGACTCGCCCGCCGCCTGGCGCCGCGCCGTGGCGCGCGGCGGCTACGACGTGCTGGTGGTGGCGCAGGGGCGCTCGCCCTTCCAGCCCCGCGCGCGCGAGCCGCGGTGGGCGGCCGACGCCGGCTGGCGCGAGGTCGCGCGGAGCCCACACCTCGTCGCCTACCGCCTCGGGGGCCGGCGGTGACCGGGATGGACCGGACGTGATCCGGTCCGGCGAGTACCTCGTCGGCGCGGCCCACCTCGCGGCCGTCGTCGGGCTGTGCGCGGCGGCGGCGGTCTTCGCGATCCGGCGGGCGCTGCCGCGCGTCGAGGCGGCGCCTTCCGTCGTGGCCGGGGGCCTGGTCTTCACCGCGGCGTTCGTGGCGGCGCACGTGCTCCCGCTCGCGCTGGGGATCCTCGGCCGCGGGAGCGTCCTGGCCGCCGCGGCGCTCGCCGCGCTGGCGGCGCGACTCGTGCCGCGCGGTGCCCCGGCGCCGCCGCGCCCAGCCGCCGAGCCCACGGACCGCGTCTCCGGCACCCTGGCCGCGGCGGCGGCGCTGGCCGTGGCCGTGGCCACCGCCGGCTACGTGCTGCACCACGCGACGGAGCCGAGCACCGGCCTGGACATGGTCAACATCCACCTGCCCGACATGGCCAGCTGGATCCAGTCGGGCACGCTCTGGCACGTCTACCAGTTCGTCCCGCGCCTGGCGCACGGCAACTACCCCAACAACGGGGACATGGTCCTGCTCGGCGTGACCCTGCCCTGGCGCAACGACTTCGCCGTCCGGCTGGCCATGCTCCCGTGGCTGGGCCTGGCCGTCGCGGCCATCTACGCGCTGGCCCGCGAGCTGCGCGCGCCCGCGGGCGCCGCGCTGCTCGCCGCGGCCGGCTTCGCGGCGATCCCGATCGTCGCCGAGAGCGCGGTCGAGGTCGCGCTGCCGGACACAATCCTGTGGGCCGCCTTCGCGGGCGCGCTGGTGTTCGTGGTCCGCCACGTCCGCGAGGGGCGGCGCGCCGACCTGGTGCTCGCGGGCGTCGGGCTCGGCCTGGCCTTCGGGACCAAGTGGTACGGGGTGTACGCCGTGGCGATCGCCGTGCTGGCCTGGCTGGCCGCGCGCGCCGCGACCGGCGGGCGGGTCCGCGACCTGGCGCGCGAGCTGGGCTCCGTCACCGCGCTGATCGCCCTGGGCGGCGGGATCTGGCTCGTGCGCAACTGGGTGGAGTCGGGAAACCCCGTCTTCCCGGTCCGCGTCGCGCCGTTCGGAGTCCTGATCTTCGACGCGCCGCACGACGTCCTGCGCGAGCAGGCCGGGTACACCGTCGCGGGCTACGTCGGCTCCGGCGCGGACGTCTGGCGCCACCACCTGCTGCCCGCCTACCGCGACTTCCTGGGACCGGCCGCCCTCGCGCTCGCCGTCGGGGCGCTCGGCGCCGCGGCCGGGGCGATCGCGACGCTGCGGCGCGGGCGCGGGCGCGACGCGAACGCGATCCCCGTGCTCGCGCTGGCCGGCGCCGCGGTGCTGTGCGCCGTCGCCTACGCGCTCACGCCGTACTCGGCTCAGGGCGGCCCGGACCTGCCTGTCTTCGTCGGCCCCAACACCCGCTACGCGGTCCCCGCGCTGATCGCCGCCGCCGGGCCCGCGGCGTGGGCGCTGGGCCGCACGGCACGCTGGGGGGCCTGGGCCGGCCGGGCCGCCCACGGCCTCGTCGCCGTGGCGCTCCTGGACGGAATCCGGCGCTCATACGCCGTCATGGACGACGCGCCGCTCGCCGGCGCCGCGGCCGTCGCCGTCGTCGCCGCGGGCTTCCTTGCGGCCCGCCGCGCACACCATCGCCGGGCCGACGGCGACCGCGCCGCCGGTCGCCTCGCCGGACCGCTCGCCCTGGGCGCCGGCGCAGCCGTCGCCCTGGCGGCGTCGGCCGCCGGCGGCTGGCACCTCCAGCAGCGCTTCAACGACGACCGCTACCGCGGCGCCGACGCGACGTTCGACTGGGTCCTGGCCCACGCCCCCGCGCACCGTCGGATCGCCCTCGCGGGCGACTGGAGCCACGGGATCGCGCCGGTCTTCCCGATGTTCGGACCGCGGCTGCGCAACCACGTGGCCTACGCCGGCGAGTGGCGGCGCCACCGCCTGGACTACGCGCCGGGCGGCGACCGCTTCCTGGCGCTCCTGCGCGCCGGTCGCTACGACCTGCTGGTGGTCGGGCGGGGGTTCGACGCGGCGCCCGGCAACCCGCCCGCCATGGAGACCCGCGAGGAGCGCTGGGCGCGCACCGCGCGCCTGCGGCAGCTGGCGCGCAGCGACACGCTCACGCTCTACGCCGTCCGCTGAGCCGCCCGCGCGCACGCCCCAGCCGGTAGCGCGCCAGCGCCGCCGCTCGCCGCGCTCGCGACCCGCCGAAGCGGGCCGACACCTCCCGCGCCCACTCGTCCAGCGGGAACGCGACGTCCACGTGCACCTCCTCGCGCGCCGAGAACGTCCCCGTCCAGAACATCCCCTGGAGGTGCTCGGCCTCGTCCAGCCGCGCCGCCCAGGCGGGCGGGACGGCCAGGCGCGGGTCGGCGTGGATCGAGTGCGCCTTGTGGACGAACACGATCTCCGACGCGTCCGCGTCCACCCGGCAGATCCAGCGATGGTGATCGTGCCCCAGCCACGGGCCCCGGCCCTGCACGTCGAGGATCAGCTCGGCCAGCAGGGTCGGCACCTCCACGTACCCGGCGCGGGCCACGCGCGCCATCTCGCGGCACACCCAGATCGGGTCGCGAACGTCCTCCAGCGTCGTGGCGCACACCGCGAAGTCGAACTGGTCGTCGGCGAATGGCCATGGCTCGTGCGCGCACATGTCCCGCTGCGCCCACGTCTGCGCCGAGAAGCGCTCGGGCCCGGGCCCGTAGCTGCCGATCGCGCCGCGCGTCTCCCACGGCATCAGGTCCAGCACCCAGTCGGCGCGGTTGAGCGGCGCGGCCCAACCGCCCACGTCGAGCACCAGGGCGTCCTCGGGGAGCTCGCGCAGGATGCGCTCGGTGGCGGCCGGGAGCACGCGCGCGTCAGCTCACGACGCACAGCGCGCCGGGGACCACGCCGTACTCGAGCTCGGTCACCTCGCCGACGTAGTCGCCGTCGACCTGGAGCGGGAGCGGGCGCCCGTCCGCGCTGCGCACCACGAACGACTCGGCGGAGGTGAAGGCGTCGACCTGGCGATGGCGGACCATGCGCGCCCGGCGGGCGAACGCCCGCCAGATCACCGTGGGCATGTCGACCGGGCTGGCGCGGCGCAGGACGACCCCGGACAGCGTCCCGCTCTGCAGGTGGACGTCCTCGCCGAGCTGGATCGGGCGCCGGTTGAAGTACGTGTACGGCGTGTCGTTCTGGAGGATCGCCGTCACTCCCGTCAGCTCGCGACCTCCCACCGACACCACCAGGCGCGGCGGATTGACCACGTAGCGCGAGACGAACGTGGCCACGGCGGAGGTCGTGAAGTACCACTCGCCGAAGCGCGCCTTGCGGTACGGGTGCGCGTCGACGCGCTCGACGACGCTGGCGTCCAGCCCCACGCCGGAGGAGAACGTGAAGTAGCGCTCGCCGGCGCGGGCCAGGTCGACGCGGCGCGGGCGCCAGTCGTCGGCCATGCGCAGGAGGTGCTCGGTGGCGTCGACGATCTCCACCGGGATCCCCAGCGCCCGGCAGTAGACGTTGGTGGCGCCGCCCGGCAGGCAGGTCAGCGGGACGTCTGAGCCGGCCAGGCCGTTCGCCGCCTCGTTGACCGTCCCGTCGCCGCCGAACGCCACGACCACGTCGTAGCCCTCCAGCGCGGCCTCCCGGCACAGCTCGGTGGCGTGCTCGCGGCGCTCGGTGTCCACGGCGTCCACGTGGTAGCGGCCGCGCAGCGCGTAGACGACCAGGTTGCGCAGCCGGTCCGACACGGTCGTGGCGTACGGGTTGACCACGATGAGCATCCGCTTGCTCGGCGCGGCCCGGCCCGCCTCGGACTCGGCGGCGAGCCGCTCGAGCATGTCGAGGGTCGGGTTCACGGGGGAAGAGGACACCGGCGCCACGGCCTTGTTTCAGCCGCTCCCGCGCCGGGCGAGCACCAGGCAGAACTGCGGGTTGGGCGCGGCCACGCGCTCCACCGTCATCCCGCCGTCCGCGCACGCCGCGCGCACGTCGTCGAGGTCGACCACCGAGCCGCGCCAGCGCGGGTCGTCCTGGCCGCGGGGCGAGCGGCCGGCCAGCGCGCGCAGGCGCTCGCGCAGCGGCCGGCGCCGGGACTCGTGGATGCGGGGGTCCGTGGAGACCTGGAAGGCGGCCCACCCGCCGGGCCGCAGGACGCGTCCCATCTCGCGCAGGTAGCCCAGCGTGATCCCCGGGTCGGGGATGTGCTGGAACACGACCACCGATACGCAGGCGTCGACCGAGGCGTCGTCGAGCGGACGCAGGCTGGACCCGTCGCCGTGCACCCAGCGCACGTTGTCCAGGTGGGAGTTGTGCTCGGCGGCGCGGGCGAGCATCTCCTGCGAGACGTCCATCCCCACGACCTCGGCCGTGGAGGCGGCCAGCGCGCGCGTCAGGCGGCCCACGCCGCAGCCCAGGTCGAGCACCACCTCGTCACCGCGCGGCCGCACGCCGAGCAGCTCGAACATGTAGTCGAGGTCGTGCGCCCCCTCGGCCCAGAAGCGCTCCGGGTCGGGCCGGGCGTAGTCCTGGCGGTTGTCGACGAAGTACCACGGGTTCTCGCGGGCGCGCTCGTCCCAGAACCGCTGCATGTCCGCCGAGGGCACGGCGCAACGTTACGCTGCGCGCTCGATGGCCGCCGTCAGCGTGATCGTCCCGGCGCGCGACGCCGCCGCCACCCTCCCGCGCACGCTGCGGGGCCTGGAGTCCCAGTCGGGGGCGCCCGAGCACGAGGTGATCGTCGTGGACGACGGCTCGCGCGACGACACGCGCGAGCTGGCCGCCGCGGCGGGCGTGGTGACGGCCGTGGTCGACGCCGCGGGGGAGGGACCGGCCCGCGCGCGCAACGCGGGCGCGGCGCGCGCGCGGGGCGAGGTGCTGGCCTTCCTGGACGCCGACTGCGAGCCGGCCCCGGGCTGGCTGGCCGCCGGGGCCCGGGCGCTGGGCGCCGCCGACCTGGTGCAGGGAGCCGTCGCGCCGCGTCCCGACGCCCGGCCCGGCCCCTTCGACCGCACGCTCTCGGTCAGCCGCGCCTCCGGCCTGTTCGAGAGCGCCAACCTGTTCCTGGACCGGGGCCTGTTCGAGCGCCTGGGCGGGTTCGAGAGCTGGCTGCGCCCCCGCCGCGGGATCGAGCTGGGCGAGGACGTGTGGCTGGGCTGGCGCGCGCGCCGCGCCGGCGCGCGCACGGGATTCGCGCCCGACGCGCTGGCCTGGCACGAGGTCTTCCCGCGCGGCGCGCGCGAGTACGCCGCCGAGCGCGCCCGCCTGCGCCACTTCCCGGCCCTGGCGGCCCGCATCCCCGAGCTGCGCGACGAGTTCCTGTTCCGCCGCGTCTTCCTCAACCGCCGCAGCGCGCTGTTCGACCTGGCGCTGGCGGGCGCGCTCGCCGCGGCCGCGCGCCGCTCCCCACTGCCCCTCGCCGCTGCGCTGCCCTACGCGCGCGAGCTGCGCACCCACGCCAGGCGCGCCCCCGGCCCCTGGGCGCGCACGGCCGCCGCCGACCTGGCCGCCGACGCCATCGGCGCCACCGCCCTGGCGGCGGGATCCGTCGAGGCCCGCAGCCCGGTGCTCTAGAGCCAGCCGCGGCGGCGGAAGTAGCCCAGCATCCCGGCCAGCATCAGCACCATCGCGACCACGATGACCCAGAACGCCGTCAGCGACCCCTGGCCGGGGACGCGCACGTTCATCCCGAAGACGCTGGCGATCAGGGTGAGGGGGAGCATCACGACGCTGAACGCGGTCAGCACTCGCAGCACGCCGTTGACGCGGTGCGAGATCACCGACTCGTTGGTGACCTCCAGCGCCTCCACCGTCTCCTTGAAGCCCTCGAGCATCTGCCAGATCCGCTCGGAGGCGTCGACGATGTCGTCGAAGTAGATGTCCAGGTCGTCGGCGATGTAGCGCTGCTTCGTGCGCTCCAGGTCGCCGAGCACGGCCCGCTGCGGGCGGACGATCTTGCGGAAGTTGATGATCTCCTGCTTGACGTTGGAGATGTCGCGCACGACGTCCTGCGAGCTGCCCTCGAACACCTCGTCCTCGATGCGCTCCAGCTTGTTGCCGATCTTGCGCAGCATCGGGAACGACGCGTCCACCGCCTCGTCGACGATCTTGTAGAGCAGGTAGCCGGGGCCCTTGGAGAAGTACTGCTCGCGCACGTCCTCGCGGGCGCGGGAGCGCTCGAACAGGTACTCGACCGGGTCGATCGGCTCGTTGGGAAGCGTGATGAGGAAGTCGGGCCCGACGAACAGGTCCAGCTCGGCCGCGTTCAGGCGGCCCACGTTCTTGTCGAAGCGCGGGAAGTGCAGGACGATGAAGAGGTAGCCCTCGTACTCGTCGATCTTGGGCCGCTGGTTGCGCGAGAAGACGTCCTCGTAGTCCAGCGGGTGGAAGTCGAAGTGCTCCTCCAGCCAGGCGCGGTCGGCCGGCCGGGGACGCTCGATGTTGATCCACCGCAGCCCGTGGCTCTCAACGACCTCGACCTTCGGCGTCTCAGGCTCTGCGGCGGGCGCGACGACCTGGCCGCGTCCACGCGTGGAACGACCGAAGCGGGGCTTGGGAAGGCTCGGCATGGCGCGGACTGAGGGGGTCGTCGAGAGTCATCGTTTGGTTCGTTCCGTTCCCGAGGATACCTCTGATAATGTCCGACCCAGCATCCAGAGGGGTGGAGGGACTGGCCCGATGAAGCCCCGGCAACCATTTCGTCGCTTAGCGCGGCGGGAGGGTGCCAAATCCTGCAGGCTCCAAGTAAAGCCTGGGAGATGTGTGAGCGGTCCTCTGGAACCTCTGCACATCCCGGGTAGAGGTTTTTTTGATGGCCATAGATGCGCTTCGTTGCAAGGAATGCGGGACCGAGTACGACCTCGGTGCCCTCTACGTCTGCGAGCGGTGCTTCGGCCCGCTCGAGGTGACCTACGACCACGCTCCGATCGGGGACGTGGGACAGGCCCGCCGCCGCATCCAGGGCGGGCCCCAGAACATCTGGCGCTACGCCGACTTCCTGCCGCTGGAGGCCCAGCCCGGGCCCTCGGTGCGGGCGTCGTCGCGCGCCGGGCTGCCGGCGGGCTGCACGCCACTGGTGCGCGCCGACCGGCTGGCCGAGCGCCTCGGCCTGGGCGAGGTGTGGGTCAAGAACGACGCCGCCAACCCCACGCACTCGTTCAAGGACCGAGTGGTGTCCGTCGCGCTGGCGCGCGCGCGCGAGCTGGGCTTCGACACGCTGGCCTGCGCCTCCACGGGCAACCTGGCCAACTCGGTGGCGGCCCACGCGGCCGCCGCGGGGCTGGACTCCTACGTGTTCATCCCCGCCGACCTCGAGGAGCAGAAGATCCTCGCCACGGGCGTCTACGGGACGAACCTCATCGCGGTGAACGGCACCTACGACGACGTCAACCGGCTCTGCACCGAGCTGTCCGCCGACCACCCCTGGGCGTTCGTGAACGTCAACATGCGCCCGTACTACGCGGAGGGCTCCAAGACGCTGGCCTACGAGACGGCCGAGCAGCTGGGCTGGGAGACCCCCGACCGCGTGGTCGCGCCGATCGCCTCGGGCTCGCTGTTCACGAAGATCGCCCGCGGGTTCGAGGAGTGGCTGGAGCTGGGCCTGATCGACGGCGAGGTGCCGGCGATGAACGGCGCCCAGGCCGCCGGGTGCTCGCCCGTCGCCACCGCCTACGCGGACGGCCAGGACGTGTGCCGCCCGGTCAAGCCCGACACGATCGCCAAGTCCCTGGCCATCGGCAACCCGGCGGACGGGCCCTACGCGCTCGACCTGGCCCGGCGCACCGGCGGCGGCATCGACTCGGTGACCGACGACGAGGTCCGCGCCGGGATCCGGCTGCTGGCCGAGACGACGGGCATCTTCACCGAGACCGCCGGCGGCGTGACCACGGCGACGCTGGCCAAGCTGGCGCAGCGCGGCGACATCGGTCGCGACGAGCGGGTCGTCGTCTACATCACGGGCGAGGGTCTCAAGACGCTGGACGCCGTGCGCGGCACGTTCGCCGTGCACGAGGTCGACGCGTCGGTGGAGTCGTTCGCGGCCGCGCTGCCGGAGACCGTCACCGCTTAGGGTTCTGGCGGTCATGGCGGTAACGGTCTCGATTCCCACGCAGCTGCGTGCCGTGACGGGCGGCGACGCGGAGGCCGAGGTGGACGGCGCGACGGTGGGCGAGGTCCTCGACGCGCTGTTCGACCGCTACGAGGAGCTGCGCGACCGCATCTGCCAGGACGGCACGCTGCGGCGCTTCGTGAACGTCTACGTGTCGGGGGAGGACATCCGCTTCCTCTCGGGACTGGACACCGAGGTCCGGCCGGGGCAGGACGTCAAGATCCTGCCCGCCGTGGCCGGCGGCGCCTGAGCCGCGACGCCCCCGACCTGGCGGGCCTGCGGGTCGCGCTGCTGCTGCCGTGCTTCTGGCCGGAGGTGCGGCGCGGCGGCGAGCGCATCGTGCGCGACGTGGCCGACGGCCTGCTCGGCGCGGGGCTTGCGCCCCGGCTGATCACCAGCCACCCGGGCGGCTCGCGGCGCTCGGTGGAGGACGGGCTGCCGATCGTCCGCCTGCGCCGCCCGCCCGACGGACGGCTGCTGCGCCGCGGCTACGAGGAGCACCTGTCGCACGTGCCGCTGGCGTATCTGGAGCTGCGCCGGGGGAGCGACGGGCTGGCGCACGCGTTCCATCCCTCCGACGGGGCGGCGGCGGCGCGGTGGTCGGCCCGGACCGGGCGCCCGGCGGTGCTGACGTACCTGGGGATCCCCGAGCGCGCGCACCTGGTGGCGCGCCGCGCGCGCCTCTCGACGCTGCAGCGCGCGCTGGACGGCAGCGCGACCGTCACCGTGCTGAGCCGTTTCGCGGCGGACGCGTTCGCCCGGACGCTGGGGGTGCGCGCCGAGGTGGTCGCGCCGTCGGTCGACCTCGACGTGTTCACGCCGGGGGAGCGCGCGGCCGCGCCGACCGTGTTCTGCGCGGCGCCGCTGGAGTCGCCGATGAAGCGGGTGGGGCTCCTGGTCGAGGCGTGGCCGCGGGTGCTGCGCGAGCGCCCGGACGCGCGGCTGGTGCTGCTGCGCCCGCGCGACCCGGCGGTGGCGACGGCGCTGGAGGCGCGCGGGATCCAGCTCGTCGACGCGGTGCAGGACGCGCGCGCAATGGCCGCGCGCTACCGGGAGGCATGGGTCTCGGCGCTGCCGTCGCACGGCGACTCGTTCGGGCTGGTCCTGGCCGAGGCACTGGCCTGCGGGACGCCCGCCGTGGGGAGCCGCCACGGCGCGATCCCCGAGCTGGTCGACCGCCCCGAGGTGGGCCGCCTGTTCGGACCGGACACCCCCGAAGCGGTCGCGAGAGCGATCCTCGAGGGGCTGGACCTGGCCGAGGACCCCGCCACCGCCCCCGCCTGCCGCGCCCGCGCCGAGGAGTTCTCCCCCGAGCGCACCCGCGATGCCTACCTACGGATCTACGCCGCCGCGCTGGAGGGCCCGCGCGGGGCGGACCCACGGCCCGCTTCCGCGGAGCCGCTCGCCGCCGGGGAGCGGCCCGGTTCGGCGGAGCCGGAGATCTCGGTCGTGGTCCCGACCCATGCGCGGCCGGTGCGGCTGCGGTGGCTGCTCGACGCGCTGGCGGAGCAGACGCTGGACCGGGGGCGCTTCGAGGTCGTGGTCGGGCATGACGGGACGACCCCCGAGACGGCCGCACTGCTGGCCGACCATCCACTCGCGCGGGCCGGCGTCCTGCGCGCGGTGACCGTCGCGGCGGGTCACGGGCCCGGGCGCAAGCGCAACGCCGCGTGGCGGGCGGCGCGCGCGCCGACGATCGCCTTCACCGACGACGACTGCCGCCCGCCGCCCGACTGGCTCGAGCACGCGCTCGACGCAGCTACCCGTGCGCCGGGCGCGGTCGTCCAGGGCGCGACGCGGCCCGATCCCGACGAGGCGGCGCTCCTGGCCGCCGCCCCGCACGCGCGCAGCCAGCTGATCGACCCGCCGACGCCGTGGGTCGAGTCGTGCAACGTCCTGTATCCGCGCGAGCTGCTCGAGCGCCTCGGGGGATTCGACGAGGCGGTGCCGCAGGCCGCCGGGGAGGACTCCGACCTGGCGGCCGCGGCGCGGCGGGCCGGGGCGGCGCTCCAGGCCGCGCCCGAGGTCCTCACCCATCACGCCGTCCACACCGGGTCGCTGGCCTGGCGCCTGCGCTCCTCCTGGCGCTGGCAGCACCTCGCCCGCCTCTTCGCCCGCCGGCCCGAGCTGCGCCGCCACCTCGTGCTGCGCGTCTTCTGGACCGGCCGCCACGCCTGGCTCGTCCTCGCCGCGACCGGCGCCACGCGCGGCCGGCGCGGCGCGATCCTCGCGGTCCCCTGGGCGATCGCGGCGTCGCGCCAGCGCGGCCACGGCCCGCGCGGGATCGCCCGCTCGGCGGTCGAGCTGCCGGGCGAGCTGGCCGCGGACGCGGTGGAGATGGCCGCTCTGGCTCGCGGCTCGCTGCGCCACCGCACGCTCGTCCTCTGAGCGGCGCCGCTAGCGTTCGGGCGCGTGGCGCGGCCGTCCGTCTCGGTGATCGTCCCCTTCGCCGGGTCGCCGTCCGAGGTGGCGGCGCTGACGGCGCGCCTGGAGCGGCTGCGCCGGGGCCACTGGGACGAGCTCATCGTGGCCGACAACCGGCCCGGCGCCACGGCCCCGGGCGAGCTGGGACCGGTGCGCTGGGTTCGCGCCGGCGCGGTGGCCGCGCCCGGGGCCGCGCGCAACGCGGGCGCCGCCGCGGCGAGCGGCGACTGGCTCGTGTTCGTGGACGCCGACACCGAGCCCGGCGCCGACCTCCTCGACGCCTACTTCGACCCGGCGCCCGGCGACCGCGTCGGCATCCTGGCGGGCGCGATCGAGGACGTCGCCGGCCGCGACACCCCGGTCGCCCGCTACGTGACCGAGCGCGCGCTCATGGACCATCGCTCGACGCTGCGCCACCCGCACGGCCCCTACGCCCAGACGGCGAACTGCGCGGTCCGCCGCGAGGCGTTCGAGGCGGTGGGCGGGTTCGACGAGGGGGCGCGCTGGGCCGAGGACGCCGACCTGTGCTGGCGCCTGGCGCAGGCCGGGTGGACGCTGGAGGAGCGGGGGGGCGCGCGGGTGGCGCACCGCAACCGCGAGACGCTGCGCGCGCTGCTCGCCCAGCAGGCGGGGCACGGCGCCGGGGCGCGCTGGGCGAACCGCGTGCACCCCGGCTCGTTTCCCGCGCCCCGCCCCCTCGAGCTGGCCGGGCTGGTGCGCTGGTGCCTGCGCCGCTACGTCGGGGCCCGGCGCGCCGGCGACCCGGAGGCCGCCCGTGGGGCGCTGCTCGACCTCGCCGCGCGGCTGGCCTTCGAGGGCGGCCGCCTGCGCGCCAACACGCCGCGCGCGATTGGGGCGTGAGTCGCGGGGGTATCACCGAAGGGACCACGGGGGAGATACCGCCAGCGGGAGAGGAGCCAGGATGGCGTTGCGATACGAGTGCAAGCGTTGCGGGGCGCTGCGGGCGGACACGTTCCCCTGTCGCGTCTGCGGGTCGGAGCACCTGCGAGCCGTCAGCGTCCGGATGGAGGCGGCGGCAGGGACCCGCGGTGCGCGGATCGACCCGCGGGCGAGGATGGACGGGGGAGACCGGCTCTCCTGAGCGCCCCGGCCGGCGGAGCGCACGACGCCCTGGGGCGCCTCTACGCCGCCGCGCCGGAGGACTTCGTGGCGACGCGCCGGGCGCTGGCGTCCGAGCTGCGTGGGGCCGGGCGACGTGAGGACGCCGAAGCCGTCGCGCACGCCCGCAAGCCCAACCGCGCGGCATCGCTGGTCAACCAGCTGGTGCGCTCCCATCCCGAGGAGGTGCGCGAGCTCCTCGGCGCGGCCGACGCCATCCGCTCCGCGCGCGGGCGCGAGGCGCTGGAGGCGGCGTCGGCGACCGAGCGCGACGCGCTGTCGCGGCTCACCGGCGCACTGCGGGAGCTGGCGGGTGGGGGAGGGGCCTCCGTCGACGCGGCCCGCGCCACGCTTCAGGCGGCGGCCGCGGACCCCGACGTGGCGAACGAGGTCCTGGCCGGGCGCCTGGAGCGCGAGCGCTCTCCCACCGGGCTGGCGGGCTTCGCCGCCGCCGGCGGTCCCGCACCGGCCGCCCGGAAGCGGAAGCCCAAGCCCGAACCCGGCCCGTCCGCGCAGGAGCGCCGCACCGCACAGCGCGCGGTCACCGCGGCCCGCAAGCGCTTGGACAGCGCCGAGCGCGCGCTGCAGCGCGCGCAGGAGCGCGCCGCCCAGGCGCGCGCCGACGTGGCTCAGGCGCGCGACCGGGTCAGCGCCGAGCGCCGCGCCCTCGCCGAGGCCGAGTCCGGAGCGCAGGCACCGTGAACCGGCGCGCGCTCGCCGCCGTCCAGGGCGGGTTCTACGCCGCCAGCGGTGTCTGGGCGCCGTCTCGCTCGCGATCGCCGAGGCCGCCTTCGCCGCGGCCTGGCACAAAGCGCGCCCGGCAGGATTTGAACCTGCGACCTCCCGCTCCGGAGGCGGGCGCTCTATCCACTGAGCTACGGGCGCCTTGGATCAGCTTATCGGTAGCGTCCGCGAGCGAAGGTGCTGCTCGCGATCATCTCCGACACGCATCTGCCGCGGGGGCCGAGGCGACTTCCCGGCGCCTGCGTGGAGCGTCTGGAGGCGGCGGATCTGATCCTCCACGCCGGGGATTTCAGTGCCGCCACGGTGCTGGCCGCGCTGGAGTCGATCGGCCCCGTTGCGGGGGTGCACGGCAACGTCGACGACCGGGAGGTCAGACGGCGCATGCCCGAGCGCCGCGTGGTGGAGGCCGGCGGCGCGCGGATCGCCATGGTCCACGACGCCGGCCCCACCGCCGGGCGCCTGGCCCGCCTGCGCCGGCTGTTCCCCGGCGTCGACGCCGTCGTGTTCGGGCACTCCCACATCCCGTTGCTCGAGCGCGTTCCCGGCGGACGCGGCGGGCGCTTCCAGATCTTCAATCCCGGCAGTCCCACCGAGCGCCGCCGCTCCCCGCGCCACACGATGGGCATGGCGCGCGTGGAGGACGGACGGGTCGAGTTCGAGCTCGTGGACCTGGACTAAGCTCGCCGCGCGATGGACCTCGACGTCTTCTTCGCCGGCACGGCCGGCTCCGTCCCCACCGCGCGCCGCGGGCTGCCCGCCGTGCTCGTGCGCCGCGGCGGCGACCGCATCCTGTTCGACTGCGGCGAGGGAACGCAGCGCCAGCTCGTACGCTCCGCCGGCCTGCCCGACGTCAGCGACGTCTTCCTCACCCACTACCACGTGGACCACTGGCTGGGACTGCCCGGGATGCTCAAGACGTTCGACCTGCGCGACCGCGACCGGCCGCTGCACGTACATGGGCCCCCGGGGCTGCATCAGCTCATGAAGGTGCTGCGCCCGATCTACGGCCGCCTGGGCTTCCCCCTGGAGATCGTGGAGCTCCAGCCGGGCGACTCGGTCGGCCGCGACGGGTACACGGTCGCCTCGTTCCCCGTGGAGCACCGGGTCCCGGCCGTCGGCTACGCGCTGTGGGAGGACGAGCGCCCGGGGCGCTTCGACGCCGGGCTGGCCGAGGAGCTCGGCGTGCGCCCCGGGCCTGACTTCGGCCGCCTGCAGGCCGGCCAGACGGTGGAGGGGGTCACGCCCGACCAGGTCATCGGACCGGCCCGTCCCGGCCGCAAGATCGTGCTGTCCGGGGACACCGCCCCCTGCGATGCGGTGCGCGTGGCGGCGCACGATTCCGACCTGCTCGTCCACGAGTCGACCTTCGCCGACGACGAGGCCGAGCGCGCCGAGCTCACCGCGCACAGCACGGCCACCCAGGCCGCGACGATCGCCGGCGAGGCCGGCGTGCGGATGCTCGCGCTGACCCACGTGTCGACCCGATACGGCGGCGGCGAGATCCGCGACGAGGCGCGCGCCGTGTTCGAGAACACGGTCGTCCCGCGCGACTTCGACGCGATCGAGCTGCCGCTGCCCGAGCGCGGCGAGCCCCATCTGGTCCGCTGGGAGGGCTGATACGCTGGCCGCGGCGGTTCCTTTAACCCGGTCCGGAGAGGCCAGGAAGGGGCACGAACAGCAGTGGAAAACCAGAGGGTCGTCCTCGACCGTGATGACGTACGGCGCAGCCTCACGCGCATCGCTCACGAGATCGTCGAAGGCAACCGGGACCAGAGCCTGGCCATCGTGGGCATCCACCGGCGTGGCGCGCACCTGGCGGGGCGCCTGCACGCCCTGGTGGAGGAGCTCTCCGGCGAGGACGTCGCCCTGGGCGACCTGGACATCTCGTTCTACCGCGACGACGTGAGCACCCGTCCCGCGGCCCCCGTCGTCCACGCCACGCACCTGGAGTTCCCGCTCGACGGCCGCACGGTGGTCGTCGTGGACGATGTCCTGTTCACCGGGCGCACCGTCCGCGCCGCGGTGGAGGCGCTGTTCGACTACGGGCGCCCCGCGCGCGTGCAGCTGGCCGTCCTGGCCGACCGCGGCCACCGCGAGCTGCCCATCCGGCCCGATTACGTCGGCAAGAACCTGCCCACCGCCCGCCACGAGCGGGTCAACGTCCGCGTCGAGGAGCTCGACGGCTTTGACGAGGTCACGATCTCAGAGACCGAGGAGGCGTTCGTCGCATGAGGCACCTGCTGTCCATCGCCGACCTGGAGCGCGCCGATATCGAGCGCATCCTCGACCGGGCGGCGTCGTTCGCCGAGGTCTCGGGACGGGAGATAAAGAAGGTCCCGGCCCTGCGCGGCCGCACGGTGGTCAACCTGTTCTACGAGGCCAGCACCCGCACCTCGTCGAGCTTCGAGCTGGCCGAGAAGCGGCTCTCCGCCGACGTGGTCAACGTCAAGTCCGTCGGCTCGAGCGTGGAGAAGGGGGAGTCGCTCAAGGACACGGTGCAGACCCTCTCGGCCTACGACCCGGCGGCGATCGTCATCCGCTCGCCCCACGTGGGGGCGGCCGAGCTCGTCGCGCGCTGGACCAGCGCCAGCGTCATCAACGCCGGCGACGGCAAGCACGAGCACCCGACCCAGGCGCTGCTGGACGTCTACACCCTGCGCCAGCGCCTGGGCTCGCTGGACGGGAAGGAGATATGGATCGTCGGCGACGTACTGCACTCGCGGGTCGCGCGCTCCAACGTCCTGGCCTTCCAGCGGATGGGCGCCCGGGTCACCGTCTGCGGCCCGCCGACCCTGATCCCGCGCGGGATCGAGGCGCTGGGCTGCGCGGTCGCCTACACGCTGGACCGCCTGCCCGAGGCCGACGTGGTCTACGCGCTGCGCATGCAGCACGAGCGCATGCGCGACGCCTACGTCCCCTCGCTGCGCGAGTACGCGGCCGTCTACCAGATCGATCGCGCCCGGCTGCGGCCCGAGCAGGTGCTCATGCACCCCGGTCCGGTCAACCGCGGCGTGGAGCTGGCCGCCGACGTCATCGACTCGCCCCAGGCGACCATCTCGGCCCAGGTGGAGGCCGGGGTCGTCGTGCGGATGGCGGTCCTCTACGAGCTGTTGGCAGGGGGCCACGCGCCCGACGCGGTGGCCGCGCTGCCCGAGCCCCAGCCGGCCGAGGCCGCGGCGTGACGGCCGTCCTCGTCGCCGGCGCCCACGTGCTGGACCCGCGGGCCGGACTCGACGGGCCCCATGACGTCCTCGTGCGCGACGGCGCGGTGGCGCAGGTCGGCGCGCCCGGCTCGCTGGAGGCGCCCGAGGGCGTCGAGACGATCGCCGGGGAGGGCCGCCACCTCTTTCCGGCCTGGGTCGACCCACACGTCCACCTGCGCGTGCCCGGCCAGGAGCACAAGGAGGACTTCGCCACCGGCACCGCGGCGGCGGCGGCGGGCGGCTACTGCGCCGTCATCGCGATGCCCAACACCGCGCCCACGATCGACGACGCGTCCGTGCTGGCCGCGGTGCGCGGCGCCGCGGCGCGCGAGGGACGGGTGCGGGTGGAGTTCATGGCCGCGATCACCCGCGGTCTCGAGGGCCGCGAGCTCACCGAGATGGTCGAGCTGCGCGACGCCGGCGCCCTGGGCTTCACCGACGACGGGATGCCGGTGGTCTCGGCGGGGGTCCTGCGCCGAGCCCTCCAGTACCAGCGCCTGTGCGGCGGCGTCGTGGCGCTGCACGAGGAGGACCCGGCGCTGTCCGCCGGCGGGGTCATGCACGAGGGCGAGGTGTCGGCCCTGCTGGGGATGGCCGGGATCCCCTCGATCAGCGAGTCCACGATGATCGCCCGCGACGCCGCCATCGCCGGCTACGAGGAGGCGCGGATCCACGTCCAGCACCTCAGCGCGGTGGAGTCGGTGACGGCGGTGGCCGCCGCCAAGGCCGCGGGCGTGCGGATCACCGCCGAGGCGTCGCCGCACCATCTGCTGCTGACCGACGAGGTACTGCGCTCCGAGGAGCTGCACACCCGCTTCAAGATGAACCCGCCGCTGCGCGCCCAGCGCGACCGGGCGGCGCTGGTCGAGGCGCTGCGCGACGGGACGATCGACTGCGTCGCCACCGACCACGCGCCCCACGCGAACCACGAGAAGGAGGTTCCGTTCGAGGAGGCGCCGATGGGGACGACGGGCCTGGAGACGGCGTTTGCAGCCCTGTACACCGACCTGGTGGCGCCGGGCGTCCTGTCGCTGGACGTGCTCGTGGACCGGATGACCGCGGGGGCCGCGCTGTTCGACCTCCCGACGCCGCGGGTGGCGCCCGGCGAGCCGGCCAACCTCGTGCTGGTCGACCTCGACGCCGAGTGGCAGGCCGGCGAGTCGGGGTGGGAGAGCAAGGCCGAGAACAACTGCTTCGCCGGACGCACGCTGCGCGGCCGGGTCCTGCTCACGGTGTCCGGGGGCCAGATCGCCTTCCGCCGGATGGAGGTCGCCGCGTGAGCCGCGTGCTGCACCGCGACCGCGCTGCCCTGATCGTCGTGGACGTGCAGGAGGCCTTCCGCCCGGCGGTGGGCGAGTTCGACGCCGTCGCGGCCAACGCGGCGGTGCTGGTGCAGGGCGCCCGGGCGCTCGGCATCCCGGTCCTCGTGACCGAGCAGTATCCGCGCGGGCTGGGGGAGACCGTGCCCGAGGTCGCCTCGCATCTGGACGGCGTGTCGCCGATCGAGAAGACCGTGTTCAGCGCCGCCCGCGCCGACGGGTTCGACCTGGGCGGGCGCGACCAGGCGCTGGTGTGCGGGATCGAGGCCCACGTGTGCGTCCAGCAGACGGCGCAGGACCTGCTGGACGCCGGCGTGGAGGTCCACGTCGCGGCCGACGCGGTCACCTCGCGCACCGCGCTGAACCGCCGGCTGGGCCTGGAGAAGATGGAGGGCTCCGGCGCCGTGGTCACCTCGACCGAGATGGCCCTGTTCGAGCTGGTCGAGCGTGCGGGGACGCCGGAGTTCAAGACGATCCAGGGGCTCGTGAAGTGAGCGGGTACGTGCTCCTGGAGGACGGCACCCGCTTCGACGGCGACGTCTGCGGCGCCGTGCGGCCGGTGACCGGGGAGGTCGTCTTCAACACCGCCATGTCCGGCTATCAGGAGTCGGTCACCGATCCCTCCTACGCGGGCCAGATCATCACCTTCACCGCGCCGCACGTCGGCAACTACGGCGTGAGCGCGCAGGCGATGGAGTCCGATCGCGTCCACGCGCGCGCCGCGATCATGCGCGCCGCCGTCAACCGCGAGGACGCTCCGGGCGCCGAGCGCGCCTGGCTGGACTGGCTTCAGGACTGCGACATCCCGGCGATCACCGGCGTGGACACCCGCGCGCTCGTGCGCCACATCCGCGACGCCGGCGCGATGCGCGGGGGCGTGTTCCCGGACAGCGTGCCCGAGGCCGAGGCCCGCGCGCTCGTGGAGGCCGAGCCGCCGATGGACGGCCGCGACCTGGCGCGGGAGGTGACGCCGGCGGAGGCGGTGCTGCTCGACCCGCTCGGCGCGGAGGCCGGGGGGGACCCCGCCCCGTCTGGGGTGGGCCCCAGGATCGTCGCCATCGACACCGGCATCAAGACCTCGATCGTCACGAATCTGCGCCAGCGTGGCGCCTTCGTGGAGCTGCACCCGTGTTCCGCGACCGCGGACGAGCTCCTCGCGCGCGACGCCGACGCCTACTTCCTGGCCAACGGCCCCGGCGACCCCGCCGCGCTGGACCACATCGTCGGGACCGTCCGCGAGCTCGTGGGCAAGCGGCCGGTGTTCGGGATCTGCCTGGGCCACCAGCTGCTGTGCCGGGCGGTCGGCCTGGAGACGTTCAAGCTGCCCTTCGGCCACCGCGGCGCCAACCACCCGGTCAAGGACCTGACCACCGGGCGCATCGAGATCACCAGCCAGAACCACGGCTTCGCGGTCCTCGGCCCCGGGGGCGAGCGCACGATGGACGCCGACGACCCCGTCCGCTGGGACACCGACTTCGGCGCGGCCGAGCTGACCCACCTGAACCTCTACGACCGCACCGTCGAGGGCCTGACGCTGCTCGACGTCCCCGGGTCCACCGTCCAGTACCACCCCGAGGCCGGCCCGGGCCCCCACGACGCGCTCTACCTCTTCGACCGCTTCCTGGACTCCATCCGGGCGGCCGCCTGACCATGCCGCGCCGCGACGACATCCAGCGCATCATGGTCCTGGGCTCCGGCCCGATCGTGATCGGCCAGGCCGCCGAGTTCGACTACTCGGGGACCCAGGCGTGCAAGGTGCTGCGCGAGGAGGGCTACGAGATCGTCCTCGTGAACTCCAACCCGGCGACGATCATGACCGACCCCGAGTTCGCCGACGCGACGTACGTCGAGCCGCTGCTGCCCGGCCCCGTCGCCCAGGTCATCGAGAAGGAGCGCCCCGACGCGCTGCTGCCCACGCTGGGGGGCGGCACGGCGCTCAACCTGGCCCGGATCCTCCACGAGGACGGCACGCTGGAGCGCCACGGCGTCGAGCTCATCGGCGCCGACTACGACGCCATCGCGCGCGCCGAGGATCGCGACCTGTTCCGCGAGACCATGGCCGGCGCCGGCCTGCGAGTGCCGCGCAGCGCCATCGCCACCACCCTGGAGGAGGCCGAGGCGGCCCGCGACGGCATCGGCCTGCCGATCATCGTGCGCCCCGCCTTCACGCTGGGCGGTTGGGGCGGCGGCGTCGCCTCCACGCCGGACGAGTTCCGCACCGTCGTGGCTCGCGGCCTGGACGCCAGCCCGATCGGCCAGGTCCTGCTCGACGAGTCCGTCCTGGGCTGGGGCGAGTTCGAGCTCGAGGTCATGCGCGACCGCAACGACAACGTGGTGATCGTGTGCTCGATCGAGAACCTCGATCCGATGGGCGTGCACACGGGAGACAGCGTGTGCGTGGCGCCGCAGCAGACGCTCAGCGACCGCCTCTACCAGGAGCTGCGCGACCAGGCGATCAAGGTGATCCGGGCCGTGGGCGTGGAGACCGGCGGGTCCAACGTCCAGTTCGCGGTCAACCCGGCCACCGAGGAGGTCATGGTGATCGAGATGAACCCGCGGGTGTCGCGTTCCAGCGCCCTGGCCTCCAAGGCCACGGGGTTCCCCATCGCCAAGATCGCCGCGCGCCTAGCCGTGGGCTACGCGCTGGAGGAGATCGACAACGACATCACCAAGCGCACGCCCGCGTCCTTCGAGCCGACGATCGACTACGCGGTGGTCAAGTGGCCGCGCTTCGCCTTCGAGAAGTTCCCGGGGATCGACCCCGTCCTGACCACGCACATGAAGTCTGTCGGCGAGGTCATGGCGATCGGGCGCACGTTCCAGCAGGCGTTCGCCAAGGCGATGCGCTCGCGCGAGCTCGACGCCCCCGCGCGGCTGGACGACGTCTCGACGGAGGAGCTCCTCGACCGCGCCGCCGTCCCGGGCCCCGACCGCTTCGACATCGTCCTGGAGGCCCTGTGTCGCGGGGCGAGCCCCGCCGACCTCCACGCGCGCACGGGGATCGATCCGTGGTTCCTGGAGGAGCTGGCCGAGCTGGCCGCCGGGCCGGACACCCCGCCGGCCGCCAATCGCACCTTCAAGGCGGTGGACACCTGCGCCGCCGAGTTCGAGGCCGAGACGCCCTACTACTACTCCTCCTGGGAACGCTCCACCGCGAGCGAGGTGCGCCGCGGCGAGCGGCCCAGCGTGGTCATCCTCGGCGCGGGCCCCAACCGCATCGGGCAGGGCATCGAGTTCGACTACTGCTGCGTGCACGCGGCGATGGAGGTCCGGGCGTCCGGCCGCGACGCCGTGATGGTCAACTGCAACCCCGAGACCGTCTCCACCGACTACGACACCTCCGACCGCCTGTACTTCGAGCCGCTGACGCTCGAGGACGTGCTGGGCGTCCTGGAGGTCGAGGAGCCCGAGGGCGTGATCGTCACCTTCGGCGGGCAGACGCCGCTGAAGCTGGCGGCCGGCCTGGAGGCGGCCGGCGCGCCGCTGCTGGGCACGAGCGTGGAGTCGATCGACCTGGCCGAGGACCGCGGGCGGTTCAGCGGCCTGCTGGCGCAGCTGGGCCTCCAGGCCCCGGCGTACGCCACCGCCCACTCCGTCGAGGAGGCATTGGGGTGCGCGGGGCAGGTCGGGTTCCCGCTGCTCGTGCGCCCGTCCTACGTCCTGGGCGGCCGCGCGATGGAGATCGTCTACGACCTCGACGGCCTGGCCGACTACCTGACCCGCCACGCCACCGCCGACCCGGGGCGCGAGATCTTCCTCGACCGCTTCCTGGAGAACGCGATCGAGGTCGACGTGGACGCGCTGTGCGACGGCACCACCGCCTGGGTCGGCGGCGTCATGCAGCACGTGGAGGAGGCGGGGATCCACTCCGGCGACAGCGCCTGCGTCCTTCCGCCGCACTCGCTGGGGGAGGAGATGCTCCAGGCGATCTCGCAGCAGACGCGCGCGATCGCGCTCGGCCTCGGCGTGGTCGGGCTGCTCAACGTCCAGTTCGCCGTCCACGGCGACCAGCTCTACGTGATCGAGGCCAACCCGCGCGCCTCGCGGACGGTCCCGTTCGTGTCCAAGGCCACCGGCCTCCCGCTGGCCAAGCTGGCCTGCCGGATCATGCTCGGGGCACGGATCGAGGATCTCGACCTGCCGCCCGAGCACCGGGCGCTGGACCACGTCTCGGTCAAGGAGGCGGTGCTGCCGTTCGACCGCTTCGCCGGCACCGACCCGCTGATGGGGCCCGAGATGCGCTCGACCGGAGAGGTCATGGGCGTGGCGCCCGACTTCCCCGCGGCCTTCGCCAAGGCGCAGGCCGCGGCGGGCGCCGGGCTCCCGGCGTCGGGCACCGTCTTCATCACCGTCACCGACACCGACAAGCCGGCGGCGTCCACGGTGGCCGCCCAGTTCCACGACCTGGGGTTCCGGGTCGTGGCCACGAGCGGGACGGCGCAGGCGATCGCGCGGATGGGCGTCCCGGTCACGACGCTGAACAAGCTGGGGGAGGGCTCGCCGCACGTCGTGGACTGGATCGAGCGCGGCGACGTCGACCTGGTCATCAACACCCCCGTCGGCACGGGCGCGCGCACGGACGGCTACGAGATCCGCAGCGCCGCCGTGTCGCGCGGGATCCCCTGCATCACCACGCTCTCGGGCGGGATCGCCGCGGCGCGCGCCATCGCCGCGGCGCGGATGGGCGATCCCGAGGTGCTCTCCCTCCAGGAGATCCACGCCCGCGTGGACGGCGTCGGCGCGCCGGCATGAACCGGACCCTGGCTCCCTTCGAGCGCCGGACGGGGACGGTGGAGGCCGTGGAGGGGCTGGGCGCCTACCGGCGGCTGCGCTGCACCGACCCGGGCGGGCCCGCGCCACGCCCCGGGCAGTTCTACATGGTCGCCCTGGCCGAGCGGTGGGGCGCCGGCGACGACGAGCGTCCCTACCTCCCGCGCGCCTTCTCCTACCTGCGCTGGGCCGACGGGACGCTGGAGTTCCTGCTCGAGGACGTGGGACCGGGCACCCACCGCCTCGCGGAGGCGCGACCGGGCGAACCCATCCACCTCCTCGGCCCGCTCGGCGCGGGCTTCGCGCCGGTGCGCGAGGACCGCCGCCCGCTGCTCGTCGGAGGCGGGATCGGGATCGTGCCCCTCCTTCCCCTGCGCGCCGAGATGGAGGGTGGCGTGCTCCTCGGCTTCCGCGACGCCGAGCATGCGGTCGCGGCGGATCTCTTCGATGACCCGACGGTCTGCACCGACGACGGCTCGACGGGACACCACGGTCTCGTCACGGAACTGCTGGACGATCGCCTCGACGAGCCCGTGGAGGTCTACGCCTGCGGGCCTCCGGCCATGCTCGAGGCGGTCCGGCTCATGACGGGCGAGCGCGGCGTCCCGGCCCAGCTGGCCCTGGAGTCCGGGATGGCCTGTGGGTTCGGCGCGTGCTTCGGCTGCGTCGTGCCCACCCGCGACGGCTACGTGCGGGTGTGCGTGGACGGCCCGGTCCTGGAGGCCGCCGGGCTGGAGGCGGTGCCGGCGCATTGATGACCGACCTGTGCGGCATCGAGCTGGAGCACCCGATCGTCAACGCGTCGGGCACCTGGGACGCCATCGCCGCCCTGCGCGCGTTCGGCGACGACGTCATCGAGCGCTTCCCCTTCGCCGCCTTCGTCTCCAAGACCATCACCCTCCAGCCGCGCCAGGGGAACCCTCCGCCGCGCCTGTGGGAGACCGCCGCCGGCCTCATCAACTCCATCGGCCTGCCCAACAAGGGGCTGGCGGGCTACCTGGAGCACGACCTCCCGGTCCTGGCCCGACTGCCCGTCCCGCTGATCGTCAACGTCATGGGCTTCACGCGCGATGAGGTGGCCACGCTGGTCGAGGCGGTGGCGGAGCGCGACGAGGTCGCCGGCCTCGAGCTCAACGTCTCCTGTCCCAACGTGGAGAGCGGCCTCATCATGGGCGCCGACCCGCGCGAGACCGCGGCGCTGGTCGAGCGGGTGCGCCCGCTCACCGCCAAGCCGCTCATCGTCAAGCTCACGCCGAACGCCACCGACCCGCCCGCGGTCGCCGAGGCGGCGCAGGCCGCCGGCGCCGACGCCGTGTCGCTGGTCAACACGCTGCGCGGCATGGCGCTGCACCCGCGCACCGGCGAGCCATGGCTCGGGGCCGGGACGGGAGGCGTCTCCGGCCCGGCGATCCGCGCCATCGCGCTGGCCCAGGTCGCGCAGGTGGCCGAGCGGGTCAGCGTCCCGGTCGTCGGGATGGGCGGCGTGGAGACGGGCGCGCACGCGCGCGCTCTGCTGCGCGCCGGCGCCACCGCCGTCGCGGTCGGGACCGAGAGCTTCCGCGACCCGCGCGCCGGAGCGCGGGTCGCCGAGGAGCTCGGGCAGCTTCTGCGCAAAGAGCGGGTTTCCGCGGCGACCTGATGCGGAACTACACATAAAAGACCTGCAAAGCATGCATTTGGCGGAACCTTGTGGCGCCGAAACACTTGACCTCGACTTGAGGTGCAAGTGAATTCGCGTCTTTTCCTTGCGGCGCCTCGGTTCGTATGTAGACTCGCCGCTCGATGGCGCCGGTCACGAATTCGCTCGCCAAGACGGCGGCTCCAACGCGTTCTCTCGTCCAGAGGATGGACGCGCTCGGCAAGGCGAACGAGATTCGCACACGTCGCGCGCAGCTCAAGCGCGACCTTAAGTCCGGCCGCGCGTCGATCCACAAGCTGCTCCTCCAGCCGCCGGAGTGGATCGAGACGGCGAAGGTCCTGGACATGCTCCTCGCCGTTCCGAAGTACGGCCGGGTGAAGGCCAACAAGATCCTCACCCAGTGCCGCATCTCGCCGAGCAAGACGATCGGCGGCCTCAGCGAGCGCCAGCGCAGCGAGCTCGTCACGCTCCTTCGCCGCTAGCTCCGCGGCGCCATGGCCAAGGTCTTCGTGATCACCGGCCCCTCGGGGGTCGGCAAGGGCACGCTGATCCGCTCGCTCGTCCAGCAGGTGCCCGAGCTGGAGGTGTCGGTGTCGGCCACGACGCGCCCCCCGCGTCCCGGCGAGGCGAACGGCGTCGACTACTGGTTCCTCACCGACGAGGAGTTCGACGCCCGCCTGGCCGACGGGGACTTCGTGGAGCACGCGACGTACTCCGGCCACCGCTACGGGACGTTGCGCAGCGAGCTGGAGTCGCGCGTCCAGTCGGGGACGCCGGTGGTCCTGGAGATCGAGATCCAGGGCGCGCGCCAGGTGCGCGACTCGATGCCCGAGGCGGTCCAGGTGTTCATCGCGCCGCCCTCGCTGGACTCGCTGCGCGCGCGCCTGGTGGGCCGGGGGACCAACTCCCCGCGCGACATGGACGCGCGCCTGCGCACCGCGCGCGAGGAGCTCGACGCCCAGGTCGAGTTCGAGCACGTCGTGGTCAACGATCGCCTGGAGCAGGCGGTGGGCGAGCTGGTGAGCATCGTGCGAGGGCAGATCGACGGCCAGCTACACTCCGGGGCATGATCTCTCCCCGCATCGACCAACTCCTCGACGAGGTCGACTCCAATTACGCCAGCGTGATCGTCGCCGCCAAGCGCGCGCGTCAGATCAACTCCTACTACCACAACCTCGGGGAGGGGACGTTCGACGAGTTCCCGCCGCCGATGGTGGACACCCGCTCCAAGAACTACCTCACGATCGCTCTCGAAGAGGTAGCGGCGGGCAAGCTCAAGTACCACTACCGCTAGGCCCGCCATGGCTCGAATCCTGCTCGGGGTCACCGGGGGGATCGCCGCCTACAAGGCGCTCGAGTTCGTGCGCCTGGCGACGAAGGCCGGCCATGCCGTGCGCGTGGTCCAGACGCCCACGAGCGAGCGCTTCGTGGGCCGCGCGTCGTTCGCCGGGCTGACGGGCTCCCCGGTGCTGGTCTCGGAGTTCGAGCGCGACCCCGCGCGGGGCGCCTTCCCCGACCAGGCCGCGCCCGACCACGACCCGCTCTCGCATCTCGAGCTGGTGCGCAACGCCGACGCGTACCTGATCGCGCCGGCGTCGGCCAACACGCTGGCCAAGCTGGCCGGCGGCCTGGCCGACAACCTGGTCACGACCGCGGCGCTGGCCGCCTCCTGTCCGGTGCTGGTGGCGCCCGCGATGAACGACCAGATGTGGGCCAACTCGGCGACGCGGGACAACCTGGTGCGCCTGCGCGCCCGCGGCGTGACGGTGCTCGAGCCCGGCACCGGCGCGCTGGGCTCCCAGGGCGAGTGGGGGACGGGCCGCCTGCGCGAGCCGGCCGACCTGCTGGCCGCCGTCGAGGCGGTGGTGCCGTCGGGCGCGCCGCGACCGCTGGACGGGCTGCGCGTGCTGGTCAGCGCCGGCGGCACGCGCGAGCCGATCGACTCCGTGCGCTACGTGGGCAACCGCTCGTCGGGGCGGATGGGCTTCGCGCTCGCCGGCGAGGCCGCGCGCCGGGGCGCGGCGGTCGTGTGCGTGGCGGCCAACGTCACGCTGGAGCGCAACCCGGCCGTGGAGTACGTCGACGTCGAGACGGCGGCCGAGCTCGCGCGCGCGTGCGCCGAGCGCTTCGAGGCGTGCGACCTGCTGCTGATGGCCGCCGCGGTGGCCGACTACCGCCCGGCGCGCACCGCGGACACGAAGATCAAGAAGGACGCGGCGGAGCTGGACCTGGCGCTGGAGCGCACCGACGACGTGCTGTCGGGCCTGGCCGCGCGCCGCCGGCCGGGCCAGACCCTGGTCGGCTTCGCGGCCGAGCACGGGGATGGCCTGGCGGCCGCGCGCGGCAAGCTGGAGCGCAAGGGCCTGGACGCCGTCGTGCTCAACGACATCTCCCGCGCCGACATCGGCTTCGACGCCGCCGAGAACGAGGTCACGATCGTCACCGCGGACGGCGAGCACGCGGTCCCGCGGGCCGGCAAGAGCGAGGTCGCCGCGGCGATCCTCGACATGGTTGGAGACCTGCTTATCCGACAGGAGTACAACTCGAGCGATGGAGCCGCTGGAGCCGCTGGACCGCGTAGCGCCGGCTGAGCTGGACACGGCGCGCGCCACGCTCGGCCGCATAGCCGAGAACGTCGCCCGCGCGGTGGAGGTCCGCGACGAGGTCCTCCAGCACCTCCTGATCTCGCTGGCCGCCGAGGGCCACGTCCTGGTGGAGGACTACCCGGGCGTGGGGAAGACCGCGCTGGCCCGCGCGCTGGCGCGGTCCATCGAGGGCCAGTTCGCCCGCGTGCAGTGCACGGCCGACCTGCTGCCCGCGGACATCGTGGGCGCCAACGTCTACAACCAGCGCGAGGGGCGCTTCGAGTTCCGGCCCGGCCCGATCTTCGCCAACATCGTGCTGGTCGACGAGGTCAACCGGGCCTCGCCCAAGACCCAGTCCGGCCTGCTGGAGTGCATGCAGGAGCGCCACGTCACCGTGGACGTCCACACGCACGAGCTGGCGCGGCCGTTCCTGGTCCTGGCCACGCAGAACCCGATCGAGTACGAGGGGACCTACCCGCTTCCCGAGGCCCAGGTCGACCGGTTCATGGTCCGCGTGTCGCTCGGCTATCCCGACGCGGGCGCCGAGGCGGCCATGCTGGCCGGCCACGAGGCGGGCGACCGCGTGCTCGAGCTCGAGCCGGTGGCCGGGCCGACCGAGGTGGTGGCGCTCCAGGACACGGTCACGCGGGTGCGGGCCACCGACCCGCTGCGCGAGTACGTCGTGGCCCTGCTCGGGGCCACCCGCTCCGATCCCCGGGTGGAGCTGGGCGCGTCCCCGCGCGCCGGCCTGATGCTGCTGCGCGCGGCCAAGGCGCGCGCCCTGCTGGAGGGCCGCGACCACGCGCTGCCCGACGACGTCCAGGCGCTGGCCCAGACGGTCCTGTCCCACCGCCTCCTGCTGGCCCCCGAGACCGTCGGGACGCCCGCGGACGACGTTCGCCGTCACGTGATCGCCGACGCCATCGCCGTCACCCCGGCGCTGTGACGTCCGCCGCGGGATGAGGGGCGCCCTCTCCGCCGTCGCGCTGGGGGTGGGGCTGGCGCTGCTTGGGGGGCTGTTCGACGCCGAGCCGCTCTTCGTCGGGGGCGTGGCGTTCGTGGCGCTGGGCGTCTTGGCGGGGTCGTGGGTGTGGCTGGCCGCGCGCGGCGCGCGGGTGGAGCGCGAGCTGAGCACGCACCGGGTCGTGGAGGACGAGCCGCTCGACGTCCGGCTGCGCGCTACGGCGGCGCTGCCGCTTCCGGGCGGGGAGCTGGCCGAGCCGCTGCTTTCGGGCCCCGTGCCCCTGCGCGCCGGGCGCCGCGACACCCGGATCCGCGTGGAGGCCCGCTTCGCCCGCCGCGGCCTGCGCCGCCTGGAGCCCCCGCGCATGGCGGTCGCCGACCCGCTCGGCCTGGCCCGGCGGGAGGTGCTTGGAGAAGGTCGCGTGGAGGAGGTCATGGTCCTGCCCCGGGTCGAGCCGGTCCGGGTCGGCGCCGAGCCCGACGCCTCGGGAAGCGGACGCGCGCTCGCGGCGCTGGCCGGCATGGCGGAGGTGGAGATGGACGGCCTGCGCGCCTACCGGCCGGGCACGCCCGCGTCCCGCATCCACTGGGCCCCGCTGGCCCGCGGGGCCGGGCTGCTCGAGCGCCGGCTGCGGCCCGACGGCGACGGTCGGCCGCTGGTCGTCCTGGACCCGCGGGGCGGATCGCCGGACGACCTCGACGCCGCGGTCCGCGCGGCGGCCTCGCTGGCCCACGCGCTGGCCGGCGGCGGCGGCTGTGGGCTGCTGCTGCCGGGCGAGCGCCGGGCGGCCCGGATCGAGCGCGACCTCGGGTCCTGGCCCGCCGCCTGGGCGCGGCTCGCGCTGGTGGAGGCGGGAGCCCCGCCGCCCATGGCCGGTCTGGCCACCCGTATCGGGCCCGTGTTCTACGTCGCCGCGGCGCCGCCCGCCCGGATCCCCCGCGCTCTCCAGAGCGCCCCGGGCCTGCGCATCCTCGTCACGCCGGCGGAGATGCCCGGCCGCCCCGAGGTCCTCGCCGTCGCGGGCTGCCACGGCTACGCCCTCGTCGGCGCCCGCACGAGAGGGGCGCGGGCCGTCGCATGAGCGCGCATGCGGTCGCTTCGCCGCCGCTCCCGGGCGTGCCGGCCGTGGGGCGCTTCGCCGGGCCCCTGCTCTCGCCGCGCGCGGCGCGGCTGGTCGGGTTCGCCGGGCTGGCGGGGCTCGGCGCCGCGCACTGGGCGCTGCTCGTGGCTCCGCCGGACACCGGGCGGCTGCTGCTCGTCGTGGGGCTCGCGGCCGCGGTGTCCGTCGGGCTGGGGGCGTGCGCGCGGCTGCCCGGGGCGTCGCGGCACCTCGGGGCCGCCGCCGTGGGGCTTGGCGGGCTGGCCCTGGCGCTCGTCGTGGCGGGGATACCGGTCCGCCTCCTGGCTCCCGGGGGCTGGGGCGAGCTGGCCTCCGGCCTCTCGCAGGGGGTCCAAACGCTCCCCGACGTCAAGGTCCCCTACGCGGGCGTGGACGACTGGCCGCGACTCGCCATCGTGTCCGGGGGCGCCGCGCTGGTCGTGCTCGCCGCGCTGACCGCATTCTGGCCCACCCGCGGCGCCAATCGCGTCGGCCAGGGCCTGGCGCTTGTGCTGCTGGTCGCGCTCTTCGTCGTCCCCACCGTCGACCTGACGCTGGACCACCAGTTCCTGCGCGGGACCGCCTTCGCGGCGCTCCTGGCCGCGTTCCTGTGGCTCGAGCGCGTCCCGCGCGCCGGGGGCCCCGCGGCGGCCGGGGCGCTGGCGCTGGCGCTCGGCGCCGGGCTGCTCGCCGCGCCCGCCCTCGACGGTCGCGGCCCGTGGGTCGACTACGAGCGCATCGCGGAGTCCTTCGCACCCGCCGCGACCACCCGCTTCGACTTCTCCCACACCTACGGCCCCCTGGACTGGCCGCGCGACGGCCGCGAGATGCTGCGAATCCACGCGCCCCGCTCGGCCTACTGGAAGGCGGAGAACATCGACGAGTTCGACGGGCGCCGCTGGGTCTCCGCCGCGCTGCTGGCGGCCGCGCGGCGCCCGCTGTCCGACGAGCTGCCCGCCGACTTCGCCACTCGCCGTCGCTGGCGCGAGCGCGTCGAGGTGACGGTCCGGGGACTCCAGGGTCGCGACGTCGTTTCCGCGGGCACGACGCTCGACGTCACCCGTCCCCCGAGCGCCGCGGTCGCCACCGCCAGCCCCGGGACCTATGCCTTCGAGGACACGCTCCAGCGCGGCGACTCCTACGCCGCCGACGTGTACTTCCCCCGCCCGTCGCCCACCGCGCTGTCGCGGGCCGGGACCGGCTACCCGCAGCTCTCGCCCACCTACTGGACGCTGGGCATCCTGGCCAACGTCGGGGGCGGCGCCGGGAGCCTGCACCAGGCCGACGTGCGCTTCGCGCCCTTCGCCAGCGGCGGCGGTCCCGAGATCGCGCGCGACGACTCCGGCGCGTTCGGCTACGGCGACGCGGGGCCCCTGCTGCGCCGCTCGGAGTACCGGCGCAGCTGGGCGCTGTCCCAGCGCCTGGCCGCCCGCTCGCGCACGCCCTACGAGTACGCGCGCCGCATCCTGGCCTACCTGGGCAGCGGGTTCGCCTACACCGAGACGCCGGGTCGCCACGCCGTCCCGCTGGAGGCCTTCCTGTTCGACGACCGGGCCGGATACTGCCAGCACTTCTCGGGCGCGATGGCGCTGCTGCTGCGCATGGGGGGCGTCCCCGCGCGCGTGGCGGGTGGCTTCTCGCCCGGCTCCTACAGCGCCAAGCGCAGGGACTGGGTCGTGCGCGACATCGACGCGCACTCCTGGGTCGAGGCTTACTTCCCCGGCCTGGGCTGGGTGACGTTCGACCCGACGCCCTCGGCCGCCCCCGCGCGCTCCCAGCTCATCAACCTCAACCTTCCGCGCCTGGACGCGCCGCCGGGGGCCGGAAGCACCCCCCAGCGCGGCGACGCCCCCGAGCCGGGCCCGCGCGCGGCGGACCCGTCGGGAGCGGGAGCCGCCGGATCGCGCCTGCCGCTGCTGGCCGTCCTCGCCGGGCTCCTCGCCGCCGGGCTGGCCGGGCTGGGGTTCGCCGCGGCCCGGCCGCGGCGCCGGCGCGGCGCGGACGCGCCCGCCGATCCCGCGCTGGCCGAGCTGCGCCGCGCCCTGCGCCGGACCGGGCGCCACGGGCCGCCGGGCGCCACGCTGGCCGAGCTGGAGGGCCGCCTGACCCTGGACGGCGAGGCCGCCGCCTACCTGCGCACGCTGCGCGAGCGCCGCTACGGATTCGCCGAGGCGACACCCACCAGGGCCCAGCGCCGCGCGCTGCGCCGGGCGCTCGGACGCGGTCTCGGGCCGGCCGGAAGGGCCCGCGGGTTGTACGCCCTGCCCCCCCGGGTACGCGTTCTACACTGACCTCATGGACTCCGTCTACGACCTCTACCAGCGCGGAACGGCTCTCCTGGCCGCCGGTGACTACCACGCCGCGACGGTCCCCCTGGAGCAGGCCCGCGACCTCGAGCCCGACAAGACCTCGATCCGCGAGGCCCTGGGCCGCGCCTTCTTCCGCACGGCCCGCTACGAGCAGGCCCGGCGCGAGTTCGAGGCCGTCGTCGACCGCTCGCCGACCGACGACTACGCGCTGTTCTGCCTCGGCCGCAGCCTCCAGCAGCTCGGCCGCCACGCCGAGGCCCGCCGCCCCCTCGCCCTGGCCGCTCGCATGCGCCCCGAGCGGGCGGACTACAGGCTCTATCGCCAACGCTCCGAGGCCGCCGAGCCGGCTGGCTGACAAGGACACAGCCAGGCGTCCGTGCTCTGCACACGAGCCGGCGAGGACGCCGTCAGGCGGACTGCTCGGCGGCCTCGCGGGCCTGCGTCGCCACCCGGACGACGAGTCCCAGGAAGCCGTCCAGTCGCTCCGGCGTCACCGCCTCCAGCGGCAAATCGGCCTCGATCCACACGTCCCCGGCGCCCGTCTCGGTGAAGCGGGCCAGCGGGAGGCCACGGTTCCAGTGCAGCAGGACGTGGGGGTCTATGGCGTCCGCGCGCACGACCTCGGCCTGCGCCCGCAGCAGGCCGTCGCGCAGCGCCACGCCGACGTGCAGCGGCCAGCCCGCGGCGTCCACGGAGAGGCCCCATTCGCCGTCCGCGACACGGCGCGTCTCGCCCTCCAGGGCGGCCATGTAGGCGTCCACTGTGTCGCGTGCGGCATCTCGGCCAGGCGGCATCTCGGTGCTATCCTCGCAAGCGAAGCTTTCGATAGCCGGTCTCGCGGCCGGAGCTGTTTCGGAAGTGGGCACTAGCCCACTTCTTTTCGTTTCAGGAGGGAGTTCATGAGCACGATCCAGGCCGACATCGAGGCACGGCTGGCCAAGGCCGAGCCCGACGTCGAGGTGCTGCTCGCCGAAGAGGCGGGCGGTCGCGTCCTGCGCGTGTTCATCGACCACCCGGCCGGCGTCTCGCTGGAGCTGTGCGAGCGCGTCACCGGCCACCTCAGCGAGCTGCGCGCCGATCACGCGCTCGAGGTGTCCTCGCCCGGTCCGCAGCGTCCCCTGACCCGTCCCGAGCACTTCCGCCGCTTCCTCGGCCGCCGCGCGCGCCTGCGCACCGGCGGGGGGAAGGTCACGGGCGAGCTCGTCGCCGCCGGCGACGCCGACGTGACCGTGAGCGCACCGGACGGCATCGTTTCGATCCCCTACGCCGAGATCAGGCGTTCCAACCTGGTAGGTGACTGAGTGTCCAAGGAGATCCTGGAAGCCACACGCGCCCTCGCGGCCGAGAAGGGCATCTCGCACGAGAAGCTCATGATCGCTCTCGAGGACGCGCTGCTGTCGGCCTACAAGAAGCAGCCGGGCTCGGCCAAGTACGCCCGCGTCGAGATGGACCGCGACACCGGCGACTTCGTCGTCTTCGAGCTGATCATCCCCGAGCGCCTGGAGGCGCAGCTGATCGTCGAGACGATCGACGAGGGCACCGTTATCGATCCCGAGACGGGGGAGATGCGCGAGCCCGAGGACCCGGAGATCGACCCCGTGAAGTTCGAGGAGTACCGCGACCAGATCGACGAGCGCGACGTCACGCCCGACGACTTCGGGCGCATCGCCGCGCAGACGGCCAAGCAGGTGATCCTCCAGCGGATCCGCGAGGCCGAGCGCGACATGATGTTCGAGGAGTACCGCGACCGCGTGGGCGAGCTGGTCACAGGGCTCGTGCAGCAGTCCGACTCGCGCTACACGCTCGTGCAGCTGCGCGAGCGCGTCGAGGCGCTGCTCCCCAAGTCCGAGCAGGTCGACGGCGAGCGCTACGAGCACTCCTCCCGCATCAAGGCGGTCATCAAGGAGGTCTCGGCTTCCACCAAGGGCCCGTCGATCATCGTCTCGCGCCGCGACACCGAGCTGATCAAGAAGCTCTTCGAGCTCGAGGTCCCCGAGATCGCCGACGGCCTGGTGGAGATCACCAACGTCGCGCGCGAGCCGGGCTACCGCTCCAAGATCGCCGTGGTCTCCCACGCCGACGGCGTCGACCCGGTCGGCGCCTGCGTGGGCCCGCGCGGGTCGCGGGTGCGCATGGTCGTGTCCGAGCTGCGCGGCGAGAAGATCGACATCATCCCCTACAACGACGAGCCCGCCCGCTTCGTGGCCAAGGCGCTCTCGCCCGCCCGCGTGCGCGAGGTCTACGTCGACGACGACAACCGCCAGGCCACCGTCGTGGTGCCCGACGACCAGCTCTCGCTGGCCATCGGCCGCGAGGGTCAGAACGCCCGCCTGGCCGCGCGGCTGACCGGCTGGCGCGTCGACATCAAGTCCGAGACCGACTTCGCCACCGACGACGCCGAGGGCGGCTACGGCGAGGAGGAGGAGCTGGGCGGACGCTGCGCCGCGATCCTCACCTCGGGCCGGCGCTGCCCCAACGCCGCGCTGTCGAGCTCGCGCTACTGCGGGCTGGAGGCCCACCAGGCGCTGGAGGCCGTGGAGGGCGATGAGGTCGCCTCCGTCACGGGCGCCAACGGCGAGGCACCCGACCCCGCCGCGGTGGCCGAGGACAGCGCCGCCGACGAGCCCAACGAGCCCGAGACCGAGCCGGCGCCGGCCGCGGAGGCCGACCCGGCCGAGGCGCCCGGCGAGGTGGCCGAGGAACCGGTGTCCGACGAGCTCGAGCCCACGCCCGAGGACCAGACGGCCGAGGAGGTCGCGGAGACCGAGGGCACGCTCGAGGAGGCGCAGGGCGCGTCGCCCGACGGCGCCGCTCCCGACGCCGAGCCCGTGGAGGCGTTCGAGGAGCGCGAATGAGCAAGAAGCGTGTCCACGAGATAGCCAAGGAGCAGGGCATCAGCTCCAAGCAGCTGATCGCCAAGCTCAAGGCCGCCGGCCTCGACGTCACAGCGGCCGCGTCGACCGTGGACGAGGCCGCGGCGCTCAAGGCGCTGGGCAACGGCGCCAAGCCGGCGGCCAAGCCCGCCGCCGCGCCCGCTCCCACCGCGACGGCGACCGCCGAGCCGCCCGCCCCCGCCGCGGCTCCCGCCGGCGACGACGCCCCGGCGGCGGACGGCGCGCCCGCCGCATCGGACGCGCCCAAGCAGCGCCCCACCCGCGACTCGCTGGCCGGCGAGCGCGCGCCCGACACGCGCGGGGGCCGGCGCCGCGTCGTCATCGACTCCCAGGCCTCCCGGCGCAACGACGGCCGGGGCGGTCCGCCGCCCTCCCAGAAGCCGCGTGGCGGCCGGCGCCGCGGGCGCCGGCGCAAGGAGGTCGAGGCCGAGGTCACGGGCAACCGCGCCGCCGCCCCAGCCAAGGCGCTCGACGCGATTCGCATCAACTCCGGCTCCACCGTCAAGGAGACCGCCGAGTCCCTGGGCGTCCCCGTCCCGGACATCATCAAGAAGCTCATGAGCCTGGGCGAGATGGCCACGCTCACCCAGACGCTGTCCGACGAGGCGATCGGCGTCCTGGCCGAGGAGTTCGGCAAGGCGATCGAGATCGTCCACGCGGCCGACGAGGTCGAGGTCGAGGAGGAGATCGAGGACGCCGAGGAGGACCTGGTCTACCGGCCGCCCGTCGTGACGATCATGGGCCACGTCGACCACGGCAAGACGTCGCTGCTCGACGCCATCCGCCAGACCGAGGTCGCGGCCGGCGAGGCGGGCGGCATCACCCAGCACATCGGCGCCTACCAGGTCCACCACGGCGACAAGCTCATCACCTTCCTCGACACGCCCGGCCACGAGGCCTTCACCGCCATGCGCGCCCGCGGCGCCGGCGTCACCGACATCGCCGTGATCGTCGTGGCCGCCGACGACGGCGTGAAGCCGCAGACCGACGAGGCGATCGACCACGCCAAGGCGGCCGACGTCCCGATCGTCGTGGCGGTCAACAAGATCGACAAGGAGGGCGCCGCGCCCGACCGCGTGCGCGGCGACCTGGCCCAGCGCGGCCTCAACCCGGCCGACTGGGGCGGCGACACCGAGTTCGTCGACGTCTCGGCCAAGACCCGGCAGAACCTCGACGAGCTGCTGGAGACGATCACCGTGGTCGCCGAGCTCGAGGAGCTGCGGGCCAACGCGGACACCGAGGCCTCCGGCGCGGTGATCGAGTCCAAGCTGGACCCGGGCCGCGGCCCCGTCGTCACGATCCTCGTCCAGCGCGGGACGCTGGAGGTCGGCGACCCGCTGGTCGCCGGAGCCAGCTGGGGCAAGGTCCGCGCCATGCACGACCACCTGGGCGAGAAGGTCAAGCAGGCCCTGCCCGGGCAGCCCGTGGAGATCCTGGGCTTCGACGGCGTCCCCGAGGCCGGCGAGCACGTCAAGGTCGTGGAGAACGACCGCCGCGCCCGTCAGCTGGCCGGCGAGCGTGCCCAGCGCCTGAAGACCGAGGCCATCGCCCGGCGCTCGGGTCGCAAGATGACCCTGGAGGACGTGTTCAGCCGCGCCCAGCAGGGCGAGATGCAGGACCTGCCGCTCGTGCTCAAGGCCGACGTGGCGGGGTCCCTGGAGGCGCTGGAGGACGAGATCGCCAAGCTGCCGCAGAGCGAGGTGTCGGTGACCACCGTCCATCGCGGCGTGGGCGGCATCAACGAGTCCGACGTCATGTTGGCCGCCGCCTCCGAGGGCGTGGTCCTGGGCTTCAACGTGCGCCCGGTGGGCGACGCCCGCAGCGTCGCCGAGCGCGAGGGCGTGGAGATCCGCACCTACAACGTCATCTACAAGGCGATCGACGACCTGCGCCTCGCCATGGAGGGCATGCTCGCCCCCGAGGAGGTCGAGGACGAGCTCGGCCGCGTGGAGATCAAGCAGCTCTTCAAGGCCTCGCGCGTTGGGACGATCGCCGGGTCCGAGGTCCTCGAGGGCCGCGTCACGCAGGGCTCCCGCGCCCGCCTGGTGCGCGACGGCACCGTCGTCTACGACGGCGAGATCGCGTCCCTGCGCCGCTTCCAGGACGACGTCAAGGAAGTCACGGCCGGCCAGGAGTGCGGGATCGTGCTGCGCGACTTCCAGGACGTCAAGGCCGGCGACATCCTCGAGGTCTATGCCACGCGCCAGGTGGAGCGAGAGCTCGCTTGACGGCCGGCCGCAACGGCGCCCAGGCGTACGTCGCGGTCCTGAAGGTCGAGCTGCACTTCCCGGAGGCCGGGAGCCTGAAGGCACGCCGGCGCGAGCTGGCGCCCGTGAAGGCCTACGTCCAGCGCCTGGGCGGGACCGTGGCCGAGGCGGGCCCGCACGACCGCTGGCAGCTGGCCACCGTCGTGGCGGCGTTCACGGCGGGCTCGCCGGGGCGCCTGGACGAGGTCTGCGACCGACTGGAGGGGTGGCTGGACGCACGGTTTCCCTCCGGCGTCACGGTCCAGAAGACGGTCAATTCCCTGCGCGACCTCCTCGACTGAGCAGGGGCTAGGATGGCTGGAGAGCGCCTGCGCCGGGTCGATGAGGCCGTCCGCCAGGTTCTGAGCGACGCCGTCGCCACGGACCTCAAGGACCCGCGCGTGGGTTTCGTGACCGTGACCGGAGTCAAGACCAGCCCCGACCTTCGCCATGCCCGCGTCTACGTGAGCGTCCTCGGCGACGAAGCGGCGCGCGAGGCGTCGCTGGACGGGCTGCGCTCGGCGCACGGCTTCCTCCAGCGCCGCGTGGCGTCCGAGCTGCGTCTCAAGCACACGCCGACCCTGGACTTCGTCTACGACGACAGCGTCGAGCGCGGGATGCGCCTGTCCGAGCTGATCGACCGCGAGCTGGGGGAGCGGTGAGCGCCACCGTCTCCACGGAGTCGCGCGAGCGCGTCCTGGGCGAGCTGCGCGACGCGGACCGCCTCATCCTCGTGACGCACGAGAACCCCGACGGGGACGCGCTGGGCTCCCTCGTGGCGATGAACGAGGTCCTGGGTCGCCTGGGCAAGGACTCCATGATGTTCATGGCGGCCGACGAGTTCCCGCTGCCCTACGAGTACCGCTTCTTCCTGCTCGACGGCCTGGTCAGCGTGGCCCCGGACGACGTCGAGGAGCGCACGGTGGTCTTCCTGGACTGCGGCAACATCGACCGCAACCCGGCCGACATCCTCAAGCGCGAGGGCGCGCACATCCTCAACATCGACCACCACCACGACAACACCCAGTTCGGGACCGTCAACCACGTCGTTCCCGAGGCGTCGTGCACGGCGGAGATCGTGTGGGACCTCATGCGCGGCCTGGGCGTGGAGCCCTCCACGTCGATCGCCGAGGCCCTCTACGTCGGCCTGGTCACCGACACCGGCCGCTTCATGTACGAGAACACGGGCACTCGCGCCCACGTCATGGCGGCCGAGCTGATCGCGGCGGGCGTGGACGTCCACGAGATGTACCGGCGCCTGTACGAGGGGATCCCCTACGGCAAGCTCGAGCTGCTGGCCCGGGCGCTGGCTCATGTCGAGCGCTACGACGACGGCCGGCTGACCCTCACGCGCCTGAATGCCGCGGACTACGCCGAGACCGGGGCGGAGGAGAACTACTCCGAGGGGGTGGTCGACCACCTGCGCTCGGTCAGCGGCACGGCCGTGGCCGGCCTGGTCCGCGATCTGCTGGGCCCGGGGCAGGAGGGGCGGCGCAAGGTCTCGCTGCGCGCCACCGACGAGCGCGTCGACGTCTCGGCCATCGCCCGCGCCCAGGGCGGCGGCGGGCACCGCCAGGCCGCCGGCTTCGGGACCACCATGGAGTGGCCGGAGCTGGTCGAGTTCCTGCGCGCCGAGATCGCGGCGCAGCTGTAGTGGACGGAGTTCTCCTCGCCGACAAGCCGGCCGGGAAGACCTCGCACGACGTCGTCGCCGCGGTGCGCCGCGACCTGCCGGGCAAGCGGCGCGTCGGGCATGCGGGGACGCTCGATCCCTTCGCCACGGGCCTGCTGCTCGTCCTGGTGGGGCGGGCGACGCGCGCGCAGCGCTTCCTCATGGCCCTGCCCAAGACGTACGTGGCGACGGCGCGCTTCGGGGCGGTGTCGTCCACCGGGGATCCCGACGGCGAGATCACCGAGACCGGCGTCGTGCCCGGCGAGCTCGTCCTGCCGGTCGGCGAGCTGCGCCAGCGCCCGCCGGCGCATTCCGCCGTGAAGGTGGACGGCGAGCGCGCGTACGCGCGGGCGCGCCGCGGGGAGGACGTGGAGACGGCCGAGCGCGTCGTCGAGGTGCGCCGCTTCGACCTGGTGTCTCGCGAGGCCGACCGAGCCACCTTCGAGATCGAGTGCTCCTCGGGCACCTACGTGCGCAGCCTGATCGCGGACCTGGGCGACGCCTACACCGAGTCCCTCCGGCGCACCGCCATCGGCCCGTTCTCCGTCGACGACGCCGATTCGTCGACGATCGTCCCACTGAACGACGCACTCTCGTTCCTTCCCGGCGTCGCCCTCACCGGAGAAGATGCCCGCAAGGCCAGGCACGGCGTCGCCATCCCCGTGCCGGACGTCTCCGGGGAGGCCCCTTCGGGCCCGGTCCGGCTCACCGACGAGCGCGGTCTCATCGCGATCGCCGAGCCGCGCGAGGACGGCCTGCTCAAGCCCGTCGTAGGGTTCCGGGCGTCATGAAGGTCACTCCGCTCGCCGAGGCGCAGGCCCGGCCGCGCCGCCTGGCCGTCGGGGTGTTCGACGGCGTTCACCTGGGCCATCAGGAGGCGATCCGCGGCGCGGACACCGTCCTGACCTTCGATCCCCATCCCGTCACGGTGATCTCGCCCCACGCGGCGCCCAAGCTCCTGACGCGTCTGGACGTGAAGGCCGAGCTGGTGGGGGAGCTGGGGGTGCAGGAGATGGTGGTCATCCCGTTCGACGCCGAGTTCGCGCGGCGCGGCGCGCAGGAGTTCCTGGACGACGTCCTCGTCGGCGCCCTCCAGGCGACGCACGTCGCCGTGGGCCGCAACTTCCGCTTCGGGCACAAGGCGGCGGGCGACACGGCGCTGCTGGAGAGCGACGACCGTTTCGAGACCCGGGTGGTGGACCTGGTCGAGGTGGAGGGGGAGACGGTCTCCTCCAGCCACATCCGGGGCCTGGTGGCGGCGGGAGAGGTCGAGCATGCGCAGGCGTTCCTGGGCCGCCCCTTCCAGGTGCGCGGCGAGGTCGTCCACGGGGACGGCCGGGGCCGCGAGCTGGGCTGGCCGACGGCCAACGTGGTCCCCGACGAGCGCCTGGTCCGACCGGACCAGGGTGTCTACGCGGCCCGGGCCAACGGCCACCCCGCGGCCGTGAACATCGGCGTGCGCCCGCAGTTCGAGACCGGCCGGGGCGTCCTGATCGAGGCTCACCTCATCGATTACGAGGGCGATCTGTACGGCGACGAGCTGCGCCTGGACTTCCTCCAGCGCCTGCGCGGCGAGAAGCTGTTCCCCTCGGTCGACGCCCTGGTCGAGCAGATCGCCCGCGACGTGGACCGCGCCCGGGAGCTCGCGTCCTAGTTCCGCAACCGCGCATGTCTGCTATTCTGCAAAGGTGGCCGTCTACCTCACCCTCCGCGAGCGCGGGGTCCTGACGCTTCCGGCCGACGTCCGGCGGCGTCACAAGCTGGACGCGGCTGGCGCGCAGGTGGAGCTGACCGAGCGCCCCGACGGCGTCATCGAGCTGCGGCCCCAGGTCGCGGTACCCGCCGACCAGGCGTGGTTCTGGGACGAACGCTGGCAGGAGGGCGAGCGTGAGGTCGACCGCCATGTCGAGCGCGGCGAGGTCGCCGTCCACGCGGACGGGGACGAATTGCTCGCGCACCTGGACTCCCTCGGGGAGTGAGGTTCCAGACCACGCCGGCCTTCGACGGCGACGTCCGCCGGCTCGAGCGGCGCGGGCGGTTCGAGGCGTTCCGTGCGGTCGTCAGGGACGACTTCATCCCCGCTGCGCTCCGGCACGTCGAACGCCCGGCGGAGCCGTGGCCCGCGCGGCTGCGCGTCAAGGCCGTCAGGCACGCACCGGGGATCTGGGAGATGACGTGGGACTGGCCCGACGGACGGGCGACGTTCGAGTGGGTCGAGATCGACGGTGAGTCGGGGGTCCTCTGGCGGCGCGTGGGCACGCACGCGATCTTCGGCGACCCGTGAGCGCGGCCGAGTGTTGCTACGGTTCCCCGCCTCATGAGCGTCACCGCTGAACGCAAGCAGGAGCTCGTCGCCCAGTTCGGCAAGGGCGACGGAGACACGGGCACCCCCGAGGTCCAGATCGCGCTGATGACCGAGCGCATCAACGACCTGACCGAGCACCTGCGCACGCATACGAAGGACCATCACTCGCGCCGCGGCCTGCTCATGCTCGTCGGACGCCGGCGGCGCCTGCTCCAGTACCTCCAGCGCTCCGAGGTGGAGCGCTACCGCACGATCGTCTCGGAGCTCGGCCTTCGACGATGAGCGTGATCGGCCCCGGCACGCCGGCGCCCGACTTCACGCTTCGCACCGAGGAGGGGGAGGAGTTCACGCTCGCCGACGCGCGCGGGCAGACGACGGTGCTGGTGTTCTTCCCGTCGGCGTTCAGCCCCGTGTGCAGCGACCAGTTCAACCTCTACCAGGAGGTGCTGGGGGAGCTGCAGGATGGCGGCGCACGCCTGTACGGGGTCTCGACGGACTCGTCGTACTCCCAGCACGCCTTCCGCGACTCGCTGGGCGTCGACATCCCGATGCTGTCGGACTTCGAGCCCAAGGGCGAGGTGGCGCGGGCGTTCGGAGTGTTCTTCGACCCCGCCGGGACCGCCACGCGAGCCCTGGTGATCCTCGACCCCGACGGCGTCGTGAAGTGGAGCTGGGAGGGCGAGCACCCGGGAGTCCTACCGGGCGCCAACCTCATCTTCGACGGCCTCGCGGCCTAGGGCTCGCATGACGGAGCTCGGCAGCGCCCCGCTGCCGCCGCTCGCCGACGACGACCATGTCCGCGGGCCGTCGGGGGCTCCGCTTCTCATCGAGTACGCGGACTTCGAGTGCCACTTCTGCCGCATGGCGCACGTGCGACTGGGGGACGAGGCGGTTCGCCGCGTCTTCCGTCACTTCCCCGTGCGCTCCAAACATCCCCGCGCCTGGGCCACGGCCAGCGCCGCCGAGGCCGCCGCCCGCCAGGGCCGCTTCTGGGAGATGCACGACTCGCTCTACGCCGACCAGGGCCGCCTCGACGATCCCCACCTGTGGTCCCGAGCCCAGGAGCTCGGCCTCGACGTCGACCGCTTCGAGGTCGACCGCCGCTCCGAGGAGGTCCTCGAGCGAGTCCGCCGCGACTTCCAGTCCGGAATCCGCGCCGGCGTAGCGACAACCCCCACGTTCTTCGTCGCCGGCCACCCCCACCCGGGAGTCCCCACCGACGATCTCCTCTCCACCGTCACAAACCAGCGCACCAATTAGTTGTTGGGGGCATGCGACCTCTACTTGCGGCGAGCGTCCTCGCCACCACAGCCCTGCTCGCCGGACCGATCGCCGGCGCCAGCGCCGCCGACAACACGTTCGAGAACGCCCACTGCGACGTCTATGGCGCCGCGACGTTCGACAAGCCCCTGATGAGCTCGCCGGGCGCGAACACCTACCACTTCCTCTCGAACCCCAAGGGGTCCGGCCCCAACTCTGCCAAGAGCACCGCGTGCAGCGGGAAGCTCAACGGGATCACGATCAAGGACGTGCCGGTTGTCGCCAAGGTCGACGGCAGCGGGACTCTGTCCTGCGCCTCGTCCAACGCCCAGGGAGCGCAGGGCTGGCTCCAGTTCCGCGACGCGGGCAACACGTACCTCGGATTCACCCTCGACATCGTCGGGTTCGGCACGGAGGTTGCGCTCATGGTCCATGGGCAGAAGTCCGGCAGCGGCCATGGCGAGGCCACGTTCCGCGACGACCCGAACGCATCGCCGCCCAACGCCGTGGCGACGTGCGGGGACAAGGGATTCCGAGAGCTGAGCTTCGCGGCCGCCTTCGACGGGGACTCGGCGCTCGTCAGTCCGGCGCCCGCCGTCTTCGTCGGCGGCCCCGGCACGCCTCCGCCTCCGAGTGGCGGCGGTGGTGGTGCCGGAACCACGCAGACGTCCTACACCTTCCGCGCCATCGCGCAGAAGCTCAAGGCGGCGTTGAAGCGGGGTATCGGCGTGAGCCTGCGGGGCAATGCTCCGGCGAAGGCGACGCTGAAGGCTCAGCTGGACAAGGCGACGGCGAAGCGGCTCGGGTTCGGGCGCAAGGTCGTGACGGTCGGGCGGGGGACGGTGCAGCTGACCCGCGCGGGCTCGACGACCGGGTTCGTGAAGCTCACGCCGGCCGCCAAGCGCAAGCTCAAGAGCGCCCGTAGCGTCAAGGTCCGGATCGTCGGGACGATCGTCGACGTCACCCGTCGCTCCACGCCCGTGGACAAGACGGTCCTCCTGCGCTGACCCGGCACCCGCGACGGCGGGCGGACGAATGCCGATCCTCTACGATGGCACGCGACAAAAGGATCTAGGTAAGCGTCCGCGCACCATTCGAAGACGCGGGCAGGAAAGGAACACATGGCAGAAGTGACGCGGGTCTCCGTGGAGATCGCAGGTACGGAGATCTCGTTCGAGACCGGCAAGATGGCCAAGCAGGCCTCCGGTTCTGTCGTGGTGCAGGCGGGGGACACGATGGTCCTCGGCACCGCGACCGCAGGGAACATCCGTGACGTGGACTTCCTCCCGCTGACGGTGGACGTCGAGGAGCGGATGTACGCGGCCGGGAAGATCCCCGGCTCGTTCTTCAAGCGCGAGGGCCGCGCGGGGGAGAAGGGGACCCTCACCGCCCGCATGATCGATCGGCCGCTGCGGCCGCTCTTCCCCAAGGGGTGGCGCTACGAGACCCAGCTGGTCTCGATCCCGCTCAGCATCGATCACGTCCACCCGTACGACATCCTCGCGATGAACGGCGCCAGCGCCGCGCTGATGGTGTCGAACATCCCGTTCCCCACGCCCGTCGGCGCGGTGCGGATCGGCAAGATCGACGGCAACTTCGTCGTGAACCCCAACGAGGAGGACCTGCTCGAGAACTCCGAGCTCGACCTCGTCGTGGCCGGCACCGAGGACGCGATCCTCATGGTGGAGGCGGGCGCGACCGAGATCTCCGAGGCGGAGATCCTCGACGCGCTGGACATCGCCCACGACAACATCAAGAAGCTGTGCGCCCTCCAGCGCGAGCTGGCCGAGAAGGCCGGCAAGGAGAAGCTCGAGGTCGAGGTACCGCAGGTCGACGAGAAGCTGCTCGAGGAGATCAAGTCCTCGCACGGCGCCGCGCTCGACGAGGCGACCCAGACCGAGGAGAAGCTCGCGCGCCAGGACGCCATCAAGGCCGTCGAGGAGCAGGTGCTCGAGCAGTACGCGCCGGACGCCGACGACAAGGAGCGTCGCGCCGCGGCGCAGATGATCGTCGACAAGCTGGAGAAGGAGACCATCCGCCAGCGCATCGCCGTCCAGAAGAAGCGCCCCGACGGGCGCGCCACGGACGAGATCCGCGACATCGACATCGAGGTCGGCGTCGCCCCGCGCACGCACGGGTCCGCGCTGTTCACGCGCGGCCAGACGCAGGCGCTGAGCGTCGTCGCCCTGGGCACCATGCGCGAGGAGATGCGCCTGGACACCCTCGGGCTCCAGACCGCGAAGTTCTACTGGCACCACTACAACTTCCCGCCGTTCAGCGTCGGGGAGGCCGGGTTCATGCGCGGTCCCAAGCGCCGCGACATCGGCCACGGCGCGCTCGCCGAGCGGGCGCTGGTGCCGATGATCCCGAGCACGGACGACTTCCCGTACACGATCCGCGTGGTCTCCGACATCCTGGAGTCCAACGGCTCGTCGTCCATGGCCAGCGTCTGTGGCAGCTCCCTGAGCCTGATGGACGCCGGCGTGCCGCTCAAGCGGCCGGTGGCGGGCATCGCGATGGGCCTGATCAAGGAGGGCGACGACTAC
>JAWVFQ010000035.1:0-77477 GCA_033856025.1 Solirubrobacteraceae bacterium | reverse complement strand
TATGACCCGGCGACCAACTCGTGGTCGGCGGCGGGCAGCCTGACCACCGCCCGCTACAGCCATACGGCGACGCTGCTGTCCAACGGCAGGGTGCTCGTCGCCGGCGGGTACGGCACCAGCGGCAGCCTGGCGGGCGCGGAGCTTTATGACCCGGCGACCAACTCGTGGTCGGCTGCGGGCAGCCTGACCGCCGCCCGCTACAGCCATACGGCGACGCTGCTGTCCAACGGCAGGGTGCTCGTCGCCGGCGGGTACGGCACCAGCAGTGCCCTGGCGAGCGCGGAGCTCTATGACGGGCTGACGACCGCATCCACGTTTGACGTCGACTTCGCCGATCAGACGATCGCCACCAGCCGCGTCATCTACCTGCCCGTGACCAACACAGCTGACCACGTACTGTTCGTCACGGGCACGACGATCACCGGGACCCACGCCGGCGACTTCGCGGTCACCTCTGACGGCTGCACCAACAAGCTCATTAGGCCCGACCAGTCCTGTTATCTCGGCGTGCGCTTCACACCCGCCGCCGCGGGCGCCCGCAGCGCCACGCTCAACGTCCAGGCCAACGTCCAAGGCGGGGCGCTGACCTCCGCGCTATCCGGTAATGGAACGACCGCCGGCGGCGGCTCGCAAGGCCAGCCCGGCACGCCCGGCCAGCCCGGCACGCCCGGCCAACCCGGCGCTACGGGCCAGACGGGCGCCACCGGCCAGACGGGTCAGACGGGCGCCACCGGTCCGCCGGGCGCCAACGGCGCGCCAGGCTCCGGGTCGTCGGCGGTGGTCACGCGCCTCGGGTTGCGTGGACTGCTGCTCAGCCACACCCGCGGCATCATCGGCCGCTGCGCCTCGCACTCGATCCTGGCCACCATCGCCGGCACCCCACGCAACGACATCCGCCACGTCGACTTCCGCCTCACCCTCAACGGCACCACGGTACGAACCCACAGCGACACCCACACGCCGTACACGATGTCCATCGTGCGCCGCGGCCTGATCACCGGCCGCACCTACCGCCTGACGGCCACCGTCACCCTGCTCAACGCAACCGCGTTCCCGCTCACCCGCACGTTCCGAGCCTGCTGACCTGCGCCCACACGTACTCGACCTCCAGCCGCCGGCGCGTCTCGGGACAGAACCGGGACACGCTCCACCTCGCGTAAGAGCCTCTGGACGAGCGAAAACCCCCTTAGCAGGGGTTCTCGACAGAGGCGCCGACCAGAATCGAACTGGTGTAAACGGCTTTGCAGGCCGCTGCGTAGCCACTCCGCCACGGCGCCGAGCGACCCCTCAAGCGTATCTGGAGCGTTGCTAGGCTAACCGCCTTCCCAGGGCGATTAGCTCAGCTGGGAGAGCGCCGCCTCGACAAGGCGGAGGTCACTGGTTCGAGCCCAGTATCGCCCACTGCGCGGATCCCCGCCCCGCCTACGTCGAGGCTGCGTCCATACCCCAGTGACGTCATCCCCACGCGCTTCGCGAAAGCTGGCATGCTCATCCCTGCATGGAAGCGCGCGCTCGTAGCATGGACTTCCTCGACGGCGCAGCTCGCCGGGCCTGGGCTCAGGTCGTTGCGCTGGCGTTCGCCGTCCTGTTCGCCGTCTGCGGGGTCGCGGCCGCCGCTCCGGGCGACCTCGACCCGAGCTTCAACGGCACCGGGCAGCTGGCGGCGACGGCCACGGGCGGGGGCGGATCCGACATGGTGCTTCAACCGGATGGCAAGATCGTCGTGGTGGGTCAGTCGGATGCGAACTTCGGCGCGTTTCGTCTGAACCCCGACGGCTCGGTCGACACCGGCTTCGGCGTGAACGGCCTGGCCACGGTCGACTTCGGCGGGACGGAGGCCGCCCACGCGGTGGCCCTTCAGCCGGACGGCAAGCTGGTCGTGGCGGGCTCGACCTCGTTGTCGTTCGGGGACGGCGCGCCCGGCGACGTCGCGGTGACCCGGCTCAACCCGGACGGCAGCGTCGACGCATCGTTCTCCCCGGAAGGGCAGCCCGGCCAGGGCAGGCGGGCCTTTGGCTTTGCCGGTGACGACATCGCAGATGACGTGGCGATCGGGCCGGGCGGCAACATCTACCTCGGGGGAAGCGGCGGTGCGAGCGGCGACTTCCTCGTCGTGCGGATGTATCCCAACGGCAATCTCGACACGACCTACCGGGCCGGGAGCAGTGCGGCGTTCGTCGACTTCGGGCACGACGAGCGGGCCGCCGCGATCGCGGTCGACGGCTTGGGTGAGGTCGCCTTGGCCGGCACGAGCTACTACGCCAACCACAGCGCGTTCGCGGTCGCGCGACTGAAGGTCGACGGGACGCCTGACCCGAGCTTCGGGACCGGCGGGAAGAAGAGTTGGCCGGAGCCTCTGAGCGCGAGCCACTCGTCCCTCCAGGACGGCGTTCTCCAGCCCGACGGCAAGCTGGTCGTCGTCGGCTCCGCTCCCGGGCAGTCGGGGTACGATCTCGCGGTCGCGCGTCTGAACCCGGACGGCTCGTTCGATCCGCTGGACGGCAAGACCACAGATCTCGTGGACTTCGGCTCCAGCGAGTCAGCGTATGCAGTCGCCCTGGCGCCGGACGGGAAGATCCTGGTCGGCGGCTACCGGGGGAGCGACACCTGGGCCCTGGCCCGGCTGCAGCCGGGAGGGGCGTTGGACACGACATTCAACGGGGACGGCAAGGCGACGGTCAGCTGGCCGGGGTCGCCCTCCGCTATCGCAAGGGCGATCGCCCTGCAGCCGGACGGACGGATCCTCGTGGGCGGCAACGACTACAGGCAATTTGCCGTCGCCCGGTTCTTTGGCGATCCGCCTTCGAGCGGCCCCGGCGGGGGCGGCGGCGGCACCGGCGGGGGCGGCGGGGCCCCGGGCGGTGGCGGGTCGGCGGCGCCGCGGTGCGCGGGCAAGCGCGCGACGATCGTGGGCAATGCGAGGCGCAACGTCCTGCGGGGCTCGCGCCGGGCGGACGTGATCGTCTCGCTGGGCGGCAACGACGTCGTCTACGGCAACGGCGGCAACGACACGATCTGCGCCGGGACGGGCAACGACAAGGTCGCGGGCGGCGTCGGCAACGATCGCGAGGACGGCGGCCCGGGCAACGACTCGCTACTCGGCCAGGCGGGCAGGGACTTCCTGATCGGCGGGGTGGGCAACGATCGCGCGGACGGCGGCGCGGGCAACGACCGTCTCTTCGGCGGCCTGGGCAAGGATCTGCTGATCGGTGGCTCGGGGAACGACGGGTTCTCGGGCGGCGCGGGGCGCGACAACTGCCTGGGCGGCGCCGGACGCGACCTTGGGTCCTGCGAGCACAAGATCGGGCTGTAGGTGGGGGAGCCGGCGAAGTAGGGGCCGATGCCTCCGTGCGCGACGCGGCCACGTCCCCGGATCCCTGCAACTGCGTACACGATGGTTGTAGGGTGCTCTTGGCGATTGGGAGATCGCGCTGGCAACCGAGACGGGGGGCCGATGCCGAGGCAGTGGCAGGGGATAACTGGATGCATGGCTGTGGGAGGCCTGCTCGCGCAGCTGTTCACGGCGCAGGCGCACGCGGCAGCGGCTCCTGTATGCGGGTCAACGCCCAGCTCGCGCCCATTGATCGAGTGCAGAGCCTCCTCGCCGGAGAACCTGCGTGCGGTCCTGGCCTCTCCGTTCACGGGCCGGATCGTCATCCCGAAGGACGCCGATTGGGACCTGAAGAGCGCCCTCGATCAGCCGTCGCTGGTCGTCCACTCGAACGTGCAGATCGTCGGTGAGCGCGGGGACCTCGGGCGGCGCCCGATCCTCAAGGCGTCCTTCCAGCCCGACAAGGACCACACGGACCAGGCGTACGGCCTCTTCGACATCCAGGGAAGCGACGTGCGCATCGAGGGCATCGACTTCTATGGGCCCAAGGACCCCAAGACCTACGACCGGCCTCGGGAGGCCTACGTCGGCGCCATCGTGGTCAACGAGAACGACGAGGTGGTCGACGAGACGGGCAGGCCATCCCCGCAGGGCCGCAACGTCGTGATCGCCGACAACGAGTTCGAGCGCTGGAGCGGCGGCGCGGTCGAGACGAAGGGACCGCACCACGACACCGTCTTCCCGCGCGACTACCAGAGCTCGTGGAAGCACCGGGTGTTCGGTGACGTCGGGCTCGTGCGCGTCGAGCGCAACTACTTCCACCACAACATCATGAACAACGGCGGCTACGGGGTGGAGGTCAGCGGCGGCAGCTACGTGTTGGTGGAGGGCAACGTGTTCGACACCAACCGTCACGCCGTGGCGGCGGACGGGAAGGCCTTCGAGGGGTACTGGGCGCGTTACAACTACGTGCTCGAGGGCGGCTACAAGCAGGACGGCTCCTACAACCAGCATTTCGACGTCCACGGGAAGGGCGACGGGAACGACAACTACGGAGGCCCGGCGGGGACGGAGTTCGAGATCTCCTCCAACATGGTGCGCGGCGAGCAGGGCTACGGGCTGTGCATCGCCGGGCGCTGCAACAAGAACCGCCCGGTGCTGATGCTGCGGGGCAGGCCCGCCATCGGCATGCGCTTTCACGACAACGTGCTGGTGTCGGATGACGCGGACGACGCTGTGGCGCTCAAGATGTCCGTCCACAGCACGGGCCTGCACGAGAATGACAGGGACTTCAACTTCAAGGGAAGCGGCAACCACTACGACGTCGACTACAGCAAGGAGATCGCCGCGGGCGACTTCGATGGCGACGGGCGCAGCGACGTGTTCGTCGCGACCGGGACCGCCTGGTTCCTCTCCCGCGCCGGCATCAGGCCGTGGGAGCTCCTGCACGTCTCGGGGCGGCGCACCGGCGAGCTCGGGTTCGCGGACATGGACGGCGACCGAGCGACCGACGTGGTCTTCCGCGAGACCAACGGCAGGGTCGGCTACCTCAAGAGCGGCACGCAGGGCCCCGTGTACCTGACCTCGGCGCCCGTCGAGATGAGCGAGCTTCGGTTCGGCGACTTCGACGGCGACGGCAAGACCGACATGTTCTACACGCGTCGGAAGCGGTGGCACATCTGGTCCGCGAGCGATGGCCGGTGGCACGACGGGGCAAACTCGGACACGCCCCTCGACCAGCTCCTGTTCGGCGAGTTCGACGAGGTGAAGGGCACTGACGTCGCCGCCGTGAAGAGCCAGGGATGGTCGTTCTCGAGCGGGGGCGCCGGGCGCTACCAGCGGCTCAACCGAGACCTCGGGTCGTTCAAGAACGCCAGGGTGGGCGACTTCGACGGAAACGGCAAGAGCGACATCGTGCTGGCCAACGGCCGCTACAGCGTGGACGGGCGCCGGCCCCTCTCCAGGGAGTTCTTCCCCCTGAGCAGGAACGCGATAGTGGGCCGCTTCGACGGAGGGCAGCGCGACGAGCTGGTCGACTGGGGTGGGAGGGGCGAGCTGGTGCTCGACATCGACCCGGGGCCTGCCGGCCAACGGGCCCGCCGGTCGGAACGGGCGATGCGCTGAGCGCGATGGTGGGGAACGGAGTGCGGGGAACGGTCATCGGGCTGGTCGTGTGCGTGACGGCGGTCGGCGCGGATCGTGCGTACGGGGCCGACGTCGGCGCGGTGCGCGGCCAGGAGTCCGCCGGCCATGGCACGACCACCATCACCCGCGCGCTGAGCTTCGTCGCCGCGCACGGCGAGGCCAACCGCCTCCAGGTGACCTACAGCGGCGCCACGATCGTCTTCCACGACGCGGGGGCCCCCCTGCGGGCGGGGCTGGAGTGCACGCAGGTGGACGCCGCCACGGCCTCGTGCCCGGTGTTCGGCGCGAACGCCTCCGACCGCGGGATCACCGTCGACCTCGGAGACGGCGACGACACCGTCGTCGCGGATGGCAGCGACTCCCCCAGCTCCGGCCTGCAACTCTCGGGCGGCGCCGGGGGCGACACGTTGACCACCCGGCGCGGGAGTGGCTTCCTGTACGGCGGCGACGGCGACGACACGCTCGAGGCCGGGGCGGGTACCCAGATGCTCAGCGGCGACGCGGGCAACGATGTCGTCCGCGGCGGCGCGGGCGACGACGTGCTCGACGACACCCGGGCGGCGGCGCAGGACTCGGACACGCTGGACGGCGGCGAGGGCCGCGACCGCGTCGAGTACACCGGCCGGCCGGGGTTCGTCGTCGACCTGGGCGCCGGCTTCGCGCGCGGGGGCGCCGAGGCCGACCGCCTGACGGGCGTCGAGGACGTGCTGGTCGTCGGCAACCGGGTCACCGCCCGGGGCGACGGCGGGCCCAACCTCCTCGTCGCGCACGGCAGGGACACGACCCTCGTCGGTCGCGGCGGCGCCGACCAGCTCGACGCCGGGAACGCCGACACCGGCGCGGGCGGCGTGCTCGACGGGGGCCCCGGCAACGACGTGCTCTCCCTCAACCCGTTCTCGCTCGGGCGCGAAACCGTCCGCTGCGGGAGCGGCCACGACTTCGTGGGCGGGATGTCGATGAACCGCTTCCGCCGCGATTGCGAGGTCGCGGGCTCGGCCGCGAGCGCCGGCGTGCTGGGTGTGGACGCCCTGGTCGCGCTCGCGCGTCAGCCGATCCGGCTCGTCGACGGGCGGCTCACCGGGTTCCGCCGGCCCTGCCGCTGTCCGGTCCTCATCGACGTGGGCCGCGGGGCCCGGGTGTTCGTGCCCAGCGGCGACGGCGTGAACGGAGTGGACGGTTCGCAGGCCCGCATCCTGCGGCGCGTGGGCCGCGTGCACGCCCGCCGGGCGGCGAAGGGGACCGCGCTGTCGGTGCCGATCGACGCCGCCGCGCTCGCGTCGCTGCGCCGCACGGGCCACCTGCGGCTCTTCGTCCTGATGGAGTCCGACGAGGGCGCGATCGGCCTGCGTCTCGAGCTGCGGCGCAGCGGTCGCGCGACCTGATCGCGCGCCTCGGGTCCTAGCCGGGCAGCAGCGTGAAGTCGACCGCTCGCGGGACGGAGAGGTTGCCGGCCGAGTCCGCCGCGGTGACGGTGAGCGTGTAGGGCCCGGGGCGCAGCCTTCCGGTGCGGCTCAGGCGGCCCCTGAAGGTCACCTGGTTTCGGCCGGAATGCGCCGCGAACGCCGGGAGCCGGCCCGCCGCCACACGCCGCGTGCAGCGCGGCCGGGTGCGGTTGCCCCGCCGCGGGACGACGCAGCGCCCGCCGACCCGGCGGCCGGGCCGGCGCCGCGCGAAGGCGAGCGTCGCGCCGGCGGGCTCGGAGAGCGAGAAGCGGAAGGTGGTGCCCCGGGGCGCCGGACGGCGCCGGGCCATCGTCGGCAATCCCGCCCCGAACCGGAAGCTCGCCGGGGCGGCGGTAACGGCGCCGACCCGCGGTGCCGCCACGGTCACCTCGGCCGTGGTGAGGTCGTTCGCGGAGACGGTGTCCCCGGCCGCGCCGTTCGTATCGGTGCCGGCGACCGACAGCTGCTGGCTGTGCACCCCGCCCTGGATGCTCTGCTTCCCGCTCTTCAGCAGCGTCACGGCGGTGAACGTCGTCGTGGCGCCGGCGGCCAGCGTCACGGCCGGGCAGATCAGCGGCCCGCCGCCGGGCGCGGTGCACGGGCCGGCCGGGCCATCGGCCGAGAGGACCCGGGCGCCGGCGGGAGTGGCGATGGACACCACCACCCCCGGAGCGGTGTCGGGTCCGTTGTTGCGCGCCACGACCGTCGCGGTGACCTGGTCGCTCTCGGCGCCCTGGCCGGCCGTGGTCGTGACCGCGAGGTCGGCCTTGGGGCACCCCTGCGCCGACCCGGCGAGGGTCGGGCACCGGTCCTGGGACTCGTCGCCGAACAGGTCGCCATCGGCGTCGGGCTCGATCGTCGCGGAGAGGTTGAGGCGAAAGCCGGGGTTGTCGCCGCTGTTGAAGTCCATGGTCGACCCGACGGCCGCGTCCGGTGCCCCCACCGCGTCGGAGCGGTAGACGTCGTTCGACGTGCCGGTGAAGAGACACGCCAGATGGGTGTTCGAGGAGCCCGTCCTCAGCCCGATCACGTCGCCGGCCTGGATCGGCAGGTGGGCCGGGATCGGATGCTCGCCGTTCGGCGGGATCTCCTGGAAGCCGCTGTCGGCGAACACGGAGTACACGGCTCCAGACCGCAGCCTGAGGACCTTGAGCTTCATGAACTGCCCGGGCGTGTCGTAGGCGAACGTGCGCCACGAGGTGATGACGCCGCTCGTCGAGGCGGCGTACTTCGCCGTCCCGGACTGGATGGCCTTCTGGAGGAAGCCGAAGTTGTTCTCGCACCCGGAGCCGGGACTCGGCGCACCGGTCGACCCGACGACCTCGGCGGCACCCGCGGACGGGGCCAGCGCGACCCCCAGGCTGCCCAGCAGGACCAACGCAATGATCAGCCGGCGACGCACGCGGATCCCTCCAGTGGATGCGGCAACACGGGCGAGCCTACAGGGGCCGTTAGGCTCCGCGGCTCGGGGGTGTGTGCGTGGTACGGGTGAACAGCACTCGGGGGACCTTGGGCGCGATCGCGCTCGTCGCCGCGGCGGTGGCCGGCCTGGGCGCCGGCGGTGCCGGCGCGCACTCGAGCCGCCCTGGCGCCAAGGCCGCCGCCCACCGCTGCACGCCCCGCCACCGCTGCCGGCCCGGGTGCCGCAGCTACTGCCGCGTGGCGGGTGGGAACGCGGAGGGCGTGCTCGACGACCCGGGCACGCCATCGGTGGCCGAGATGCGCCACCAGTGGGTGCGGCCCTCGGTTGACGGCGTCCTCACCTTCCGGGTCCAGTGCCGCCGGCGGCTCTCGCGCTGCCTGGGCGCGGTCGTCGTGGACGGCGTCTTCGAGCTGGGCCGCTCCGACATGCACGTCCCCGCCCACACCACGCGCGCGACGAGCGTCGCGCTGACCGAGCGCGCGCAGCGCTACCTGGCCCGCCATCCGGGCATCAACGTGTCCGTCACGGTCTTCCTGGAGGACGCGGGGCCCGTCGAGTACGGATACCTGACGATCCTGCGCCCCCGCGCGAGCTGACCGCGGCCGTGCGCCGCGACCGGACACTGCGTCTCGTCCTGCTCGCCGCGGTCGCGCTGGCCGCCGGCGGTGCGGCGGCGCTCCTGGACACGGCCGGCGCGCTGCACCGGACCGAGCTGGCCACGGTGGACCAGCGCTTCGCGATTCGCGGAGACCACAGGCCCCGCCAGAGCGTCGTCCTGGTGGCCCTGGACTCGCGCACCGTCGCCGCCCTGGGGCGCCCGCCGCTGCCGCGTTCGGTCCATGCGCGCGTGCTCGACCGCCTCCACGCCGCCGGCGCGCGTCTGGTCGCCTTCGACTTCCGCTTCGCGGGCGCCACCGAACCGAGGGAGGACCGCGCCCTGGTCCAGGCCATCCGCCGCGCCCGGCCGGTGGTCCTGGGCACCGTCGACCCCGACGGCGTTCCGGTGCCCGTCCCCGCCGGCGAGCGCCATCCCGCGCGCATCGGGGCCGTCCCGGCCAGCCTGGCGGTGCCGACCGACCGCGACGGCGAGGTCCGGCGGATGCTCTACGCGCCGGTGGAGCTGCGGACCCTGCCCGTCCGCGCCGCGGAGATCGTCCGAGGCCGCCCGGTCGCCGAGTCGAACTTCCCGGGCAACCACGCGTGGATCGACTTCCCGGGCGGCCCGGGCACGGTTCCGACCTACTCGCTGGTGGACGTGCTGCGCGGCCGGGTCGCGCCGGCGAAGCTGCGCGGGCGCGTCGTCGTCGTGGGACCGACGGACCCGTTCGAGAAGGACGTGTTCGACACACCGGCCACCGACCTGCCGATGAGCGGCGCCGAGGTGGAGGCCGACGCGATCGCCACCGTCCTCGACGGGTTCCCGCTTCGCTCCGCGCCCGGCTGGCTGGACGCGCTCCTGCTCGTCGCGCTCGCCGCCCTGCCCGCGCTCGTCGCCCTGCGGCGCTCGGCGTGGCTCATCGCCGCGGCGGGCGCGGCCGGGCTCGCGGCCCTCCTCGCCGGCGCGCAGATCGCATTCGACTCGGGACGCATCGTCAGCGTGGTGGCGCCCGCGGTCGCCGCGGTCCTCGCCACGACGGGCGCGCTCGGCGTCCATTTCGAGCTGGCCACGCGCGAGCGCCGCCGCCTGCGCACCCTGTTCGGCCGCTTCGTGCCGCCGGAGGTGGTCGACCTCGTGATCGCCCAGGTGGACGACGACCTGCGCCTGGGCGGCGTGCGCTGCGAGGCCACGGTGATGTTCTGCGACCTGCGCGGCTTCACTGCGTTCTCCGAGCCCCTGGAGCCCGAGCGCGTCCTGGAGGTCATCAACCAGTACCTGTCGGAGATGACCGGCGCGATCATGGACGCGGGCGGCACGCTGCTCAACTACATGGGCGACGGGATCCTGGCCCTGTTCGGCGCGCCCATCGAGCACCCCGACCACGCCGACCGCGCCGTGCGCGCGGCGCGCGACATGCTCGAGGTGCGCCTGCCGCGCTTCAACGCCTGGGTGCGTGAGCAGGGCCTCGACCACCAGTTCCGAATGGGGATCGGGATCAACAGCGGGATGGTGATGGCGGGCAACGTCGGCTCGCAGGAGCGCCTGGGCTACACCGCGCTGGGCGACGTGCTCAACACCGCCGCGCGGATCGAGGCCATGACGAAGGACACGCCGCACCAGGCGTTCGTGGCCCAGGCGACCCGCGACCGGCTCGGCGCCGCGCCCGACGGCCTCGTCTACGTCGACGAGCTCGCCGTGCGCGGCCGCGCCGAGCGGGTCCGCGTCTGGACTCTCTAGGCAGCCGCCGCCGGCCGCACGGCGCGCGGCCCCTGGCGGACCTTGCGCGTCGGGTCCTCCATGTTGGCCTGGCGGACCGCCTCGACGTCGCCGTGGTAATCGCCGCGGCCCGACGGGTCGCTCATGGCCAGCGACGACAGCTCGAACAGCGCCAGGGCGACGTGGGGCACCCATTCCCTGCGTCCCTTCTTCCACTGGCCGGTCACGAACGGCGTGGCCGCCAGCGCCAGCGCGCCGAGGGCGTCGATCGCCAGGTGGGCCCGGTAGGGGATGGCCTTGACGGCCCCCAGCGGGTAGTCGGTCAGGGTCGAGTAGCCGACGTGGAGCGCCCCGGCCACTCGGATCTGGCGCTCGGCGCGCGTCCCCTTGAGGCCGGCCACCCGGGGGAAGGCCGTCGTGAGGAACGAACCGACCGTGTAGTCGGTGACGCCGTGCAGGGTCGAGTCGATCGGCCTCGGTGGGAAGGGCATGGCTCGCGTTCCTGTCAGGGCTTGAGGACGACCTTCACGCAGTCGTCCTCCTTGTGCTTGAACGTCTCGTACGCGTTGGGCGCCTCGCCGAGCTCGAGCCGGTGCGTCACGACGAAGCTGGGATCGATGTCGCCGTTGCGGATGTGCTCGTACAGCGGCTTGAGGTAGCGCTGCACGTGGCACTGACCCGTCTTCATCGTCAGGCCCTTGTTCATGAAGGCGCCCGCCGGGAACTTGTCCATCACCCCGCCGTACGCCCCGATGACCGAGACGATCCCGCCCGGCTGGCAGGCCATGATCGCGTCGCGCAGGGCATGCCCGCGGTCGGTCTCCATCCGCGTCGCCTGCTTGACGCGGTCCACCGCGTGCAGGGCGGCGTGGCCGTGGGTGGCCTCCATGCCGACCGCGTCGATCACCGCGTCGGGACCGCGCCCGCCGGTCAGCTCCTTGAGCTGCTCGACGATGTCCGGGTCGACGCTGAAGTCGATGACGTCGGTCGCGCCCGCCTGGTTGACGGCCATGGACAGCCGGTACTCGTACTCGTCGATCGCGATGACCCGCTCGGCTCCCAGCATCACGGCGCTGGCGATGGCGAACTGGCCCACCGGCCCGGCGCCGAACACGGCGATGCACTCGCCGCCCTTGATCTCGCAGAACTCGGCGCCCATGTAGCCCGTCGGGAAGATGTCCGACAGGAAGAGGACCTGCTCGTCGGTGAGGTCGTCCTCGATCTTGATCGGGCCCACGTCGGCGAACGGGACGCGCGCGTACTCGGCCTGGCCGCCGGCGTAGCCGCCGGTGATGTGGGAGTAGCCGAAGATCCCCGCCGCCGGATGGCCGAAGAGCTTCTCCGCGAGTCCCCCGTTGGGATTGGAGTTCTCACACGTCGAGTACAGCTCGTGGCGGCAGTGCCAGCAGTTGCCGCAGGCGATGGGGAACGGGACGACGACGCGGTCGCCCACCTCCAGGTTGCCCACGCCCTTGCCGGTCTCCACGACCTCGCCCATGAACTCGTGGCCGAGGATGTCGCCCTTCTTCATCGTGGGGATGTAGCCGTCGTAGAGATGCAGGTCCGACCCGCAGATGGCCGTCGAGCTGATCTTCACGATGGCGTCGCGGTCGTTGAGGATCGTGGGGTCGGGGACGTTCTCGACCTGCACGGTGTTGCGTCCCGACCAGACGGTGGCCCGCATCAGACGCCCGCCTTCTGCAGCTCGCCGTCGTCCAGCGGCCGCGCCGGGCGCTGCTTGAGCTTGCGCTCGGCCAGCTCGCCCTCGGGCGACCCGTCCGACCGCGCGATCTCGCCGGTCTCGACGTGCTGCTTGAACCGGCGCAGGTCGTCCTTCACCTTGGCCAGCGGCTCGGAGCCGACCAGCTTGAGCACGATCTCGCCGAGCCTGCCGCCGGGCGTCTCGCGGTTGAGGTCGACGTGGATCTCGGTCCCCCGGTCTCCCGGGGCGGCCTTGAAGCTGACGGCGGCGGCGGCCTCCTGGATGTACTGGGGCCGGCACTCGGAGCTCGCCCAGAGGCGCTCGACCTCCTCGCGTGGACGCAGCACCGTGATCGCTGCTCTGTCTGCCATGGGGCGGTCCTCCTGGTCGCGACGAATGCGTTCCGATACGTCTCACCGAGGAACCGAGATGGGAAACACGGCAATCCGACATAGTCTCCCCCCGCATGCTGGAGGCCAGCCGCGGGGCGATCACGGGCCGTCTGGGCGACGAGGACCGGGTCCTGGACGTCGGCGGCTGGTCGAGCCCCTTTCCGCGGGCGGACTGGGTCCTCGATCTCAATCCCCACGCCACCCGCGGGCGCTACGGCTACTCCGACGCCGACCGGGCGTCCGAGCGGTTCAGCGCCGGCACGTGGGTCCAGCGCGACGCCTGCGGACCCGAGCCGTGGCCCTGGCCGGACGACCACTTCGACTTCGCCGTCTGCTCGCACACCCTGGAGGACCTGCGCGACCCGCTGCGCGTGTGCGCCGAGCTGGGACGCGTGGCCCGGGCCGGTTACATCGAGGTCCCCTCGCGCCTGGAGGAGCAGTCGCGCTGGGTGCACGGCCCGTGGGCCGGCTGGAGCCACCACCACTGGATCTGCGACGTGCGCGACGGGCGGATCGAGTTCGTGTTCAAGGGTGACCTGCTCCAGGCCCGCCGCGACCTTCAGGTGCCGCGGCGCGTGTGGGCGCGGGCCGGCGCGGAGGGCCGCGCGCAGGCGTTGTCGTGGGAGGGCGCGCCGGCGGCGTGCGAGCGCGTGTTCGTGGAGAACGGCGACTTCGCGCGCTGGCTGGCCGACGGTGTTCCGGTGCGGGGCCGGACGGTGGGCGCGCGGGCGCTGGCGGCGCGCGACGCCGCGTTCGGGTTCGGGTTCCGGGCCGCGGACCGCCTGCTGGGCCGCGGGCTCTCGGCCCGCTAGCGGATCACGAAGACGACGGTGGTCGCGCGGCGCTGGAGGTTGCCGCGCGCGTCCTGGCCGCGGATGTAGAGGCGGTAGCGGCCGGCCGCCAGGCGCGTCGGGCGCCGCAGGAGCCAGTCGGCGAGGCCGCCGCGGCGGTTGTAGGTGGCGGTGTTCAGGTACAGGCGCCGGCCGCAGGTCACGGGGCGGCTGAAGAAGCCGGTGCGGCCCAGGAACCGGCAGCGGCGTCCGGCCACCCGCGCGAGCGCCACCTGGACGAGGCGCAGCCGGCCCGTGCCGTTGGGCCCGCAGCCCCGGTCCAGCGCGCGACCGCGCAGGAGGATGCCGCGGCGCGTCGCGCGCGAGCGGACGTTGACCAGACGCGTCTGGGGGGCCGAGCGATCCACGCAGCGCGCTCCGGCGCCGCCGCCCGCGCCACCGCCGCCGGAGCCACCCGCGCCGCCGCCCGCGCCGCCCGCTCCACCCGAGCCGCCCGCGCCGCCGGCTCCGCCAGAACCGCCGCCGGTCCCACCGGTCCCACCGGTTCCGCCGCCCGTGGCGCCCGTGCCGCCGGTTCCACCGGTGCCGCCCGTCCCGCCGCCCGAGTCCGGCGTGCGGTCCAGGACGGCCGGGCGGCCCACGTTGCCCTGCTCGTCCACGGCGCGCACCGCGACGTAGCGCTTGGTCGCACCCAGCGCGATCTCCTCGTCGGCCCCGGCCGGCGCGAAGCCGTCCTGCGTCTTGACCGGGTCGGCCGCGGCGAAGTTGGCCGCCGTGATCGGCGCGGCCGACGTCACGACCTCGTACTTCGTCACGTCCCCGCACAGCAGGTCGTCGCCGGGCGCCTTGAACTTCACGCCCGCGGCCGTCGCGGCCACCGCCGTGGGGCGGCCCGGGGACACGGCGTCGCGGTCGAAGTAGCCGGAGTTCGCGTTGTCGTGGTGGAAGCGCGGCCACGATCCCGGCGAGCAGGCCGGCGCGGTCGTCTGGTAGGCGAAGAAGAAGCCCGAGCGGGTCAGGGTGACCACCGTCTTGGTCGCGTCCGCGTCGGTGTCCTGCGTCCCCCACGACCCGATCAGCGGGTTGGCCACCGTCCAGTCCGACGTCAGCTTGGGCCAGTTGACCCCCGCCGGCTTGCCCGCGTCGTTGAACGCCTGCAGGTCCAGGTACGCGCTCGAGCCCAGCAGCTCCTCGCGGCCGGTCAGGTCGCCGTCGATGTCCGCGACCGACGGGCCGGTCAGGAACTGGAGGTCGTTCATCTTCGCCGGCCAGCCCGTGCGCCCCTGGCCGGTCACGGGGTCCCAGGACATGAGGAAGTCCTGGCCGCCGGTCTGGTACTCGTTGATCGCCAGGTCGGCGGCGCGCAGCACTCCCGTGGCGGGCGCCATGAAGGACACCTGGCCGCCGGGCCCGAAGCTGCCGAACGCGGGATGTCCGACCGCCGGGATGACGGGGCGGTCGTTGGTGTCGTTGGCCGCGACGTCGCTCTCCAGCGCGTTGTACTTGCCGTCCGGGGTCGCGCCGTAGCACGATGTGCCGCCGGGCTCGAGCATGTACGCGGGCCCGCCGTCGGGCATCACGCCGACCTTCGGGCTGGCGTTCCCGGTCCCACCGGGGCAGACCATCGTCGAGGGACCGATGACCGGCGCGCCCGTGATCCCCTCGCCGACCACCGGCAGCAGCTCGGACATGAGCCGGGCGATCTTCACCGGCCAGCCGGAGGCGAACACCTCGTCGTTGTGCAGAGTGGGCTCGTCCGGGTCGCCGGTCGGCTTGATGGCGTAGACGCGCCCGTTGCTGTCGGCGAGCTTGAGCCCGGCCGCGGCGAACGCGGGGGAGAGCGGCCCCAGCGAGAAGTTGCCGACGTTGAAGGCGCCCTCGTTGCCCTGGTCGACCTTGTACTCCTCGTTGGTCCCGACGATGATCTCGGGCCGCGCGTCGCCGGTCAGGTCGGCCACCGCGGGCGTGTCGACGATGGCGCCCTGGTTGAGCGCCGGGCCGGCGTCGGTCGCGTGGAAGGTGGGCGCGTGGGTCTCCGGGTCGATCGAGGTGATCTTCGTGCGATCGACGACGAGCACCGGGAAGCCCGGGACCGGCGTGCCGTCGTCGTTCCATGCGTACACGTGGCGGTCCATGGCGGCGGCGATGACCTCCAGGCGCCCGCCGTCGTTGCGGTCGAGGTCGGCCAGGACCGGCGAGGCGATGAACCCGCGCTGGGTCCGGTAGCGCACGCCGCGCCGGACGTTCTCGAACTGGTGCAGCGGCTTGCCCGAGAAGGCGAGGTTGCTGCCTCGCTGCCACAGCCGCTGCCCGGCGCTGCTCCACGCGTAGACCTTGCCGGCGTAGTCGGCCCCGACGACCTCGGGCACACCGTCATGGTCGAGGTCGGCCGACGCGAGCGAGGCGAGGAACGACGCGTCGCGAGGCGCCACCTCCCCGGAGGCGAACGCCCTCCCGCCGGTGTGCAGAGGCAGGGCATCGCCGTGCACCGGCCACCCCGGGAGCTCGTGCCCCTCGCGATCCTGCGCGTGGACGATGCCGTCGGCGGTGCCGAAGACGAGCTCGTTGCGGTTGTCGCCGTCGAGGTCGACGAAGAGGGGAGAGGAGGCGCCGTCGCTGGGCAGCTGGCGCGGGAAGCCGGGGAGCAGGTCCTGGTCGCGGTGCAGGTAGAGGTTGCGCCGGTCGTGCCCGGTCATGGGCGTCGCGCCGCCCACGGAGGCCTCCACGCGCACGACGAAGCCGTAGGGCTCGGAGTTGGGCCGGCCGTTGGACGTCTGGCCGGCGCCGAAGCCGGGCTCGCGGCCCCGGAACGCCAGCGGCGTGCCCGTCCCCGCGTCGGGCGGGAAGCGCGCCTGGAGCTCGCTCATCGTGATCGAGCCCAGGACGCCGTCGATCGCGGCCGTATGGCTCTTGGTCCCGTCGCACTCCGTGGAGGAGATGGCCTGGAAGTCGTCGTTGTTGGGGTAGGAGCCCGGCGCGACGAGGACCTTGCAGGTGTACGCCTTGCCGCGCGCGAAGACGTGCCCGCTCACCGAGAAGCTGGGCGCCGCCGGGTTGACCTGGGAGAACCACTCCGGAGAGGTGATCTCCGCCTCGGGCGGCAGGTGGCCCGCCACGACCTCCTTGACGGCGCGGTTCTCGTTGATGCGCCCGTAACCGTAGAACTGGTCGTGCCCGCGCCGGGCCGGGTACGAGCGCGTCGTCGCCTCGGGCGAGACCACCGGGCGGTTCGCGTCGACCTGCGTCTGGAGGGCCAGGTTGGGGTCGGTGCAGCCCGGGGTGGGCGCGGGCGTGCAGCCGGGCTCGGGCTGGGTGCCGGTGAAGAAGACGTCGTCGGCCTCCTGGCGCCCGTCGATCACGCCGCTGGCCATGATCTGGCGCACCTCGTTGGGCGTGATGACGCACGCGCTGCCGTCGGTGCGCCGGCAGTCGGGATGGCCGGAGATCTTGCCCGCCTCGCGCGCGTTGAGGGCCGCGCTGTACACCAGGCCGGCCAGCCCGGACCCCAGGCCGGTGGCGTTGGACGAGCAGGTCGTGCTGGGGATGGTCAGGGTGACCTTCGAGGAGAAGTTCGTGCACCCGTTGAACTGGACGTAGGAGCGCGGCAGCGGGGTGATCGTGTCGTCGTACTGCGTCGCCGAGTTCACCACGATTACGTGGGGCAGGCTGGAGACGAAGTTGTGGTGCTGCGCCGCCTCGTCGGCCGCGGACGCGATCACCGTGACGCCGTGGTCGTAGGCGTACTGGATGGCGTCGCGGGCCAGGCTCGTGTTGTTCAGCGTGCCCAGCGCCTCCTGGATCACCGACACGTCGTTGTCGGTGGCGTAGATCGCCGCCTGGCCGAAGTTGCTTGCGTCGGCGACGAACGAGTCGCCCACGCGCAGGGGGACGAACATGCAGTTCGGGCACGTCCCGTTGTCGCCGGTGCCGTTGTTGACCTCGGCGCTGGACCCGCGCGCCTCGCCGGTCCCGTGGCCGTACTGGACGTCGTCGTAGGCATCGTTGTCGTCGTCCAGGAAGTCCCAACCGGCGATGTCGTCCTTGAAGCCGTTGCCGTCGTCGTCGGCGCCGTCGGTGAAGGCGATGATCACGTCCTGCGGGTCGACCAGGGTGGGCAGGCCGGCGCCGCGCCCCGGGTTGACGCTCACGCGGCTGTCGCAGAAGTAGTCGGCGATGTTGAACACGCCGTCGCCGTTGGCGTCGTAGCGCGTGGTGTCGTAGGACGTGCAGTCCGCGGTCTCCAGCGGGCTGGCGCCGCGCAGCCGGTTCGGGCGCGGCAGCTCGCCGCGGTTCAGGCGAACCTTGAAGCGCAGGTCGAGCATGTCGCCGCTCTCCCACTTGATCCCCGAGTCCAGGACGGCGATCGCGACGTCGGGACGGCCGGTGGTCGTCTGCCATGCGGTGGGGACGGCCGCCTGGTCGGCCACGCTGGCGCCGCGGGCGACGCTCGCCGGGTCGCCGTCGTCGATCCACGGGGCGTCCATGCTGTCGCCGGGAGTGGCGGCGAACTTCCAGACGCTGTCGCCGCCGAGGTCGTTGGGCACCTGTCCCGAGGCGCTGTGGAAGCTCGAGTAGTCGTTCTGGTGCCCGGCGCCCGGCGAGGGCCACGGGAAGGATGCGCGCGCGACGCCGGCGCCGGTCGTCGCGACGACCAGCGCGCATGCTGCGGTGATGATCCCCCTGCGCATCCCCTTGCTCCCTCCACGTGGTGCAACGCAGCACTACCCCAAAACGTGCGCGTTCAGTCGAAGCGGAGGCTAGAGCGCGTCGAGCAGGCGCTCGAGGTCGGACTCGTCGTTCCATGCGCCGACCGACGCGCGCACGAGGTCGCGCCCCGGCAGGTGCCGCACGGCGACGCCCCGCTCGGCCAGGCGGCGCGCCGTCGCCTCCATCTCCGGGTCGTGCCAGGCGACCAGCGTGGTCGGGCCCCGGTCCGCGACGTCCAGGCCACGCTGCGTCAGGCCCGCCGCCAGGTCGGCGGCGAGGTCGCGCGCCCGCGCGTGGACCTCGTCCCACCCCGCGGCGTCGAGCACGTCGTGCGAGGCGAGGGCGTAGGCCAGCAGGGTCGCGCCGTGGTTGGCCGGCGGCTCGTAGCGCAGGGCGCCGGGCGCCGGGCCGGCGTCCAGGCCCAGGCTCGCGTCGCCCTGGGCGGTGTACCCGCGGCGCGTCGGGGCCAGGTGCTCCTGGAAGTCCGGCGCGACGTAGAGCATCCCCAGTCCCTCGGGCCCGCACAGCCACTTCTGCCCCGACCCGGCGTACACCTCGCACCCCAGCGCCTCGACGTCCATGGCCACCGCGCCGATTCCCTGGGCGCCGTCGAGGATGACCGGCGCCTCCAGCTGGGCCAGGTCGGACATGGGGGCGACCTCGCCGGTCAGCCAGTTCACGTGCGAGCAGACGACCGCCCGCGTCCTGGGGCCCGCCGCGGCCGGGAGCTCGGCCAGCGGGGCGGTGCGGACCGTCGCTCCGCGCAGGTCGCGCACGGCGCTGAGCGGACCCAGCACCCCCGGGTGCTCGCTGTCGGCCGTGAGCACCTCGTCGCCCGGCTCCAGCTCCAGGCCGGCCAGGGCGGTGGCGATCCCGTCCGTGGTCGAGGCGGTCAGCGCGACGTCCTGCGGCGCGCAGCCCAGCCGGGCGGCGTAGGCGGCGCGCAGACGCTCGGCCAGCTCGCCGCGGCGCTCGAAATGCGGCATCCCGGCGCGTCCGGACTCGGTCTCGCGGCGCAGCTCGGCCGTGGCCGCCTCGAGCGCGTCCGCGGGCACGGGCCCGCACGTCCCGGCGTTGAGGTAGGCAACGCGTCCCGTCACCGGGAAGCGCGAGCGCAGGGCGGCGGCGTCCATCGCGCCGCGAGTCTACGGGCGCTAGGCGCCGCAGACGGGCCAGGGCGAGGCGCCCGAGCGCGCCATCAGGATCGCGCCCCGGCGCAGCTGCTCCTCCAGCGGCGCTGCGGCGGGGTCGCCCCGTCCGCCGACGCTCTCCCAGGTCGACCGCATGAACTGCAGCGCGCCGCGGAAGGTGCCGCCGCCGCCGATCGCGCGCGGGTCGCCGTGCGACTCGCACTGGGCGACGCGGTACAGGATCGGCGGGATCGCGACGTCGAGCTCGCGCACGTCGGCGCGCAGGCGGCGGTTGGCCGCGCGCAGCGCGCGGGGAGACATTGTCCGGGCCCGCCGGGCCGCGCCGCGGGCCGGGCGCCCGCTGACCGCGGCGTAGCGCCTGGACAGACGCACGTGCTCGCGGACCAGACCGTCGCGCACATGCCCGCGCATCGCCTGGCCCACGGTGGCGTGGCCGGCCAGCGGCGCCCGCAGGGCCGGGGAGACCAGCGGCCGGGCCGGCGCGCCGGGCTTGGCGGCCAGCGCGATGGCCGCCGGAGCGGCGACGAGCGCGGCGCAGAGCGCAGCCACTATGTGCGTGCGGTGGGGTCGCATGACGGGTGAAGCGAGGCCGGTACGGCCGAGGACTGGGCCGGCGCGGGGAGGTCCCCTACAGGGCGCCGGACGACATCGTCCTACCCAGGACCGTACGTACGTTCGCCCTGATTAGTGTGCGGCACGTCACACTTCACGCCTGCGCGGCGTTCTTGGGGGGCGGGTCTGTCGCCAGCTGGCCCTCGTACGAACGAAAGCCGCCGGGCGGAGGTCTAGTGCCAGATAGCCAGGAAGCCGAGGGTCGCGCACCATGGACGTTTTGGTCACTCGAAACCGGGGTCGTCGCCGGGCTGTTCGCGGGAGCGGTGCTCATAGTCGTCGGCCTGTGGCCTCAGAGGGTGGTGCTCCGCAAGGAGCCGGACTTCACCGACGCGATCTTCGCGAGCCGGATCGTCATCGCGCTGGTCCGCATAGCGCTCCTCTTCGCGGTCGGATACGTCGTGATGTCCATCACCGCCCGGATCGTGCGCGGCGAGTGGTTGTCCAAGGCCGGACCGTTCGAAGCGGAGATCGTCGCGGAGCGATACCGCGGCGATCTCGAGTTCTGGCAACTGGAGGCGGCTGATGCCGATGAGGAGATCGAGGACCTCAAGCGGCGGATCGGCGAATCCGATGAGCTCATCGAGACGCTGTATGCGCGCTTGCGCTGGTACGAGGAGCGAGACCCCGAGAGCTAAGGTTCAGACGAGGGAAGGCTGAAGATGACTAGCGACGAACTCGACAAGCTGGTTCGCACGACCCGGGAGCGCAATCGCCGGGCGATCGAGAAGGGCGAGCGCAAGCAGGCCGACCTCAAGCGGGCGATTCGACGCTCGGAGCAGGTGCTGCTGCGCGGCGAGGAGATGCTGCGCCGCGCCCGCCACAAGTCGTAGCCCTGACCGGTCCCGGGCGCCCGCGGCTAGCATCCGGCGCCATGCGCGCGACGCTCCCGGACGGGAAGGAACTGGAGCTCCCGGAGGGGGCCACGGGCGCCGACGCCGCGGCGGCCATCGGGCCGGGCCTGGCGCGCGCGGCGCTGGCCGTCAAGGCGAACGGCGAGCTGCGCGACCTCTCGCGCTCGCTGCCGGACGGCGCGGCGATCGAGATCGTCACGGACCGCTCGCCGGAGGCGCTGGAGCTGGTGCGCCACGACGCCGCGCACGTGCTGGCCACGGCGGTGCTCGACCTCTATCCGGGGGTCAAGATCTCCATCGGGCCGGCGATCGAGCAGGGCTTCTACTACGACTTCGACTTCCCGGACGGGACGTCGATCTCCGAGGACGACCTCCCGCGCATCGAGGAGAAGATGCGTGAGCACGTCAAGGCCGACGAGGCGTTCACGCGCGAGGACGTGCCCGTGGCCGCGGCCCGCGAGCGCTTCGCCGCCGAGGGCCAGGACTACAAGGTCGAGCTGATCGACGACCTGGTCAGCGACGAGGGCGTGGAGACGGTCAGCCTCTACACGAACGGCCCGTTCACGGATCTGTGCCGGGGCCCGCACGCGCCCTCCACCAAGCGGGTCAAGGCGTTCAAGCTCCAGTCGACCGCCGGCGCCTACTGGCGCGGCGACGCCGACCGCCAGATGCTCACGCGCATCTACGGGACCGCCTTCCTCTCCCAGGAGCAGCTCGACGAGCACCTGGAGCGCCTGGAGCAGGCGCGCGCGCGCGACCACCGGCGGATCGGGCGCGAGATGGGTCTGTTCATGCTCTCCGACGTCTCGCCGGGCGCGCCCTTCTGGCTGCCCAACGGCATGGTCCTGTTCAACGAGCTCACGCGGCTGGTGCGCGAGGAGAACGCGTCGCGCGGCTACCAGGAGGTCCGCACGCCGGTCCTCTACGACCTCGAGCTGTTCAAGACCTCGGGCCACTGGGACAAGTACCGCGACAACATGTACTTCACGGAGGTCGACGAGCGGCCCATGGGCCTGAAGCCCATGAACTGCCCGGCGCACACGAAGATCTTCAGCGCCGAGCGACGCTCCTACCGCGACCTGCCGCTGCGCTACTCCGAGGCCGGTCTGGTCCACCGCCACGAGCCCAGCGGCGTGCTGCACGGGCTGCTGCGCGTGCGGGCGTTCACCCAGGACGACGCCCACATCTTCTGCACCGAGGAGCAGATCGAGGACGAGGTGCTGGGCTGCCTGGACATGGGCTTTCGGATCTACGAGCTGTTCGGGTTCGAGCCGGCGCTGGAGCTCTCGACCCGCCCCGACGAGCGCCTGGGCGACGACGCCATGTGGGACCACGCCGAGGGCGCGCTGTCGCGCGCCATGGAGCGTCGCGGCCTGGAGTTCGAGATCGGGGCGGGCGAGGGGACCTTCTACGGCCCCAAGATCGACCTCCACATGCGCGACTCGATCGGGCGCTCGTGGCAGCTGGGGACCGTCCAGCTCGACTACCAGATGCCCGAGCGCTTCGGGCTGGAGTACACGGGCGCGGACGACGATCCGCACCGGCCGGTGATGATCCACCGCGCGCTGCTGGGGTCCTTCGAGCGCTTCATCGGGATCCTGACCGAGCACTACGCGGGGGAGTTCCCGGTCTGGCTGGCGCCGGTCCAGGCGGTCGTCCTGCCCATCGCCGACCGCCATCTGGACTACGCGCGGGAGGTCGCGGGCGCGCTGCGCGAGGGCGGTGCGCGGGCCGAGGTGGACGAGCGCCCGGAGTCCACGGGTCGCAAGATCCGCGACGCCGAGCTGCGCAAGGTCCCGTACATGCTCGTCGTGGGAGACCGCGAGGCGGAGGCGCGCGCCGTGGGCCTGCGCGAGCACGGAAAGGGCGACGCCGGAGCCGTGGCGCTGCACGAGTTCGTGGAGCGGCTGTCACGGGAGTCCGCGACGCGCTCGGCTTGACGTGGATATGCGGCTATACTCGCCCGCGTTGATTCGCCAGAAGCTCACACGGTCCGCTTGACGCAGGACCACACCACCTAGTGCCGGTTCCCCGCAGGTTCGACCGGCGCCCGCCCGAGCGGGACAGCACCCGGATCAACGAGCGCATCCGCGTGCCCGAGGTTCGCCTGATCGGCGACGACGGCAACCAGATCGGCGTGGTCAAGACGCCCGAGGCGCTGGCCTACGCCCAGGAGCGCGACCTCGACCTCGTCGAGGTGGCGTCCGAGGCCAAACCGCCCGTCTGCCGCGTGCTCGACTACTCCAAGTACAAGTACGAGCTCGAGCAGAAGCAGAAGGCCGCCCGCAAGCATCAGCAGAACATCACGGTCCGCGAGATCAAGTTCCGGCCCAAGATCGCCCAGCACGACTACGACACGAAGAAGGGTCACGTCATGCGCTTCCTGCGCGATCAGAGCAAGGTCAAGATCACGATCATGTTCCGCGGACGCGAGATGGCCCACCCGGAGCGCGGGCAGATGATCCTGGAGCGCCTGGCCGAGGAGCTCGAGGGGCTGGCCGTGGTCGAGCAGCGCCCCCTTCAGGACGGGCGCAACATGACGATGATGCTCGGCCCGACCCGGGCGGCCGAGAAGTCGGAGGACGAGGGAGAGAACGGCGCCGAGGCGCCGGCGCCCGCGGAGGCGGCCGCGCCGGCCGAGGCCGAGGCCGCGCCCGCCGAGGCGCCCGCCCCCGAGGCCTAGGCCTCGCGCAGGGCCCGCTCGGCCTTGCCGAGCTCGTTGGACGCGGCCTGGAGGCTCACGTGCAGCGCCGTGCACTCGTAGGGCACCGCGGAGCGCGCCTGGTCCACGAGCGCGAACACGTCGTCGCGCAGCCGCGCGATGTGGGCCTCGAGGGTGTCTGTCGTCGGAGGAGCGAGGATGGCCATGTCGGCACCTTGCGCCGCGAAGTCCCTGGAATCCCTGCACGCACAGCTTTTGTGGAACCTCGTCTGCTTTACTCTCCCGTTCTCATGCCCAAGATGAAGACTCATTCGGGCGCGAAGAAGCGCTTTCGCAAGACGGCGACGGGCAAGCTCCGGGCCCGTCACGCCTTCTCCAGCCACATCCTGGAGAAGAAGTCGCCCAAGAAGAAGCGCCATCTGGACGACCCCGTCGTGGTCGCGAAGTCCGACCGCCAACGGGTCCGCAAGCTGCTGGGGGGCGCCGGCCGATGACCCGTGTCAAGCGCTCGGTACACGCGCGCAAGAAGCGCCGGGCCACGCTGGCGCGGACCAAGGGCTTCCGCGGCGAGGCGCACACGTCCTACAAGCGGGCCAAGGAGGCGCTGCTCAAGGCGGACTCCTACGCCTACCGGGACCGGCGCAACCGCAAGCGCGACTTCCGGCGGCTGTGGATCACGCGCATCAACGCCGCCGCGCGCCAGGAGGGCATGTCCTACTCCCAGCTCATGCACGGCCTCAAGCTGGCCGGCGTGGAGCTGGACCGCAAGATGCTCGCGGACCTCGCGGTCCGCGACGCCGACGCCTTCCGCCGATTCGCGCAGCGCGCCCGCGAGGCGTCGGCGAGCTGACCGCAGACCGACACCACCAATCGCCCGGGCGCCGCTCCTCCAGGACCGGCGCCCTTTTTGTTGCCAGTGATCACATCGACCCACAACCCCCAGCTCAAGGAGATCCGCCGCCTGGCCCGGCGTGAGGCCCGCGCGCGCGACGGGCGCTTCGTGGTGGAGGGCGAGGACCTGCTGGACGCGGCCGACGCCGCGGGCTGGCCCGCGCTGTCGCGGCTGGTGGCGGGTGTCGACGTCACGCCCGAGGCGCTGGCCGGGGTGTCGTCCCTGGCCTCGGGGACCCGGGCGGTGGGCATCTACGAGCAGCGCTGGGCGGCGCCGTCCGGGCCGCTGTGCGTGGCCCTGTGGGGCGTGCGCGACCCGGGGAACGTGGGGACGGTGCTGCGCGGCGCGGTCGCCTTCGGCGCCTCGTCGGCCGCGCTGGGGCCGGGGACGGCCGATCCCTTCGGGCCCAAGGCCGTGCGGGCGTCCATGGGCGCGGTCTTCGGGGTGCCGGTCGCCCGGGTCCAGGACGTGGCCGAGCTCCCGGGCGAGACCGTGGCGCTGGTGGCGCGCGGCGGAGAGCCGCTGCGCGGTCCGGCGTCCGGCGACGTCTCCCTCGTCGTGGGCGCCGAGCGCGAGGGCCTGCCCGAGGACATCGTCGCGGCCTGCGACCGGGTCGCGCACATCCCCATCGCGTCGGAATCCCTCAACGCCGCCATGGCCGCGACGGTGGCCCTCCACGAGCTGACTAGGATCGGCCGCTGATGCTCGACCGCGCCCGCGAGATACTCGACCAGGCCTCTCCGGAGATCGCCGCCGCCGCCTCCAGCGCGGCGGTGGAGGAGCTCCGCGTCCGGTATCTCGGGCGCAAGGCCGAGCTCCCGCAGCTGCTGCGCGGTGTCTCAGAGCTGCCGGCCGAGGAGCGGGGCCCGGCCGGCAAGGCCCTGAACGAGAGCCGCGGGACGCTGGAGGCGCTCATCGCCGACCGCCTCGCGGAGCTCCAGCGCGAGGAGCTGGAGGCCCGGCTGCTCGAGGACCGCGTCGACGTGACGCTCCCCGGCGACCCGGTGCGCGAGCTGGGGCGGCTGCACCTGATCACGCAGACGCGGCGGGAGATCGAGGACGTGTTCCTGGGTCTGGGGTTCGACGTGGCCGAGGGCCCCGAGGTCGACCTCGTCCACTACAACTTCGACGCGCTCAACCACGCTCCCGGACATCCCGCGCGCGCGTGGACCGACACGTTCTACGTCAACGACGACGTCCTGCTGCGCACGCACACGTCGCCGATGCAGATCCGCGCCATGGAGCTCGCGCCGCCGCCGCTCTACATCGTCGTGCCCGGGCGGGTGTACCGGCCGGACTCCGACGCCACCCACACCCCGCAGTTCCACCAGGTGGAGGGGCTGGCCGTCGACGAGGACATCACCCTGGCCGACCTCAACGGGACGCTGCTCGCCTTCGCCCGCGCGGTGTTCGGCGAGGAGCGCGAGACCAGGCTGCGCCCGCACTTCTTCCCCTTCACCGAGCCCAGCGTCGAGGTCGACGTGTCCTGCTTCGCCTGCCGCGGGACCGGGACGCTGGACGACGGCTCGCGCTGCGGCCTGTGCAAGGGCGAGCGCTGGATCGAGATCCTCGGCGCCGGGATGGTGGACCCGAACGTGTTCGGGTTCGTGCGCGAGCGGGGCTACGACCCCGAGCGCATCCAGGGCTTCGCCTTCGGGATGGGCGTCGAGCGCATCGCGATGCTCAAGCACGAGGTGCCGGACCTGCGCCTGTTCTACGACAACGACGTGCGCTTCACGGGGCAGTTCGGCTGATGCGCGCGCCCCTGGAATGGCTGCACGAGTACGTCCGCCCGGAGCTGTCCGCGGCGGAGCTGGCCGAGCGCCTGGACATGACCGGGACGAAGGTCGAGCGGATCGAGCACCACGGCGTGGGCGGTCCCGAGTCGTTCGTGGTCGGGCGGGTGGTGGAGTCCGAGCGCCATCCCGACGCCGACCGGCTGAGCGTGTGCCGCGTGGACTTCGGCGGCGGCGAGGCCACGATCGTGTGCGGCGCGCCCAACGTGGCCGCGGGCCAGACCGTGGCCGTGGCCCGGCCGGGCGCGGTCATGCCCGACGGGACCGAGCTGCGGGCGGCCAAGCTGCGCGGCGTCGTGTCCGAGGGGATGATCCTGGCCGAGGACGAGCTGGGGATCGGCACCGACCACTCGGGGATCATCGTCCTCGACGACGGGGCCGCGCCGGGGACGCCGCTGACCGAGGTGCTGCCGATCGCCACGGAGGTCCTGGAGCTCGAGATCACCCCGAACCGGCCGGACTGCCTTGGCGTCTACGGGGTGGCGCGCGAGGTGCACGCCGCGACGGGCGCCGCCCTGGCCCAGCCGCCGTGGACGTCCGACCCGGGATCCTCGGGCGACGTGCCCGGCGTGGGCGTGGAGGTCGCGGCGCCCGAGCTGTGCCCGCGCTTCACCGCGCGGCTGTTCGAGGACGTGACGATCGCGCCCTCTCCGCTGTGGCTGAAGGCGCGGCTGATGGCGGCGGGGATGCGGCCGATCAACAACGTCGTCGACGTGACGAACTACGTGATGCTCCTGACCGGCCAGCCGCTGCACGCCTTCGACACGGACCGCGTGGCCGGCGGGCGGCTGACGGTGCGCCGGGCGGCCGAGGGCGAGGAGGTCGAGACGCTCGACGGCGAGGTGCGCCGGCTGGATCCCGACGTCGTGGTGATCGAGGACGCCGAGGGCCCGACGTCGATCGCCGGGGTGATGGGCGGCGCGCGCTCGGAGGTGTCCGACGGCACGACCCGGGTGCTGCTGGAGGCGGCGACGTGGGTGGGCCCGAACATCCAGCGCACGTCGTTGCGCCTGGGCCTGCGCAGCGAGGCGAGCGCCCGGTTCGAGAAGCAGCTCCAGCCGGAGCAGACGCTGGAGGCCCAGGCCGTGGCCTCGGCGCTGCTGATCGAGCTGTGCGGCGCGCGGCTATCGGGCGGGACGATCGACGTCGGCGGCCCCGGTCCCGACCCCGAGGTGCTGGAGCTGCGCGAGTCGCGCGTGGGCTCGCTGCTCGGCAAGCCGATCCCCGGCGAGCGCAGCCAGGAGATCCTGCACTCCCTCGGGTTCGTTGTGGCCGTCGACCCCGACGCCGCCTCGCCGGGGTCGGTCGCGGCCGACGCCGAGCTGGCGGCGGGGTTGCCGTCGGAGGTGGGCGTCGACCTGTCCGTCACCGTCCCGCACTGGCGCCGCGGGGACGTGGAGCGCGAGGTGGACCTGATCGAGGAGGTGGCGCGGATCGACGGCGTGGATCGCCTGCCCGCGACGCTCCCGGCGCGCTCGGACCGCGGCGCGGCGCTCACCGCCGAGCAGGGCGCCCGGCGGCGGGTGGAGGACGCGCTGGTCGCACAGGGCCTGCTCGAGGTCCAGGGGTGGAGCTTCCAGGGGCCGTCGGTGGGCGAGCGGCTGCGGCTGCCCTCCGACGATCGCCGCGCCCGGCCGGTCCGGCTGCGCAACCCCCTGTCCGAGGAGCAGTCCGTGCTGCGCACGACCCTCCTCGGCAGCCTGCTGGAGGCCGCCGCGCACAACGCCGCCCGGGACGTCCCCGACCTGCGCCTGTTCGAGACGGGCGCCGTGTACCTGCCGGTGGGCGACGCGGTGCCGGCCGCCGCGGGTGGGACGGCCGCCGACAAGCCGGGGGCGGGGGACCTTCCCGACGAGCGCCGCCATGTCGCGGTCCTGCTCACCGGGGCGCTGGCGCCGGCGTCGTGGCGCTCCCCCGAGCCGCGGCGGGCCGACTTCTTCGCCGCCAAGGGAGTGCTGGCGGCGCTGCTGGACTGGCTGCGGGTTCCGTGGTCGGTGGAGGCGGCGCGCGAGCCGTTCCTGCATCCCGGCCGGTCGGCCTCCGTCCATCTGGACGGCGAGCCCGCGGGGTGGCTGGGCGAGGTCCATCCGCTCGTGGCCGCCGAGTGGGACCTGGAGCGCGTCGCGGCCTTCGAGATCGACCTCGACCGGCTGGTCGCGCTGGCGGCCGCGCGCGCGCGCGGCTACGCCGACCTCACCAGCTTCCCCGCCGTCCGCCAGGACATCGCGGTCGTCCTGCCCGAGGCGGTCGCCGCGGCCGACGCGCTCGACGTGGTGCGCGCGGCGGGCGGCGACCTGCTGCGGGCCGTGCGCGTGTTCGACGTGTACCGGGGCGAGCAGGTGGGGGAGGGGAGCGTCTCGCTCGCCCTCGCCCTCGACTTCCAGGCCCCCGACCGGACCCTCACCGACGAGGAGGTCGCCGAGCGCCGCGAGGCCATCGCCAAGGCCCTCGCCGACGAGCTGGGCGGCGAGCTGCGTGCCTGAAGCCGTCGTCATCGGGGCCTCGGGCTACGGCGGCGCGCTGGCCGCGAGCCTGCTCTGGCGCCATCCCTTCTTCGACCTCGGCCACGTCACCGCGCGGACGGACGCGGGGCGGCGGCTGGACGACCTCTACCCGCGTCACCGGGTCCCGCTGGAGCTCGAGGAGCTCGACCTCGACCGCCATGCGAACGTGGAGGCGGCGATCGTCGCCTACCCGCACGGCGCCTCGGCGCCCGTGGTGGCGGAGCTCGTGGACCGGGGGGTCAAGACCGTCGACCTCTCCGCGGACTTCCGCCTGCGCGACCTCGACGTGTACCGGCAGTGGTACGGCGAGCACGGCGCGCCCGGTCACCTGGACGGCGCCGTGTACGGCCTCACCGAGCTCAACCGCGAGGCCGTGGCCGACGCAAGCCTCGTCGCCAACCCCGGCTGCTACCCGACGGCGACGCTGCTCGCCCTGGCGCCGCTGGCCCGGGCGGGGGCGATCGCCGACGTAGTCGTCGACGCGAAGTCCGGCGTCTCGGGCGCCGGCCGCGCCGCCAACGAGACGACCCACTTCGTGTCCGCCGACGAGAACGTCAACCCCTACGGCGTGGGCGGCCACCGCCACTCCCCGGAGATCGACCAGGAGCTGGCCGGCCTCGGCGCGCCCGTCGCCGCGACGTTCACGCCGCACCTCGTCCCGCTCGACCAGGGCGAGCTCGTCTCCTGCTACGTCACCCCCAAGCGCGAGGTCGGCGCGCGGGAGCTGGGCGAGCTGTACGCCGACGCCTACGGCGGCGAGCGCTTCGTCGAGCTCACCGACCGGCCGCCGGGAGTGCGCGACGTGCGCGACACCAACATCTGCCGCATCTCCGTCCACGCCGACGAGCGCACCGGCAAGCTGATCGTCTTCGCCGCGATCGACAACCTGTGGAAGGGCGCCGCCTCCCAGGCCGTCCAGAACCTCAACCTCATGTTCGGACGCGATGAGGGCGAGGGGATCTCGTGAGCCTCTTCCAGTCGCGCTGGGTGCAGCGGCCGGACCACGTTCGGGAACTTCCCGGCGGTCTGCCCGCGGGGTTCCGGGCGGCCGGGGTCGCCGCGGGGATCAAGGAGAGCGGCGCGCCGGACGTGGGGCTGCTGGTCTCCGACGCGCCGGATACCACGAGCGCGGCGCGGTTCACGCGCTCGGGCGTCCTGGCCGCGCCGGTGCTCGTGTGCCAGGAGCGCTGCGACCTCTCGGCACTGCGCGCGGTGGCCGTGAACTCGGGCAACGCCAACGCCGCCACCGGCCGCCCGGGCCTGGACGCCGCGGCGAAGATGCAGGGCGCCGGCGCGATGGGCGCCCGGGTGCGCGAGGACCGGGTCGCGGTCGCGTCCACCGGCGTCATCGGCGTGCCGCTTCCCGTCGACCGGATCATGTCCGGCCTGGCCGCCGCCGCCCGCGAGCTGGCGCCCGACGGCGACGCCGCGTTCGCCGAGTCCATCCGCACCACCGACGCCTTCCCCAAGCGCGCCAGCCTGGAGGTCGAGCTCCCCGGCGGCACCGTGCGCCTGGCCGCCCAGGCCAAGGGCGCCGGGATGATCTCGCCCGGGTTCGCCACGCTGCTGTGCTTCGTGCAGACCGACGCTCGTCTGGGACCCGAGACCGCCAACCTGCTGCTCAACGTCACGACCAAGCGCTCCTTCGAGCGCATCTCGGTGGACGGCCAGCTCTCGACCAACGACACCGTGGTCCTCCAGGCGTCCGGCGCCTCCGGGGTCGACGTCGAGCCGGAGTCGCCCGACGAGCTCGCGTTCGGCGAGGCCCTCGACGCTCTCGTGCGCCAGCTCGCCCTCCTCGTGGTCCGCGACGGCGAGGGCGCCGCCCGCATCGGCCGCGTCGTGGTCGAGGGCGGCCACGACCTCCACGTGGAGCACGCCGCCCGCGCCGTGGCCAACTCCCCGCTGGTCAAGACCGCGCTGCACGGCGGCGACCCCAACTGGGGACGCATCGCCCAGGCGGTGGGGATGGCGCTCCCCGGCACCGCTCCGCTGCCGCTGGACATCCACATCGAGGGCGTGCCGGTCTGCTCCGGCGGCGCCGCGGTGCCCCACGACGCGCCCGCGCTGACGGACGCCGTCCAGCGCGAGGAGGTCGAGTACCTGGTCGGCCTGCCCGGCGAGGGCGCCGAGACCGAGGTCTTCTTCTCCGACCTCTCGCACCGGTACATCGAGATCAACGCCGAATACACGACCTGATGGCCCACCGCGACGTCGCCACCCTCCTCGAGGCGCTCCCGTACATCCGGGACTTCCACGGCCGCACCGTGGTCATCAAGTACGGCGGCGCCGCCATGGAGGACCCCGCCCTGCGCGAGGAGTTCGCCCGCGACGTGGTGCTCCTGAAGTACGTCGGGCTGAACCCGATCGTCGTCCACGGCGGCGGGCCCGACATCACCGCCTACATGGACCGGCTGAACCTCCCGGTGGAGTTCGTCGACGGCCTGCGCGTGTCCGACGCGGACACCGTCGAGGTGGTGAAGATGGTCCTCGTCGGCAAGGTCAACAAGGACATCGTCCTGCGGCTGGGTCGCCACGGCCAGCCCGCGGTCGGCCTGTGCGGGGACGACGGCCTGCTGTTCCGCGTGGCCCGCCAGCCCGCGCCGTCGGGCCGCGACATCGGCTTCGTGGGGAAGATCGAGAAGGTCGACACCGACGTCCTGCTCCACGTGGCCGAGGACTACATCCCGGTCATCGCGTCCGTGGGGGCCGACCGCGACGGCAGCTCCTACAACGTCAACGCCGACGAGGCGGCCGGCGCCGTGGCGGGCGCCCTGGGCGCGTACAAGGTGATCTTCCTCACCGACGTCGAGGGCTGGCTGAGCGATCCCAGCGACCCGGCGAGCGTCGTCTCCGAGGCCGGCGCCGACGAGGTGCGCGCGCAGCTCGCATCCGTGGCCGGCGGCATGCGTCCCAAGCTCCAGGCCTGCGTCGACGCGCTGGACGCCGGCGTCACCTACGCGCACATCGTGGACGGCCGCGTCCCGCACAGCCTCCTGCTCGAGCTCTTCACCGACGCGGGCATCGGCACCCGGCTGCGCGCATGAGCCTGGCCGAGCTGCAGGCGCTCGAGCGCGCCAGCGTCATCCCCACGTACGCGCGCGCGCCCGTGGAGTTCGTGCGCGGCCAGGGGGTCCATCTCTACGACGACGAGGGCAACGAGTACCTGGACCTCCTGGCCGGGATCTCGGTGGTCAGCGTCGGCCACTGCCACCCCCACGTGATCGAGGCGGTGACCGCGCAGGCGGCGCGCCTGACCCACACGACGAACCTCTTCTACACCGAGCCCGCGATGCGCCTGGCCGCACGGCTGTCCGAGCGCTCCCTGGGCGGCAAGGTGTTCTTCGCCAACTCGGGGACCGAGGCGATCGAGGCCGCGATCAAGCTGGCGCGGCGGGCTCGCGCGGGCGGCGAGATCGTCGTGGTCGAGGGCGCCTTCCACGGCCGCACCTACGGCGCGCTGTCGGCCACGCCCCAGGAGTCCAAGCAGGCGCCGTTCGCCCCGCTCGTCCCCGGGTTCGTGGTCGTGCCGAAGGACCCGGACGCGCTGCGCGCGGCGGTGACGGAGCGCACGGCGGCCGTGCTGCTCGAGCCGGTGCAGGGGGAGAGCGGCGTGTGGCCGCTGCCCGACGAGCTGCTGCTCGCGGCGCGGGAGGCCTGCGACGCCGCCGGCGCGGCGCTCGTCTTCGACGAGATCCAGTCCGGGATGGGCCGGACCGGCACCCTGTGGGCCTACGAGCAGACGCCCGTCGTCCCCGATGCGCTGACCAGCGCCAAGGCGCTGGGCGGCGGCTTTCCCATCGGGGCCCTGGTCACCGGGCCGCGCCTGGCCGACGTCTTCCAGCCCGGCGACCACGGCTCCACGTTCGCGGGGGGCCCGGTGGTCGCGGCGGCGGCGCACGCCACGCTGGACGTGATCGACGACCCGGAGCTCCTCCGGCGCGTGGGCGAGCTCGGCGAGCGGCTGGCCGCCGGGCTGCGCGAGGTGCCCGGGGTGCATGAGGTGCGGGGTCGCGGCCTGTTCGTGGCGGCGGAGGTCGACGACGCTCCCGCGGTCGTGCGGCGCGCGCTGCTCGAGCAGCGGCTGGTCGTCAACGCCACCGGCCCCACGACCGTGCGCTTCCTGCCGCCGCTGGTCATCGACGAGGCGGCGCTGGACGAGGGACTCGCGCGCTTCGCGGCGGCAATGGCATGAGCACCGGTCCTTTCGCTGCTACCTTGGACGGCGCGAGGGGGCGCCCGTCTGGAACCGTGCGCCGACTTCTCCTGCTCACCTGCCTCCTCCTGCCGCTCCTCGCGACGGCCCCGGCCGCGCACGCGGCCAAGCTCCCGCGCGACGTCGAGCGCATCACGTACCGCTATCCGATCGACCTCCAGCCGGGGACGAACATCATCAAGATCCGGATCGGCGTCCCGCACCCGGACCGGCCCGGCTACATCGTGCGCTTCGTCCCCAACCTGACGCGGCGCGACGGCACGATCCCGGCCACGGACAAGGTCCACCTGCACCACGCGGTGTGGCTGCGCGCCGCCGCCGGCGCCGCGTCCACGCCCGGCTACCCGGCCGAGATCGTCACGGCGACGGGCGAGGAGAAGACGCGGATCGTCCTCCCGCGGCCCTACGGGTTCCGGGTGGACCCGAGCGACACGTGGCTGCTCAACGACATGATCCACGACCTCACGAACCGCGGGATGAAGCTCTACATCACCTGGACCGTGGACTTCGTGCCCGCCGACTCGGCGCTGGGCCGCCGGCTGCACCCGGTCAGCCCGGTCTGGATGGACGTGGAGCGCGGGAGCGCCTACCCGGTCTTCGACGTGCTCATGGGCTCGGGCCGCCAGGGCAAGTTCACCTACCCCAATCAGCAGCCGGGGGCCTACGGGGCCGGGCCGCGCAAGAACGAGGTGGCGATGGACCGTCCGGGGACGCTGGTCGGCTTCGCGGGCCACATGCATCCGGGCGGCCTGTACGACGAGCTGCGGCTGCAGCGCGGGGCGCGGAGCAAGCTGCTGTTCCGCTCGGAGGCGCGGTACTTCGGCGGGCACCCGCCGGTCTCGTGGGACCTCGGGATGACGGCCACGCCGGCGGACTGGCGCGTGCGCATCGAGCCCGGCGACAAGCTGAGGGTCAGCGCGACCTACGACACCAGGCACGGCTCCTGGTACGAGTCGATGGGGATCATGATGGGCTGGATCGCCTACGACGACACGACGGGAAAGGACCCGTTCACGTCGAAGATCGCCACCCGCGGGACGCCGACCCACGGGCACCTGCACGAGAACGACAACTGGGGCGGCGGGGCGACGGGCATCGCCGACCCCGCCACACTGCCCAACGGAAGCGCGCCCAACGCCATCGTCCCCATCGGAGGCTTCAAGTACCGCTACGGGGACCTCAGCGGGGTCGGCTCGCGCCGCAACCCGCCGACCGTGCCGGTCGGCTCGTCGCTGGAGTTCGTCAACCGGGACACGGGCAAGGAGGGGGTCTTCCACACCGTCACCGCCTGCCGCGCGCCGTGCAACCGCTCGACGGGGATCGGCTACCCGCTGCCCAACGGCTCCCCGATCTTCGACTCGGGCCAGCTGGGCTTCGGCCCGGCCGGGTTCACGGCGGCGTCCAACCGCGACTCGTGGCGCACGCCGTCCAACCTGGCTCCGGGCACCTACACATACCTCTGCCGCGCGCACCCGTTCATGCGCGGCGCGTTCCGCGTCGTGCCCGTGCGCTGACGGCGCTTGACCCGTAACTTGGAAAGTGGTCTGCTGGCACGTAGACCGGGCGGGATCGGGACCTGTCCGACGGACGGGAGGTACGAAGATGAGTGCCACAGGCATCGACGAGGCCAAGCTCGAGGCGTTCATGGGCCAGGCCGTGACGGACATGGGAGCCGTAATCAGCGCTCCGCTGTTCGTGATCGGGGAGCGGCTGGGGCTGTACAAGGCCATGGCGGGGGCGGGCCCGCTGACGTCACAGGAGGTGGCGGAGCGCGCCGGCGCCGCCGAGCGCTACGTGCGCGAGTGGCTGCGCAACCAGGCCGCCGGCGGCTACGTGGAGTACGACCCCGAGAGCGACCGCTACACCCTGCCCGACGAGCAGGCGCTGGCCCTGGCCGACGAGGAGAGCCCGTTCTACCTGCTGGGCGCCTACGACCTGATCGCGTCGCTCTACGCCGACGAGGACCGCATCCTCGAGGCCTTCCGCACCGGCGAGGGCATGGGCTGGCACGAGCACGACCCGCGGCTGTTCCGCGGCACCGAGCGCTTCTTCCGCCCGGGCTATCGTGGGCACCTGGTGGCGGAGTGGATCCCGGCGCTGGACGGCGTGCAGGAGAAGCTCGAGCGTGGCGCCCGCGTGGCCGACGTGGGCTGCGGGCACGGCGCCTCGACGATCATCATGGCCGAGGCGTTCCCGAACTCGCGGTTCACCGGCTTCGACTACCACGAGGAGTCGATCGAGCGCGCGCGCGAGGCGGCCGAGGAGGCCGGCGTGGGCGACCGCATCGACTTCCAGGCGGCGGCGGCCAAGGACTTCCCCGGCGAGGGCTACGACCTCGTCGCGGTGTTCGACTGCCTCCACGACATGGGCGACCCCGTGGGGGCGTCGCGCCACATCCACGACAGCCTGGCCCCGGACGGGACCTGGATGATCGTCGAGCCATACGCCAACGACCGCGTGGAGGAGAATTTCAACCCGGTGGGCCGCGTGTTCTACGGCGCCTCGACGGTCGTCTGCACGCCCGCCTCCCTGGACCAGGAGGTCGGGCTGGCGCTCGGCGCCCAGGCCGGCGAGTCCAAGCTGGCCGACGTCATCCGCGAGGGCGGGTTCTCGTCGGTGCGGCGGGCCACCGAGACGCCGTTCAACCTGGTGCTGGAAGCCCGGCCGTAGTCCCGCGGGGCGGCGGCCTTCCCTAGGCTTGCCGTCCCGTGAGCGAGCACACCCGGCTGTCCGACGTGCGCACGGCCTCCTACGAGGCCGATCCGGCGCAGGTGCACCGGGTGCTGCTGCTGTACTCGGGCGGGCTGGACACGAGCGTGATGCTCAAGTGGATCCAGGACGAGTACGACGCCGAGGTGGTCGCGCTGACGGTCAACCTCGGCCAGCCCGGGGAGGACTACGAGGTCGTGCGCGGCAAGGCACTGCGGCTGGGCGCGCTGGAGTGCAAGGTGGTGGACGCGCGCGAGGAGTTCGCCCGCGACTACATCGTCCCGGCGATCAAGGCGAACGCGCTGTACGGCGGCGGGTATCCGCTGTTCACCGCCCTGGGGCGGCCGCTCATCGCCAAGCTGGCCGTCGAGGCGGCCCGGGAGTTCGAGTGCGACACCATCGCGCACGGCTGCACGGGGAAGGGCAACGACCAGGTCCGCATCGAGGCCACCGTGGCCACGCTGGCCCCCGAGCTGCGCGTCATCGCGCCGGTGCGCTCGTGGCGGATGGGGCGCGAGGAGGAGATCGCCTACGCGCGCGAGCACGGGATCCCGGTCAAGGGCGGGACCGAGACGCCGCCGTACTCGATCGACGACAACCTGTGGGGGCGCTCCTCGGAGGGCCGCTGGATCGAGGACCTGGGCCACGCGCCGGAGGACGACGTCTTCCAGCTGGTGACGCGGCCCGAGGAGGCGCCGGACTCCGCGGAGGAGGTCTCCGTGGGGTTCGAGCGTGGGGTGCCCGTTTCGCTGAACGGGTCGCCGATGGGTCTGGTGGAGCTGATCGAGACGGCGGGGGAGGTCGGGGCTCGCCACGGCGTGGGGATTGTCGACCACCTGGAGGACCGGATCGTCGGGCTGAAGGTCCGCGACATCTACGAGGCGCCGGCGGCGACCATCCTGCTGACCGCGCACGCCGAGCTGGAGAAGCTCGTCTCCACGATCCACCAGAACCAGCTCAAGCCCGACCTCGACCGCCGCTGGGCCTACCTGGTGTACGCCGGGCTGTGGTGGGAGCCGCTGCGCGGCGACCTCGACGCCTACATGGACCGGGTCAACGGGCAGGTGACCGGGACGATCGCGCTGCGGCTGTTCAAGGGCAGCGCGCGCGTCGTGCGCCGCGAGTCCCCGAACGCCGTCTACGACGCGGCGCTGGCCGGTTTCGGCGAGTCGGGCGGGCTGTTCTCCCAGCAGGCGTCGCCCGGGTTCATCGAGCTGTGGTCGCTTCAGTCGCGGATGGCGTGGCGGCTGCGCAACCGCGGCGACTCCGGCGACGCCGACTCGTGAGCGCCGCCCGCGGGGTCCTGCGGCTGCTGGGTCGCCGGCTGCCGGCCACGAACGGCTCCTTGTCGGTCCGCGGCCTCTCCGGCCCGGTGACGATCCGCCGCGACCGCCACGGGATCCCGCACCTGCGGGCGGCGTCGGACCTCGACGCCTTCCTCGCCCTGGGCTTCTGCCATGGGCAGGACCGCTCGTTCCAGCTCGAGCAGCTGCTGCGCGCGGGGCGCGGGACGCTGGCCGAGCTGGTGGGGGAGGACGCCCTGCCGGTCGACCGCGTCTCGCGACGGATCGGGTTCGCCCGCGCGGCGGCGCGCCAGCTCGCCGGGTTGGGCGAGCGCGAGCGCGCGGCGCTGGAGGCCTACGTGGGCGGGGTCAACGCGGCGCGGTCGCGCCGCCGTCCGCACGAGCTGGTGCTGCTGCGCCGCGACGTGACGCCGTGGACGCCGGGCGACGTGCTCGCCGTCCTGGGGCTGGTGTCCCTGGGACTGGCCGGCAACTGGGACATGGAGGTGGGCCGCCTGCGGGTGCTGGAGCGCGACGGCGAGGAGGCGCTGCGGGCGGTCGACCCCGCGTATCCGTCCTGGCTCGCCGTGAGCGCGCCGCCGGGGCGCCCGGCGGGCAGCGCCGTGGACCGGCTCTCCGAGGACGTGGGCGCGCTGGCGTCGGTCGTGGGCGGCGGGGGCTCGAACAACTGGGCTGTCTCCGGCGCGCGGACCGCGACCGGGCGGCCGCTCGTGGCCAACGACCCGCACCTGTCCCCGACGCTTCCGCCCTTCTGGTACCTGGTCCATCTGGCGACGCCGGAGTGGGAGGCGGCCGGCGCCTCGGTGATCGGCGCGCCCGGGCTGCCGGTGGGGCACAACGATGCTGTGGCCTGGGGGGTCACCAACTCGGGCGCGGACGTGGTGGACCTGTACGTGGAGGAGGGCGTTGCCGGGTCCGGAAACGGCGGCATCGAGGGTGTGACGGGCGTTTCCGTTGTCGAGGAGGTGGTGGAGGTCCGGGGCGGGGAGTCGGTCGTCGAGCGCGTCGTCGTGACTCCCCGCGGACCGGTCGTCTTGCCCGCCGAGAACGGGTCGCCCGCCCTGTCGATGCGGGCCCGTTACCTGGAGGAGGTCTCGCTCGCGGGGATCCTCGACGCTCCGCGCTCGCGGACGTGGGCCGAGCTGCACGAGCGCTTCGGCGACTGGCCGGGTGCCCCGCTGAACCTGGTCGGGGCCGACGTGGGTGGCGGCTTCGGCTGGAAGGTGGTCGGGGCGGTCCCGCGCCGCCAGGCGGGCGCCGGGCTGCTGCCCCAGCCCGCGTCGGCGCCGGAGTGGGCGGGGATGGTCGCGCCGGACGAGCTGCCGGGCGTGGACGACCCCGCCGAGGGCTTCGTGGCCACGGCCAACAACAAGCCGGTGGCCGACGGGGACGGCCCGTGGATCGGCGCGGATTGGATGGACGGCTACCGCGTGCAGCGGATCTCCGAGACGCTGGCGGAGCGCTCGGACTGGGACGTCGAGGCGGCCCTGACACTCCAGCGCGACGTGCGCTCGCTGGTGTGGCGCGACGTGCGCGACAGCGTCCTGGGCGCGCCGCGCGAGGACCCGCGGGTGCGCCGGGCGGCGGACCTCCTGCACGACTGGGACGGCGAGATGTCCGCGGGCTCCGCGCCGGCCGCGCTGTTCTCCCTGTGGCTGGCGGAGATGAGCGTCCGGGCGGCGCGCGCGAAGGCGCCGGGCAGCCTGGAGTGGGCGCTGGGGCGCGGGGCGCAGCCGCTGTCGCCGTGGACCTACGTGGCGCTGCGCCAGGCCGGTCACCTGGCGAAGCTGCTGCGCGACCGCCCGGAGGGCTGGTTCGCCGGCGGCTGGGACGCCGAGGTGGCCGGCGCGCTGGCCGCCGCGATGTCGCGGCTGGAGGAAGCCGGGACGCCGGGGTGGGGGACGCTGCGCCCGCTCACCCTGCGCCATCCCTTCGGTACGCGCCGGCCCTTCGACCGCGCGTTCAACCTGGGCCCAATCCCCTACGGCGGAGACACCAACACGGTCTCCCAGGCGTCGACGGCGCCCCTCGACCCCCTCGGCGACCCGCTCTACGTCGCCACGCTGCGGATCGCCATGGACGTCGGCGACTGGGACCGCACGCGGGTATCGCTGGCCGGCGGCCAGTCCGGCAACCCCCTGTCGCCGCACTACTCCGACCTGTGGGAGCACTGGCGCACCGGCGAGGCGGTCGCCTTCCCCTTCACCGAGCCCGCCGTCGCCGCCGCCACGCTCGCGACCCTGCGTCTGGAACCCGGATCCCCGGGGTAGGATCGGGCGCGATGGGTCGCTTCGGATATCAGGCGCTGGGCTTCGCCGTGTGGAACGGCGCGAAGTGGTACCTGCGCCGCCGCTACGGGAACGTCCCGCGGCGCCTCGCGCTCGGCGGCCTCGTCGTCGCGGTCGTCGCCGCGCTGGCCGTTGCCGGCAAGCGCGCGGCCTCCGAGTAGCGTCCGCGCCGCCACTTTGTCCACTTGACCGCGGATAGCGCGGTGAACTGGTCACGGTAGCCCCGGCTTGGGCGTCCGCCGCCGCGCCTAGCCTGCGCGTCATGGTCCAACCGAGGTCGCGCGAGGGCGACGGCTCGGTCGGTCTGCGCGTGGAGCGGGTCGACCTCGTGCCGACCGACCTCGGCACGGTGATCGTCCGCATCGCCGGGCGCTGGTCCGGCGATCCCGCGCCCGTCGCCCCGGCGCTGCTCGTGGGCGACCGGCGCTTCGACGCGCTGCCCGAGAGCTCCGGCGCGGCCGCCCGCGCGGCCGGCGGCGCGGATGCGTTCCGGGCGGCGTTCTCGGTGCCCGAGGAGCTGCGTCCGTCGCTGGTGGGCGGCCTGCGGCTGGCGCTGGGGGAGACCGACCTCGCCCTTCCCGTGCCCACGGAGATCGAGGGGGACGTGTCGGGCACCCCGGGCACCGTCGTGGACCGCGCGGTCCTGGCGGAGCGCCGCGCCCGCCGCGCCGAGATCGCCGAGGAGGAGGTGGCGCGCCGCGCCGAGGAGGCGGAGGGCAGCGTCGCCGCGCTGGAGGCCGAGCTGGCGAAGCTGGAGCTGCGCCTGGATCAGTCGGGGTCCGAGCGCGCCGAGCTCCAGGACCGCCTGGCCGAGGCCGTCCGCGAGGGCCGGTCCGCCGCGCAGCGCGCCCACGCCGAGCGCCGCCGCCGCGAGGAGGCGGTCGAGGAGACCGCCGACCGGATCGACGAGGCCGAGCACGCCGCGGCGAGCCTGCGCGCGCGGGTGCGCGAGGGAGACGAGCGCGCCCACGGCCTGCAGCGCGAGATCGAGGCCCTGCGCCGTCGCGTCTCCGAGGCCGAGCAGGTCGCCGCCGCCTCCGCGGTGGCCCGCCAACGCGCCGAGCGCGACGCCACCGCCGCCCGCCCGTCACTCGGAGCGTCGCGTCAGGCCACGCTGCGCTCCGAAGCCGCCGCCGCCCGCCGCCCCCCGGCCATCCCGGTTGCCCGACCGACGGCGGCCGTTTCCGTCGCCGCCGTGTCGGATCTCCTGGCCGCCGAGTGGCGGGTTATCGCGGCGCGGAGGGCGGCGCAGACGCCGTCGAGCCTGGCCGACGAGTCGCGGCGGGCCGCGGCGGCCGTGGCCGAGGCCGCGTGGACGCTCGCCGAGGCGCAGGACGCGATGACCGGCGTGTCGGGCGGCGTTGCGCAGGCGAACGCCGCGCTGGCGCGGGTGCAGCGGGAGCGCGAGGCGCTGACCCGCGAGCGCGAGCACCTCGTGGCCGCGCGGGCCGCCGCCGAGGCGGAGGTCAGGCGGCTGCGGGAGGAGCGCGAGCACCTCCTGTCCGACCGGGCGACCGCGCAGGCCGAGGCCCACCGGCTGGTGGGAGAGCGCGAGCCGCTCATCGCCGCCCAGGCCGCGGCCGAGGCCGAGATGGCCCGGCTGCGCCAGGAGCTGGCGCTGCGCGACGAGGCGCAGGCGCGCGCCGAGCGCTCGATCGCCGGCCTGGCCTCCCGCATCGAGGAGCTCCAGGACGCCGCGGCGGCCGCCCGGCGCAGCGCCGAGACCGAGGCGGAGGTCCGCGAGCTGTCCGCCGCCGCGGGGCAGGCGCTCGAGGAGGCCGAGCGCCGGATCGGCGAGGCCCAGCACGCCGCCACCGAGGCCCAGGACCGCCTCGACGCCGAGCGATCCGACCGCGACCGCGCCGAGGCCGAGCTCCGGAGCGCCTTCGACCGCGAGCGCGCCGAGCTCCACCACCGCCTCGAGGAGGCCACCACCACCCTCCGCCAAGAGCTCGAGACCCGAATGGCCGCCCTCGAAGCCGCCCTCGAAGCCGAGCGCCAAAGAACGCCCGACCCGCCCGCGCCCGACCGCGAAGCGGCGCCGGCCCCCGAACCCGAGCCCGAGAGTTCCACGCCCCCAACCGAGGCTCCCCTCGAAGCGCCGTTCGACGAGACCCAGGCCGCGGCCGAAGCGCCCCCCCAGGACCGGCGGCGCAGTGAGCGGGTCGGGGCTCCGCGGTCGGCCTGGCTTCCCGCGGGGCTGGAGCGCCTGGCGGCGGCGAGTCCCGAGGAGGCGGGGCGGCTCGGGGTCCAGCTCATCCCCGCCCAGGCGCTGGCCAGCACCGGCTCGCTCGACTACGACCTGCACATCGCCGACGAATGGCATGCGGTCACGCTGCGCGACGGCCGCGGGACGGTGGCGCCGCTGGAGAGCCACCGCGCGCGCAAGGGCACCGACTTCCGGCTGGATCTCGACGCCCAGGCGCTCGTCGCCCTCCTCGTCCAGGGCGGGTCGCCGCGGCTGCGCAAGGCCGGTCACCTCAAGGTCCGGGGCACCCTGCGCCGGCGCCGCGCCGTCCGGGCCATCCCCGCGGCCGACCTGGACCTGGGCCGGCTCGCCGAGGCGGGCGTGTGGCCCGATCCCGGCCTGGTCCTCAAGGCGCTGGCCGGCCTCGTCGACCCGGACTGGACCCGCGGGGAGGCCTTCGTCGTCGCCCTGGTCGTCCTGGGCCCCCGCGGCGGGCGCTGGCGCGTGCGCGCGCGGGACGGCGAGGCCCTCGACGTCGGCCCCGCCCGGACCGCCGAGGACGCCGCCGCGACCATCCGGATGACGCAGGCCGCCTACCAGCGGCTGCTGGCGGGACGACCCGCTCCGAACGACCGCCGCACGCACATCACCGGCGACCTGGCCACCGTCGCCACGCTGACCGGCTGGATCGAGCGCGCCCAGCGCAGCGGCGCGTAGAGACGCTCGCGCAAGACGCTCGGTCTTTGCGGGAAGGCGCGCGGTTCCCTCCGAATCGACGCCTATGCTCACAAGCCCCGTGAGCCCGCCGTCCTGCGCCCATCTGCACGTCCATTCCGAGTACTCGCTGCTCGACGGGGCGTGCAAGATCGACGCGCTGGCGGCCCGGGCCGCGCAGCTGGAGCAGCCGGCCCTCGGCCTGACCGACCACGGCGTCATGAACGGCGCCGTCGAGCTCCACAAGGCCGCCCGCAAGCACGGGATCAAGCCGATCGTGGGCTGCGAGGTCTACTTCGTGGAGGACCGCCGCGCCCGTCCCGCCGGAGCCCGGGTGGAGCGCAACCACCTCACCCTGCTGGCCGAGAACGACGCCGGCTATCGCAACCTGGTCAAGCTCTCGTCGCAGGGCTTCCTCGAGGGCCTGCACCGCGGCAAGCCGGCCGTGGACATGGAGGCCCTGGCCACCCACGCCGAGGGCGTCATCGTCCTCACCGGCTGCCTCCAGTCGCGGATGAACCAGCGGATCCTCGAGGGCCGAATCCCGCAGGCGCGAGAGCACCTCGACGACCTCATCCAGGCCTTCGGTCCCGAGCAGGTCTACATGGAGGTCCAGAAGAACGGTCTCACCGAGCAGGAGCAGGTCAACGAGCAGGTGGTCAAGTTCGCGCGGGAGACCGGCCGCCCGCTGGTGGCCACGGGCGACGTCCACTACCTGCGCCGCGAGGACTACGACCACCACCAGGCGCTGCTCTGCGTCCAGACGAAGTCGACCCTGGACGCGCCCAAGCTCTCCTTCGACACCAACGAGTTCTACCTGCGCGACAGCGCCGAGATGGCCGAGCAGTTCGCGGCCTGGCCCGAGGCGCTCCAGACCACGCTGGACATCGCGCAGCGCTGCGAGCTGGAGATCGAGCTGGGCAAGCAGCTGATCCCCCGCTACGACACGCCCAACGGCGAGCCCGAGGCCGTCCACCTGCGCGAGCTCGTCGACCAGGGGCTGCTCCTGCGCTACGGCGACCCGGTCCCCGCGCAGGCGCGCGAGCGCGCCGACTACGAGCTCGGCGTCATCGACGAGATGGGCTTCTCCGCCTACTTCCTGATCGTGTGGGACTTCGTGCGCTTCGCCAAGGAGAACGGGATCGCGGTCGGCCCCGGCCGCGGCAGCGCCGCCGGCTCCATCGTGTCCTACTGCCTGGCCATCACCGACGTGGACCCGCTGCGCTACGACCTGCTCTTCGAGCGCTTCCTCAACCCCGAGCGCGTGTCCATGCCCGACATCGACATCGACTTCTCGGTCCGCGGCCGCGAGCGCGTGATCCGCTACGTCACCGAGAAGTACGGCTCCGACCGCGTGGCGCAGATCGTCACCTTCGGCAAGATGTTCCCGCGCGCGGCCACCCGCGACGCCGCGCGCGTCCTGGGCGAGGACTACGCGATGGGCGACCGCCTGGCCAAGCTCATCCCCGAGCCGATCATGGGCCGCTCGCCGTCGTTCGAGGACTGCCTGAAGCCCGGCGAGCCTCTGAGCGTCGCCATCGCGCAGGACCCGGAGGCCAAGCGCGTCGTCGACCTGGCCCAGGGCCTGGAGGGCATCGTGCGCAACTCCTCCATCCACGCCGCCGCGGTGGTCATCTCCGACCGCCCGCTGACCGACATCGTGCCGCTCCAGCTGGCCGAGGCCACGGGCGGCACGCGTGACGAGAACGGCGACCGCGTCTACCGCACCGTCACGCAGTTCTCGATGAAGCCGATCGAGGAGATCGGCCTGCTCAAGATGGACTTCCTGGGCCTGCGCAACCTCGACGTGATCGAGGACGCGATCCAGATCATCGAGCGCTCCAAGGGCGAGCGGCCGGACATGACGACGCTGCCGCTAGACGACCCGAAGACCTACGAGATGCTCGGCCGCGGCGACTCGGTGGGAGTGTTCCAGTTCGAGTCCGAGGGGATGCGCGAGGCGCTGAAGAAGGTCCAGCCGACGGAGTTCGAGGACCTGGTCGCGCTGGTCGCCCTGTACCGGCCGGGCGCCATGGACCAGATCCCCACGTACGCGCGCGGAAAGCGCAACCCCGAGTCGATCTCCTACCGCGACGAGCGCCTGCGCCCGATCCTGCAGGCCACGAAGGGCGTGATCCTCTACCAGGAGCAGGCCATGCAGATCGCCAAGGAGCTGGCCGGCTTCAGCGGCGCCAAGGCCGACGACCTGCGCAAGGCGATCGGCAAGAAGAACCGCGAGGCGATGGCGAAACTGCGGCCGGAGTTCTTCGACGGCTGCCGCGCGTCGGGGATCGAGGCTCAGACCATCGACTGGCTGTGGCAGACCAACGAGAAGTCCGCCGACTACTCGTTCAACCGCTCCCACGCCGCCTGCTACGCGCTGATCTCCTACCGCACGGCCTGGCTGAAGGCCAACCACCCGGCCGAGTACATGGCCGCGCTGATCTCATCCGTCATGGACACCAAGGACAAGGTCCCGTTCTTCGTCGCGCGCTGCGAGGAGATGGGGATCCAGATCCTCCCGCCCTGCGTCAACGAGTCCGACCACGAGTTCGTCGTCGTGGACACCAACGTGCGCTTCGGCCTGGACGCCGTGAAGGGCATCGGCTACGCCGCGGTGGAGGCGATCAAGCGCGCCCGCGCCGAGGGCGGCCCGTTCCGCTCGCTGTGGGACTTCTGCGAGCGCGTCGACTCGCGGACCGTGAACAAGCGCTGCATCGAGGCGCTGGTCAAGTGCGGGGCGTTCGACTGCACCGGCGCCTCGCGCCGGGGCATGCTCGGGGTGCTCGAGGCGGCCCAGGGCGCCGGTCAGAAGGCGCAGGAGGACGCTCAGATCGGCCAGGGCTCGATCTTCGACATCGGCGGCGACGCTCCCGCGGGCCCGGAGCGCCGGGGCCCCTTCGCGCCGGCCGACCCGCCGATCCCCACCGCCGAGTTCGACCGCACCGCCCTGCTGGCCGCGGAGAAGGAGGCGCTGGGCCTGTTCATCTCCGAGCATCCCCTCAAGGCGGTCCGCGGCGCCATGGCCGGCGCGACCGACTGCACGCTGAGCGACCTGCGCGACAAGCGCGACGGCGACTGGGTCAAGGTCGGCGGGATCGTGGCGGCGACGAAGCGCATCCGCACCAAGAAGGGCGACCCGATGATGTTCGCCACCCTCGACGACCTGGAGGGCCAGGTCGAGCTGCTGGTGTTCGGCAAGGTGCTCGACGCCTCCGGCGAGGCGCTGCAGAACGACCGGATCCTGCTCGTCCGCGGACGCGTGGACCACAAGGACGGGACCACGTGCCTGATCGTGCAGGAGGCCGAGGAGTTCGCGCCCTCCGACGACGAGGTGGCCGCCGCCGACGCCAACGCCGCCGCGATCGAGGCCGCCCGGCGGCGCACGGTGAACCTGCGCCTGGACGCCACCCGCCTGCCCGCCACCATCCTGGACGACCTCAAGACGGTCCTGGAGCGCCACCCCGGCGAGTCCGAGGTCATCCTGGTCATGCGCACGGCCAGCGGCGAGCGCCGCCTGCGCTTCGGTCACGGCTTCCGCGTGAAGGTCGGCGCCGGGCTGAACGCCGACCTCGACCACCTGCTCGGGGACGCGGCGCTCAGCGCCGCCTAGCCAGCCCCTCCGCGCGCAGCTCGCGCATCAGGTCGACGTCGCCCTTGGCCGGCGCCTTGCCCTCGACCCCCGGCCCCTCGAAGATCACGGGGAGGTCCTCGAAGCGCGGCTCGGACAGGAACACGCCGATGCCCTCGCGTCCCAGCTCGCCCTCGCCCAGCGGCGCGTGGCGGTCGACGTTGGAGCCCATGGGCGTCTTGGAGTCGTTGACGTGCAGCGAGCCCAGGCGCTCCAGCCCCACCACCTCGACGCACTCGTCGATCACGCCGCGCAGCGACTCGGCGCTGGAGACGTCGAACCCCGAGGCCCACAGGTGGCAGGAGTCCAGGCACATCCCCAGCCGCTCGTCCCCGCCGGCCTGCTCGATGAGGGCGGCCAGCTCGTGGAAGGAGCGCCCTAGGGTCCCGCCCGAGCCCGCCGTGTTCTCCAGGTGCAGGGGGCAGTCCTGCGACTCGGCCAGCGCCTCGCGGATCACGCCGGCCGCCCGGGTGACGGCCCGTCCCGTCGCCGCCTCGTCGGCGCCGAGCAGGGCGGAGCCGGCGTGCAGCACCACGCCGCGGACGCCCAGCGCGGCGCCCGAGCGCAGCGCGATCGTCAGCGAGTTCAGCGACTTGGCGCGGATCTCGGAGTCCTCCGAGGCGCAGTTGATGAGGTAGACGGCGTGGATCACGCAGGCCTGGACGACGTCGGAGGCCTCCAGCGCCTCGCGGTAGGCCGCGACCTCCTCGTCGGTGTACTCGCGGGCCCGCCAGGCCCGGGGGTTCTGGTTGAAGAACTGGATCGCCTCGGCCCCGCGCTCCTCGCCCCGGCCGACGGCATTCGCGGGCCCACCCGCGGGGGACACATGGGCGCCGACTAGCATCGATGGATCATGAGGGTCCGCTTTGCTCCTTCTCCGACGGGGGCGCTCCACATCGGGGGGGCGCGCACCGCGCTGTACAACTGGCTGCTGGCTCGTGGCGACGCGGGCGGTGGGCCCGGCGAGCTCGTGCTGCGCGTCGAAGATACCGACCGCGAGCGCTCCACCCCCGAGAACGTCGAGCAGATCTTCGATGCGCTGCGCTGGCTGGGGATCGACTGGGACGGCGACCCGGTGTTCCAGTCCCACCGGGCCGACCGCCACCGGGAGCTGCTGCAGCGCCTCCTCGACGAGGACAAGGCCTATCGATCACGCGCGACGGCCGACGACGTCAGGGCGTGGAAGGCGCAGCACGGCGACGAGCGAGGGTTTCGCGGCACGGCCGACCCGGACGGCGCCATCCGGCTGCGGGCGAGCGACGAGGGGGAGACCGTCGTGGAGGACCTCATCCGCGGCACGACCACCTTCCGCCACGAGCACATGGACGACCCGGTGATCGCCCGCGCGGACGGCAGCGTCCTCTACAACTTCGCCGTCGCGGTGGATGACCTCGACGTCGGGATCACCCACGTCGTCCGCGGCGAGGACCACCTGTCCAACACGCCCAAGCAGCTGCTGGTCTACGAGGCGCTGGGCGAGACCCCGCCCGCCTACGCCCACCTGCCGCTGATCCACGGGCCCGACGGGCGCAAGCTCTCCAAGCGCCACGGCGCCGCCTCCGTGCAGGAGCTGCGCGACGCCGGCTACCTCCCCGAGGCCGTGCTGAACTACCTGGCCCTGCTGGGCTGGGGCCACGAGGACGACACGAAGCTCTCGACCGACGAGCTCAAGCACCTCTTCCGCGTGCAGGACGTCGCGCGCAACCCGGCGCGCTTCGACGAGCGCAAGCTGCGCTGGCTCAACGGCCAGTACCTGCGCGAGCTGACACCGGACGAGCTGGCGCGCCGGCTGACCGAGCACACGCAGCGCCAGGTCCCGCCGCAGGCCGCCGAGATCACCCAGGAGAAGATCCAGACGCTCGCGGACTTCTGGCCGCTGGCCGGCTTCCTGTTCGACGGGCCGGCCGACGACCCGGCCGCGCGCGAGCGCGTACTGGGCCGCGACGGCGCGCGCGAGGCGCTGGAGCAGGCGCGCGCCGCGCTGGCGGACGCGCCCGAGCCCTTCGACGTCCCGGCGGTCGAGCACGCGCTGCGCCAGGTCGTCGAGGCCCGGGACGCCAAGCCCAAGGACGTCTTCCAGCCCGTTCGCCTGGCCATCGCCGGCACCACGGTGTCGCCGGGGATCTTCGAGAGCGTCGCCACCCTGGGGCGCGAGGAGACGCTGCGCCGCGTGGACGCGCTGCTCGACGCATCCGAGGCCCAGCCTCCAATATCTGTCTAAACCATTCGTCCATCGCTGCCGATACGGGGAGCGATGCCGTCCCCCGCCACAGCTCTGTCCCCACAGCCCCCCGACGCCACCTTCCAGAACGACGCCGTCGAGGTGTCGCGGCGCCACAACGAGGGCCATGGCCGCCGTCTCACCGCGGCGTTCGAGGCGCTCGAGGCATTCCCCGCGCTGGCGGAGTCGCGCAACCGGATCCTGCGCCTGTTCAGCCAGGAGCAGCCGTCCACGGCCGAGATCGTCGGCGCCGTGGAGTCCGACGTGGCGCTCGCGGTCGCCGTCCTGCGCCTGGCCAACCAGGGCGAGGGCAAGTCGCGCGGGAAGGTCGAGAGCGTGGTCAAGGCCGTCGAGGTCCTGACTCCCGAGGCCGTCCGCGCGTTGGCCAGCCGCGCCCGCACCTTCGACTTCTTCGAGCGCTCGGGCGTATGGGACGTCGCCCCCGAGCAGTTCCGCCTGCACGCGCTGGCCACCCAGCGCGCCGCCGACCGCCTGGCCGGCGAGCTGAGCTACGGGGACCGCGATCGCCTGATGGTCACGGCGATGCTCCACGACATCGGCAAGCTCGTGCTGATCCACGCCTATCCCGGCTATCCCGGCCACGTCCACGGCGAGGCCCGCACCCCCGAGGAGCGCCTGCACCGCGAGCGCCGCGAGCTCGGCGTCGACCACGCCCTGGTCGGCGGCGTCCTGGCCCGCCGGTGGGGCCTGCCCAAGTCCCTCGCCTCGACGATCGAGCGCCACCACACCGACGACACCGACGACGAGGCCGCCTTCGTGCGACTGGCCGACATGCTCGCCCACTACGGGCAGGGCAGCCCGATCTCGCCGGCCGAGCTGCTCAAGGCGGCGCGGCGCATCGACATGAGCCCGCCCGCCCTGCGCCGCGTGATGTACGAGCTTCCCTACCCGCAGAACGGGCGCCAGCGCCAGATCGACCCCTGTCCGCTGTCGGCCCGCGAGCAGGAGGTCCTCAAGCGGCTGGCCACCGGCAAGGTCTACAAGCAGATCGCGTCAGAGCTGTCGCTCTCGACCAGCACCGTCCGCACCCACCTGCACAACATCTACGGGAAGCTCGGCGCCGTCGACCGGGCGCAGGCCGTCCTCGTCGCCACCGAGCGCGGCTGGATCTAGCCGCGGCGCCGTCGCGCGCCGCCACAGCCACCAGGCCAGGGCGATCCCGAGGCCGTCGATCGCCACGTCGAGCGGCGACGCCGTGCGATGCGGCGTGAAGTGCTGGTGGAACTCGTCGCTGACCGCGTAGGCCAGGGCGATCGCCGCCGCCCATTCCGGCGCCCGCCAGCGAAACGCGCGCAGCCAGAGGAGAAAGAGCGCGCCGTAGGAGCCGGCGTGGATCATCTTGCGGCCGATCAGGTCGGCCAGCCCGAGCCCTGACTTCAGGCCCGGCTGGGCGCTCAGGAAGAAGATGAGCGCCATCAGCGCGAGCGGCGGTAGGTAGCGGCTGACCTGTCGCATAAGGTGGGAAGGGTAGGGAGGGAGCGGATTGATCTCGATCACGACCAAGTCGCCGTACGCGCTGCAGGCCCTGGCCGAGCTGGGCCGCCACGGCGACGCGGGCCCCGTCCCGATCGGCGAGCTGGCCCGCCGGCGCGACATCCCGGTGCAGTTCCTGGAGCAGCTCTTCGCCGTGCTGCGCCGCGCGGGCGTCCTGCGCTCCCAGCGCGGCGTCAAGGGCGGCTACTCCTTCGCCCGCGATCCCTCCGAGATCACCGTGCTCGAGCTCGTCGAGCTCCTGGACGGACCCGTCGGCGCCGACGCCAAGGGCGTGTTCGCCGAAGCCGCGGCCGCCGCCCGCGACGTCCTGGCCAAGACGACCGTCGCCGACGTCGTCGAGCGCGAGCGCCGCGACGCCGGCTCGACGATGTACTACATCTAGCCCCGGCGCCCGTCACGACTGGCGATCCCCCGCGTCTATCGGGATGGGGTTGCTTGCCGGGCCGCAGAACAGCGCGAGGACCGCTAGAAACTCCGTCCTGGGCCAGGGGCGGGCGTAGTGCGCCTCTGGAACGGCCAGCTCGGAGGTGGTGCTCGGCTCCGACCGCCGGGGGGGCGCATGCCGCGTGGACCGCTTCGCGGTCCGAGCCATGCTCGATCTTGATATCGGTGCGTCGGCGGTTAGGGTGGGTGGCGGGCGCGTATACGTCCACCGCCGGCGGGCCCTTTTGCGGGGAGACTTGGCAGCGGGAACGGGTGGACCCCGCGGATAGGAGAGGCTCGATGACCACGATGACGAGGGCCCCGCGGCGCTCGGTGCTTGTGGCGGCGCTGACCTGCGCGCTGGCGGGCGCCGCTCCGGCGGGGGCAGCGACCAACAACATCTTCACGGTCGCCGGCACCGGTGCCGCCAGCTTCGGCGGCGACGGCGGGCTGGCCACCGCTGCCCAGCTGAACAACCCGTTCGGGGTGGCGGCCACCGCGGACGGCGGCTTCCTGGTCGCCGACCAGGGCAACCAGCGGGTGCGCCGGGTGTCGCCCGCGGGCACGATCACCACCGTCGCCGGCACCGGCACGGCCGGCTTCGGCGGCGACGGCGGGCTGGCCACCGTCGCCCCGCTCAACAACCCGACCGGGGTGGCGGCCACCGCCGACGGCGGCTTCCTGGTCGCCGACCAGAGCAACCGGCGGGTGCGCTACGTGTCGCCTGGGGGCACGATCACTACCGTCGCCGGCACCGGCACCCCGGGCTCCGGCGGCGACGGCGGGTCGGCCACCGCCGCCCAGCTCAACACGCCGACCGGGGTGGCGGCCACCGCCGACGGCGGCTTCTTGGTCGCCGACCAGGGCAACCACCGGGTGCGTCGGGTCTCGCCCGCGGGCACCATCACCAGGGCCGCCGGCACCGGCACGCCGGGCTTCGCCGGCGACGGCGGAGCGGCCACGGCCGCCCAGCTCAACACGCCGACCGGGGTGGCGGCCACCGCCGACGGCGGCTTCCTGGTCGCCGACCTGAGCAACCGGCGGGTGCGCCGGGTGTCGCCCGCGGGCACCATCACCACCGCGGCCGGCACCGGCACCGGTGGCTTCAGCGGCGACGGCGGACCGGCCATCGCCGCACAGCTCAGCAGCCCGTTCGGGGTGGCGGCCACCGCGGACGGCGGCTTCCTGATGGCCGATACCGACAACTACCGGGTGCGCCGGGTCTCGCCCGCTGGCACCATCACCACCGTCGCCGGCACCGGCACGCCGGGCTTTGCCGGCGACGGTGGACCGGCCACGGCCGCCCAGCTGAGCGGCACGTACGGGGTGGCGGCCACCGCGGACGGCGGCTTCCTGGTCCCCGACCTGGACAACCACCGGGTGCGGTTCGTCGACGCCGACCTGCGCGGCCCCGCCAGCGGGCCACCCGGCCCGCCGGGGACGGCAGGCCCCCAGGGACCGGCAGGCCCGGTCGCGGCGACCGGCCCGGCGGGGCCGCAGGGGCCGCCCGGCCCGGCGTTCGACCGCCTCGCGGTCGCGTTCGCGCAGACCAGCTTCCGGGCTCGTCCGCGCCAGCGCCTGACGGTGCGCCTGGTGATCACGACCAGGGCCACCGTCGACCTGGCCGCCGTGCGCGGGCGGCGCACCGCCGCCCGCGTACGCGCCACGCTGACCGCCGGGCGGCGCACCGTGCGCCTGACCGTGCCGGCGGGACCGGGGCGCTACTCGCTGCGCCTCAGCGCCAGCACCGCCACCGGCCAGCGCGCCAGCGACGCCGCCACCCTGACGGTCACCAGACCCAGACGCTAAGGCCACAGTGCGACGGGCCCACGCCCGGGGGCCCGACAGCTCGCGGTTCTAGCCCCGGCGCAGGCGCCCGAGCGGGCCGCGGCGGCGGCGGGTGGCGCGCTGGATGGCCGGGGAGCGCTGGCTCACCAGCGCCGCGGCCGTGGCCTTGGCCTGGCCCTCCGCCGCCTCGGCGCGCGCCTCGGCGTTGCGGCGCGCGTCGCGCTCGGCGTCCAGCTGCGCCTCCAGCTCTGCCGCGTGGCGCTGGGCCCGGTCGAGCGCGGCGCGGTCGCTCTCGCGCGCCGCGGGATCCAGATCCGCCCGCAGCGTCGCGAGGCGCTCTCTCCACATGAACGGCTCGACCCTCCTGCTGGCCAACTGCGATCCCTTTCCCGTGCCTGGCGCCGAGTGTAGCCCTTTGCGGATGGGTGGGTGACGAATCCCGCGGGTATCGTGGCGGCCGGCCATGCCCGCGATCCCGACCAACATCGCCGACCACGTCGGCGACACGCCGATGGTGCGACTGACGCGGATGGGGGCGGACGCCGCGGAGCTCTACGCCAAGCTGGAGGCCTACAACCCCGGGGGCAGCGTCAAGGACCGCATCGGCGTGGCCATGATCGAGGCGGCCGAGGCCGAGGGTCGCATCGAGCCCGGCCGGACGACGATCGTCGAGGCGACGAGCGGCAACACCGGGATCGCCCTGGCCTTCGTGTGCGCGGCCAAGGGCTATGAGCTCGTGCTCACGCTCCCGCAGGGCATGAGCCGGGAGCGCACCTCGCTGCTGCGCCTCTACGGCGCCCGCGTGGAGGAGGTGGAGTCGCTGGGCGGGATGGACGAGGCGGTCGCGGCCGCCCGCGCCATGGCCGGGCGCGACGACGCGTTCCTGCCCGACCAGTTCTCCAACCCGGCCAACCCGGAGGTCCACCGCCGCACGACCGCGCCGGAGATCCTCGATGCCCTGGACGGCCGCGTCGACGTGTTCGTGTCCGGCGTGGGGACGGGCGGGACGATCACCGGCGTGGGGGAGGTCCTCAAGCAGCGCAATCCGTCCGCCCGCGTCGTGGCCGTCGAGCCGGCGGGGTCGGCGGTCCTGTCCGGGCGCCCGCCCGGGCCCCACCGCATCCAGGGGATCGGCGCCGGGTTCGTCCCCGCCGTCCTGAACCGCGAGGTGATCGACGAGGTGCTGGCGGTCTCCGACGACACAGCCATCCAGACCGCCTGGCGCATGGCGCGCAGCGAGGGCGTGCTGGCCGGCATCTCGGGCGGCGCCGCGGTCGCGGGCGCGCTGGAGGTCGCCGGACGGCCTGAGCACGCGGGGCAGCGCATCGTGGTCGTCGTCCCCGACTCGGGCGAGCGCTACGTGTCCGCACCCTTCTTCGCCCCCTGACGGCGCCAGGGGCGGCCGCGGGTATTCTTTTGCAATGCTCGGCCTGGGCGCCGCTGCGCGCTTCGTGGGAGAGGTTCGGCGGGACATCGCCGCGGCCCGCGACCGCGATCCGGCGGCGCGCGGCGTGGGGCCGGGCGAGATCCTCGTGTCCTGGCCGGGCGTGCACGCGCTGCTCTCCCACCGCGTGGCGCACCTGCTGCACGACGCGGGCGTTCCGGTGGCTCCGCGCTCCATCGCCTACCTCTCGCGCGCGCTGACCGGGATCGAGATCCACCCGGCCGCGCGGATCGGCGAGGGCTTCTTCATCGACCACGGCATGGGCGTGGTGGTGGGGGAGACGGCCGAGATCGGCCGTGACGTCACGCTCTACCAGGGCGTCACGCTGGGGGGCACGGGGTTCGCCACGGGCAAACGGCACCCGACCGTCGAGGACAACGTGACCATCGGCTCGGGCGCCAAGCTGCTCGGCCCGATCACCGTGGGCCACGGCGCCAAGATCGGCGCCAACAGCGTGGTGATCCACGACGTGCCGCCGAACTCCACCGTCGTGGGCAATCCCGGCCACCCGGTGCGGGTGGAGGGGCGCCGCCCCGAGGGGCCCGACGCCGACTGGGTCCATCTGCCCGACCCGATCGCCGACGCCATCGCGGGCCTGGCCAGCCGCATCGGCGCCCTGGAGCGCGCGCTGGCCGAGGTGGCCAGCCCGGAGGGCGCCCGTCCGGCCGACCCGCCCGCCGAGGTGCGCCCGCTGCGCCCCGCCGAGGGGCCCAACCCCGCCGGCGGCTAGCTAATAGAAGACCGACCGCGCCCGGTGGCGCGGGACGGCCTTGTAGCGCGGCGCCTGGCCTCGGTTCCACAGCGCGGCGTCCAGCGTGCGCGGTGCGACGCCCAGGCGGGCGGCGAGCCGCTCGCCGGCGTGGACCGCGGCGGCGCGGATCTCCAGCTCCTCACGCGACCCGGCCTCCAGCCGCTCGCCCGCGTCGATCCGGGCCGCCAGCCCCGGGTCGTAGCGCAGCGCGCCGTCCACGCGCAGGACGTGGGGGACGAGGTTGTCGGCGAAGATCGTCAGGCGGTCCAGGTCCTGGAAGCGCGCCACGCCCGCCAGGTCCAGGTCGCTGGGCGTGATCTGGGCGCGCTTGAAGAACCCGCGGTCGTCGAAGAAGGGCATTCCGGCGGCGAGCTGCTCCGCCAGGCGCTCGGCCGAGCCCTCGGCCTCGGCGATCGCGTCCAGTGCGCCGCGCTCGCCCAGCCAGCCGCCCAGGTGGTTGAGCGCACGGGCGTAGAGCGCCATCAGCTCGTGGTCGGGCTCCTGGCCCAGGACGCCCGCCACCTCAGCCGGCGTCAGCGCTCGCAACGCGGCGGTGGGCCAGGGGCCCTCGGCGCGGAAGCGATCGGCCAGGGCGGACGCGATCGTCATGTATCCCGAGCGCCCGTCGCGCTTGCGCAGCGTGGGGAACCACCCCGAGCCGAAGTTCACCGAGTCCACCGTGAGGACGTGGCGGGCGACGTCCTCCGGCGCGCCCTCGACGAGCGTGCCCGGGTCCGGCGCGGGCGGCGGCCCCGGGTCCAGCGCATCGAGGCGCTCGAGGTCGAGCCGCACCCATCGCGCGTCGCGCATGACCGCCGCGGCGTGCGCACGAACCTCGTCGCAGAGCGCCATGCCCACATGCTCCCCGACGCGCGCCGCCGCGCTCGCTAGCGTTAGCCGTCGATGCCCGACGGCGCGCTGACCACCGACATCGAGTCCCTCCTGGCGGGGCTCAACGAGCCCCAGCGCGAGGCCGTCACGTACGGCGACGGCCCGCTGCTGATCCTCGCCGGGGCCGGCTCGGGCAAGACGCGCGTCCTCACCCATCGCATCGCGTACCTCGTGCGCTCGGGCCGGGTCAACGCCGGCGAGCTGCTGGCGATCACCTTCACGAACAAGGCGGCGCAGGAGATGCGCGACCGCGTCGAGCTGCTGCTGGGGCGCAGCGTGCGCGGGATGTGGGTCATGACCTTCCACTCCGCCTGCGCGCGGATGCTGCGCGCCGACGCCCACCGCCTGGGCTACACCCGCAGCTTCACGATCTACGACCAGGCGGACTCGCGGCGCCTGGTGCGCCAGTGCATCGGCGACCTCGACGTCGATCCCAAGCGCTACACGCCCGCCGCGGTCCAGAACCAGATCTCCGACGCCAAGAACAAGCTGCGCAGCGCCGAGGACTACCGCCAGCTCATCGGGTCGTTCTTCGAGGAGACGGTCGCGGACGTCTACGAGCTCTACGAGCGCGAGATCCACCGCGCCAACGCGATGGACTTCGACGATCTCCTCGTGCGGACGGTCAACGTCCTCGAGCTCTTCCCCGAGGTCCGCGAGCGCTACCAGCAGGCCTTCCGCCACGTCCTCGTCGACGAGTACCAGGACACCAACCACGCCCAGTACCGCCTCCTCCAGGTCCTGACCGGCGTGGGGACGGGCGACGACGCGGACCAGGGCCACCGCAACGTATGCGTCGTTGGTGATGAAGACCAATCGGTCTACGGCTTCCGCGGAGCCGACATCCGGAACATCCTCGACTTCTCCGATGACTACCCGGACGCCCACGTGGTGCGCCTGGAGCAGAACTACCGGTCCACGCAGACCATCCTCGACGCGGCCAACGGGGTCATCTCCAACAACCGCGGCCGGCTGGGCAAGCGCCTGTTCACCGAGCTCGGCGAGGGCGATCCGGTCAAGGTTCGCGAGCTCGACGACGAGCATGCCGAGGCGCGGTTCGTCTCCGGCGAGGTTCAGCGGCTGGTGGACGAGGGAGTCTCGCGCGAGGAGATCGCCGTCTTCTACCGGACCAACGCGCAGTCGCGGGTGCTGGAGGACCGGCTGATCCGCGACGAGATCGCCTACCAGGTGGTGGGCGGCACGAAGTTCTACGACCGCGCCGAGATCAAGGACGCGATCGCCTACCTCAACGTCCTGGTCAACCCGCAGGACGCCGTCGCCTTCACCCGCGTGGCGAATTCTCCCCGGCGGGGCATCGGCCAGACCTCCATGTCGCGCGTGATCTCCTACGCCAACACGCTCGGCGAGCCGGTGTTCGAGGTGGCGCTGGAGCCCGGCTCGATCCCCGGCCTGGGCACCGCCGCGGTGCGGGCGTTCGAGCGGTTCATGGGAACGATGGTGGAGCTGCGCGACCTCCTGGTCGACGGCGCCGGCGTGGCCGACGTGCTCGAGGAGGTGCTGCGGCGCAGCGGGTACCTCGAGGCGCTGGAGGCCGAGCGCACGATCGAGGCGCAGGGGCGCATCGAGAACCTCCAGGAGCTCGTCGAGGTCGGGCGCGAGTACGACGGGACGGACGAGGACCCGAGCGTCGCCGGCTTCCTCCAGCAGATCGCCCTGCTCTCCGACGCCGACGGCCTGCGCGACGAGGAGGGCCTGGTCACGCTCATGACCCTGCACAACGCCAAGGGACTGGAGTTCCCGATCGTCTTCGTCATCGGCTGCGAGGACGGCGTGTTCCCGCACTCGCGCGCGCTGGACGAGGGCGGGCTGGAGGAGGAGCGCCGCCTGGCCTACGTCGGGATCACCCGCGCCATGCGCGACCTCTACCTGACCTATGCGCGCACCCGCAACGTCTTCGGCGCCCGGACCTACGGCCTGCGCTCGCGCTTCCTGGATGAGATCCCCGCCGAGCTGACCGACGCGGCGGAGGAGCTGCGCGCGTCGCGCGGCCCGGCCACCGCCGTGGCCCGCGCCACGACCTGGGACTCCGCCCAGGTGGATTCCAGCGGAGCCGTCCCGGACTTCCGGATGGGCGACGACGTGACGCACGCCGCGTTCGGCGAAGGCGTGGTCACCGGCGTGGAGCCCGGCGGGATCGTCGTCGTGCGCTTCGCCGGCGACGGGTCCGAGCGCAAGCTCATGGCCGCCTACGCGCCGATCACGAAGCGGTGAGCGCGACCGTGATCGACGGGAAGGCGATCGCGGCCGACGTGCGCGCGCGGGTGGCCCAGGAGGTTGCGGAGCTGCCCAGCAAGCCCGGTCTGGCGACGGTCCTCGTGGGCGACGACCCGGCCTCGGCGATCTACGTCGCGGGCAAGCAGAAGGCGTGCCGTGAGGTGGGGATCGAGCCCTTCGACCACCGCCCGCCCGCCGACTCCACGCAGGAGGACATCGCCCGGCTCATCGCGCGGCTCAACGCCGACCCGGCGGTCAGCGGCATCCTGCTCCAGCTCCCGGTGCCCGAGCCCCTCGACGGCCCCGCGCTCACGGCCCTGATCGACCCGGCCAAGGACGTGGACGGCCTGACCCCGATCTCCGCCGGCCTGCTCGCCCAGGGCCGCCCCGGCCTGCGCCCCTGCACGCCCAGCGGCGTCATCGAGCTGCTGGACCGCCACGGCGTCGAGCTGGAGGGCGCCGAGGCCGTCGTGGTCGGTCGCTCGATCCTCGTCGGCAAGCCGGTCGCCCAGCTGCTGCTGGAGCGCAACGCCACGGTGACGGTGGCCCATTCGCGCACGCGCGACCTGGAGGCCGTGTGCGCCCGCGCCGACGTGCTCATCGCCGCCGTCGGGGTCCCCCGGCTGATCGGCGCCGCCCATGTCAAGCCGGGCGCCGCGGTCATAGACGTGGGCATGAACCGCCTCGACGACGGCCTGGCGGGCGACGTCGACTTCGACGCCGTGGTCGACCGCGCGGCTCTGATCACGCCCGTCCCGGGCGGGGTCGGGCCGATGACGATCGCGATGCTGCTGCGAAACACCGTCCTCGCCGCCCAAGCGGATACCGTTGCGCCCGTCAACGAGGAAGAGACAACGACAGGGAGGTAGGGATGGACTTCAGCAAGCTGCGCACGGGGGAGTTGATCGCCGGGGTGAGCGGCGTGCTGCTCCTCATCGACATGTTCTTCTCGTGGTACGGGATCGGCGGCGCGATCGGCCAGTTCGCCTCCGCGGCGGGGGTCGACACCACCGTCAACGCCTGGAAGGCCTTCGACTTCATCGACCTGATCCTGTTCGTGACCGCGCTCGTGGCGATCGGCTCCGCGGTCCTGGCCGCCACGGGGCGCTCCGTCGCCCTGCCGGTCGCCGCCAGCGTGATCGTCACGGTCCTGGGGATCATCGTGTCGCTGCTGGTCCTCTACCGGATCATCAACCAGCCCGGCCCCAACGACGTCGTGGACGTCAAGTTCGGCGCCTACCTGGGCTTCCTCACCTGCCTGGGCATCGCGGCCGGCGGGTTCATGGCCATGGCCGACGAGGGCACCAGCCTGGGCGACGCCGCGCGCGGGGCCCAGGGTGGTGGGGGCGGCCGTCCCACCGGCACGCCCGCCCCCCCGCCCCCGGCGCCTCCCGCTCCTCCGGCCCCGCCGGCCGGCGGCGCCCCCCCGGCCGGTGGCGATCCCACGCCGCCGTCGGGCCCGCCCCCGGGCGGCCCCCCGACCGCCTGATCGCACGTCCGGAGCCGGTCATGGGCGGCGTATGATGCGCCGCCCATGATCGACCGTGCCGAGGTGCTCCACGTGGCCCGGCTCGCGCGGCTCGAGCTGTCCGGCGAGGAGGTCGACCGGATGGCCGGCGAGCTCTCCGCGGTGCTCGGCCACATCGAGAAGATCTCCGAGCTCGACCTGGAGGGCGTCGCCCCGACGTCCCACGTGGTCGAGGTCGCCAACGCGCTGCGCCCCGACGAGCCGCGGCGGTGCCTGCCGCGCGACGAGGTGCTCGCCGCCGCGCCCGCCGTGGCCGCCGAGGGCTTCGAGGTCCCGTCGCCCGGGGCATGAGGACGCCTCGCGACACCGTCGGCGGGCGGGGCCGATGAGCGATCTGCTCGCGCTCACGGCCGCCCAGCTGGGCGAGCGGATCCGCGCGGGCGACGTCTCCGCCGCCGAGGCCTGGACCGCCTACCGCGAGCGCGCGGCCGGCGACGAGCTCAACGCGTTCTTGTGGGTGGCCGGCGAGGCGCCGCCCGAGACGGACGGTGGGCCGCTGGGGGGCGTCCCCTTCGCCGCCAAGGACCTGTTCTGCGTGCGCGGCGTGCCCTCGCAGGCCGGCTCGCGCATCCTCGAGGACTACCGCCCGCCCTACACGTCGACCGCCGTGGAGCGCATCGTGGGAGCCGGCGCGCCGCTGCTCGGCAAGACCAACCAGGACGAGTTCGCCATGGGCTCCTCCAACGAGAACTCGGCCTTCGGCCCCGTGCTGAACCCGTGGGACCGCACGCGCGTACCGGGCGGCTCCAGCGGCGGGAGCGCCGCCGCGGTGGCCGCCGGCCTCGTCCCCTGGGCCATCGGGACCGACACCGGGGGCTCCATTCGCCAGCCCGCCGCGTTGAGCGGGATCGTCGGCCTCAAGCCCACCTACGGTGCCGTCTCGCGCTACGGGATGATCGCCTTCGCCTCCTCGCTGGACCAGGCCGGCCCCCTGACCCGCGACGTGACCGACGCGGCCCTGCTGTTCGGAGCGATGACCGGCCGCGACCCCTGCGACTCCACCTCCCTGGAGCACCCCGAGCAGATCCAGCTGCCCACGGCGCAGGACCTCAACGGGATCCGCCTGGGCGTCCCCGACGACGTCGAGACGGCCGAGGGAATCGAGGCCGGCGTGCTCGAGGCGTTCCGCGAGACCCTGCGCCAGGCGGAGGCGCTGGGCGCCGAGGTCGAGACGTGCTCGCTCCCGCACGCCCGCCACGGCATCGCCGCCTACTACGTGATCGCGCCGGCCGAGGCGTCGTCCAACCTCGCCCGCTTCGACGGCGTGCGCTACGGCCTGCGGGTGGACGGGGAGCAGGGCCTGACCGCGATGTACGAGAAGACGCGCCGCCAGGGCTTCGGCGAGGAGGTGCGCCGGCGCATCATGCTCGGCACCTACGCGCTCTCGGCCGGCTACTACGACGCCTACTACGGGCGCGCGCAGCGCGTGCGGACCAAGATCGCCGACGACTTCCGCGCCGCCTTCGAGCGCTTCGACTTCGTCGTGACCCCGACCAGCCCGGGCGTCGCCTTCCCGCTGGGCGCCAAGACCGACGACCCGCTGTCGATGTACCTCAACGACTTCTTCACCGTGCCGATGCCGCTGGCCGGGATCCCCGCCATCTCGATCCCCAACGGCCTGTCGGAGGGCCTGCCGACCGGCTTCCAGATCGCGGGGCCGGCGTTCAGCGAGAACCGGATCCTCGACGCCGCCTTCGCGCTGGAGACCGCCATCGGGTTCGACGGGAGCGCGGTGCGCGCATGACCTACGAGCCGGTCATCGGCCTGGAGATTCACGTCCAGCTGCGCACGCGGACCAAGATGTTCTGCGGCTGCGAGCTGTCGTTCGGCGACCCGCCCAACACGCACACCTGCCCGGTGTGCCTGGGCCTGCCGGGCAGCCTCCCCGTGGCCAACGAGCGCGCGATCCACTTCGGGCTGAAGATCGGCCTGGCGCTGGGCTGCGACCTGGCGCCGCGCTCCATCTTCCACCGCAAGAATTACTTCTATCCCGACCTCCCCAAGGGCTACCAGATCAGCCAGTACGACGAGCCCCTGTGCCGGGGCGGCCACCTGGGCGACGTGCGCATCCACCGGGTGCACCTGGAGGAGGACGCGGCCAAGCTCGTCCACGTGGGGGAGTCGGGCCGCATCCACGGCTCGGACTCGAGCGTCGTCGACTTCAACCGCGGGGGCACGCCCCTCGTGGAGATCGTCAGCGAGCCCGACCTGCGCTCGCCCGAGCAGGCGCGCGAGTGGCTGGTCGTGCTGCGCGAGACGCTGCGCCAGCTGGAGGTCTCCGACGTGAACATGGAGGAGGGCTCGCTGCGCTGCGACGCCAACGTGTCGGTGCGGCCCGAGGGCACCACCGAGCTGGGGACGAAGACGGAGCTGAAGAACATGAACTCCTTCCGCTTCGTGGAGCGGGGGATCCGCGCCGAGATCGAGCGCCAGGTCGCGCTGCTGGAGGGCGGCGAGTCGGTCGTCCAGGAGACGCTGCACTTCGACCCGCAGAGCGGCACGCTCACGCCGCTGCGCTCCAAGGAGGAGGCGCACGACTACCGCTACTTCCCCGAGCCCGACCTGGTGCCGGTCGCGGTCACGCCGGAGATGACCGAGGCCGCCCGGGCCGAGCTCCCAGAGCTGCCGGCGGCGCGCGCCGAGCGCTACGAGGCCGACCTGGCGCTGAGCGCCGACAGCGCGCACGCGCTGGCCTTCCGCCCGGAGCTGGGCCGCTACTTCGAGGCGGTCCTGGCGGATGCCGACGGCGCGCCCGCGCAGACCGTGGCCAACTGGGTGACGGGAGAGCTGGCCCCGCGGGTGGGCGACGCGGACCCCGCCGAGTCGCGGGTCGAGCCGGGCGCCCTGGCGCGCCTGGTGGCCATGGTGGGCGAGCGGACGGTGACGGCCGGCGCGGCCCGGCAGGTGCTGGACCGCCTGGTGGCCGAGGGCGGCGACCCGGCGGCGATCGTGGAGGCCGAGGGCCTGGGCGCGCTGGGCGGCGGCGACGAGCTGGCCGAGATCGTGCGCGCCGCGGTGGAGGCCAATCCCGACGCGGCGGAGAAGGTGCGTTCAGGCAAGGGCCAGGCCATCGGCCCGATCATCGGACACGTGATGCGCGAGACGCGCGGCGCGGCCGAGGCGGGCGAGGTCACGCGCCTCGTGCGCGAGCAGCTGGGGGCTTGAGCGCGGACTCGGCGGGAAGACTCTGCCTTTCCAGGCGTCCGGACAGGAAGATCCTCCGACGAAAGGCAGCTCCATGAGACCACGCAACCTCGCTGTGCTCCTCCTCCTGCCGGTCCTGGTGGCCGCGGGATGCGGCAGCAAGAACAAGAGCAGTGGCAGCGGCCAGGCCAACAACACGACCTCCACGCCGGCGGCCGGGACGACGGCGTCGACCCCCGCCGCCACGACGCCCTCCAGCGGGCGCTCGGCGATCGCCGTCGACGCGACGGAGTTCAAGTTCACGCCGAGCACGCTCACCGCGAAGGCGGGGGCGGCGACGTTCAAGCTCACCAACACCGGGGGCGCGCCGCACGCGCTGGAGATCCAGGGGCAGGGCATGGAGAAGTCCAGCCAGGTCATCCAGGGCGGCCAGTCGACGGACCTGAAGGTGACGCTGAAGCCCGGCAAGTACCAGTTCTACTGCCCCGTGGACAACCACAAGCAGATGGGCATGACGGGAACGCTCACGGTCAGCTAGGCACGGGCGTACCATCCGGAGCGACCGACCTCTAGGAGGCACCCATGTCGCGGCTCATCCGGATGGACCAGACCGGCCACACCACGCTCGCGGAGTGGACCGCGGCGGACGCCGACTCGGTGGAGGCGGCCGTCGCGGCCTTCCGCGCCGAGCTGGACACCGGCGGGTTCGCCGTCGTGTCCGAGGGCGAGGGAAAGGCCACGCAGGTCCGCGAGCTGCCGCTCGACGCGGACCTCGTGATCGTCCGCCGCCCGATCGCCGGCGGGTAGTGGAAGCGGCCAGCCTCCCCGAGCTCGCCTCCGTCCCGTGGCGCCGGCGAGTCGACCCCGACTCGCTGCGCCGGCGCGGGCGCTGGTGGACGGCCACGACCGTCGCCCACTCCGTCCCCCTGGCGGCGATCGCGGTGGCCATCTTCGTGCTGGCGCCGCTGGCCGTGGCGGTCTCCGCGATCGTCCTGGCCAAGGCGCTGATCATCCCCGCGCTCTACGCGCAGCGCGGAGCCAACGTCGTGCGCACCACGCGGCGCGCCGGCGCCGAGGCCGAGACGCGGGCGGCCGGGCTCCTCGGCGACCTGGTGGGCCACGACGCGCGCGAGCTCTACGCGCGCACCGGGCTGGTCCTGGAGCGCGGCGGCCTCGGGGTGTGGCTGCTCGGGGAGGCGGGCGCCGTGCTCGTGGCGCCGGGCGGCCGGCGGGCGTGGTGCTGGTGCGTCAAGGCCGCCGACGCCTCATTGCCCTCCGCCGACCGCGTCGCCCATCTGCTGCTCGCGCTGCGCGAGGACGAGGCCGGCTTCGCCACCGTGGCCAACCTCGCCTTCTCCGGTGCGCCGCGGCGCGTCCGGGCCCGCATGGAGAAGCGCGCGAAGCCCGCGCTCACCGCCGCCGTGGCCGCCGCGCAGGCATAGAAGGCCCACTCGACATCCGGTCCGACCGGGGGGCGGGATCTTTGGACCGCCGTCCGTAGGCCCGCGGGGCGCGAGAGCCGAACATTCCCGCATGCTCTCCTCCCATCACAGAGTGGTCCTCGTCGCCGACGACCGTCCCGCCCCCAGCCCCGGCGTACGCCGCTACCGCCTCGCGCGGATCGCGGTGAACCCCGAGGCAGGGGCGGCTCGCGAAGGCTTCGACCACCTCAAGCGCGCGTACGACTGACCCCCGGGCCGGCGTCGCGAGGACGCGACGCCGGCCCAGTACGCTGGGGCCCATGGAAGAAACCAAGAAGGGCCCGTCCCTCGCGCGGCGCGCCGTCGCGGTCCTGGTCCTCGCCGTGGCCGCCTGGCTGCTGCTGAAGATCGTCATCGGGATCATCGCCTCGGTGGCCTGGATCGTCGTGGCGGTCATCGCCGTGGTCGGCGTCCTCTGGGCCATCAACACGCTCACCTGAGACCGTGAGCACGACCTACGGCGGCGCGTACGTCTTCATCGCGCTGTGCTCCGGTCTCGCCGGCGGCATCGTGGGACGGATCAAGGGCAGCTCGTTCTGGCTGTGGTTCGCGATCTCCGGGCTGCTGCCGCTCATCGGATTGCTGGCCGCGCTGGCCTACCGCTTCGACACCCACGAGCTGCGCCGGCAGTGCCCGCAATGCGGTCGGGTGACCAAGCTGCACGACGCGCTGTGCACCCGCTGCGGGGCCGAGCTGGAGTTCCCTGAAACCGCGATTGCACCGGAATCGGCTCGGTACACTCGGTAGTCCCGGCCGCCCTCCGAAGGGCGGCATTTCTCTTCGAAAGCCGGAAAGGAGGCAGCGCATGCGAGCGGCGGACGCCCTCATGGAGGCACTCAAGGCGGAGGGTGTCGAGGTCGTATTCGGCCTGCCCGGCGGCGCGAACCTCCCGACCTACGACGCGCTCTACGACGCGGGGATCCGCCACATCCTCGTGCGCCACGAGGCGGGCGGCGGCCACGCCGCCGAGGGCTACGCCAAGGCCACGGGCCGCGTCGGCGTCGCCCTCGCCACCAGCGGTCCCGGCGCCACCAACCTCGTCACCCCGATCTGCGACGCGATGATGGACTCCGTCCCCACGGTGTTCATCACCGGCCAGGTGCGCACCGAGCTGATCGGCACCGACGGGTTCCAGGAGGCCGACATCGGCGGCATAACGCTGCCGATCGTCAAGCACTCGTTCATGGTCCAGGACCCGCGGGAGATCCCGCAGGCCGTGCACGAGGCGTTCCACCTGGCGCGCTCGGGCCGCCCCGGTCCGGTCCTCGTGGACATCCCGCAGGATCTCTCGAGGGCGGACATCGAGTACGAGCCGGCCACGGACGTCTCGCTGCCCGGCTACCAGCCGACCACCGAGGGCAACCAGAAGCAGATCCGCCTGGCCGCGAAGGCGATGGCCAACGCCCGGCGCCCCGTGCTCTACGGCGGCGGCGGGATCGTCAACGCCGATGCCGGCCCGGAGTTCGTCGAGCTCGCGACGTCCGACCGCTTCCCGGTCACGCTGACCGTCATGGGGCTGGGCGCGTTCCCGGCGCCGCACGAGCAGTGGCTGGGGATGCTGGGGATGCACGGCACGCGTGCGGCCAACTACGCGATGGACGAGGCCGACCTGATCGTCGCCATCGGCGCGCGCTTCGACGACCGGATCACCGGGAAGCTGAGCGAGTTCGCGCCGCGGGCCAAGTTCATCCACATCGACGTGGACCCGGCGGAGATCTCCAAGAACGTCCCGGCGCACATCCCGATCGTGGGGGACGCGAAGAACATCCTGCCGCGGCTGCTGGCCGAGTACCGCGCGCTGGAGACCGACGACTCGCGCCTGGAGGACTGGTGGTCGCGGATCGAGGGCTGGCGGCGCCAGTACCCGCTGGGCTACGAGGACTCCGCGGACTCGGAGATCAAGCCGCAGTACATGGTCCAGGCCCTCTACGAGGCGACGGGCGGCGACGCCATCGTCACGTCGGACGTGGGCCAGCACCAGATGTGGACCGCGCAGTACTTCCACTTCGACAGGCCGCGGCGCTGGATCAACTCCGGCGGCCTGGGGACGATGGGCTTCGGCCTGCCGGCGGCGATGGGTGCGCAGATCGGCTGCCCGGACCAGCTCGTGTGCTGCATCGCCGGCGACGGCTCGGTCCAGATGAACATGCAGGAGCTGGCCACGTGCTCCGAGCACGGCATCCCGATCAAGGTGTTCATCATGAACAACGGCTACCTGGGCATGGTCCGCCAGTGGCAGGAGCTGTTCTGGGACCGGCGCTACTCGCAGGTGGACATGGGGAAGCACCCGGACTTCGTCAAGCTCGCCGAGGCCTACGGCGCGACGGGGATGCGCCTGGAGGACAAGTCGCAGCTGGTCGACGGGATGAAGCAGGCGCTGGCCACCGACGGACCGGTCCTGGTCGACGTCCGCGTCACGCGCGAGGAGAACACGTACCCGATGATCCCGGCCGGTCAGGCCGCCCGGGACATGGTCGGGTGACGGTCGTGGGCGAGCCCGGGACCAAGGAGCTGCTGTCCCTCGAGGACCTGGACGCGGTCAGCGGCCACCGGACGGGGCGCAAGCACGTCCTGTCGATCCTGGTGGAGAACAAGCCCGGCGTCCTGACGCGGATCGCCGGGCTGTTCGCTCGGCGCGGCTTCAACATCGACACGCTGGCGGTGGGCCCGACCGACGACGACGCGGTCTCGCGGGTCACGCTGACCGTCGACGGGGCCAAGCACCCGATCGACCAGGTGACCAAGCAGCTGCACAAGCTGGTCAACGTGCTGAAGATTCGCGATCTGGAGCCCGAGGAGTCGGTGGCGCGCGAGCTGGCGCTGTTCAAGATCGCCTGCGACGGCGGGACCCGCGGCGAGGTCATGCAGATCGCCGGCATCTTCCGCGCGCACGTGGTCGACGTAGGCCGGCGCTCGATCGTGGTCGAGGTCACCGGTCCCGACGACAAGATCGAGGCGTTCGAGGCCCTCGTCCGCCCGTTCGGGCTGGTCGAGATGGTGCGGACCGGCGAGATCGCCATCTCCCGCGGGCGCGGCGAGACCTGATCGCACCGTGACGCCCGCCCGCACGCTCCCGGACCAGCTGGCCGTGGAGGTGTGGGAGCGCCTGTCACGGCACGTTCGCGGAGCACTGGCGCGCGCCCGCTCGACCGGCGAGCCGGTCCTGGCGGCTGTCACCGTCGCGCTCTCGCCGGCGACGGATGCCTTCGCGGTCGCCTGGGCGTCACGGCGGCCGGGGGAGGCGTGGTTCGCGCTCGAGCAGCCCGAGCGAGACGGCTTCGCGCTGGCGGCGCTGGGTTCCGTGACCGAGATCTCCGGTTCCGGCCCGGACCGCTTCGCCGTGGCCGCGGAGACCTGGCGCCGCCTGGCCGCCCGCGCGGTGAGCGACCCGCCGGAGGCCATCTCGCGCGCCGAGCGGTCCGCGCCGACGGCCGCTTCGCCGCCGCCGGCGACGGGGCTCGTCGCCGTCGGCGGCTTCGCCTTCGCCGCGGACGGTGGCGGATCTCCGGACTGGGCCGGCTTCTCCCCGGCTTCGCTCGTGGTGCCGGAGGTCGCGATGGTCCGCCGCGCGGGGGAGGTCCGGCTCACGCTCGCCGCCCTGGTCGGCCCCGACGACACGGAGGAGGACGTGATCGCGCGCGTGGAGGGGCGGGCCCGCGAGCTGCGCGATGCGCCGCTGCCGCTCCTGGACCCGGCGCCGGCGGAACGCGCGCGCGTCACGAGCGCGATGCCGCCCGAGCACTACGTCTCCGCCGTGGCCCGCGCGGTGGAGCGCATCCGCGCGGGCGGGCTCGACAAGGTGGTCCTGGCGCGCGAGGTGGTCGTCCAGACGGGCGCGCCCCACGACCCCGCGGCGATCCTCGGCGTCCTGCGCGAGGCCTTCCCCGGCTGCTACGTCGTCGGCGTGGGGCGGGGGGAGGCGTCCTTCGTGGCCGCCTCGCCCGAGCTCCTCGTCCGCCGCGAGGGCCAGCGCGCCAGCACCGTCGCGCTGGCCGGCTCGACGCGGCGCAGCGCCGACCCCGCGGTGGACGACCACCTCGGCGAGCAGCTCCTGCGCAGCGCCAAGGACCGCGAGGAGCAGGCGATCGTGGCCCGGCGCATCGAGCGCGTCCTGCGCGATCGCGCCGTATGGGTGGCCGCGGCCGACGAGCCGGTCCTGGTGCGCATGGCCAACATCCAGCACCTCGCGACGCCGATCCGCGCCCAGCTGGCCGAGCCGGTCGGCGCGCTCGACCTGGCGGGCCTGCTGCATCCCACGCCCGCGGTGGGCGCCGAGCCGCGCGAGGCCGTCCGGATGATCCCCGAGCTCGAGGGAATGGACCGCGGCTGGTACGCGGGCGCGATCGGCTGGACGGACGCGGCCGAGGACGGCGAGTTCTGCGTCGGCCTGCGCAGCGCACTGCTGCGCGGGACCACCGCCCGCCTCTACGCCGGGGTCGGCGTCGTCCGCGACTCCGACCCCGCCGCCGAGCTCGCCGAGACCGAGCTCAAGCTCGCCGCGCTGCTGCCGGTGCTCGCGGCCTGACCACGCGCCCCAGCCGGGGTGGAAACTCCGGCGATGCGGCCTAGAAGGCCATTCCGCGCGGCTATGACAACCAGCGGTTCCCTGGACGGAAGGCCACCAGACCCGCCGACGGTCCGGCTGGGCCGAACCCGCTCTTCTTCGGCGTGCTCGCGGCGCTTCTGCTCGGCAGCCTCGCCGGTGCGTTCGCCGGGGACTCCACGCTCTTGCACTCCAACGTCGTGTTCCGGCTGGTCGTCGGCGCATTGACGACGGCGGTCGCGTACGGGGTCGCGGCGATGCTGTGGTTCGTGGCACCGACTGACGCTCGACCGCGTCGACCTCGCCGGCGCGAGCGCGCAGGCGCCTCTCCAGCAGGCCGAGGTTTCCGCGCGCGACCAGAAGGTCGGCGAGTCCCTCGAGCGCATACTCGAGATCGTGGAAGACCTCGACGCGCGACTTAGGAGGCTGGAGGGCCCGAGTGTACGATTGGACGGCGATGACCCCCCCGATTAACTCAAGCAGCGACGGAAAGACAGCGCGCTCGATCATGCGTCTGAAGGAGCTCGTCAAGAGCATCGCGGAGCACAACCGCCGGATTCACGGTGAGGCGTCCTCGGGCAGCGGCTCACCCGGTTCACGCACCGCGGCGAAGTAGCTGAGCGTCGAGTGAGCGCGGCCGCGACTGCGCCCAGCACCCTCCGGTCCCCCGCGCCGGCTGTTCGGCACGGCCTGCCGCCCGGGCCCAGGGCTCCGGCGGCGTGGCAGACGTGGCGGCTGATCCGCGACTGGTCGGGGTATCTGGCGGAGTGCCGGGACCGCTACGGCGACGCGTTCACGCTGCATTTCGTGGCCATCGGGCGCTGGGCCTACTTCTCCGATCCCGACGTCCTGAAGGGCGTGTTCCAGGGCCCGGCCGACGTGTTCCACGCCGGCGAGGCGCGGGCCATGCTCGAGCCGGTGGTGGGACGCCGCTCGGTCCTCGTGCTGGACGGCGAGGAGCACATGCGCGCGCGCAAGCTGCTGCTGCCCTCGTTCCAGGGCAGCCACGTCAAGACGCACGAGCGCACGATGGAGGAGGTCACGCGCTGGGAGATGGCCGGGTGGCCGACCGGACGGCCCTTCGCCCTGCGGCCCCGCTTCCAGGTCGTGACGCTGGACATCATCCTGCGCGCGATCTTCGGGATCGACGTGGAGGAGCGCCGGGAGGCGATGCACGCGGCGATCGTCTCGCTGCTCGCCGTGGCCAACAGCCCTCTGCTGGCGATCCCCTGGCTGACCCGTGACCGCGGTCGTCTCTCGCCCGGGCGCGCGCTGGCCGAGCGCCGGGCGGCGGTGGACGAGCTGGTCTACCGCCAGATCTCCGAGCGCCGCGCCGACCCGGAGGCGTCCGAGCGCGACGACGTCCTGTCGGTCCTCCTGGGCGCCCGCGACGAGGACGGGCAAGCGCTGGACGACGAGACGCTGCGCGACGAGCTCATGACGCTGCTGCTGGCCGGCCACGAGACCACGGCGACGGCGCTCGCCTGGGCGGTCGAGCGGCTGGTCCGCCACCCCGACGCCATGGCGCGCCTGCTGGAGGAGCTCGAGGCCGAGCCGGGCGGTGGCCGCTACCTCGACGCCGTGGTCAAGGAGACGCTGCGCGTGCGCCCGGTCATCGGTGACGTGGGCCGGGTGGTCAGCGAGCCCGTTGAGGTCGGTGGCTACCGGCTCCCCGCGGGCACGATGCTCGCGCCCGCCGTGGCCACCGTGCACCTCGACCGCGGCGCGTACGACGATCCGGCGGCGTTCCGGCCCGAGCGCTGGCTCGACGGCTCCCCGCCCGGCCAGGCGTGGATCCCCTTCGGCGCCGGCCGGCGCAGCTGCCTGGGCGCCGGCTTCGCCATGTTCGAGATGAAGGTGGTGCTGCGCACGATCCTCTCGGAGCTGCGGCTGCGGGCCGCCCGGCCCGAGGACGAGCGGGCGAAGGTCCGCAACATCACCCTGGTCCCCGGCCGCGGGGCCGAGGTCATCGCGCAGCGGCGCTGACGCGCTCCCAGACCGCGCGGTGCAGGGCGACGTTCGCCTCGCGGTCGGTGCGCACCTCGAGGATCGCCGGCCCGGGTGCCGCGAGGCGCTCGGCCAGCGCCTCGCGGCTGTCCACGCGGCGGTGCTCGAGCCCGTAGAGCTCCGCGGCCCGCGCGAAGTCAAGGCCGGTGGGGGTCGCGACGTGCTCCTCGAACGCGTCGCGCTCACCGGCGATCGGCAGGAAGTGGAAGATCCCCCCGCCGTCGTTGTTGAGCAGGACGACCTTGACGTCGAGGCCCAGGCGGCGCGCCGCCAGCAGCCCGCCGATGTCGTAGGCCAGCGCGACGTCGCCGGTCAGCAGGACGACCGGGCCGCCCGACGCGGCGGCCACTCCGAAGGCGGACGAGACGGTCCCGTCGATCCCGTTGGCGCCGCGATTCGACAGCACCCGCGGCGCGTCCGTGCGGGCCGGGAAGAACGTCTCCACGTCGCGGACGGGCATGGACGAGGCGACGAACAGCGTGGCCTCGCGGGGGAGGAGGCGCCCCAGCTCGGCGGCGACCAGCGGCTCCGAGAGCTCGCCGCCCAGCGCCTCGCCGATCGCCACCACGGCGGCCGCGTCGGCCCGCTCCCAGGCGGCCACCCACGCGGCGTCGGGGGCGCGCGAGGTGTGCTCGGCGAGCTCGGCCAGGGTCACGGCGGGATCCGCGTGAACCACTCGCGTCACGGCGGCGTCGGGATCCTGGACGACGCCGTCGGGCACGATCGCCACCTGCTCGGCGTCCGGCGCGCCGGCCAGCCAGGCGCGCAGCGGCTTGCTCGTGGGCAGGTCGCCGACGCGCAGGACCAGGTCCGGGGCGTGGGCTCCGGCCCAGGCGTCGTCGCGCAGCAGCGCGTCGTAGTGGGCGACGGCGCCGCCCAGTCGCGCGCCGGACAGCGGGTCGGCGAGCACCGGATAGCCGGTGGCCTCCGAGAGGCCCGCGGCCGCGGTGCCCAGCGCCGCGCCGCGCTCCCAGCGCCCGGCCACGATCACGCCGCGGGGGCGCTCCGCCACGAGGCGCGCGAGCCGGTCCAGCGCGTCCGGCTCGGGCCGGGCGTCGGTCTCCGCGTGCGCCGTCCAGGGCGCGCCGCCGGGGCGCCCGGTCTCGTCCGGGGGCAGCTGCGCCGGGGGCAAGAGCGGCTCGCGCAGCGCGAAGTTCAGGTGCACGACGCCGGCCCGGGCCTCGAGCGCGACGCGGTACGCGCGACAGGCCAGCGCGCGCATCCAACGCACCCGCTCGGGGGTGGCCTCGTGCGTCCCGACCTCGAAGAACCACTTGGCCGCGGAGCCGTAGAGCTTGACCTGGTCGATCACCTGTCCCGCGCCGACCTCGCGCAGCTCGGGCGGACGGTCGGCGGTGAGGACGAGCAGCGGCACGCGCGCCTCGCGCGCCTCGTGGACGGCGGGCGTCAGCTCGGCCGTCGCGGTCCCCGAGGTGACCGCGACCGCGACCGGCCGTCCGGATGCCTTGGCCGCGCCCAGGGCGAAGAACCCGGCGCAGCGCTCGTCCACGTGCGACCAGGCGCGCAGCCGGCGCTCGCGGGCCAGCGCGAGGACGATGGGGGAGGAGCGCGAGCCCGGCGAGGTGCACGCGTCGGTCATCCCGCAGCGCGCGAGTTCGTCGCAGAAGGCGCGCAGGAGGACGTGGCTGTCCATCCGGGGAACGCTATAGCCACGCCTGCGGGCATCATGGGGCGGTGCCCACGGCCGTCGTCGCCCTCCACGGATTCACCAACACCGGTCGCAGCTGGGACGGGGTGGCCGCGCACCTGGACCGCGCCCGTCCCTTCCTGGCGCCCGACCTGCGCGGGCACGGTGAGGCGTCCGCGGCGCGGCCGATCACGCCGGAGCTCTGCGCCGAGGATGTGGCCGCGCTGGCGCCCGACCGCTTCGCGCTGGCGGCCTACTCCATGGGCGCGCGCGTGGCGCTGCGCGTCGCGCTCGCGCATCCCGGGCGGGTGGAGTCCCTGGTGCTGATCGGAGCGACGCCGGGGATCGCGGACCCGGTGGAGCGCGCCGCGCGCGCCGAGGAGGACGCGGAACTGGCGACCCGGATCGAGGCGTCGACGATCGAGGCCTTCGCGGACCGCTGGGCCCGCGGGCCGCTGTTCAAGGGCCAGGCGCCCGAGGTGGCCGAGACGGCGCGCGCGGACCGCCTGCGCAACGCGCCTTCCGGACTCGCCGCTGCGTTGCGCGGGCTGGGGCAGGGCGCCTGCGAGCCGCTGTGGGGCCGGCTGGAGGAGCTGCGGATGCCGGTCACGCTGATCGTGGGGGAGCGCGACGCGAAGTACCGCAAGGTGGCCGAGCGGATGGCCGTGTCCCTGCCGCGCTGCGACCTCGTCCCGGTGCCCGCCACGCGCCACGCCGTCCACCTGGAGGCGCCCGCGATCGTCGCCGCCGCGATCGAGCGCGCCGCAACCCTCCCGGCCCGCGCGGGTTGAGGGCGGGCGTGAAGCGCCTGCACGCCACAGCCGGCCGGCACCGGGCGATTCGCGCGGTGGCCGCCGCCGTCTGGCTGGCCGGGCTGACCGCCGCCGCGGCGGGCGCCCAGTCGGGCGGGTCGACTCCGACGGCGAACGATCCGGCGGCCGGCCTCTCCGCCCGCCAGCTCGCCGGCCTGTCGACGGTGTTCTCCTACGGCGGCACGACGCCGCCGGCCGCGCTGCGCCGGCGTATCGCGCGCGGGGAGGCGGGCGGGGTGATCCTGTTCGGCGAGAATGTCGGCTCGCGGGCGCGCTTGCGCGCGACCATGCGCGGCCTCCAGGCCATCCGGCGCCCGGCCGGGCTGCGGGCCCCGCTGCTGGTGATGATCGACCAGGAGGGCGGACAGGTGAAGCGCCTGGGCGGCGCGCCCTCGCGCTCGCCCGCGGCGCTGGGTCGCCTCAACAGCGCCGCGGTCGCGCTCCGCGAGGGCCGCGCGACGGCGGCGAACCTGCTCGACGCCGGCGTCAACGTCAACCTGGCACCCGTCCTCGACGTCGGGCGCCCGGGCTCCTTCCAGTCGCGCACCGAGCGCTCCTACTCCCGTGACCCCGCGCGCGTGTCCAGCCTGGGCAGCGCGTTCGTCCGCGGCCTCCAGGAGGGTGGCGTCGCCGCGACGCTCAAGCACTTCCCGGGGCTGGGGACGGTCTCGCGCAACGAGGACGACGTGGCCCAGCGCGTGGACCTCCCGCTGGCCACGCTGCGGCGCATCGACGAGTCGCCCTTCGTCGCGGCGAGCGCGGCCGGCGCGAAGCTGGCGATGACCAGCACCGCCATCTACCCGGCGCTGTCCGGCCGCCCCGCGCTGCTCTCCCGCCGCGTCTCCACCGACGAGCTGCGCGGCCACGCCGGCTTCACCGGCGTCTCCATCACCGACGACCTCGACGTCGTCGCCCTGCGCCGCTACGGCACCCCGACCGGCCTCGGCCGCCAGTCCCTGGCCGCGGGCAACGACCTCCTCCTCTACTGCGGCGGCTACGCGTCCGGCTCCACCGCCGCCGACGCCCTGGCCCGCGACGTCACCGCCGGGCGCATCGACGCCGCGGCCCTCCGCGCGTCCGTCCGGCGCGTCCTCGCGCTCCGTGCCGGCCTGCGCTAAAGCCGACGGCGGATCGCCGCTGTATCCAGCGAAACACAATCGAGGGCCCGCGTGTGTTTGTTGTCGTGACGCACCTAGCGACAAATCGGGCCAGGCGTAACCCGATTTGCAGGGGTATGACCGCAAGGTCGCTCATTGCCTTGGCGGCGGCCGGCGCGGTCCTTGTCGTAGGCATCGCAGCGCCGAAGGCCAGAGCGGAGAGCGGTGTGAAGGGCGCATGCACATTCGCGGCAGCCGCGAAGACCAATCCCCCGGTTCAGCTGGTCGGCGGGGGCGGTGAATACGTCCTCAACTCGCTTTCGTTCGCGTGCGTGGGGGTGACGAAAGGCGTGCCTTCAGTCGATCTGCTGGTCATCAGTTCGAGAGGGACTTACCTCAACGTCGTGTGCGGTGTCGGTGTGGTGTGGAGTAAGCCCGGGCAGTCCGTCCTCGTCGCGGGGCCTCCGAAGGAGGGGCCAGCCGTCGCGGCGATGGGATATGAGATCGACTTCGTCTACGGGGTCGGTACCTTGAACTGGAAGACGGGCTCATTCGCGGGCAAAGGGCTACCGGGTATAAGCCCGCTTACCGATCTTGGGTTTGCATACGACCCAAAATCGGGACCCGGCTCATTTGGCGGCATCGTCGGATTTGATCTTCCGACGTCCTATTTCCAGGCCAAACCGCCGGACGCGCCGCCCCCGGGCACCTGCGCGAAAAGCTTCACTGTCAGCGGAGCTCTTGTCCGTATGGGCAACCCACTCTGACCGCGGGTCGTGCCACCGACCTAACCCCGACCGGCGCGCGGACGACCCCGGAGGGTTGCAGACCATGCCGGAGGTCAGGGTAGGAGGCCGGCGGCGTCTGGTACGTGGATCGTGCCGTTGTGCGGGGGAAATGGGTCCTTCGTGTCCGCGAACAGCGCGAGCGTCGCCAGGCCGCAGGGCCGCGTCACGCGCAGCGCGGCCGCGACGTGGAGGGCGGCGGCTATCCCGATCGGGCCGTCGAACGTCGAGGCCAGGTAGACGTCGCTCCCGGCGGCGCGGGCCGAGGCGGCGGCGTCCATCAGCGGGCCGATCCCGCCGAGGGCGGCGATCTTGAGGCAGACGGCGTGGGTGGCTCCGGAGCCCGCCGCGCCGGGCTCGCGCGTGACCGTCTCGTCCATGGCGATCGGGACGTCGACCCGGGCGCGGACCTCGCGCAACGCGGCGACGCCGTGGACGGGCTCCTCGCAGAGCTCGATCCCGACCGGCGCCAGCGACTCCAGGGCCACCACCGCCTCGTCGACCGTCCAGGCTCCGTTGGCGTCGATGCGGATCGCCACGTCGGGCCCGACCGCCGCGCGGACCGCGGCCAGCCGCCCGGCGTCGTCGCCCGTCGCCACCTTCACCTTCACGCAGCGGAAGCCGGCGCGGACCGCCTCCGCCGCGGCCCGGGAGGCGCCGGCCCGGTCGGCCTCCCCGATCAGCGCGTTCACCGGTACGGCCTGGAACGGACCGTCCGCGAGCAGCGATGCCACGGGAGCCTCCCGCCGGCGCCCGCGCGCGTCCCACGCCGCCATCTCGACCGCCGCGCGCGCCTGCGGCGGGCCGCCGGCCAGCCGGGCGAGCGCGGTCTCCGCGTCGGGCTCGTCAACCGCCGCGGCCCGCAGCGCCGCCTCGACGTCCTCCAGCGACACGCCGTCGTAGGGCTCCAGCGGCGCCGCCTCGCCCACGCCTCCGCCCACCCGGACCCGCAGCACCTCGCGCGACTCCAGGCTGCCGAACGCCGTCTCCACCGGCGCGCGGAACCGGTAGGCGACGCGCTCGACCTCCATCAGGACAGCAGGATCCCGGCGGCCAGCAGCGCGCAGAAGGTCAGCTGGAGCATCCCGGTGCGGGCGAGCGCGGCGTTCAGCGACGGGCCGTCGGTGCGCTCCGAGACCTCGGCCGTCAGGCGCAGCGCGAGCGGGAACGTGAGCGCGGGCAGCAGGACCCACGCCTCCAGCGACGCCGCCACCCACACCAGCGGCAGCAGGATGTACGCGCCGAAGATCATCGCCGCGTACAGCGCCCGGGCGCCGCTCGCGCCCAACCGCACCGCCAGCGTGCGCTTGCCGGCGCGCGCGTCGGTCTCGCGGTCGCGGATGTTGTTGACCATCAGGATCGCCGCCGCCAGCAGCCCCACCGGGATGGCCAGCGCGAACGCCTCGCTGTCCAGGCGCTCGGTCTGCACGAAGTAGGAGCCGGTCACGGCCACGATCCCGAAGAAGGCGAAGACGAAGACCTCGCCCAGGCCCTCGTAGCCGTAGGGTCGCGGGCCCCCGGTGTAGAGGACGCCGGCCAGGATCGAGGCGATCCCCACCAGCAGCAGCTGCCACCCGGCGACGACCACGAGGTAGAGCCCCACCAGCACGGCCAGGCCGAACGTGACCCACACCGCCACCAGCACCTGGCGGGGAGGGACGAGGCCGCCCGCGGTCACGCGGACCGGGCCGAGGCGGTCCTCCGTGTCCGCCCCCCGGCGCGCGTCGGAGTAGTCGTTGGACAGGTTCGTCCCGACCTGGATGAGCACCGCGCCCACCAGCGCCGCCGCGAAGGCGAGCGGGCGGAAGTCGTGGCGCTGGGTGCCCAGCGCGGTGCCGACCAGGACGGGCGCCACCGCGGCGGGCAGCGTCCGCGGCCGGGCCGCCATGAGCCAGATGCGCACCGCTCCCTGCCTACGGCCGGCGGGGGAACTTGCCGAAGTCGGGGACGCGCTTCTCGACATAGGCGTCACGGCCCTCCTGGGCCTCCGGGGAGCCGTAGAACAGGAGGTTCGTGTCGTGGGCGAGCTGCTGGATCCCGGCCAGCCCGTCCTCGGTGGCGTTGAAGCTGGCCTTGAGCAGGCGCAGCGCGAAGGGGGAGAGGGCGAGCATCTCACGACACCAGTGGACGGTCTCGTCCTCCAGGCGATCCAGCGGAACGACGGCGTTGACCAGTCCCATCTCCAGCGCCTCGCCGGCGTCGTACTGGCGGCACAAGAACCAGATCTCCTTGGCCTTCTTCTGGCCCACCTGCGCCGCGAGCAGGCCGGCGCCGTAGCCGCCGTCGAAGCTGCCCACCTTGGGGCCGACCTGGCCGAAGCGGGCGTTGTCGGCGGCGATCGTCAGGTCGCAGACGATGTGCAGCACGTGGCCGCCGCCGATGGCGTAGCCGGCGACCATCGCCACCACGGGCTTGGGGGTGCGGCGGATCTGCACCTGGAGGTCGGTCACGTGGAAGCGCCCGACGCCGCGGCGGGCCGCCTCGTCCTCGGCCAGGTAGCCGGCGTCGCCGCGCACGCGCTGGTCGCCGCCCGAGCAGAAGGCCTGGTCGCCCTCGCCGGTGAGGACGATGACGCCGACGTCGAGGTCCTCCCGCGCGCGCTCGAAGGCGTCGGAGAGCTCGATGAGCGTCTGGGGCCGGAACGCGTTGCGGACCTCGGGGCGGGCGATCGTCAGCTTCGCGATCCCGTCGCCCGAGAGCTCGTAGCGGATGTCCTCGTACTCCCCGGCCGGGGTCCAGGTGACGGACATGGCGGGGGAATCTACCGGCGCCCGCCGGGATACTCCGGGCGTGGCGAGCCGAGGGACCGTCCCCGCCTGGCTGCCCCGCGCCGCCGGGGTGGCCGCCGGGCGCCCGGCCGTGGCCACGCCGGCGCAGGCGCTCTCCTACGCCGAGCTGCTGGAGCGCGCGGATGCGGGGGCCCGGCGCCTGGCGGCGCTCGGGGCGGGGCCGGGGGACCGCGTGGCGCTCCTGCTGCCGCCCGGCGCGGCCTTCGCGGAGGCGCTGCACGCGTGCTGGCGGCTGGGGGCGGTGGCGGTGCCGGTCGACGTGCGCCTGGGGGAGGCGGAGCGCGCGGCCCAGACCGTGGGCGCGCTGGTGGTGGATTCGGCGCTGGAGGGGCCGGAGCCGGAGGTCGCGCTGCGCGACGAGCACGAGCTCGCCGCGGTGGCGGCGGTCATCCACACGTCGGGCTCGGCGGGGACACCGAAGCCGGTCCCGCTCACCTTCGGCAACTTCCTGTGGAGCGCCCTGGGCTCGGCGGTGGCGCTGGGGCTCGATCCCGAGGAGCGCTGGCTGTCCGCCCTGCCGCTGTCTCACGTCGGGGGCCTCTCGATCCTCGTGCGCAGCGCGATCCACGGCACCACCGCCGTCGTGCACGAGCGCTTCGACGCGGAC
>JAWVFQ010000034.1:0-82159 GCA_033856025.1 Solirubrobacteraceae bacterium | reverse complement strand
TGGCCTCCTTGGCGTGGACCGTCCGGGTGTCGACCAGCGTGGGCAGGATGCCCTCGATCTGGACGTCGGGATTGAGGTTCTCGCGAATCATCGACAGGGTGTTCTGGAGCTGGATCAGCCCCCTCATCGACAGATACTCGCACTGGACGGGGACGATCACCATGTCGGCCGCCGTGAGGGCGTTGATCGTGAGCAGTCCGAGGCTCGGCGGAGTGTCGATGCAGATGAAGTCGTAGTCCTCCATCACCGGGCGCAGCGCCTTCTGGAGCGAGCGCTCGCGGCCGATCTGGGTGGACATGGCGATCTCCGCCCCGGCGAGGTCGATCGACGCGCAGGCGATGTCGACCTCGCGCTTGCGGATGACCTCGCGGATCGACGTGTGGTGGACGAGCACGTCGTACATCGACTTGTCCACCGTGTCGGGGTCGATGCCCTGCGACATGGTCAGGTTGCCCTGCGGGTCCATGTCGATGCACAGGACCCGGTGCCCCTTCTCGGCGAAGGCGACGGCGACGTTGAGGGTGGTGGTGGTCTTCGCCACGCCGCCCTTCTGGTTGGCGAAGGCGATCACCTTGGCGTGGTCGGTCACGGCGTGCTCCGATGCTCGGGGAAACCCATGGCTCCCCGTTATTCGCAACCGTCCGGTGCATTCCTGCCGACGGAATGCGATGATCGCGGCGATGGGCGGGCGGTGGGGAAGGACGGGAGCAACGATGGGCACGCTGATGCTCGCACTGGTCATCGCGCCGGCGGCGGGCGCGGCGACGCGCGGCGCTCACGGCAGCGTGCTGCTGCATCTCCCGGGAACCCGCCTCGCGACCCTCGCCGGCCACGCCGGCGACCGCCCCGTGCTCGTCACGCGCGACCTGGACGCGCCGGCCACGCAGCTGACCCTCACTCGCCTGCGCTCCGACGGGCGCCCCGACGCCGCGTTCGGGATCGGCGGCACGGTGTCCACGCGCGTGCCCGCGACGTTCGAGTCCACGCCGATCGCGCGTGAGCTCGACGACGGCGCGATCCTGGTCGTCGGACGGTCGCGCAGCGACCTGCTCCTGATCCGCATCTCCCCCGCCGGGGCCCTCGACACCGCGTTCGGCTCCGGCGGCCAGCGCCGCGTCGGGCTCCCGGCCAGCGCCGGATGGCCCGTGTTCGTGGACGGTGACGGCGGCGTGCTCGTGCCGAGAACGCTCACCGGCGCGGACGGCCGGCGCGGGATGGCGGTGACGCGGCTGCGGTCCGACGGCGCCGCCGACGACGCGTTCGGAACCGCGGGCACCGCGGCCGCCCCGGAGGCGCAGGGCGGCGTCTCAACCGACGCCAGCGCGGTGGTGCGCGACCTGGCGGGCCGCGTCCTGGTCGCCGGCGTCGCGGACGCGCCAAATCCCGGCGCACCGCCCCGCGTCGCCGTGGCCCGACTCGGCGCGGACGGCCGGCCCGACCAGGCGTGGGCGCACGGCGCGCTGGCACTCCAGGACCATCCGTCCCCCCGCGCCGAGCGCCTCCTGGTCGCCGCGCTGGGGGCCGACTCCGCGGGTGGGGCGGCGGTCTCGGGCGCCTACGGCGAGCCGAGCCCGGGCTCGCACTACTTCAGCACCGTTCCCTTCACCTTCCAGCTCGACGCGGCGGGAGCGCCGGCCTCGTCGCCGGGGGCGCTGACCTTCCTGGCCGAGGGAACGCTGCGGCGCGGCCTGCGCCTCCTCGACCCTCTGGGCCTGGGGGCGGCCGGCCTCGACGCGTCGGGCACCGGCGCGTTGGCCGAGGGCCCGGGCGACGATGTGTTCGCCGCGGCCCGGGGCACCGGTTTCGTCGAGGTGGCGCGCTACAGCGCCGCGGGGCGCTTCGCGCGCGGCTTCGGGCGAGACCTCGCCCGTTTCGCCGCGGCGCCGGCGGGCCGGACGGCCCTGCGCGCGACGTGCACGACCGAGGCGCGGCGCGGCTGTCGGATGTCCGGCAGCTGCCTGGCTCGGCCCGCGACCGTCCCGGCGGGGGAGTCGCGTCTCGTCGCCGTGCGCCTCTCGCGCGCCCAGCGCTCCCGGGTCGCCGCCGGGCACGCCGTCCGCCTGAGCTGCTCCACCACCGCGCTGGAGACCGGCGGCCCCCGCTCGCAGGTCACGGCGGCGTCGATCCGCGTCGGTTAGCGCCGCGGAATCGCGCGCAGGCGACCTGGGTACGCTCACAGCCGTGCCCCGCCTGCTCGACAAGCGCCTGATTTTCGTGACTGGAAAGGGGGGCGTCGGCAAGTCGACCGTCGCCGCCGCCCTGGGCATGGCCGCCGCCCGCGAGGGACGGCGGACGATCGTCGTCGAGGTGGCCGACCAGGACCGCATCGCGCGCGCCTTCCACGGCGAGGACTCGCACTTCCGCGAGGTCGAGATCGCCGACGGCCTGTGGACGATCTCCATCGACCCCCAGCACGCGCTGGAGGAGTACCTGCGCATCCAGATCCGCGTGAAGCCGCTGGCCGACCTGCTGTCGGGCTCGCGGATGTTCCAGTACTTCGCCGTGGCCACGCCCGGCATGAGCGAGATGGTCACGATGGGCAAGGTCTGGGAGCTCGTGCAGATGCAGCGCCGCACGCGCGGCGCCCGGCGCTACGACCTGGTCATCGTCGACGCGCCGGCCACGGGGCACGGGCTGGCGATCATGCGCACGCCGCTGACCTTCGCCAACGTGGCGCGCGTCGGCCCGGTGGCCGCGCAGGGCCGCACGATCCACGCCACGATCACCGACCCGCGCCACACGGGCGTGATCGCGGTCGCGCTGCCCGAGGAGATGCCGGTCAACGAGACGCTCACCCTGCGCGACGAGCTGCGCCGGGAGCTGGGGCTCAAGCTCGACCGCGTGATCGTCAACGCGCTCTACCCCGAGCGCTTCGGCCCGCGCCAGGCCGGCACGCTGTCGCGCGCGCTGGAGGGCGCCGGATCGCCGGTCGCCCGCGCCGCCCTGCGCGCGGCGCTGTCCGAGCACCGCCGCGCCCGCGGCCAGCGCGAGCAGGTCGCGCGGCTGGAGGAGGCCACCGGCGGCGAGGCCGTGAAGCTCCCGTTCATCTTCGAGCCGGAGATCGGGCCCGACCAGTTCGAGGCGCTGTCGCGGGAGCTCGAGGTGGCGCTGTGAACGTCGCCGAGGCGCTGAAGGGCAAGCGCGTGTGCATCTGCGGCGGCTCGGGCGGCGTGGGCAAGACCACCACGTCGGCGGCGATCGCCATGGGCATGGCCGCGCGCGGGCGGAAGGTGGCGGTGGTGACGATCGACCCGGCCAAGCGGCTGGCCAACTCGCTGGGCCTGGAGGAGCTGGGCAACGAGCCGAACCTCGTCGATCCGGCCCTGTTCGAGGCCGCGGGGATCGAGATGAAGGGCGAGCTGTGGGCGATGATGCTCGACGCCAAGCGCACGTTCGACGAGGTCATCGAGCGCCTGGCCCCGGACGAGCGCACGCGCGACGAGATCCTGGAGAACCGGATCTACAACGAGCTGTCCAACGCGGTCGCGGGCTCGCAGGAGTACACGGCGATGAGCAAGCTCCACGACCTCGACCGCGATTACGACTTCGACCTGCTGGTCCTCGACACGCCCCCGTCGCGCAACGCGCTGGACTTCCTGGACGCGCCGGACCGGCTCACGGGGTTCCTGGAGGGCCGGGCGCTCCAGGTCTTCCTCAGGCCGAGCGGGATCGCCGGACGGATCGTGGGCCGCGGCACGGGAATGGTGTTCTCGGTCCTCAAGCGCGTGACCGGCGTGGACCTGCTGGAGGACCTGTCCGTGTTCTTCCGCTCGCTGGGCGGGCTGCTGGACGGCTTCCGCGAGCGCGCGGAGCAGGTCAACGCGCTGCTGGAGGACCCGGACACCACCTTCCTGCTCGTGACGTCGCCCGAGCGCGAGCCGATCGACGAGGCCATCTACTTCTGGCAGAAGCTGCGCGACGCGGAGATGCCCTTCGGCGGCGTGATCGTCAACCGGGTCCACCACGACGAGGCGCCGGACGCCGACCCCGACGAGGTCGCGGACCTCCTGGACGACGAGCTCAGCCCGGCGCTGGCGCGCAAGGTGGCCGACAACCTGCGCGACTACCAGCTGCTGGCGCGCCGGGACGCCGAGAACATCGAGCACCTGGCGCAGCGCCTGGACGACCGCCGCCTGGCGCTGGTCCCCCACCTCGACGACGACGTCCACGACATCGAGGGTCTGGGGCGCGTCCTGCGGTTCCTCTTCGCCTCCGACCGCGAGCGCGCGCGGATGCTGGCGGAGACGACGGCCTAGCGCTTGATGCGCATCCGGATGTCGTAGAACCGCACGACCGGCCGGGGCTTGGCCGCGAAGCTGACGATCAGGCGCACCGGAAGCACGCGGGCCCCGCGGGTGGCGCAGCGGACGAGCCTGCGCACGGTCGCGCGGGACAGGCGGATCCGGACTCGCCGCCTTTCACCGCTGCGGAGCGTGAAACGTCGGGACACGCCGCGCCCGCCCGGCGTGCAACCAGGTCGCGTGGCGGCCGCGCCGGCGGTGGGCGGGCCGTACGGGGGGAGCCGAAGGCCCTGGGCGGCGCCCGGAAGTGTGGGCCCGTGGCTGCGACCGGCCGCCTTGGCGTACTGGTCGAGCGCTCCCCGAAGCGATCCCGACCCGTCCGAGACCCACCGGGGGCCGGGGTTCTCGCCCGCGGGAAAGCGCTTCCACGCGGACGAGTAGGCCGAGGTGTAGCCCCCGACCCCGTCGACCCGGCCACCGAACCGCGCCCAGATCCCATCGGGCCCGATGTACACCGGGCAGCACCGTCCTCCCAGCTCTTCTTGCCGGCCGGCCTCGTTGAGGACGCCCGGGAGCGGGTTGCCGCTCGGACCGAAGTAGGCCTGGGTGATCCTGTAGGCCCGGCCCTCGAACACCCTGGAGTTGTAGAGGCCCATGTCCTGCGCGGTGCCGGCGTTGTAGCGGGTCACGTCGAACGGCCCAACCGCGACGGCCTGCCTTCGGAAGGCCTGGCTCGCGGACGTGGCGTAGGTGCCGAGCGCGAACGCCAGCCGGTCCCGCAGCGCGGCCAGCTCAGCGGCACCCTGGCACTTCGTCTTCGGCTGCGGCAGGCGAACCTGCGCGGTGCGCGGCCCGTCCGAGCCCCCGAGTCTCGCCACCGAGCTGGGACAGGTGACCGTGACGTCGACGTCGCCGGTCCCGTTGGGCACGTCCAGGGGCGTCGCGCCGATCGGCCCGCCGAAGTTGCACTGGGGCAGGATGGTGCCGGAGGGCCCGCACACCGTGATCGGGTTGTTGGCGCCCGTGCAGGCGGGCAGGATCGTCCCCGTGGACGGGCCGCAGATGTTGGGGCGCGGCGGCGGCGGGTGCGTGCACTGCGGCAGGATCGTCCCGGTCCCCCCGCAGGCGACGATGTAGGGCCCCTCCGACTGGCAGGCCACCAGAACCGTTCCCGACCCGCCGCAGACGACCGGCAGGTTCACCGGGAGGTAGCACTGGGGCAGGATCGTCCCGGTGGGACCGCAGACCGCGGGCGGACCGGTCGCGTCGGCACAGGTCGCCCGCAGCGTGCTGAGGTTCGTGCACTGCGCGTCGATGCCGAACGCGCCGCGGCTGGGGTCGTGCGCGCCGACGCCGGCGTAGTCGGCCGTCAGCGTCGTCGCGCGTCCATCCGATGCGAAGGTCCCCGAGCATGTCGAGGTGTCACTCGAGGACGGATCCGGGCTCAGCCCACAGCTGAACTTGACGGTGCTGTCGACGCTGGACACGACGCTCACCGGACCGGCCGGAGCGCTCGGGGTCCCCGGGGCGGTGTCGAACACCGCCGCCACGCACGTCCACGCGGAACCGGGGTCGGCGCCTCGGTCGCAGGTGAGGGTGGTGGCCGTCGAGCGCCTGCCGCTGGGGGGCGGGCCTCCGGGAGGGCCGGAGGTCCGGACCCCGTACCACGGGCTCGTCGTCGGCCCGTTGCCCGTTGCCCAGTTGCCCGACATCGAGTTGCCGTCGGCCGAGATCGTGCCCGTCCAGTGCGCCTCGTAGGAGATCGTGTCGTGGGGGTTGCGCATGTCGAACGCGTCCCCGGTGGCCGTCCCGGACATCTGGAAGGTGAGGTTGTTCGGCGGCGTGCCCGATCCGTTGCCCGTGAACGCGCCGGTGGACAGGTCCATGGAGGTGATGTGCCAGAGCTGGTCGGCCGCCGTGCAGGGAGCGTTCGCGGGCGTCCCGGGCGGTTTGTCGGGGCCGCAGACCCGCCAGTCGCCGCGCAGGTCATGCGTCGTGCTCGCGGCGGCGACGCCGGGTGCGGCGAGGACGAGGGTCAGCGCCAGAAGGGCCCGTAGGGCCCGGCGCCGGCTGGGTGTGGGAGCGTCGTCCATGCGCGGCGGACGTGAATCCGCTGGCGCTCCCGCCACTTCGACACTACGTGATATGGAGTATCGGGGTCAAGGCCCGCTGTGGGCCGGCCCGGCGGCTAGAAGAAGACGCGCTCGCGCTCGGACGTGTCGTCGTCACCGGGGAAGGCCCACTCGGCGCCCGGCATCTCCACGTCGAAGAACGAGGTCTGCGGCTCAGAGTCCGCCACGTCCGGCTCCGATTCGGCCGTTTCGCCCGCCCGCCGCGCGTCTTCCGCGACGATCTGCGGCTCGAAATCCGCCGTCTCCGGCTCGGATTCGCCCGGCTCCGGGTACGGATTGGCGTTCGTTGGCGGGGAGTCGGCCCCGGTTTGTGACGGATTGGCTTCATGTGGGCCATCGAGCGCTTCGGCGAGCAGGTCGTCGGCCACCGTGACGAGGTCCTCGGAGAGGTGGCCGCAGAGGACGTCTCTCAGGAGGGCGCGGAGGTGGTGGGCGGTATCGGCGACGAGCGCCTCGGCGTCGGGCGCGGCCGGCGCGAGGCCGGCGACGATTCCGCGCTCCAGCGAGATCGCGTGGGCAGCGCGCTCGGCCAGCGCCGCGCGCTGCTCGGGCATCGCGCAGATGGCGGCCAGCCGCTGGGCCAGGCGCCCGCTCGCGGGGCCCTCCGGCTCCAGCAGCGAGCGCAGCGCCAGCAGGTGGTCGGTCAGCGCGTCGAAGGGGTCGGTCCGCTCGCAGGCCATCTCGAAGCGCCGCAACGCGAACGCCACTTCGCCCCGCGCGCCCTCGGCCCGCCGGGCCACGAGGTTGCAGAACCCGCGCAGCTCGTCCTCCTCGTCGGGCTCGACTCGATAGGGCGGGCCGGCGGGCACGCCGCCACCCGTGGCCAGCGAGACCAGCTGCCACGGGCCGGCGTCGGTCCGCGCCCAGGCCGAGGAGCCCAGCGCGAACCCGGCGGCGTCCACCAGGCGCAGGGCCGTGAGCAGCGCCGCGAAGCGGGCGCGGGCCTCGGCCAGCGGCGGCCCGTCGCCCGGCGCGCCCTCCACGGAGAGCATGACCACGGCGTTCGGCGCGTCGCCGGGGCCCGGGACCGGCCGGCCCCACACCGCCTCGGCGGGCGCGCCCTCGACCGTGTCGGCGCGCACCAGCGACAGGCCCTCGACGATCGGGACGTCCTCGGAGACCAGCTCGAGCCCGTGCAGCGGCGCGATCACCGCGCTCAGCGCGCGGGTCTCGTACACGGCCGCCTCGAGCTCGGCGTAGGCGCGCGAGAAGCGCTCGGCCGAGAACTCGAACTCGGTGACCTCGGCGTACAGGGTGGAGAGGAAGGAGCGCAGCGCCGCGTCGGCCCGCTCGCCCGACTGCTCGGGCACCCGGGGCTCGCCGCGCACCCGCAGGTAGGCGTCCACGCCGCCCAGCGACTCGATCGCGTGCTTGGCCGGCCCGTACGTGGGCAGCCGCCCCAGCACCCCGAGCCGCTCGCGGATGAACTGGCCGGTCAGGGGCCGGTAGCAGTACAGCGGCGCCCGGGCGCCCGGCGATTCCACGACCTCGAAGGGGATCTCGGCCCCACCCGAGGCATCGGCCTCCAGCTGGAAGGCGGCCTGCTCGGCGAAGTCGCGGAGCGACTGATGCAGCGTCCGGTTGCGCATGACGGCACCTTCGGCGCGCCCCCGCCCGCTCCTCCCTGTGAGAGGCTGGCCGCGTGGTCGACGTCGAGCGGTGGTGGGAGGACGGCGAACGCGTGGGACTGCCGGTCGGCGGCGCCGAGCGGGACGTGTTCGTGCGCCGGATGGGATCCGGATCGGTCATGACGGTGCTCCACGGCTTCCCCAGCTCCTCGCACGACTGGGCCGGCGTGGCACCGGCGCTCGCGGAGCGCCACGCGCTGCTGCTCCCCGACTTCCTCGGGTTCGGCGCCTCGGACAAGCCCGCCGAGCACGACTACTCGATCCACGAGCAGGCCGACCTCGTGGAGGCGCTGTGGGAGCACGAGGGCGTGGACTCGACCCGCGTGCTCGCCCACGACTACGCGGCGACGGTGACGCAGGAGCTCCTGGCCCGCCGGGCCGACGGCGCCTTGCGCGTGACCGTCGAGGGCGTGCACCTGCTCAACGGCGGGCTGTATCCGGACCTGCACCGTCCCGAGCCGGTCCAGACCGCGCTGCTGGACCCCGAGCAGGGGCCGCGGGTCGCCGCCGCCCTGAACCAGGAGACGCTGACCGCCGCCCTGCGGCCCACGCTCGCGACGGGACCGGCGCCGGAGATTGTCGGCGAGCAGATGTGGCGGGCGCTCGCGCACGACGACGGGCACCGGATCCTCCACCTGCTGATCCACTACATCAGCGACCGCCGCCGGCACGAGAAGCGCTGGGTGACCGCGCTGGAGACGACCGACGTCCCCGTCGCCTTCGTGTGGGGGATGCTGGACCCGGTCTCCGGCGCGCACATGGCGCGGCGGATCCGCGAAAGGCTCCCCGACGCCCCGTTCGCCGCGCTGGACGACGTGTCGCACTGGCCCTCGCTGGAGGCGCCGGACCGGGTGGCGGCGGAGGTGCTCCGAGACTAAGCGGCGACGGCGCCGGCCGGCTCGGCCGCGGAGTCCGCGGCGCAGCCGTCGGCGTTGAGCCAGTTCATGCCGTAGTGGCGCATGTCCTCGATGAGCGGGGCCAGGGCCTCGCCCTTCTCGGTCAGCGCGTACTCGACCCGCGGCGGGACCTCGGGGTACGTGCGCCGCTCGACGATCCCCTCCTCCTCCAGCGCGCGCAGGCGCAGGGAGAGGGTGCGGGGCGAGATGCCCGCCAGGGAGCGCTCGAGCTCGCAGAAGCGAGACCGGCCCTCGGCCAGGTCGCGGATCACCAGCATCGTCCACTTCGAGCAGACGACCTCCGCGGTACGGCAGACGGGACAGTTGGCGTTGCGGTCCGTCACTTCCCCAAAGGGTAGCGCAAGACTTCAGGAAATGAAGTGTGCGAAGGCCCGTCAGCGGCCGGCGGGTCAGCCGCCGAGCATCTTGCCGAGGCCGCCGGCCACCGCGCCGCCGCCGCCGCCGGACGCGACCGCGGCGATCTGGCCCTCGGACGGCTGCACGAGCACCCAGCCCTGGCCGGCGAAGGCCATCTGGATGGACTCCCCCGAGCCGCGGCCGACCAGCGTCTTGAGGTTCACGTCCGTCTTGATCGACGTCGTGACCCCCGAGGACCAGGTGATCGCGGCCTGCGCGTCGGCGAACGTCGGCGCGGTCGCCACGTTGAGCAGCACCGGAGGCCCGTCGGACAGGATCGCCACCCAGCCCGTCCCCTTCAACTCCGTGTTGAACAGGCCCGCGCCCATCATCCCGCTGGCGCCCTGGACCTTCTTGATGTCCCAGTCGATCCCGCTGTCGAAGGCCAGCAGGTTGGGCCCGTTGACGGTGACGAAGTCGTCCTCCAGGTAGATCAGGTGGATGTCCTGGGCCTGGTCGGCCAGGAACACCTCGCCCTGCCCGGTGATCTTCATCAGCGACTGTCCCTCGCCGGTCATGGCCTTCTTGAGCATCCGCCCCATTCCGCCCGAGCCGGCGTGCTCGAAGCTCACGTCGCCCTGGTAGGCGACCATCGATCCGAGCTTGGCCTGGATGGTGACCTGGTTGAGCTCGACCTTGAGCAGCTTGGAGTTCTGCAGGTTGAACGGGTTCTGCGACTCGACCTCGTTGAACTGGCCCAGGGTCGTCTGCACGGACGTTCCTCTCGTACGGGGGAAGGGGTCCGCAGAATCTAGACGGCCGGGACGGCCGAGCCGTTCCCGTTGACCCCGGCGGCGCGCGCGTTGGCGTCCGTGAGGTCGTCCATCGAGGTGCCCCGGCGCCCGTCGGAGGCGACGAGGAGCTTGAAGTCGTGCGGGTGCGTCGCGGTGCGCAGGGCCACCTCCATCGAGATGCGCCCGGCCTGCACGTGGCCCAGCAGCGCCTGGTCGAACGTCTGCATCCCGTAGTACTCGCCCTCCTCGATGACCTCGTGGAGGCGGTTGGTCTGCGCCGGGTCCTTGATCATGTCGCGCACCCGGCCGGTCATGCGCAGGATCTCGCAGACCGCCACGCGCCCCCGGCCGTCCACCGTGGGGACGAGCCGCTGGGAGACGACGCCCTTCAGCGTCCCGGCGATCATGGCCCGCGCCTGCTGGTGCTGGTGGGGCGGGAAGAAGTCGAGCAGGCGGTTGATGGACTCCGTGGCGTCGACCGTATGGACGGTGGAGAGCACGAGGTGCCCGGTCTCGGCGGCGGAGAGCGCCGTGTGGACGGTCTCCTCGTCGCGCATCTCGCCGACCAGGATGACGTCGGGGTCCTGGCGTAGGACGCGGCGCAGCGCGCGCTTGAAGGAGGTGGTGTCGAAGCCGACCTCGCGCTGGTTGATGATCGACTTGCGGTCACGGTGGAGGTACTCGATCGGGTCCTCGATCGTGACGATGTGGCGGTTCATGTTCTGGTTGATGTGGTCGACGATCGCCGCCAGCGTCGTCGACTTGCCGGAGCCGGTGGTGCCGGTGAGCAGGATGATGCCCCGCTCCTCCTCGGCCAGCTCGGAGATCACCGGCGGGAGGTTGAGGTCGGCCACCGAGCGGATCGAGAAGGGGATGGCGCGGCAGACCAGCGAGATCGAGCCGCGCTGGCGAAAGGCGTTCACACGGAAGCGCGCGAGCCCGGGGATCGCGTAGGCGAAGTCGACCTCGCCCTCGCGGTCGAACTCGTCGAAGCGCTCGGCGTCCGTGAGGAGCTTGCGCAGCGCCGCGTTCGTGTCATCGGGCTTGAGGCCCTCCATGCCCTCGATCGCCGCCAGCCGGCCGTGCACGCGGACGTGCGGGGGCAGCGGGACCTTGAGGTGCAGGTCGGACCCCTCGATCTGGATGAGGTGGCGCAGGCACTCGTCGACGTCGAACATCGCAGGGGGTGCATCGGCGCGGGCGCGCCGATGCCTTAGCCCCTGGACGAACGATGGACGCTAGGCGACGTCGCGCAGCTTCTGCGCTTCGGCCAGCGACTGGAGCTTCTTGAGCGACTGGTTCTCGATCTGGCGGATGCGCTCGCGCGTGACGTTGAACGTCCGGCCGACCTCGTCCAGCGTGCGGGGGTGCTCCCCGCCCAGGCCGTAGCGCAGCTCCAGGACGCGGCGCTCGCGGTAGGAGAGGTTCTCCAGCGCCTCGCGCAGCGCTTCCTTGGTGAGGATCTCGGCCGCCCGCTCGTAGGGCGACTCGGCCCGCTCGTCGGCGATGAACTGGCCGAACTCGGACTCCTCCTCGTCGCCGACCGGCTTCTCCAGCGAGACCGGGGCCTGTGCGGAGCGCTTGATCGAGTCGACCTCCTCGGGCTCGATGCCCGTGACGTCGGCGATCTCCTCGGCGGTGGGCTCGCGGCCGAGCTCTGTGACCAGCTTGCGCTCGGCGCGGCCGATCTTGTTGAGCTTCTCGACGACGTGGACCGGGATGCGGATGGTCCGCGCCTTGTCGGCCAGGGCGCGCGCGATGGCCTGGCGGATCCACCAGGTCGCGTACGTGGAGAACTTGAAGCCCTTGCGGTAGTCGAACTTCTCCGCGGCGCGGACCAGGCCCAGCGTCCCCTCCTGGATCAGATCGAGGAAGGGCAGGCCCTGGTTGCGGTAGTTCTTGGCGATCGAGACGACGAGCCGCAGGTTGGACTCGACCATCTTCTGCTTGGCGTCGAGGTCGCCGCGCTCGATGCGCTTGGCCAGGTCGACCTCCTCCTGCGCCGTCAGCAGCCGAACCTTGCCGATGTCCTTCAGGAAGAGCTGAAGGGAGTCGGTGGTCATGTCCGGCTTGAGGTCGAGCGGAGTCTTCGCGCGACGGCGGCCGCGCTTGTCGGGCGCGCGCTCCACCTCGTTCGCGGCGGCGAGCGCCGGATCGACCTCGTCGACCAGCTCGATCTCGGAGCGCTCGAGCCAGCCCTTGAGCTCCTCGACGTCGCCCTCGTCCACGTCGAGCTCCGCCACGGCGGAGTCCACCTCGGCGTGGGTCAGGACCCCGAGCTGCTGGCCCCTGACGATGAGACCCTTGACTTCTTCGAGTTCTTGCAGTTCCGCTACAGACATTCCTTATCCGTTTCTCAAGCCAGGGCGCAGGTAAACGCGCTCCTCGCTGGGCTCAATGAGAGGTGGCGGCTGAAGCCAGTCCGCCCCACTCAAACATACGTTCTCCATCTTAGGCACTTCATTTTTTGAAGTCAATCGGCGACCGCGCATCTGGCGTGGAAATGCCGACCGGCCCGGATGGGTGGCGCCTATCTTCCTACGTGGAACGTCGCACATGGTTTCAAGTTGCGGGCACCTGGCTGAGAGTTTGCGCCATAGTGTCGGCGGCATGAGCGACCGAGATGAGCCTACGGGAGAGGTCCTGCGCAGCCTGCCCGCCCGGCGGCCCCAGCGCCGCAGCGCGCGGCGCGACGCCAAGCGCCCGGTCGCGGCCAGGCCGGCGCCCAAGCGCCGGGCGGCCAGCGCCCAGCCCGGGCGGGCCGCCAAGCCTCGTGGCGTGCGGCCGTCCGCGGCCACCGACGCCGCCGCCTCCACGCCGGGCGATCCGCCCGCGAAGGCGCCCGAGGGCGCCGAGCTGGTGGGCACGGCCCTCCAGGCGGCCGGCGAACTGGCCCAGATCGGCCTGACGCTGGGCACCAAGGCGCTGCGCGGCGCCGTGCGGCGCATCCCGCGGCCCTAGCCCTATACTCCCGCGCTCCAGCCGAGCCGGTGCCCCTCAGCGGGGTGCCGGGCGGGGGACCCACTGCGGGCCGTCAGGTCCGCCGGGGCGAATCGACTCGACGTGTGAGTCGTAGCGCCCGCGCCTCTTCGGAGGTGTGCGCGCGAGCCCGTCAGCTCACCCCGTAGGCAGGACCAAGAGAACCTGATGGGGACGCGTACCACGACAGCGACGCTGGTCGCCGCGCTCGGGCTGAGTGCGGCCGTCGGCCTGCCCTGCGCCGCCTCGGCGGCGAGCGGCGACCCCGCATACGGCGGGACCGCCGCGCCCGACCGCGGCTCCGCGGCCACCCCCACCACCGGCGCCACGGCGCCCGGCTCCGCGGCGCCCGGCGGGCTGAAGGCCGGTTCGGGCGCCCTGCTGGGCCGCCGCCAGCGCGTGACGGGAACCATGGCGGGCGTCGAGCAGGGCGGCACCGTGCTGCTCCAGCGCTCGGACGGCTCGGGCTGGGTGACCGTCGCCCGCGCCACCGCGGGCCGCGCCGGCGCCTTCACCGCCACCTGGCGCGCCGACCGCGTGGGGCGCTTCACGCTGCGGGCGATTCCCGGCGATGGGACCGCCGCGCGCACCGCTTCCGCCACGCCCACCGCCCTGACCACCGTCTACGGCGCGGCCATCGCCACCCACTACGGCGAGGGCTCCTACGGGTCGCGTACCGCCTGCGGCGTCACGCTGACGCCGCGGACCGTGGGCGTCGCCCACAAGACCCTGCCCTGCGGGACCATGGTCGAGTTCTACTACCGGGGGCGCACCGTCCGGGCCCCGGTGATCGACCGCGGGCCCTACGCCAACAACGCGGCGTGGGACCTGACCATGGCCGCCTCGCGGGCGCTCTCGTTCAGCGGCCTGGACTACGTCGGCGCCATGCGCGTCGGCCGCGTCACGCTGCGGCGCGCCGGCTAGGCGCCCGGCCCGCCCGCCACGCGCACGCCGGCCGCGCGAGCGGCCAGCGCGGACTCCTCGGCCTGGGAGGTGAGCGCCTCGGCGTCGCGCCCGTCGTCGGGGTAGAGCGCGATCCCCACGGAGGCGGTGAGCGGCGCGCCGCGGACCGTCGCCGCCCGCTCGACGGCGTCGGCCACCCGCACGGCGAGCGCCTCGGCCCCCGGCCGCCCGGCGTCCGGCGCGACGACCCACATGCGACCGTCCTCCTCGTGCGCCAGCAGGTCGATGCGCCGCACGGCGCCGCGCACGGCCCGGCCGGTCCGGGCGAACAGGTCCCGCGCCGCGGAGTCGCCCTCGGTCAGGACCAGGCGGTCGGCGCCGTCGAGCTCCACGAGCAGCAGCCCGAACCGTCCGCCGTCCGCCAGCTGCCGCTCCAGCGCGGCCCGCCACAACGGAGCCGTGCCCCCATCGGGGGGCGGCGCCGGCGCGAGGTGGGGTCCGGAGGCGGCCGGCCCGGAGGCGGCGGGTTCGGTGGGGTCCTCGTCTGCCGCCGGGGTGGGGCGGGTGTCGTGGAGGCGGGCGGCGTCGGCTCCGCGGCCGGCCATGGCGGCGGCGGCGAGGCGGGCGCAGACGTGGGCGAGGCGGTCCGTGAGCGCGGCGAGGACCTCGGCGTCGCCGCGCGGGAGCTCGTCGGCGGCCGCCTGGGAGACGGCGCGGCGCAGCGCCTCCGCCGCGGCGACCACGGCCGGGCCCTCGCGGGAGCCGGCCAGGGCGGCCAGCGCGTCCGCCGGTGCCTCGCCGGGAACCGCGTCGGCGGCCAGCCGGTCGAGGGCGTCGTCGGAGCCCACGGCGTCCAGCACCGCGGCGCAGACGCCGGGCGCGGCGCGAGCGAACTCGGGCACGGGGACGGCCGCCGCCTCCTCCAGCGTGGCCGCCTCCAGCCGCGCGAGCAGCCACCGCCGCGCGACCTCATCCGCACGGGCGGCGAGCTGGCCGACCACGGGGTCGGCGACCGGCCGGGGGCGTCCGTGCGCGGGTCGACGCGTCATCGATCCGATCATCGCAGCGCGGCGGGACACCGTGCGCACCCAGCGGCGCGAGAAGAAGCCGCAACGAGCGGGCCCGGCGGGGCACCCCTCGCGCGCCGACCTCCGGCGCGGCGGTCGCGGCGCTGGCGCGGCGGGGGGAGAATGGGCGAGTGGGCGGACTTCTCTCACTCGACGCGGCGCGGCGGATCGTGGTGGAGGCCGCCGGCGCGCCCCTGGAGGCCGAGGCGGTCCCCGTCGGCGAGGCGCTGGGGCGGACGCTGGCGCAGGACGTGGCGGCGGCCGCCGACGTGCCGCCGTGGGCCAACTCGGCGATGGACGGGTTCGCGGTCGCACCCGGGCCGGCCGGCCGCGAGCTGCGGATCGTCGGCGAGTCGCGCGCCGGGCGCCCCGGCGCGCGGGCACCGGGTGAGGGCGAGGCGATCGCGATCTCGACCGGCGCGGTGGTCCCGGACGGCTCCGTGGCGGTCGCACCGGTCGAGCATGTGACGGTCGCCGACGGGGTCGTCACCGTCGAGCGCGACGTGGCGCCCGGGGCCAACGTGCGGGGCGCGGGCGAGGACATGCGCGCCGGGGAGGTCGTCCTGGCGGCCGGCACGCCGCTCGGCCCCGGCGAGCTGGGCGCCGCGGTGGCGGCCGGACGCGCGACGCTGCTCTGCGCCCGCCGCCCCCGCGTCGCCGTCGTCGTCACCGGCGACGAGCTGGCTCCGCCCGGCGCGCCCCTCTCCCCCGGCCAGATCCACAACTCCAACGGCCCGATGCTCGCCGCGATGGCCGCCGCCGAAGGGGCCGACGGCCGCCCGGGAGCGGGCGCTGTCGGCGACGATCGGGCCGCCACCGAGCAGGCCCTTCGGGAGGCGCTGGAGGGGGCCGATGTGGTCGTGGTCTCCAGCGGCGTCTCGGTCGGGCCGCACGACCACGTGAGGCCGGCGCTGGAGGCGCTTGGCGTCGAGGAGCGGTTCTGGCGGGTCGCGCTGAAGCCGGGCAAGCCGGTGTGGTTCGGCGCGCGGGGACGGACCCTGGTTTTCGGGCTTCCCGGCAACCCCGTGTCCGCGGCCGTCTGCTTCGCGCTGTTCGTGCGCCCGGCGCTGCGCGCGCTGCGCGGAGCCGCGCCGATCGAGGCGGCGACTCCGGCGGTCCTGGCCGAGCCGGTGCGCCGCAGCCCCGACCGCGTCCAGGCCGTCCGCGTGAAGCTGGAGCCGGACGCGACCGGGCCGCCGAGGGCCCGCCCCACCGGCCCCCAGGGCTCGCACATGCTCTCGTCATTGGTGGGTGCTGACGGGCTCGCGCTGATCCCGCCAGGTGAGGGGTCGGCCGCGCCCGGGACGCCCGTGGACGTGCTGCCCGCGTAACGAAACCGCGAACGGCGCCGTCGCAGGCATGTGACAAATGCCTCACGCGGTGCTTCAATGCCCTCCTGGGAGCCGGACGCATCCGGGGAAGGAGGCCACGGATGGGACAGGGGAACCGAGACGGGGGCAACGGACGGGTGGAGGCGCCGGTGCGTGTCCTGATCGCCGAGGACGACCCGGAGTTTCGCGCCGTACTCGCCGAGCTCATCGCCGACGACCACTCGCTGCGACTCGTCGCCGCCGCCGCGGACGCCGCCGAGGCGGCCGTCCTGGCCGAGCGCGAGCGCCCCGACGTGGCGCTCGTCGACGTCCGCATGCCCGCGGGCAGTGGGGTGACGGCGACGGAGCGCATCCGCCTGCTCTCCCCCCGCACCAAGGTGATCGCGCTGACCGCGCACACCGATCCCTCGCTCGTGCTGGAGATGGTGCGCGCCGGCGCCGTCGGCTACGTGGTCAAGGGCTCCCCGGTCGCCGACATCCTGGGAGCCGTCCACGGCGCCCTGCGCGGCGAGTCCACGCTGGCCGGCCCGGTGGCCCGCGACGTGGTCAGCGAGCTGGCGGCGCGCCTGGAGCGCCAGCGCGACCACGAGGAGGAGTTCGGTCGCCGCCGCCGCCGCATCCGCGGCGCCCTGGACGAGGGGCAACCCGTGGCGGTGTTCCAGCCGGTCGTGCGCCTGGAGGACGGCGGCGTGGTCGGAGTCGAGGCGCTCGCCCGCTTCGACGCGGGGCTCGTCCAGTCCCCGCTGGAGTGGTTCGAGGAGGCCGAGACGGTGGACATGCGCGTCGAGCTCGAGCTGGCGGCCGTGGCCGCCGCCGCGCAGGCCGCGCAGGAGCTGGCCGACGACGTGTGGGTCTCGCTCAACGTCTCCCCCCGCACCGCGCTGCACGGCGACCGCCTGCTGGACGCGCTGTCGCCCCTCCCCCACGACCGCCTGGTCGTCGAGATCACCGAGCAGGCCCAGGTGGAGGACTACGACGAGCTCAACGTCGCTCTCGGGATGCTGCGCGCCAGCGGCATCCGGATCGCCGTGGACGACGCGGGGGCCGGGTACGCCAGCCTGCGCCACATCCTGCGCCTGGAGCCCGACATGATCAAGCTCGACAAGTCCCTGGTGCGCGACGTCCACACCGACCGCGCCCGGCGCGCGCTGGCCACCGCGCTGATCTCGTTCGCCGCCGAGATCGACGCCACGATCGTGGCCGAGGGAATCGAGACGGCGCCCGAGCTCAACGCGCTGCGCGACCTGGGAGTCGTCTTCGGTCAGGGCTACCACCTCGCCCGCCCGCACCGCCCGCCGGTCGCGCCGCTCGTCGCGGTCGCCTGAGCGCCTCGCGTGAAATGCTGCCCGGCGGATGTCGGGCTGGCTCATCGTGGCGGTCGCGGTCGGGGCACTGGTCGTGGGCCGCGCGGCGCTCGCGTTCCTGCGCGCCCGCCGGCACCCGGTCGTCGCGCGCGCGCTGATCGTCACCGCGCGGGAGCACACGGAGACCGACGAGCACGGCGCCGTGCGCTCGGTCCAGGCCGCCGACCTCGTCCTGCCGGCCGACCGCGTGGACGAGCTGTGGACGCCCACCCAGCTCGAGCGCCTGGCCCGGACCTACTGGCGCTTTCTCTCGCGCTGCACGCTCGGCCTGGTCCGGGTCGTCTACACCCCGCGGGAGCGCTTCGTGGTCTTCGTGACCCGCCCGTTCGTCCTGCTGAGCTTCGCCGCACCCGAGTACGACATGGACGCGCGCCATGGCCGCGTGGGCTGGCGCATCGCCCGCGGGCTGCTGGTGGCCCGCGCCGGGCGCGGCGGCGACGGCTACCTCCAGCTCGACGTCACCCGCTCCGACCCCAGCGACGCGGGCGAGGTGACCGTCCACGTGACGGTCGAGGTGGCGAACTTCTACCCGGCGATCGCGTCACGGCTCTCGCGCTTCGTCTACGAGAACACGCAATCGCGCATCCACGTGATCGTCACGCACGGCTTCCTGCGTTCCCTGGCGCGCCTGGACCTCGCGGAGTCGCGGGTCGGGCGCTTCGCCGGGCCTAGCCGTACTGCGCTCCGCCGGTGATCTCGCGCAGCTTGGGGCGGTTGTGGCGCGCGTGGATGCGCCGGACGGTCCCCGAGCGCGAGCGCATGACGATCGATTCCGTCGTGGCGTGCGCGCCGCGCCCCTCGTAGCGCACGCCCTGCAGCACGTCGCCCTCCGTGACGCCGGTGGCCGAGAAGAAGACGTCGTCGCCGGCCACCAGGTCGTCGACGGTGAGCTGGCGCTCCAGGTCGTAGCCGCCGTCCAGCGCGGCCTGGCGCTCGGAGTCGTCGCGCGGCCACAGCCGCCCGACCAGCTGGCCGCCGATCGACTTGATCGCCGCCGCGGCCAGGACGCCCTCCGGCGTGCCGCCGATCCCCCACAGCAGGTCCACCGGCGTGTCGTGGCTGACCGCGGTCAGCGCGCCCGCCACGTCGCCGTCGGTGATCAGCCGCACGCGCGCTCCGGCCGAGCGGATGGCGTCGATCCCCTCCTGGTGACGGTCGCGGTTGAGCACGACGACGATGACGTCGCGCACGTCGATCCCCTTGCGCTCGGCCACCAGGTTCACCGTCTCGCCGAGCGGCCGGTCGAGGTCGAGGATGTCGGAGATCTCCGGGCCGCCCGCGAGCTTCTCCATGTAGACGATCGGGCCCGGGTTGAACATCGTGCCGCGCGGGGCCAGCGCGATGACGGCGAGCGCGCCCGGCATGCCCAGCGCGGTCAGCCGCGTCCCCTCCAGCGGGTCCACGGCGATGTCCACCTCGGGCGGCGAGCCGTCGCCGATCTGCTCGCCGTTGTAGAGCATGGGCGCCTCGTCCTTCTCGCCCTCGCCGATCACCACGGTGCCGTCCATGCGGACCGTGTCGAGCATCAGGCGCATGGCGTCCACGGCGGCCTGGTCGGCGGTCTCCTTGTCCCCCATGCCGATCAGCCGGGCGGCGGCGAGGGCCGCGTACTCGGTCACCCGCACGAGCTCGAGGGCGAGGTTGCGGTCCGGCCGGCGCCCTGCCGGGTCCGGCGTCACATCACGCCGGGTGGCTTGCGGGCCACCTCGGTCTCGGACTGCCGCATCACCGACCCGACCAGCATGAGGATCGCGCCGAGCATCATCGTGAACCAGCCGATCTGGAGGCTGATCGAGCCTTTGGGCTCCCCGGGCCGGTCGACGATCCCCAGGTACCCGATGAAGCCGAGCGCGGCGATGGCGACGATCGACGTGACCTGCCCGCGCGGCCATGACAGCTCGTGCTCGCGCAGGACGATCCAGGCCAGGATGAACGGAGCGGCCGCCGCCGCCAGCAGCAGCCACCGGGTGATCCCGTGGACCTGGAAGTACGAGCAGGTGTGGTCGCCACACGATCCGCCCCGGCCGGTCATCAGCGTGGCGTTGGGGTTGCCCGGGTCGGCCTTGTAGGCGGGGAGGAACACGGACAGGCCGAGGAGCAGGCCCCCCAGCATCGCGATCCACTCCCCCCGGCTCAGGTTTGCGAACTTCACCGGAGCCGACCCTATCGGGGACGGCCGCGGGGTGGCAATAGGCTGCCGCCCCATGGAGATGCGGCGGCTGCTCCCCGAGCCCGGCTCCACCACGACGGCGGAGGCCGTGGCCGGCCTGCGCCTGGGCGACCGCGCGCCCGCCGAGCGCCCCTACGTCGTGGCCAACATGGTGGTCAGCGCCGACGGCAAGGCCGCCTTCCACGGCCGTTCCGGGCCGCTGGGCGGCGACGTCGACCGCGCGGTGTTCCACCGCCTGCGCACCCAGGCCGACGCGGTGCTGGTGGGCAGCGGGACGGTGCGCACCGAGCGCTACGGACGCCTGGTGCGCGACCCCGACCTGCGCGCGGCGCGCGAGCGCGAAGGCCTGCGCCCCAACCCGCTCGGATGCATCGTCACGCGCAGCCTGGACCTCCCGACCGACATCGGGCTGCTCGCGGACCCCGAGCAGGAGACCGTCGTCTTCACGTCCTCCGACGGCGAGCTGGCGGGCGCGGGGCCCGGCGCGCGCCTGGTCCGCGTCCCACCGGACGAGCTGACCTTCCTCACCGTCCTGGCCCGGCTGCGAGCCGAGCACGGCGTGCGCTCGGTCCTGTGCGAGGGCGGCCCCACCGTGCTCGGCGCGCTGCTCTACGAGGGGGCGGTGGACGAGCTCTTTCTCACCGTCGCGCCCCGGCTGGCGGGCGGCGGCGCGGGGCCCACGGCGGTCGAGGGGATGCCTCTGTCCGACCTCCGGGAGCTGGAGCTGGTGTCCGCTCTGGAATCCGGCGGAGAGCTCTTCCTGCGATACGCGATACTGCCGGAGTGACCGACGAGCCCGTCGCCGCTCTGACCCGGGCACGCGAGCGGACCCTGGCGCTGGTGGCCGCGATTCCCGACGACGAGCTGGAGCGCGTGCACTCGACGCTGATGAGCCCGCTGGTGTGGGACCTGGGGCACATCGCCGCCTTCGAGGACCTCTGGCTCGTCCACCGCTTCGGCGGCGATCCCATGGTCCGCCGCGACCTGGCCGAGGTCTACGACGCGTTCGAGACGCCCCGCTTCGCCCGCGGCGACCTGCCGTTCCTGCGGGCGCCCGAGGCGCGGGCGTACCTGGAGGAGGTGCGCGCGCGGGCCCGCGCGGCCACCGAGCGCCTGGGCGCGGGCGACGGCGTCCTGCACGAGCTGGTGGTCCGCCACGAGCTCCAGCACTCCGAGACCATGCAGCAGACGATGGCGCTGGCCCGGATCAACGGCGGTCCGGGCGCCGGCCCGCCGCCGGGCGGCGGGCGCACCGGGCTGGAGCTGGTCGATCTCCCCGGCGGGCCCTTGGCGATGGGCGCCCCGCCGGATGGCTTCGCCTACGACAACGAGCGCCCGCGCCACGAGGTGGAGGTCGCCCCGTTCCGCATCGGGCGCGCTCCGGTGTCCAACGGCACCTGGATGCGCTTCGCCGAGGGCGGCGGCTACGAGCGCCGCGAGTGGTGGAGCTCGGAGGCCTGGCAGTGGAAGGAGGAGTACGACATCACGCACCCGCTCCACTGGTCGGACGACGGGCGCGAGTGGCGCCGCGGCGGCTGGGAGCCGCTGCACCCGGACAGGCCGGTCGTCCACGTCTCCTGGTTCGAGGCCGACGCCTTCGCCCGCGCGCATGGCGCACGCCTTCCCACCGAGGCCGAGTGGGAGTGGGCGGCGACCTCGGACCAGGAGCCGCTCGACCTCGTCGGCGAGGTCTGGGAGTGGACGGACTCCCCGTTCTCCGGCTACCCGGGGTTCGCGGCGTTCCCCTACCCCGAGTACAGCGAGGTCTTCTTCGACGAGGGGTACCGCGTCCTGCGCGGGGGCTCCTGGGCCACCAGCCGGCGGGTCGCCTCCCCCACCTTCCGCAACTGGGACTGGCCGGACCGCCGCCAGATCTTCTCCGGCGTGCGCATCGCGAGCGGCGCATGAACCCCGTGGTCGACGTCCACGTCGGGGGGGAGGCCGAGCGGCGGCTGGCCGACGACGTGCTGGACGGGCTGACGCGGCCATTCAAGGAGATCCCGCCCAAGCACTTCTACGACTCGCGCGGCTCGGAGCTCTTCGAGCGCATCTGCGAGCTGCCCGAGTACTACCCGACGCGTACGGAGACGGCCATCCTGGCGGAGCGGGCCGGGGAGATCGTGGCGGCGGCGGGCGAGCCGGTCGAGCTGGTGGAGCTGGGCTCGGGGTCGACGCGCAAGGCGCGGATGCTGCTGGACGCGATGGGCGCGCCGCGGCGCTACGTGCCGGTCGACGTGTCCGAGCGCATGGTCCGCGAGGCGGCCGGCGAGCTGGCCGCGGACTACCCGGGGCTGGAGGTCCACGGGGTGGTCGGCGACTTCGAGCGCCACCTCGGCGAGGTCCCCCGGCCCCGCGGCCGGCGCCTGGTCGCGCTGCTGGGCGGGACCATCGGCAACTTCCCGCCGGGCAGCCGGCGACGGCTGCTGCGCGACGTGCGCCGGATGCTGGGGCCCGGCGACCGCTTCCTGCTCGGCGCCGACCTGGTCAAGGACCCGGCGGTCATCCAGGCGGCCTACGACGACGCGGCCGGCGTCACCGCCGAGTTCAACCGCAACCTGCTGCACGTGCTCAACCGCGAGCTGGGCGCCGACTTCGATCCCGACGAGTTCGACCACGTGGCCTTCTACGACGCGCGCCACGAGTGGGTGGAGATGCGACTGCGCGCCCGGCGCGCGCAGTCCGTGTGGGTGGCGGGGTTGGGCCTCGGCGTCGAGTTCGCGGAGGGCGAGGAGCTGCGCACCGAGATCAGCGCCAAGTTCACGCCGGAGCGCCTGCGCGCCGACCACGCGGCGGCCGGGATGGAGCTGGACGGGCTGTGGACGGACGACGCCCGGCTCTTCGGGCTCTCGCTGGCGCGCGCCGTATAGGGTCCGGCCCATGCGGATCGAGAACGCGAGCGCGCTCGTCTCGGGCGGGGCGTCGGGGCTCGGGGAGGCGACCTCGCGGCGCCTGGCCGAGGCCGGTGCGGCCGTGACGATCGCCGACGTCAACGAGGAGAAGGGCGCGGCGCTGGCCGGCGAGATCGGCGCCGAGTTCGTGCGCGCGGACGTGACGAACGAGGACGAGGTCCAGGCCGCGGTCGAGGCGGCGGCGGCCCACGGCGAGGGCGGGCTGCGCATTGCCGTGTCGTGCGCGGGCGTGGGCTGGGCGGAGAAGGTGGCGGGCAAGCGCGGCCCGGCGCAGCTGATGCCCTTCGAGACCGTGCTGAAGATCAACCTGATCGGCACCTTCAACGTGCTGCGCTTCGCCGCGGCGTCGATGCTGGGCAACGAGCCGCTGGACGACGGCGAGCGGGGGGTGTGCGTGAACACCGCGTCCATCGCCGCCTACGACGGCCAGGTGGGCCAGATCGCCTACTCCGCCTCCAAGGGGGGCGTGGTCGGGATGACGCTGCCGGCCGCGCGCGACCTGGCCCCCGCCGGGGTGCGCGTGTGCACCATCGCTCCGGGCCTCTTCGACACTCCCCTGCTGGCCGCGCTGCCCCAGGAGAAGCGCGACGAGCTGGGCAAGCAGGTCCCGTTCCCGGCGCGCCTCGGCCTGCCCGCCGAGTACGCGTCGCTGGTCGCGCACATCGTCGAGAACCGGATGCTCAACGGCGAGGTCATCCGGCTCGACGGCGCGCTGCGGATGGCGCCGCGCTAGGCGGCGGGCGTGGCCGAAGAGCTCTCGCCCTCGGACCGCGCGTCGCTCGCGGCCGAGCGGGGGCCCGTCAACATGGCGGTGGCGGCGGCGCTGGTGTTCGACGGCGGGCCCGGTCTCTCCCACGCCGCGGTGGTCGAGCGGCTGCGCTCGCGGCTGCACCTGATCCCGCGCTATCGCCAGAAGCTCGCGGAGGGTCTGCCCGGCGGGCTGACCCAGCCGGTGTGGGTGGACGACGGCGACTTCGACGTGGAGTGGCACGTCCGCCACGCCACGCTGCCGGAGCCCGGCGGCGACGAGGAGCTCGCCGCCTACGTGGGGCGCGAGCTGTCACGGCGCCTGGACCGCTCGCGCCCGCTGTGGGAGCTGCACGTGGTCGACGGGCTGGCCTCCGGCCGCGTGGCGCTGGTCCCCAAGATGCACCACGCGCTGGTGGACGGGGTGGCGGCGGTGGACGTGGGGACGGTGCTGCTCGACCCCTCCGCGGAGCCGCTGGAGATCTCCGCTCCCGACGACTGGTCTCCGGCGCCGTACGACCGCCGCCGCCACCTGGCGCGGCTGGCGGCGACGCCGTTCGTGCGGGCGCAGCGGCTGACGCTGGACACCGCGCGCCGGGCGCTGGACACGTCTCCGCGCCGGGCGGCGGAGGACTTCCGCCGCGCCACCGAGCTGGCGGTCGAGCTGGCGCGAACGCGGCCGCAGGCGCCGATGACGCCCCTGAACCACCCGATCTCCCCCAACCGCCGGTTCGCCTTTGTCCGCTCTTCTCTCGCGCCTTTGAAGTCCGCCGGCAAGGCGGCGGGCGGCACTGTGAACGATGCCCTGCTCGCCGCCGTCGCCGGCATGTTGCGCCGGCTGTTCTCGGAAAAGCCCATCGAGGGAGAGCCCGTGGCGTTGGTGCCCGTCTCGGTGCGTCGTTCGGACGAGGAGGGCTCGCTGGGGAACCGCATCTCGACGGTGTTCGTGGATCTCCCCATCCACGATCCCGACCCCGTATCCCGTCTTCGCGGCCTCTCGGCTCAGATGCAGGCCATCAAGGACTCGCCCGCCGTCGCCGCCGGCGCCATGATCGTCGGCGCCACCGGGTGGGCGCCCCCCGCCATCTCGGCCATGATGGTCCGGGCGATGGGCGGCGTGCGCGCCTGCAACCTCGTGGTGTCCAACGTCCCCGGTCCGCAGCAGCCCTTCTACATCGCCGGCTCGCGGCTGCGCGAGGTGTTCCCGGCGGTCCCGCTGAACCCGCCCAACCAGGGGCTGTCCGTGGGGATCCTCTCCTACGACGGGGGGGTGTTCTTCGGCCTGCTGGCCGACCGCGAGCTCGACCCTCCGGTCGAGCGCGCGGCGGCCGCGTTGCGCGAGTCGCTGGCCGAGCTGACTAGCTGAGGCGCTCGACGATCATCGCCTGGCCCATGCCGCCGGCGACGCACATCGTCTCCAGGCCGATCGTCCCGTCGAGCGTCTCGAGGTCGTTGAGCAGCGTCGTCATGATGCGCGCGCCGGTCATCCCGAACGGGTGGCCGAGGGCGATCGCGCCGCCGAACGGATTGAGCTTCTCGGCGTCGATCCCCCACTCCTCGCGACACGGGACGACCTGCGCCGCGAACGCCTCGTTGAGCTCGAGCGCGTCGATGTCGTCGATGCTCATCCCGGCCTGCTCGAGGACCTTCTCCACGGCGGGGATGGGGCCCAGGCCCATGATCTCGGGCCGGATCGCGGCCACCGAGGACGCGACGATGCGCGCCTTGGGCTTGAGGCCGAGGGAGTCCGCCTTCTCGCGCGACATCACGAGCACCGCGGCGGCGCCGTCGTTGAGCGGGCAGGCGTTGCCGGCGGTGACGGTGCCGTCCTCGCGGAAGGCGGGCTTCAGCGCGGCGAGCTTCTCCATCGTCGTCCCGGGGCGCGGTCCGTCGTCCTTGGTGACGGTGCCGGCCTCGACGGAGACCTCGTTGCCCTCCTTGTCGTTCTCGGTGGCGGCGGGGGTCGGCACGCCGACGATCTCCTTGTCGAAGTGGCCGGACTCCTGCGCGTCGACGGCGCGGTTCTGGGAGATGACGGCCCACTCGTCCTGGGCCTCGCGGCTGACGCTGCAGCGCTCGGCCACGTTTTCGGCGGTGAGCCCCATCGAGATGTAGACGTCGTAGAGCGAGCCCTCGCTGCCGTTGAGCTTGGGGTGCTTGGCCTCGTCGGGCATGCCCGCACCCAGTCCGGCGCGCGACACGGACTCGACGCCGGCGGCGATGTACTGGTCGCCCTCGCCGGCGGTGATGGCGTGGAAGGCCATGCGCAGCGTCTGCAGCGACGACGCGCAGAAGCGGTTGACGGTGGTGGCGGGAACGTGGTGGTCCAGCCCGGACAGCAGCCCGGCGTTGCGACCCACGTTGTAGCCCTGCTCCCCGATCGCCGAGGCCGCGCCCATCATGAGGTCGTCGGTCTGCCCGAAGTCCACGTCCGGGTTGCGCTCCTGGAGCGCCCGCAGCGGCACGGCGGCCAGCTCGTCCGCGCGCACATGGCGCAAGGACCCCTTGAACGCCCGCCCGATGGGCGTGCGGACGGCATCGACGATCACAGCTTCCGACATCAAATCTCCTTATTCGCGGACGCAGAACTCTACGCACGGGGCGATTCCGCCGTCGCTGAAGCCTCTGACCGGCTATGACCGGCAAAACGCTTCACCCGTCTCTCTGGGGACTGGTTCGAGCGCAGCATGGCGTGGTGAGTCGGGCGCAGCTCCGGGAGCTTGGGTTCGGGCGGCACGCGATCGCGCACCGGGTGGAGCGGGGGCGCTTGCATCCCGTGTGGCCGGGGGTCTTCGCGGTCGGCCGGCGGGAGGTCGCGCGGGAGGGGCGGTGGATGGCGGCCGTGCTGAGCTGCGGGGAGGGCGCGGTGCTGAGCCATGGGAGCGCCGCCGAGCTCTGGCGGATTCTCCGGGAGCAGCCTGGTCCCGTCACCCTCTCGGTGCCGGCCGTTCGGTGCCCGAAACGGCGGGACGGGATCAAGGTCCATCGGCGCGCCGGCCTCGGCGAGGGCGATGTGACAACCCGCCACGGCATCCCGGTCACCACGCCCACGGCGACGCTGATCGACCTGGCGGCGATGATGACGCCGAAGCGGCTCGAGGCGGCGGTGAACGAGGCGGACAAGCTGGACCTCGTCGACCCCGAGACGCTCCGGGCCTCCCTCGACGATGCCGTTCGAAGGCCGGGAACAGCGGCATTGAGGAGGAGCCTGGATCGGGCTACGTACTCCGTGACGGACTCAGAGCTGGAGCGGCGGTTCCTACGCCTGCTGCGAGAGGCCGGGCTGCCAGAGCCCGAGACGCAGCAAGAGGTCAACGGCTTCCGCGTGGACTTCCACTGGCCGGACCTGGGGCTGGTCGTAGAGACGGACGGGCTGCGCTACCACCGGACGCCGGCGCAGCAGGCCGCGGACCGGCGGAGGGATCAGGTGCACATCGCGGCCGGCCTCAGGGTGCTGCGGTTCACCCATGACCAGGTGGCCCATGACGGGGGATGGGTCGTGAGGACCTTGCGGGCGCTGGCGGGCTAGGCCAGGCGCTTGCCGACCAGGGCCGCGTGGGCGGCGACGGCGGAGGAGTAGGCGGCGAAGTCGCGGGCGTAGAGCGCCTGGGGGCCGTCGCAGACGGCGGTCTCGGGGTCGGTGTGGACCTCGACGAGGATCCCGTCGGCTCCCACGGCGGCCGCGGCGCGCGACAGCGGCTCGACGAGGCGGCGGTCGCCCGAGGCGTGCGAGGGGTCCACCACGACCGGCAGGTGCGAATGGAGCTTGAGCCACGGCACGGCACTGAGATCGAGGGTGAAACGTGTTGCCGTTTCGAAGGTGCGGATCCCGCGCTCGCACAGGATCACCGCCTCGTTGCCCTCCTTGAGGACGTAGTCCGCGGCCTGGAGGAGCTCCTCCACCGTCGAGGACAGGCCACGCTTCAAGAGGACCGGCTTCCCCAGCTTCCCCGCCACCTCCAGCAGCGCGTAGTTCTGCATGTTGCGCGCGCCGATCTGGACGACGTCGGCGTGCTCGGCGATCGCGTCGGCGTGCGCGGCGTCGAGGAGCTCGGTGACGACCGGGAGGCCCGTGGCCTCCCGGACGGACGACAGGATCGACAACGCCTCGATGCCCAGCCCCTGAAAGGCGAACGGCGAGGTACGGGGCTTGAACGCGCCGCCGCGCAACAGGGACGCCCCCGCGGCGGCGACCGTCTCGGCGACGGCGAGAGTCTGGTCATAGGACTCCACCGTGCACGGCCCGGCGATCAGCGCGAACGTGTCCCCGCCCCCGATGCGCCGCTCGCCGACGGACACGACCGTCGGCTCGTGGTGGGCCAGCTCGGATGACGCCAGCTTGTACGGGCGAGAGATCGGCACGACGCGGTCCACGCCCGCCATCCCCTCTAGGCCCAGCTCGGCCACGCCCTCGGGATCGCCGATCGCCCCGATCGCCGTGGTCAGCTCCCCCGGGAGCACCATCACGTGCACGCCCGTCGTCTCCAGCCGGCCCACGACGGCCGCGATCTCGGCCTCGCCGGCCTCGGGTGTCATGACGACCATCACGGCGTCACAGGCCCAGGTCGCGCACGCCGAGCTCGTCCCAACCCAGGTGGTGCGCCAGCTCGTGTCGCACGGTGCGCACGACCTGGGCGCGCAGCTCATCCGGGTCCTCGCCGAAGTCGCGGCGCAGCGTGTCGCGGTAGATGAGGATCCGGTCGGCCGCGTTGTCGCGGGCCACGCCGTCGCCGTGGTAGAGGCCGTAGGCCCCGGCGCGCCGGCCGCCGTCGGAGATCACGACCGCCACGTTGCGCTCCAGCGCGCGCTGCGCCCAGTCCGGCAGCTCGTCCAGCGCGTCGGCGACCAGCTGCTCGAACTCCGTGTCGGAGTAGGGGTCGAGCTCCAGGAACGCCGCCTCGTCGGGCTCCACGGCCAGGTCGTCGCGGGCCAGGCGCTCGGAGCGCTCCACCATCTCCTCGAACTCGCGCTCGGATGCCGGATCGCGCCAGTCGGCCAAGCGCAGCGCGATCAGCACGAACGGGACGGCCAGCGCCAGCGCTCCCGCGACGAACACCGCCACGCCCTGGAGCAGGCGCATGGGGAACGACGAGGAGAACCCGTTGGCCAGCGCGACGAAGGCGAGCCCGAAGCACAGCGCCGCGCCCGCGGCTCCCGCGATGGCCCTGGGCGTCACGGGCCGCACGACCGACCTGCCCCTCAGCCGCTGAGGGAGCGCGAGATCACCAGGCGCTGGATCTCGTTCGTTCCCTCGTAGATCTGGGTGATCTTGGCGTCGCGCAGGAATCGCTCCACCGGGTATTCCTTGACGTAGCCGTAGCCGCCGAGCACCTGGATCGCCTCGACGGTGATCGCCATCGCGGCGTCCGAGCAGAACAGCTTGGCCATCGCGCTGTACTTGCCCATGTCGGACTCGTGGCGGTCGACCTTCGCGCATGCCTTGTAGAGCAGCTCGCGTCCGGCCGCGCACTGCGTCTCCATGTCGGCGAGCTTGAACGCGATCGCCTGGAACGCCGCGATCGGCTTGCCGAACTGGCGGCGCTCCTGCGCGTAGGCGGCGGCGTAGTCGGTCGCGCCCTGGCCGATGCCCAGCGCCTGCGCGGCCACGCCCAGGCGGGAATGGTCCAGCGTCCCCATCGCCACCTTGAAGCCGTCGCCCTCGGTCCCGATCAGGTTCTCGGCCGGGACGCGGACGCCGTCGAAGATCGGCTGCCCGGTCGGGGACCCGCGGATGCCCAGCTTGTGCTCGAGCTTGCCCACGGAGAAGCCCGGACGGTCGGCCTCGACCACGAAGGCGCTGATGCCGCGCGAGTGGCCCGCCTCCTTGTCGGTGACCGCGAAGACGACGTAGAAGTCGGCGATCCCCAGGTTGGTGATCCAGTTCTTGGTCCCGTCGATGACCCACTCGTCGCCGTCACGCACGGCGCGGGTGATCATCCCGCCGGGATCCGACCCGGCCTCGGGCTCGCTCAGGGCGAACGCGGGAGTCCATTCGCCCGACGCGCACTTCGGCAGGAAGCGCTCCTTGAGCTCGTCGGAGCCGAACAGGCGGATCGGCAGAGTCCCCAGCTCCTGCACCATGAGCATGAGCGCGCTGGACGCGCAGACCTTGGCGATCTCCTCGATCGCCAGGTTGAGCATGAGCGTGCCGGTCCCGGTCCCGCCGTACTCCTCCTCGAAGGGCAGGCCGAACAGGTCGTGCTCCGCGAACAGCTCGCGGATGTCCCGCGGGTACTCGGCCTTCTCGTCGATCTCGGCGGCCCGCGGGGCGACGCGCTCCCGCGCCATCTGGCGGATCGTGTCGCGGAAGTCCAGGTGCTCCTGGGGCAGCGTGTAGAGGTCGGCGACCGCTTCCATGGTTCGCATCCTAGTGGCGGGGTACACGCCGCCTATGAGCGTAGGTGCATCCCTGTTCCTGATCGCCGCCGGCGCCATCCTGCGCTACGCGGTGACGTGGCACCCCCAGGACGTCAACATCGACACCGTCGGGCTCATCCTGATGCTCGTGGGGATCGTCGGACTGATCTTCTCGCTGCTGTGGATGTTCGTGTGGGCCGACCGCCGGCGCGACGCCGTGGTCGTTCCGCCCCGCCAGCCGCCGCCGGTCTAGACCGCGGGCCCGGCCGGTATCCGGTCCGGGCGCCCCTGGCGGATCGCCTGGCGCACGAGCTCGCGCGGGCGCAGGCCGGGCACGGCGCGCCGTGGCGACACCCGATCGCCCACCCGGATCCACGCCGCGATCCGCCCGTCGACGATCCCGAACGCCGTGCTGGCCGTATGCCCCACGCTGTCGCACGAGGCGCCGGGCCGGTCGATGAGGCGGAACCGCACCACGGTCCATCCGCGCACGTCGGTCGCGCGCAGCATCACGGCGCCGCAGGGCAGGACGTGGTTGAACTCGCGCACGGCCGTGAGGTCGCGCAGCAGCAGCGGGGCGCCGCCGTTGTAGACCACGGACGGGATGGCGAAGTACGCGGCCGCCTGCTCGGGCTCGTCCAGGCGCTCGGCCGACACCCACCGGCGTATCACCCGAACCGCGCTCGCGTCGGCGTGGCGCGTGTCGGCGCGGTCCTGCGCCGGAGCCACGGCGTGGGACGGGCCGGTCACGGCTCGCTTCTCCCCACCGCCGCCGCACCCGGCCAGGGCACAGGCGGCGCCGACCGCGAGGGCGCGGGCGCTGCGGGGCATGTGCCGGAGGTTAGAACCCGACGGGATGGCGGGCGACGAACCCGCCGTTGGAGCGCGACTGCGTCGTCCAGCGCGACCCGGCGACCCGCAGGCCGCTGGTGTCGTAGCGCAGGCCCGCAACCACCATGTACACGTGGTAGCTGGACGCGTAGACCGTCAGCCACTGGCCCGGGCCCGGCAGCTGCCACGTCGAGTAGCCGAAGGTCGGGAAGCGCCCGCGGCGGAACGTCGTGCGCAGCGCGTAGGTCGTGGAGCCCGTGCAGTCGTAGCCCGTGTCGCGCCAGGTGCTGTGCCCGCCGCCCCACTTGTAGGGGAGCTTGGCGATCTCGTTGCCCGAGGCGATGATCCGCTTGATCTCGTCGGGCGCGTTGGCGGGGGCGGCGGCCGTCCCGTCGGCCAGGACGCGCGCCCGGTTGCCCGGCACGACCTTGAGGTTGGCGGGGGCCGGACCGGAGGGGCGGGTCGAGATGGGGGCGTAGGCGGTGCCGCCGTAGCCCGGAGGCGCCGTGGCGGTCACGCGGATCATCTTGGCGATCCCGGGAGTCACCACGCCGGTGGCGCTCAGGCCGAAGTCGTTCTGGAAGGACTGGACGCGCCCCCGCGTGGCGCGGTCATAGCGCCCGGTCTGGTTCAGCGTGTAGCCGGCGGCATCCAGGTAGCCCTGGAGCGCGCGCACGTCGGACCCCTTGGAGCCCAGGCGCAGGACGCGGTCGCCCAGGCCCGCGTGGGCGACGGCGGGAAGCACTGCGAGAGCGAGCGCCGCCACCGCGGCGGCGCGACGCATGACGCGTATGTGTGCGAACAACGGAAACCCCTTCTCTTCCGGCGCCTACGGGGTTAGCTGTCGGGCTCGCGCGGAAAGAGATCGCGCTACGCAACGGATGTTGCGATTCGCCCCGGACCATCCGGGCCCTGTTGGTTCCCCCGTTCCCGCGGACCGTGACCCACGGGATTCGGCTGGTTTCAGTGCGGCAGGCTAGCGCAAAGGGCGGGCGATATGGTCGGTTCGGTGGACCGGCTCGATCGCGCGACGGCAGAACTGGACCCGCCGTTCGCGGTGCTCGACCTCGACGCGCTGTGGTCAAACGCGGCCGACATGGAGCGCCGAGCCGGCGGGAAGCCCATCCGCCTGGCCTCCAAGTCGCTGCGCTGCCGGGAGGTTCAGGCGCGTGTGCTGCAGCGGCCCGGATGGGCGGGAACGCTGGCCTTCACGCTGCCCGAGGCGCTGTGGCTGGCCGGACTGGGCTGGGACGACCTGGTGGTCGCGTATCCGACCGTTGACCGCGCCGCCCTGCGCGAGCTGGCGTCCGGGGAGGCGCGCGAGCGCGTGACGGTGATGGTCGACTCGACGGCCGGCCTGGACTGGATCGCGCGGGCGATCGGGCCGGGGGCGGCGGGGCCCGTGCGCGTTTGCATCGACGTCGACGCCGGCTGGGCGCCGCTGGGCGGACGGGTGCGGATCGGGGCCAAGCGCTCGCCCGTGCGGACGCCCGCGGCGGCGGCCGCGCTGGCGCGCGAGATCGCCGGGCGCCCCGAGGTCGAGCTGGACGGGGTCATGGCCTACGAGGCCCAGATCGCGGGTGTGGGCGACCGGCCGCCGGGACACCCGGCGCGGGGCCTGGCGCTGCGCGCGATCCAGCGGATGTCGGCGCGCGAGCTGGCGGCGCGCCGGGCCGAGGTCGTGGCCGCCGTGCGCGACGTGGCCCCGCTGCGCTTCGTCAACGGGGGCGGGACGGGCTCGCTGCACACCACGACGCGCGAGGCGGCGGTGACCGAGATCGCGGCGGGCTCGGGCCTCTACGGCCCCACGCTGTTCGACGCCTACCGTGCCTTCGCGCCGCGGCCGGCGGCGCTGTTCGCGCTGCCGATCGTCCGCAAGCCGGCGCGGTCGATCGCCACCGCGCTGGGCGGCGGCTACCTGGCGTCGGGGCCCGGCGACGCGGCCCGGCTGCCCCGCCCCTGGCGGCCCGAGGGACTTCGCCTGGACCCCCAGGAGGGCGCGGGCGAGGTCCAGACGCCGCTGCTGGGCGCCGGCGCACGCGAACTGGCGGTCGGCGACCGCGTGTGGATGCGCCACGCCAAGGCGGGCGAGATGTGCGAGCGCTTCGACCGGCTCTACCTGGTGGAGGGCGACGCGGTGGTGGACGAGGTCCCCACCTACCGGGGCGAGCGCAAGACCTTCCTCTAGGCGGCCGCGGGGACGCCGACGCGGCCCAGCACCCGGTCCGTGTAGGCGTTGGAGAACCGACCCTCCGGGTCCATGCGGGCGCGCACGGCCTGGAAGCGGTCCCACTCCGGGTAGCGCGGCGCCAGCGTGGCCGCGGTCTGGAAGTGGCGCTTGCCCCAGTGCGGGCGGCCGTCCAGCCCGTCCATCAGCGCCTCGACCGCGCGGAAGTAGGGCTCCCAGGCCATGCCCTTGAACATGTGGACCGCCAGGTAGCCCGTCTCGCGCCCGTGCGCCGTGGACAGGCAGGCGTCGTCGGGCGCGACCGCCCGGACCTCGCAGGGGAAGGGCACGGCGAAGCCCTCGCGGTCGATCAGCTCGCGCACGCCGCGGATCGCCTCGGGCAGCCTGGCCCGGGGCAGCGCGTACTCCATCTCCGTGAAGCGCACCAGCCGGGGCGAGGCGAAGATCTCGTAGGAGCGCTCCACCCGGCGCGTGTGGCCGATCTGGCGCGACACGAACCGGTTGATCGCCGGGATGCGCCGCGGCATGACGCGCCCGGCCAGGCACGCGGCGTGGAACACGTGGTTGCCCAGCAGGACGTCGTCGCGCCAGGCATGGCGCGGGGAGCGCGGGCGCGGGGCGCCGTCGGTGCGGTTGTTGGTCCGCGTCAGCGCGATGTCGGAGTGGGGGAAGAAGTAGAACTCGAAGTGGTCGTTGACGTCGAAGCGCTCGTCCAGGGAGGCGAGGACCTCCTCCAGCGGCTCGGGGGCGTCCCGGCCCTCCAGGACGAACGCCGGGACGGCCCGCAGCGTGAGCGCGGTGACGATCCCCAGCGCCCCCAGGTTCGCCCGCACGGCCAGCAGGGCCTCGCCGCCGTCTACCTCCACCAGGCTCCCGTCCCCGGTCACCACCTCCGCGGCCACCACGTTGGCGCCGATGTTGCGCAGCCGGGCGCCCGTCCCGTGCGTGGCGGTGGCGATCGCGCCGGCGAGGGACTGGCGATCGATGTCGCCCAGGTTCTCCACGGCCAGGCCGTGCTCCCACAGGCGGCGGTTGAGCGCGTGGATGGAGACGCCCGCCTCCACGCGCACGAGCCCCGACTCGCGGTCCACGTCGATCACCCGGTCCAGCGCGTCCAGCGACACCTGGTGGCCGTTGGTCAGCGCGACGTCGCTGAAGCTGTGGCCGGAGCCGACGGCCCGCACGGTGCGCCCGGCGTCGGCGGCCCGCTTGACCGTGTCCACGACGTCCTCCCGCGAGACCGCGTCGACCCGCGCGAACGGCGCGCAGTGCTGGTCGCCGGCCCAGTTGCGCCACATGCGCCGACTGTAACGTCCCGCGTCGTGAGCTGGGAACCGGAGCTGGAGGAGCTGCGCCGCCGCGAGGCGCTCGCGCGGCGGATGGGCGGCGAGGAGCGCGTGGCCCGCCAGCACGCGAGCGGGCGGCTCACCGTGCGCGAGCGCGTGGAGCGGCTGCTGGACGCCGGTTCGTTCCACGAGACGGGCGCGCTGGCGGGCTCGGCGACGTACGGCTCCGACGGCGAGCTCGAGGACTTCCTGCCAGCCAACTGCGTGGTCGGGACGGGGCGGATCGCCGGCCGGCGCGCCGCGCTGCAGGCCGACGACTTCACGGTTCGCGGAGGCGCCGCCGACGCGGCGATCTGGCAGAAGATGGTCTGGGCCGAGCGTGCGGCGCACGACCTGCGCATCCCGCTCGTGCGGCTGGTCGACGGCACCGGCGGCGGCGGGAGCGTCAAGACGCTGGAGACGATGGGCTTCTCCTACGTCCCTCCCCTGCCCGGCTTCGAGCTGGTGGTGGAGAACCTCAACGTCGTGCCGGTCGTCGCGGCCGCCCTCGGGCCGACCGCGGGGCTGGGCGCGGCGCGCGTCGTGACGTCGCACTTCAGCGTCATCGTTCGCGGGACCGCGCAGCTGTTCGTGGCCGGGCCCCCGGTCGTGGCCGCGGCGATGGGCGAGTCGCCGGACAAGGAGGCGCTGGGCGGCGCGCGCGCCCAGACCCGCGCGGGCGCGGTGGACAACGAGGCGACCGACGAGGAGGACGCCTTCGACCAGCTGCGGCGCTTCCTCTCCTACCTGCCCACCAGCGTGTGGGAGGCGCCGCCGGTCCTGGATGCCGGCGACCCGGTGGACCGCCGCGAGGAGTCGCTGCTGTCGATCGTCCCCCGCGACCGCCGCCAGACCTACAAGATGCGCGCGGTCCTCGACGCGGTGCTGGATCGCGGGTCCGTCTTCGAGATCGGGCGCCAGCACGGCCGCTCCACCATCACGTGCCTGGCCCGGCTAGGCGGACGGCCCGTCGGCGTGCTGGCCTCGGATCCCGCGCACTACGGCGGCGGGCTGACCGCGGCGGCGTCGGACAAGCTCGCCCGGTTCGTCGACCTGTGCGACCAGTTCCACCTGCCGGTCGTCAACTTCGTCGACCAGCCGGGCTTCGTGATCGGGACGGAGTCCGAGAAGGCGGGGACGATCCGCCGCGGGGCGCGCGCGCTGTACGCCGTCCACCAGGCCAGCGTCCCGTGGGTCTCGGTCCTCGTGCGCAAGGTGTTCGGGATCGCGGGCGCCGGCCACGGCGACGGCTCGCGGCTGAACCTGCGCTACGCCTGGCCGAGCGGCGACTGGGGCTCGCTGCCGGTGGAGGGCGGGATCGAGGCCGCCTACCGGCGCGAGCTGGAGGCGGCGGAGGACCCGGTGGCGCTGCGCGAGGAGATCCGCGAACGCCTGGATGCCGTGCGCTCGCCGTTTCGCACCGCGGAGCGCTTCAGCGTCGAGGACATCATCGACCCGCGCGACACCCGGCCGCTGCTGTGCGACTGGGCGGCCCGCGCCCACGAGCTCGTGCTCCAGGAGCTCCCGGCGGGACCCAAGGCGCGAGGGCTCAGGCCCTAGCCTGTCGGACCATGGACGCCGACATCACGCCCGCCGAGGCCGAGCGGGGCGCGCGCGAGGAGGGATGGTTGATCGTGGACGTGCGCGAGCCGGCCGAGCTGGACGAGGACGGGCGGTTCCCCGGAGCCCGGCACGTGGCCATGGGCGCGCTGAACGAGGCGGCCGAGTCGATCCCGCGCGACCGCCCCGTCGTCTTCGCCTGCCGCACCGGCGCGCGGTCGGCGATGGCCGCCGAGGCGTTCCGGATGGCCGGCTGGGACGCCCACAACCTGGCCGGCGGCATCGAGGCCTGGTCCGCCGCCGGCCTGGCGTTGGAGCCCGAAGGCGCCCCGCCGTCCGACGGCGGGGCCGGCTCCGGCTAGGCGCTACTCGCGCCCGGGCTCGTCGGTCCCGGCGTCGTCGCCCGGAGGCCCGGCGGCCACGGAGGACTCCTCGCCCCCGCCGCTCGCGGCGGCCGACTCGCCGTTGGTGCCCTGCCCCGCGGCGGCCTTGGACGGCGCGAGGGTCTCATGGCTGGGATGGCTCTCGTTGGGCGGGCCGTAGCCGAGGTCGTCGGAGCCGCCGCGCTTCTTCGCCGCCGCGGCGGCGGCGCCGATCCCGAGCAGCCCGAGGAGCATCACGGCGGGGCGGCGGGACTTGCCCCGGCGGCCCAGCGCCTTGCCGGCGCGGGCGCGGCGGAACGACTTGACGGCTCCGGCCACCGGCTTGGCGGCGTTGTAGACGGTGACGGCCTTGGCGACCGCCGCGGCCGCGCCGGTCTTGCGGCTCTTTCGAAGTTTCGACATGTCCTGGCTCCTCGGTGGTTGGGGGTGAGTCTGTCGTTCCCGTCAAACCTCGCGCCAAACTGAGGAGAGTCGGGTGAGCGCCTCGCGGGTACGTCGCCGGCATGGAGAACGAAGAACGCGACGACGCCGTGCAGGCGGCGACCGGCGAGATGGAGTCCTCGATCGAGGACATGGAGGCCCGCTCCGACGAGGTCGGCGAGCACATCGACGACACGCGCTCGGAGTGGAAGGCCAAGCAGCAGGACTCCAGCGTCCCCGGCGCCGAGGCCGGCGGCGAGTCCGAGGCCGAGGAGGTCGCGGGCGACTGGGAGGGCGAGGGCCCCGCGGCCGCCGACGCCGGGCAGTAGCGCCCTAGGAGAAGAGCTCTTCCTGCCCGCCGCGCGAGCGCTTGCGGCGCGGCACCCCGGCGGCCTCGGCCACCGCGGCCTCGACGTCGCTGAGGATCGCGCGTTCGGAGCGTGACGCCACAAGCGGCTCGGCCAGTCCCTCGACGTGGACGTACGTCCGCCGGCCGTCCCCGCGCTCGCCGGCCTCCAGCGGGACCACGGCGAACACGCGGTCGGCGCGCACCCACTTCCCATAACCCAGGTGGACCATCCGCGGTGCCATGGGCCAAGGCTACGCCAGGCCCCGGCGGGCGTCATCCTGTCCTGATGCTTGTCGTGCTCGCACTGCTTGCGCTCCTGGTGGGCGCGGCGCCCGCCCATGCCGTGGCGTTCCCGCCGGACTGCCGGATCCCGCGGTCGATGCTCACCGCGGGCTCACGCGCCGTGGGCACGCCCTCGCACGGACGGCTGGTGCGCGGGGTCCCCTTCCCCGCGGACTCCGACTACGCGTTCACGTGGAACTTCCCGGGCCGGTTCGGCCCGAACCCGGCCTTCCGGCGCTACGGGACGGAGAGGCTGGTCCTGACCGTGGAGTGCGTGCTGGAGACCTACCGGCTGCGCCATCCGGAGATGGCGCGCATCGGCGTGGCCGACCTGTCGCTGACCCGCGGCGGCCCGTTCGGGCGGCGCTACGGCGGGCTGGGCCACGCGTCCCACCAGAACGGCCGGGACGCCGACGTGCTGTATCCCCGCGACGACGGCTGCGAGTGCCCGGCCGACGTGCCCGAGGAGGTCGACAACGCCCGGGCGCAGGAGCTGGTGGACGCGTTCGTGAGCGCCGGCGCCCAGTACGTGTTCGTGTCACCCCTGCTCTACGAGCGGCTGCTGCTGTGGGGACCGCGCGGCGTGGTCATCCCGCTGCGCTACCACGACACGCACATGCACGTGCGCGTCGCGCCCTAGCCCGGGAGGCCCGTGGACTCGGCGGTGGTCGGGGGCTGCGCGTCGTCGGCGTAGACGACGTGGCTGGACACGACCATGTCGTGCAGCGCGCGATTGCTCTCGTCCCAGATCGGCCACAGGAGGTCGAGGAAGGGCGGGAAGAAGAAGAACCCTCCGACGGCGCCGATCAGCAGCCAGCGCACGGCCAGCTCGCGCAGCAGCGCGAAGCCGAGCGTCACCGTCTCGCCGTTGTCGCGGACCACCCGGATGCCGGTGACCTGCTTGCCGAAGGTCTGGCCGTTGCGGGCGCCGGAGCGGGCCTCCAGCACGGCCGAGTAGAGCGGGTAGGAGATGAGGACCGCGCCGCCGATGAGGATCCCGCCGGCGATCTCCAGGCCCGTGACCCCGCTGGCCGCGAGCGGGATGCCGACGGCGAGCGGGATGAGGAACGCGATCAGCAGGTCGAGCAGATACGCCCCGGCCCGGGCGCCCCACGTCGCGCACTCGCGGCCCTTGAACACCGGCTGCCCGTTGGGTCCCTTCAGGGCGGGCGGCGGCGGCTGGTAGGGCATCGGCGGCGCGTAGTAGCCGGGCGGCGGGTAGCCGGGCGCCGGCGGGTATCCGGGCGCCGGCGGGTATCCGGGCGCCGGCGGGCCCGGAGGCGCGTAGCCGTGCGGAGGCGGGGGCGGCGGAGGCGGAGGCGGCGGGTACGCGGGCGGCGGCGGGGCCGCTCCGGGCTCGTCGGAGATCGAGGGCGGTCCGGCCGGGTCCTCGGGGAGCGGCGGCGGCTCGGGGGGCGGCGGCAGCGGGTCCCCGCCGAGCGGGTCGTCGTCGCGCGAGTCGTCCACGGGGCGAGCCTACCGCCTAGTTCGAGGCGACCGCCGCGATGATCGCGATGACGATCCCGAGCAGGAACAGCGCCCAGAACGCGGCGCCGACCGCCACCACGATCTTCTCGCCGCGCGCCACCGGCGCGGTCACGGCGGCGCCCGCGGTCCGCACGTCCCAGTACTCGTTGAGGCGGTTGACGACCATGGGGTAGACGACCAGCGCGGCGCCGGGGACGAACATCGCGAGCACCAGCCACAGCACGACGTTGAAGTCCGGCAGCCCCGCCCGCTGGCGCAGCATGGCGATGTCGCGCCACAGCCAGTAGGTGATGATCACGTTGAGGATCGGGACCAGCAGCCCGGCGGTGTACAGGCCGGGATCGTCGGTGGATCCGACCTCCCCGTTGACCTGCTTGCGGGTCACGTAGAACCAGTAGTACGTGTAGATCCCGAAGGAGAGGATCGAGAAGCCGATCACGCGCCCCAGCCCGCGCTTGATGGCCAGCTCGCCGAAGGCGGGGCCGCCGCCGGACGGGGCCGGGTGGTAGCCGGGCGGAACCGCTCCGGGAGGGTGGAACGGCGGGGGCGGCGGCGGCGGAGGCGGCGGCGGAGGCGGCGGGGGCTCGGGCGGGTGGTTCACGGCGCCGGAGTCTAGGCGCCGGGCGGGGAGGCCATGATCTCCACGAGATGGCCCGCCGGATCGCGGGCGTAGGCGCGCGGCGAGCCCCAGTGCTCGCGGCGCGGGTCCACCTCGTGGCCGGCCGCGCGCAGGCGCTCGAGCGTCGCGTCGTAGTCCGGCGCCACCACCGCCACGTGGCCGCGCGGGGGCACGGCGGGATCGTCGGCGAACAGCAGGTGAACCTGCGTGCCGTCCGACTCCAGCCAGCGCGCGCGGTCGCGCAGCGGCTCCGGCGGCGAGACCTCGGCGAAGCCGAGCAGCCCGAAGAACTCCGCACACGCGGCCGCGTCCGCGCGCGCCGTCTCCAGGGCGACGTGCTGGATCACCGCGGGCAGGCCCGCAGCGCGACCGCGAGGGTCAGGCGGCGGCCGTCGCGGAGGCGCAGCGTGGCGCGGACACGGGAAGTCCGGGCGAGGCGACCGCGCGCCGGATGCAGGGCCCGCGCGAACGGCCAGTGGGTGTCGGTCCCCGCCCGGCGAGCGCCGAGGCGGAAGTCCACCCGCGCGACCAGCTTGGAGTCCAGGCCGATGATCCGCGCGCGAACCGGGGTGCGCCAGCAGCCGCGGCCCCGGCGTCCCCGCACCACCAGGCGCACCCGCGGCCCGCGCGGGGGCGCCCCGGCGGACACCGGCTCGTCGCGCGCCAGCGATCGGATGAGGTCGCGGTACACGGCGAACGCCGGCTTCTCCGAGTAGTCGTCGCGCAGCAGCCCGTAGTGGTGCTGGAAGTTCGACGACGACGTCGCGTGGTCGCGCAGGTCGAACCAGCGGTAGTCCGAGACGTTGTAGGTCCCGCGGAAGTCGTTGACCGCGCCGACCATCGTCCGCAGCGCCTGGGCCTGGTAGTCCTCGGCCCGGCCTGGGCCGGTGGGCCAGCCGTTCTCCTCCACGCGGATCGGGACGCGATCGGGGATCCCCGCCTTGGGCAGGAAGCAGCGGCGCAGCTGGGACATCGCGGCGACCATCCCGTCGCGCTCGCCGCCCGGCGGCTCCGACGGCGGGAACACGGTCCCCGGGTAGGCGTCCAGCCCTACCCAGTCCAGCGCGGCCACGAAGGGCGCGCCGCCGTGGTCGCGCAGGTGCGACCAGAAGGAGTCCTCGGTCTGGGGGTCCATCCGGTAGAACCAGTTGAAGCCCACGCTGAGCTGGGAGTAGCCGCGGCGCCGGGCCTCGTCCTTGGCCGCGATCACGCCCTGGACCAGCGCGTCGCGAGCGCCGGCGTAGGCGCCGTCCGAGGAGTCCGGCGACGCGGTGAAGTTGACCTCGTTGGTCACCTGGACCGCCGTGACTCCCGGGTTGGCGCCGAAGCGCCGCACGACGTCGCGCACCCAGGTCACGAACTCCCCCACCTTGCCCTCCTGCTCGGGGCGCGGGTGGTAGCGCAGCTGGAGCTCCACGCGGTAGCCCGCCGCGGTGTAGCGGCTCGTCAGCGCGAGGAAGCGCTGGATGCCCGCCTCGCCGTCGGACCAGAAGAAGCGGTTCAGCCGCAGGGACAGCGGCGCCTGGGGGGGCTTGAGCCGGGCCAGCGCGGCGAGCGTCCGGGCCGGGTCGTCGGGCACGGGCTCCACGCGCGGGCCCAGCGCGCCCGCCTCCCCTGCCGGGTTGATGCCGAAGCGCAGCTTCGGCCCCGGCCTCTGGGCCACGCCGCTCGCGGTCGTGTCGCCCAGGCAGACCGATGGCGCCTGGGCGTGCGCGGCGGCGGGCACGGCCACGAAAGCCGCCGCCAGGATCGCTGCCATCCGGCCCCCCATGATCTGCGAGGGTAACGCCGAGATGCGGATCCGCGCGGCGGTGCTGGAGGAATTCGGGGAGCCCCTCGCCGTCCAGGAGGTGGAGCTCGAGGCACCGCGCGCCGGCGAGGTGCTGGTGCGCCTGCACGCGTGCGGCGTCTGCCACACCGACATGTACACGGCCTCGGGCGCGGACCCGTCCGGCTACGCGCCCGCGGTCCTCGGGCACGAGGGCGCGGGAGTGGTGGAGGCGATCGGCGAGGGAGTGACGCTCGTGGCGCCGGGCGACCACGTCGTGACGCTCTTCTCGCCCCAGTGCGGCGAGTGCATCCACTGCCGCTCCGAGAAGACGAACATCTGCCTGGCGATCCGCGAGGAGCAGAACCGCGGCCACCTGCCCGACGGCACCACCCGTCTCTCCCGCGACGGCGAGCCGATCCGTCACTTCATGGGCACCTCGACGTTCGCCGAGGCGACCGTGATGCCGGAGATCGCGCTGGCCAAGGTGTCGCCGGACGCGCCCCTGGACCGCGCGTGCCTGTTCGCCTGCGGCCTCTCGACGGGGCTGGGCGCGGCGCTGAACACGGCGAACGTGGAGGCCGGCTCGACCTGCGCGGTGTTCGGACTGGGGATGGTCGGCCTGGGCGCGGTGGCGGGCTGCCGGCTGGCCGGCGCGGAGCGGATCGTCGCGGTCGACCCGTCCGCCCAGCGCCGCGAGCTGGCGCGCGGGCAGGGCGCCACGGACCTGCTGGAGGGCGGCCAGGAGGCCGTGGAGCGGATCGTCGAGCTGACGGGCGGCTTCGGCGCCGACCACACCTTCGAGGCGACCGGCAACGTGGACGTGATGCGCCAGGCCGTCGAGGCCACGCGCATGGGCTGGGGCCTGTGCACGATCGCCGGCGTGGCCGGGAGGGGCGAGGTCCTCGAGATCGTCCCGCGCCTGCTCATCACGGGCCGCCGCGTCGCCGGGTCGTCCTTCGGCGGCGTCAAGGGCCGCACCCAGGTCCCCCAGTTCGTCGACCGCTGGCTGGCCGGCGACCTCGACGTCGACCCCTTCGTCTCACACCACCTCAGCCTCGACGAGGTCAACCGCGGCTTCGAGCTGATGGAGCAGCAGGCCGGGATCCGCAGCGTGCTGGACCTGGCCTAGGCCGGGCTAATACGGCCAGATCAGGGCGCCGCGGTCGTCGAAGGTCGCGTTGGGCAGCCAGGCGACCTCCCAGGCGTTGCCCTCGGGGTCGGAGAAGTAGCCCGAGCGTCCGCCCCAGTCGCGCGTGACGGGCGCGGCGAGGACGGTGGCGCCCGCGTCGACGGCGCGCCGGATCACCATGTCCACGTCGTCGCGCTCGTCGACGTTGATCGCCAGGGTGACGCCGCGGAACGTGCCGGGCGAGGGCGCGGTGTGGCCGCCGGCCTCCTCGGCGAGGGTCTTCGCGTCGTACAGCGTGAACACCGCGCCGCCGAGCGGGAAGGCGGCGAAGTCGCCGGGCGGCGTGTGGCTCTCCCACCCCAGGCGCTCGTAGAAGGCGCGCAGGGCGGCGACGTCGTGCGCGCCGACCGTCACGACGCTCAGGCGGAGCGGAATCTCCTCGGCCATCGCCGTAGCCTAAGCCGCCATGGAGGATCCGATGACCGTGGCGCCCGGCGTGGCCATTCCCCTGAGCGAGGTGCTCGTCCGCACCTCGCGCTCGTCCGGGCCGGGCGGCCAGCACGCCAACGTCACCGCGTCGCGGGTGGAGGCGGTGTTCGACGTGGCCGAGTCGCCCTCGCTGACCGAGGACCAGCGCCGCCGCGCGATGTCGAAGGTCGGACCACGGCTCACCGCCGTCGCGCAGGACGCCCGCAGCCAGGCCCGCAACCGCGAGCTGGCGCTGGAGCGCCTGCGCGACCGCCTGACCGCTGCCCTCGCCGTCCCCCGCAAGCGCCGGGCCACCCGTCCCACGCCGGCGTCGCGCAAGCGCCGCGCCGAGACCAAGCGCCGCCGCTCCCAGACCAAGGCGCTGCGCCGGCGACCGCCGGCGACTGACTGAAGCGTTTAGCCGGTCATGGCCGGCATAACGCTTCAGTGGCTAGCGGGGCCGGGGCGGGATCTCGCGGGCGCGGGCGGGCAACAGGGCCGAGCGGGGTGGGGCCGCGGACAGGCCGCGACCGGCGCGGGCCGGGACCGCGCGGCGGCCGTTGCGCGGCGCGGGTTGCCAGCGGACGGTCACCGGGCGCAGGCGCAGGAGGACGCGCCACGTCGGGTCGTCCAGCTGCCCGGTCATCGCCAGGCCGCGCTCCTGCTGGAAGTCGAGGACCGCGTCGCGCGTCACGACACCGAAGAGGCCGTCCAGCGGTACGCGGTAGCCCGCCGCCCACAGGTGCTGCTGCGCCCATACGACGACATCGCCCTTGGCCTTCAGCTTCAGGGTGGGCAGCTGGCTCGCCGGCTGGTAGCCGCTCAGCGCCGCGACCGGCTGGCTCAGCGCCGTCCAGGCGGGCGCGGACGTCGCGGTCCACTCCCACCAGGAGATCCCGCCCGACCCGTAGGCCTGGGCGACCTGGCGGAAGCGGCGGACCTGCGCGGGCGGCGCGCGGTCGTAGGTCTGGCCCAGCGGGTAGATCGGGCGCTTGTAGAGCTGGCTCCACGTGTAGGTGTGGGCGAAGTTGCGGTCGACGCTCGTGCCGATCGCCTTCCAGTACATCTGCGGCTGGGTGGCCTCGGCGGCGCCGGGGGCCAGGAAGACGGAGTAGGGGAAGCCCGGGTGGAAGTCGACGTAGGGGAACGGCGCGAGCGACACCGGGTAGGCGTCACCCACCAGCGCGCGCAGCCGGCGCACGTAGCGGTCGGCCGCCACGTACTTGCCCTCGTACTCGGACTCGGCGTCGATGGCGAAGCAGTCCGCGCCCGCCTGCTTGGCCCAGGCCGACACGTTGGCCTCGCCGATCGGCTTGTCGCCGTACACGTACTGCCAGCCGCACACCCGCAGCCCGGCCTGGCGCAGCGCGCTGACCAGCTGGGGAGAGAACTGGCGCCAGAGGTTCGTCCCGTCGCCGCTCTTGACGAACACCGTCCTGACGCCGTTGCGCCGGGCCCGCGCGACGATCCGCGAGACGCTGCCGCCCTCGGTCTTGGGGATCTGCCAGATCCACATCCCCGTGCCGGTGAAGGCGGCGCTCGGCGTGCCCGACGTGGGCGGCGGCGCCGTCGGGGGCGCACCGCCCGTCGACGGGTCACCGCCCGTCGGAGGGGTCCCTCCCCCGACCTGGGCGGACGCCGCCGGCGCGAGCGCGAGGGCGAGAGCCAGCAGCCCCGCCGCGCGAAGTGTTCGCCGCTGCATCATGCGCTTGAACAGCCAAGGGTAGCCCGGGTTGCGGTGCGCGAAGCCCGCCGGCGCTCAGCGCCGGGCGCCCGAGCGCCGGTAGACCGACTCGGCGTACACGTCGCTGCGGGCCTGCAGGATCGGGTCGTCCGAGGGCTCGATGCCGTCGGTCACCCGCAGCGGGTCGAACACCAGGACATCGCCGTCGCGCTCGCGGTCGGTGGCGATCTCGGTGACCTCCAGCCGACCCAACTCGATCGTCTCGCGGTCGTCGGGCCAGGCGATCGTGGGATCGTCCAGCGGATCGCCCTCGGCCGCCACGGCGACGGACAGCGTGAAGACGACCGGGCCCTCGGCGACGCGCTCGGCGATCTCGGCCTGCAGGTAGTCGCGGTCGCGGCCGGCCGCCTCGGCGTCGTCCTCGATCACCTGCACGCCGGCGGCGGGCTCCAGGTGCCAGCGCACCCAGCGCCGTGTCCCGTCGGGCGCGGTGAAGCGAAAGGCGTGCAGCCCGTTGAACTCCGTCGTGGCGTAGGACACCGGAGGCTTGGCCAGCAGCTGCTCCTGCACCGCCGGGCCCGCCTCGGGGTGGGCGCCCAGGAACGCGCCCAGCTTCTCCATGTCCGGCTGGCCCGTCTCGGGATCGGGCTTGCGGGCCCGCGTGAACTCGAGGAAGTCCTCCGCCGTGCGCACGAAGAACTGGCGCCGGCTGATCCCCACGATGTCGGTCGTGGTCCCGTCGTCCAGGTAGAACTTGACGCCGATCCCGCGGCCGTCCTGGGCGGCGTCGCGGTTGCCCGGATCACCGCTGCCGTTGGAGAAGCGCACGTGCGCGCGGACCGGACCGTCCTGGAGGTGGGCGGCCCGGCTCACCGCGCCCGCCCCCGGCGCCGGGGTGAACGTGGCGGCGCACAGCGTCCCCTTGGCGTGGACCGCGCGGTGGCCGTCGTGGCGTCCGCCGATGTCCTGGATCGCGTCGACGATCTCGGCCGGCAGCTCGGCCACTACTCGGCTCCCGAGCTCAGCCGGCTGAGGTGCTCGTGGCATTCGACGACCCGCTTCTTCACCGGGTCGGCGTCGGGCCGGTCGTGGACCAGGTCCCACGTCTTGTCGGCCACGTCGCGCGCGTTGTCGCGGGTCGCCTCACGGCACAGGAGGTCGACCAGCATGAGCTCGAGCTCCTGGATCTGCGCCGGCGGCTCCCCCGGCGCCAGGCGCGGGAGCGGATCCCGCGTGGACTCGCGCCACAGCGTCGTGGCGATCAGGAGCCGGTTCTGGAGCGAGCGCGCTTCCATTCGATTCGCACCCTAACGCGATGGCGCGGGCTCGGACGCTAGCTTTCGGCGCGATGGAGAGCGCTGCGCTTTCGCGGGCCGGGCTGGCGTGGACGCGGCTGCGGACCGGCCGGTCCGAGCGCGCCGCGCGCTTCGCCCTGGGCGGGATGGTGGCCGCCGCGGCGCTCCTGGTGCTGGTCTCGGCGGCCCGGCCCTCCGGCCTCGCGCCGCCCACGGCCGGCGGCGCGTACGGCTGGCTGGTCGGCCCGTTCGACGGCCTGGCCGAGGCCTTCCCGGACGACCCGGTGCTCGCGTCGGCGACGTTCTCGGCGCTGATCGCCGCGATGTTCGGCTGCTGGCTGGCGCTTCTGGCGGGGGTCCGCGCGGTGGGCACCCGCGCGGTCGTGGGCGCGGTGGCGCTGCTGCACGCGCTGTTCCTCCTGGGGCCGCCGCTGCCGCTCACCGACGTCTTCAACTACCTCAACTACGCGCGCCTCGGCGCGATCCACGGCGTCAACCCCTACGTGGAGATCCCGGGCATCTTCCCCGGCGACCCGACGTACGACTTCGCCACCTGGCATCACCTCCTCAGCCCGTACGGGCCGCTGTTCACGCTGTTCTCCTACGCGCTCGTCCCGCTCGGGCTGGCCGGCGGCTTCTGGGCGCTGAAGGTCGTCACCGTGGGCGCGTCGCTGGGCTGCCTGGCGCTGGTGTGGCGGCTGGCCGAGCGGCGCGGGACCGACCCGCTGTGGGCGGTCGTCTTCGTCGGGCTCAACCCCCTGGTCCTGGTGTACGGCGTCGGCGGGGTGCACAACGACTTCCTCATGCTGGCGCTGGTGCTCGCCGGGGTGGGCGCGCTGCTGTCCCAAAGGCCGGCCCGGGCCGGCGCGGCGCTGGTCACCGCCGCCGCGATCAAGGGATCCGCCGCCCTGGTGCTGCCCTTCGCGCTGCTGTCCCGGGAGGGCAGCGGCCGGCGCCGCCTGCTGGCGGGCGCGGCCGCGGCGGGCGCCGTCCTGCTCGCCGCCTCGCTGGTCGCCTTCGGCACGCACGGGCCGGGGCTGGACACGCAGTCCTCGCTCGTCACCCCCCTCTCCCCCGCCAACCTGGTGGGGCTGGTCGTCGGGCAGGGCGGCGCCACCGCCGTGATCCGCGTCCTGGTCAAGGTCGCGCTGCTCGGCGTCCTGGCCTGGCTGGTGCGCGAGACCTGGCGCGGCGGCGACTGGGTGACGACCGCGGGGTGGGCGATGCTGGCGCTCGTCGTGTCGCTGACGTGGGAGATGCCCTGGTACGTCCTGTGGGTCCTGCCGTTCGCGGCGCTGGGGCGCTCGGCGAACCTGCGAAAGGCGACGATCGTCCTCACCGCGTTCCTCCTGGTCACCCTCGCGCCGATCACCGGCTGGGTGCTGACGCACGGATGCCACTGCAACCCCGGGGACACCAAGACCGGAAAGCGCAATGCCGTCGAGATCCGCCGCCACCTCCGCTGACCTGCGCGCGCGCCGCGCGCGCCTCATCACCGTCGCGGGGGCCGCGGTGTTCGTGGCGGCCTCCGCCGCGCTCGTCGCCACCAAAGGGCTGATCCTCTCCCGCGACTGGCTGTTCGGCTGGATGCTCGTCGGGCTGCTGGCGGTCTCGCTGGCCGACCCGGTGCGCTGGGCCCGCGGCGTGGTCGTGGACTGGCTCCCGCTGATGGTGGTGCTGCTCTGCTACGACCTGTCGCGGCCGGTGCGCGAGGCGATCGGGATCTCGCCGCACACCTCCCCCCAGCTGGACGTCGACCGCTTCCTCTTCGGCGGCCACATCCCCACCGTCTCGCTCCAGCACGCGTTCCACGACGCCGGCGTCGCGCACTGGTACGACTACGCCGGCTTCGCGGTCTACCTGTCGCACTTCTTCGTCACGCTGAGCGTGCTGGCGATCCTGTGGCGGGTCTCCTACCCGCGGTTTCGCGAGTACCGCACGCTCGTCGTCGCGCTGGCCACGGTGGGGTTCGTGACCTACGTGCTCTTCCCCGCCGTCCCGCCGTGGCTGGCTGCCTGGAACGGCCAGATCGAGGCCGTGCCGCGCACGATCGCCGGCATGTGGGGACACGTGGGTATCCAGCCGGCCGCCGCGCTGTTCGAGAACCGCGGCGAGTTCTACAACCAGGAGGCCGCCGTCCCATCGCTGCACGCGGCCTACCCGATGCTGCTGGCGCTCTTCTTCTGGGGCGCGGGACCGTGGGCGCGGCTCGGGCTCGGCGCCTACGCGCTGGCGATGGCGCTCACCCTCGTCTACACGGGCGAGCACTACGTGTCCGACATCCTGGCCGGCTGGCTCGCGGCCGGCGCGGTGTTCGCCGCGGTCAGCGCGCTGCGAGCACGGCGGCGGTCACGGCGAGCGCCACCTCCGCCCGCTGGCGCAGCGTAGGCGTGAGCACGTGCTCGGACGGGGAGTGGGCGCCACCGCCGCGCGGCCCGAGCCCGTCCACCGTCACGGGGATCACCCCCGCCACGTGGCTGGCGTCGCTCGCGCCACCGCGGGCGGTGGCCACGACCGGGCGTCCCAGCAGCTCGCTCGCCGCGGCCAGCAGCGGCGCGGTCGGCTCGCGGCTGTCCATCCCGGGCCACACCCGCACGAGCTCGCCGTGCAGGGTGGCGCCGCCGACCTCGGGCGGCAGGGCACGCAGGGCGGCCTGGAACGCGGCGGCGTCGTCGGCGCGCAGGTCGCAGAACAGCTCGCCCTCGGCGGGGACGACGTTGAACGCGTCCCCGCTGCGCATGACGGTCGGGACCGCGGTGAGCCGGTCGGGGCCGTCGGGCGCGTGCAGCGCGGCCACCGCCTCGGCGGCGCGCGCGAGCGCCAGCAGCGCGTTGCGGCCCCGGTCGGGCGCGGAGCCCGAGTGCGCGGAGGCGCCGGTCGCCGTGACCTTCAGCGTCCCCGCCGCCTTGCGCTTGACGATCACGCCCTCGGCGCCCCCGGGCGCCTGCTGGCCGGCCTCGAAGCACAGGCAGGCGTCCCAGCCGCGGAAGCGCTCGGCGTGGGCGAACGGAGCGGTGCGCCACTCCTCGTCGCACACCAGCAGCAGCGCGGCCTGCGCGTAGCGGGCGGGCTCCTCGGCCAGGCGGCGCAGCACGCCCAGCGCCAGCACGACGCCGCCCTTCATGTCCACGGTCCCCGAGCCGGCCAGGCGCTCGCCCTCGCGGGTCAGCGACCGGTGCTCGGAGTGCGCGACCACCGTGTCCACGTGGCCGAGCAGAAGCACGCGGCCGGTCCCCGTCCCGCGCAGCCGCGCCAGCAGGTCGGGCGCGTGGCCGGGCGACGAGCAGTCGGGCCGCTCGACCTCCACGCCGTCGGGTAGCAGGGCCGCGCACACCGCCAGCGCCTCCTCCGCGCCGTGCCGGTCGCCGGAGGGCGAGGACACGGCCACGAGCGCCTCCAGCTCCCGCTCGGCCCGGGCGGCGATCCGCTCCGCCGCCTCGCTCACCCAGGTCGAGCCGTGCACGGGTCGATACTACGGTCCTGATGATCGGGGCCCTGCGGATCCGGCTGCTCGCGATGACCCTGGTCCCGCTGGTCCCGCTGCTGGTCGTGGCGTTCGTCAACGCCCGCCAGACGCGCGAGGCCTCGCTGGACCAGGCGCGCGGCGACGTGCGCGCGCTGGCCCGGCTGGCCGGCGGGTGGGTGGACCAGCGCGTGGACTCCACGACGGAGCGCCTGCGATCGCTCACGCCGCCCGCGGACGCGGCCGGCTGCGCGCGGGCGCTGCGCGTCGAGCTGCGGCGCGGCGGCGGCGCGCGCGGTCTCCTCGTCGCGGGGCCGGACGGGCGGCTGCGCTGCGCGGCCGGGGTGCCGGCGGGATCGGTCGCCGGGACCGCGTGGTTCCGGGCGCTGCGGCCGGGGCGGCGCGGCGCCGTCGGAGTGGACGCGCGGGGCGGCCGGCCCCGGCTGGTGGTGGCGGTCCCGCGGCCGGGCGGCGGCGCGGTGGCGGCGGTCCTGGACCTGCGGGTGTTCGACCGCCTGGGCGCATCCGCGGGCCTGCCGCGTCAGGCGTCGCTGGTCCTGCTGGCACGCGGCGGCGTGCTGCTGGCGCGCCATCCGGCGCTGCCGGGCACGCTCGGGCGCTCCGTGTCGGGCACGCCCCTGGGGCGGGCCGCGCGGACGGGCGCGCGCGACGCCGACGTGGCCGGCCTGGACGGGGTCCGGCGGATCTACGGCTTCGACCGCCCCGCGGCCGGGGCACTCGTCGTGGCGACGGGCCTGCCGCGGGCCGACCTGACGGCGCCGGCCGACCGGGCCCTGCGTCGCACCCTGATCGTGCTCGGTCTGGTCGCGCTGCTGGCGGTCGGTCTGGTGTTCCTGCTCGCCGACCTGCTGGTCGCCCGGCCGCTGCGCGGCGCGGTCGCCGACCGCGAGGCGGAGACCGAGCGCTCCGGCGACGAGCGCCGCCGGCTGCTGTCCGAGCTGGTGGCCGCCGAGGACGCGGAGCGCCAGCGCATCGCCGAGGACATCCACGACGACTCGATCCAGGCCCTGGCCGCGCTGCTCCTGCGCCTGGAGATGCTCGAGGCGAAGCTGACCGACGACGGGCTGCGCGGACGGATGGCGGAGGCGCGCGAGTCGGCCCGGGCGGCGGTGACCCGGCTGCGCCACCTGATGTTCCAGCTCAACCCGCCGGCGCTGGAGACGTCCGGGCTGGCCGTGGCGCTCACCCAGTACGTGGAGGAGGTCGGACGGGTGTGGGGGCCGGAGGCGTCGCTGCGCAGCGAGCTGGACGGCGAGCTTGCCGGGCAGCCACGCGCGCTGGCCTACCGGATCGCCATCGAGGCGGTCAACAACGCGGCCAAGCACGCGCAGGCCGGTCACATCGACGTCACCCTGGCGTCCCAGGACGGCGGCGTGCGGGTCCGGGTGCAGGACGACGGGCGGGGGTTCGACACGGCGACGGCGTCGCCGAGGCCCGGCCACATGGGTCTGCGGACGATGCGCGAGCGCGCCGAGGCGGCGGGCGGGTGGTGGCGCCTGGAGAGCGAACCCGGCCGGGGCACGACCGTCGAGTTCTTCGTTCCCGGCTGAGGGCGGCTACTCGAGCAGCCCGCGGCGCATGGCCTCGGCGACCGCGGCGGCGCGGTCGGACACGCCGAGCTTGTCGTAGAGGTGCTGCAGGTGCGTGCGCACGGTGGTCGGGCTCAGCGTCAGCTTCTCCGCGATGTCGGGTGCGGAGTGCCCGTCGGCGGTCAGGGCGAGGATCTCGCGTTCGCGGCCGGTCAGCACGGGGCGCTCCTCACCGGAGCGCAGCCGGATCTCGCGCGCGATCCCTGCCTGCACCTCGGGCGCCAGGACCGTCTCGCCGCGCGACACCGCGGCGATCGCGTCGCAGATGGTCTCCGCGCTGGCCTCCTTGGCCAGGTAGCCCGCCGCGCCGGCGCCAACGGCGGCGTAGGCGCTGGCGCTGTCGACGTGGGCGGTCAGGAAGACGATGCGCGTGGGCAGGTTGTCGCGCACCACCGCGTTGAGGACCTCCAGGCCGTCGAGCTCGGGCATGCGGATGTCCAGCAGCGCCACGTCGGGCTGCTCGGCGCGGATGATCTCCAGGACCGCCCGGCCGTCGCCCGCCTCGGCCACGAACTCCAGGTCGGCGCGGGACTTGATCGCCTCGGTGACCGCACGCCGGTAGAGAGGATGGTCGTCGGCCACGACGACTCCCGTGCGCTCGTGTCCCTTGCTCACGGCCCGGTTTCTAGCACGGGGACTCGCCACCGCAGATTGATGACGTGCAAACGAAGGATGCGAGGTCGACACCCAATCGTCCGCCGGGTGGATGGGTCGGGTGCCGCCCCGGGTCGAAACTGCTCGTGGGCCAAACCGCATCACATTCCATCAGCGCCACGGGGCGGATCGACAAAAAGATCCGCCCCGTGGTGCGTTAACGGGTCGGTCCGTGCCCGCGGCGGAGGCGCGGCGTGGCCTCTACGCTCCGCGGCCGATGCTCTCGCGCCGCGCGTGGGTGGTGGTGACCGGTCTGCTCGTCGCGGGCGGCGCCTTCGCGGTCGGGCTGGTCCTGTGGCCGGGCGGCGAGGAGGAGGCCCCGCGCTCGGCGACGTCGCGGCCCACGATCGTGCAGGACGACGCCCAGGTCCTGCACCGGTCCACGGCCGAGGTGCGCCGAACCGTGCGGGTGCTGCGCGGCCTCGGGGTGGACTGGCTGCGCGTGACGGCGAACTGGTCGTTCATCGCCCCGGCGCCGCTGTCGGCCGCGCGGCCACGGTTCGACGCCTCCGACCCGGGCGCCTATCCCCCGGGCGCGTGGGACAGGCTCGACCGCGCCGTGCACGAGGCCCGCGACGCCGGCCTGGAGGTCTCGATCGACATCGGCTTCTGGGCGCCGCGCTGGGCGGTCGCCCGTCCGTCGCCCGAGCCCGACCGCCAGCGCGACGGGATCGACCCGGCCGCCTTCGCCGACTTCAGCGCCGCGGTGGCCCGGCGCTACGGCGACCGCGCCGCCGCCTACACGATCTGGAACGAGCCCAACTACCAGGTGTTCCTCCGCCCCCAGTGGCGAAGAACGGGCCAATTCGCCGGCGAGGCGGGCGCCCGGAGGAGATTGGGCGGCGGCCGGCCTTCCGGCGGCGGGTCGGGTGGGTGGGAGGTGGCGTCGGCGGACGCGTATCGGGCGATGGTCTACGCGGCGGTGCCGCGGATCCGAGCGGCCGCCCCGCGGGCGGTCGTTCTCATCGGGGGGACGGCGGCGCTGGGGACGAGCGCTCCCTCGGCGCGGACCGACCAGGTCCCGCCGCTGAGGTTCCTGCGTGAGCTGGCCTGCGTGGACGCGGCGCTGCGGCCGCTCCGCGACGGAGACTGCGCGCGCTTCAGCCCGTTGCCGGGAGACGGCTGGGCCCACCACCCCTACGCCCCGCGCCGCCCGCCGGACGCCGGCGACCCCGACCCCGACACCGCGGTCCTGGCCGACCAGGGTCGGCTCGCCGACCTGCTCGACCGCCTGCACGCCGCCGGGCGGACGCGATCGAGGCTGGGGCTGTGGGTGACGGAGTTCGGCTACGAGACCAGCCCGCCCGACCCCACCCAGCCGGTGTCCCTGGCCGAGCAGGCACGCTGGCTGCCCGAGGCGGAGGCGATCGCGCTGGCCGACCCCCGCGTGCGCTCGTTCGCCCAGTTCCTCTTCCGCGACCTGCCCGAGCGGCCGGGCGTCACGGAGCGCGAGCGCTGGGGCGACTTCCAATCCGGCCTCGAGCTGCCGGACGGGACCGACAAGCCGGCGATGCGCGCCTTCGCCTACCCGCTCACCGCGTCGCGCGCCGGGCCGGGCCGCGTGCGCTTCTGGGGCCGGGCGCGGCCCGGCACCGGCCGCCGGCTGGTCCGGATCACCGCGGACGGACGCCCGGTTCGCCAAGAAACGACCACCGAGGACGGCGTCTTCGGCTTCATCGCGGCCGCGGATCCGCGCGCCACCTACCGCCTTCAGATCCGCCGCGACGGCGCCTGGACGCCCGTCGGCGTCCCCCTCCCCGGCGCGCACGGGCCCACCGTGACCAGTTGACCGCGCATAGCGCGGCTAATTGGTCGCTGTGGACTCAGGTGACGGTTCGGTGCTCGACTTCGTCGGCGTGGCCGATCAGGACGTCGGAGACCAGCGGGGGTGGGAAGAGGCCGTGCTCGACGAGGCCGGGCACCGCGGACAGGCGGGCGGCGAGGTCGGCCGGGTCGCCGACGGGACCGGTGTAGTCGGCGATCACGTTGCCGTCGGGGCTCGCGGGCGTGTCCGCGCGGGGCGCGGCGTCGCCGATCTCGCGCAGCGTCGCGCGCAGGCCGTAGCGCAGCAGCTCGAGCGGGACGGGCGGCGCGATCGCGTCGACGACCTTCGACGCGTCGCCAATCACGACGAAGCGGTCGGCCGCGGCGGCGACGACCTTCTCGCGCGTGTGGGCGGCCCCGCCGCCCTTGACGAGCCAGCCGTCCGGCGCGATCTGGTCGGCGCCGTCGATCGCCACGTCGAACCGCTCGATGTCCTCGAAGGGCTCCACCGACAGGCCGGCCCGGCGGGCGCCCTCCTCGGTCCGCGGCGAGGTGGCGACGCAGCGCAGCGACAGCCCGCGGGCGGCCAGCGCCGGAAGCAGGAACGCCACCGTGGAGCCCGTCCCCAGCCCCACGACCATCCCGTCCTCGACCAGCTCCGCCGCCGCCTCGGCCGCCGCCCGCTTCTCCGCGTCCGCACTCACGCCGTGGCCTGGTTCCACGCCCATACAGCGGGGCGGTCGTGCTCGCCTCCGAGGACGCTCAGGGTGGCGGTGGACAGGGCGAAGCTGGCGCCCGCGCGGGCGGGCATCTCCAGCCAACGGGCGGCCAGGACGCGCAGGCAGTGGCCGTGGCCGAACACGGCCGCGTGGCCGCCGGCCTGGCGCAGCTCGGACACGACCGGGTCCAGGCGGGCCCCCACGTCATCGGCCGTCTCGCCGCCCGGGCAGCCGTCGTCGAACAGGTGCCAGCCGGGACGCCGAGCCTGGATCTGCGCCGTGGTCATCCCCTCGTACTCGCCGTAGTCCCACTCACGCAGCTCCTCGCGCACGCTGACGGCGTCGCCCAGGCCCGCGAGGCGGCATGTCTCCAGCGCGCGGGCCATCGGGCTGGACAGGATGACCGAGAACTCACGGCCGGCCAGCGCCCGCGCCAGCGCCAGCGCCTGCTCGCGCCCGGCGTCGGTGAGCGGGATGTCCGTGGTGCCGGTGTGCTGCCCGGACAGGCTCCACTCCGTCTGACCGTGCCGGGCCAGGAGGACGTCGTCCCCCGTGCGCGCCACGTCGTCACGCGCTCCTTCGACCCGGAGGGGTCAACGGACCAGCTCCTGCACCGCGAGCAGCGCCGCGCCGTAGACGCCCGCCCGCACGCCGTGACGCGCCAGGCGGATCGTCGTGCGCTCCCCCACCCCGGTCAGGACGTAGCCCGCGGCGGCCCGCCGCGCCGGCTCCAGCAGGAGATCGCCCGCCGTGGCCACGCCTCCCCCCACGACGACCTCCTCGGGGTCGAACAGGTTGATCGCGCTGGCGATGCCGATCCCCAGGCGCTCGCCGAGCACCCGCAGCAGGCCGATCGACTCCTCGTCGCCCTCCTGCGCCAGGCGGACCACGTCCACGCCGGTCACCCGTCCCGACTCCGCCGCCGCCCGGCCCAGCCCGCCGTCGGGATGAGCCCGCGCCGCCTCCTGGGCCAGATGGTCCAGCGCCGTCCCCGACGCCAGCGCCTCCAGCGACCCGGGCTGGGGGAAGCTCGGGGCCGGAGCCGGCGCGCCGTCGGTCAGGTCGAGCCCGATGAGGATGTGGCCCATCTCCGCGCCCGCGCCCGTCGTGCCCCGGTACAGGCGGCCGTCCAGGACCAGCCCGCCCCCCACGCCGGTCCCCACCGTGAACATGACGAGGTTGCGCGTGGTCAGGGAGCCGTCCTGGTGGGCCTCGGCCAGAGCGGCCACGTTGGCGTCGTTGTCCACGAACACCGGCAGCCCCAGGCGCTGGGTCAGGATGTTGCGCAGCGGGACGCCCTGGAGCGGCACGTTGACGCCCGACTTCGCCGTGCCGGTGGCGAAGTCGACCGCCGAGGGGATCCCCACGCCCACGGCCCGGGTGTCGCCGTCGCGCTGGGTCTCGACGACCGAGGCGATCTGCTCGACGAGCCCGTCGCCGCGCTCCTTGCGGGTGGGCTCGATGAGCGACTCGGAAAGCTCCCCATCCGTGAGCGTCGCGGCGATGACGGTCGTCCCCCCGACGTCGACGCCGACGTAGCTCACGCCGGCGCCCCGGGAGGAGGCGGCGCCGCGGGCGGAGCCTGACCGGGAAGCCGCGCCGCCGCGGCGTGGTCGAGCAGCACGATCGGCGGCCCGGACGCGGGCGCGACCAGGGACGCCGGGGTGGCCGGGTCCGGCGTGCCGCCGAACGCGCGGGCGACCGCATCGGCCTTCTCGGCCCCGGTGACCAGGAACACCACCGAGCGCCCGCCGTTGATGGTTGGGAGCGTCAGCGAGACGCGGGGGACGAACGGCTCCAGGCCGGCCTCGGGCACGCCCACCACGGCGATGTCGGTCACGCCGACCTCGGGGCGGCCCGGGAACAGCGACGCGCAGTGCCCGTCCGGCCCCAGCCCCAGCAGCACCAGGTCCAGCGCGATCGTCTCGCCCCCGTACGCGGCGCCCAGGCGCTCGGCGTAGTCGTCGGCCCCGCCGTCGGGTCCGAGCTCGCCGAGGATGCGCTCCTCGGTGGGGATCGACTCGGTCAGGCGGTCGAGCAGCGTGTGGCGCGCGAGCAGGTAGTTCGACCGCTCGTCGTCGGGCGGGACGCAGCGCTCGTCGCTCCACCACAGTGTCGTCCCGGCCCAGTCCAGCCCGGCGGTGGCGGCGAGCTTCTCGTAAGCCGCGCCCGGCGTCGAGCCGCCGGTCAGCGCGACGTGCGCGCCGGGCCGGACCTGGGCGGCCACCAACTCCGCCGCCGCCGCCGCGGGGTCGTCGGACACCCGGATGTCAGGCGCGCCCGCCACGGCCTCACCCCACCAGCTTCCGGGCCACGTCCAGCGCCGGCCCGTACGTCGGGTCCCGCAGGAGCGCTTGGCGCACGCCCTCGCCCAGGATCCCGCCCTCGCCGCGCGAGGCGCCCAGCAGCGTCCACGTGGATTCCCGGCCCTTGGGGTCCACCCGGCGCCCGACCAGCCCGCCCGGCCCGCGGTCCAGGGAGACGGACAGCCCGTCCGCCGTCTCGATCGTCACGCCCGCCAGCCCGGGCACGTCCTGGCGCACCGGCTCGAGCTTCAGCGCCACCTCCTGCCGCCGGCCGCGGCAACGGCCCTCCAGGACGTCGCCGCGGGCGATCATGGACCCCGGGTCCCAGCCCAGCCGCGAGGCCAGCCATCCGCAGAACAGCAGCGCCGCGGCGGCCGACTCGGGCCCGTGGCGCACGGTCACGCCCGCGATCCGCGCCAGGGCGCCGCGCCACTGCGGCGGGTCGAACGTCGCGGCCACGCGCTCGCGCCACGGCGTCGAGCGCAGCCACGCCAGGTCGACGACGTAGGCGCTGTCGCGCAGCGTCGCCACCCGGGCCAGGGCCGCGCGCGGGTCGGGCTCCACCACCGAGTCGGTGAGGATCACGTGCGCCAGGCCGAGCAGTGCGTCGACCGCGTCGTCGTGGCCGTGCGGCGACCAGACGACGGTGATCACCTCGGAGATGATCACCGCGTCGATGATCGTGCTCAGACCGGGCAGGCGGTCGGGCCCCATGCCGATCTCCACCCGCTCGCGAACCACCGCCACCTGGCCCGGCGCGGGCTCGCGGTCGTAGGTGAGCAGCGCCGTGGCGTCCAGCGTGGACTTCCCCTTCTCCACCGAGCACAGGACCGTGCGCGAGGCGTGGTAGCGGCCCACCGAGTCCAGGCGGTTGGCGATCTCGCCGCGCCACTCGCGGTCCACGATCGCCACCAGGTTCAGGACCCGCGCCGGCACGTAGCCCGCGTGCTCGGCCGCCCGCTTCATCTCCAGGTCGCGCAGCGCCGCCTCGATCGCCTGCGGGCTCGTGTCCTGCGCGGCCCAGACGTCCTCGCTCACGCGCCGAGCCTCACAGCGGCCGCCAGGCGTGGCCCTCGCGCGCCAGCAGCTCGTCGGCCTCGGCCGGACCGTCGCTGCCCGCCGGGTACTGGGCGACGTCGCCCTTGTCCTGACTCCACGCCTGGAGGATGGGGTCGATGATCCGCCACAGGCCATCCACCTCGTCGTTGCGGGTGAACAGCGTGGCGTCGCCGCGCATCGCGTCCATGATGAGGCGCTCGTAGGCCTCGGGGGACTGAGACAGGAAGGTCGTCCCGTAGTGGAACTCCATGTTCACCGGGCGAATGCGCATCCGCGCGCCCGGGATCTTGGCCCCCAGCGACAGCGACACGCCCTCGTCGGGCTGCACCGTCAGGACGAGCTGGTTGGGCTGCACGCCCAGGGACCCCTTCTCCTGGAAGGCCAGGTGGGGCACGGGCTTGAGCTGCACCGCGATCTCGGTGACCTTGCGGGCCAGCCGCTTGCCGGTGCGCAGGTAGAACGGCACGCCGGCCCAGCGCCAGTTGGAGACCTCCAGGCGCAGCGCCGCGTAGGTCTCGGTCTTGGAGTCCGGCGGCACGCCGTCCTCCTGGAGGTAGCCGGGCACCTCCTCCCCGGCCGCGCGCCCCGGGCCGTACTGGGCGCGGACCGCCATGCTTGGCACCTCCTCCACCGTGGGCGGGCGGATGGCCTCGATGACCTTGACCTTCTCGTCGCGCACCTGGTCGGCGTGGAAGGACGTCGGCGGCTCCATGCACACGTTGGCCATCAGCTCCAGCATGTGGTTCTGGACGAGGTCGCGCAGGGCGCCCGCGTTGTCGTAGTAGCCGGCGCGCGAGCCGATCCCCAGGTCCTCGGCCGCCGTGATCTGGACGTGGTCGATGTAGTTGCGGTTCCAGACCGGCTCGAACATCGTGTTCGAGAACCGGAAGGCCATGATGTTCTGGACGGTCTCCTTGCCCAGGTAGTGGTCGATGCGGAAGACCTGGTCCTCGCGGAAGACCGACAGCACCTCGTCGTTGAGCTTGCGCGCGGTGGCGAGGTCGTAGCCGAACGGCTTCTCGATGACCACGCGCGTCTCGGCGCCGTCCACGTGGTCCAGGCCGTGCTCACCCAGCGCCTTCACGATGACCGGGAAGAACTCCGGCGCCGTCGAGAGGTAGAAGACGCGGTTGAAGGTGATCCCCGCCTCGTCGTCGTAGCCGGCCAGCACCTCCTTGAGGCGGTCGTAGACGGCGGGGTCGTCGAACGTCCCCGGGACGTACTTGGCCCGGCTCAGCAGCGCGTCGAGCAGCTCGGGCTTGGGCGGCGTGCGCGAGTACTGCTGGATGGACTCGCGCATCTCGGCGATGTAGTCCTCGTCGGGCTTGTCCGAGCGCGAGGAGCCGACCAGGTTGAAGCGCTCCGGCAGCTGGCCCTCGTGGGCCAGGTTGTAGATCGCCGGCAGCAGCTTGCGGTGGGCCAGGTCGCCCGTGGCGCCGAAGATGACCAGCGTGGTGGGATGGACCGGGAGTCGCTCGAGCCCCTCGGTCAGCGGGTTCTCGTCGGTCACCGCCGTCGCCATGGCGCTAGCCCGCCTTCTTGACCGCGTGACCGCCGAACTGGTTGCGCAGCGCCGCGTTGACCTTGGCCGCGTAGTCGCCCTGCCCGCGGGACGCGAAGCGTGCGTACAGGGACTCGGTGATGACCGGCGTCGGCACGCGCTTGTCGATCGCGTCCTCGATCGTCCAGCGGCCCTCGCCGGAGTCCTCGACGTAGGGCTCCAGGGCGGCCAGGTCGTTGCCCTCCTGCTCGAAGGCCAGGGCGGCCAGCTCGCACAGCCAGGAGCGGATGACCGAGCCCTGCATCCACAGGTGGGAGATCTTGGCGTTGTCGAGCTCGTACTCGCAGTGGTGGAAGAGCCCGAACCCCTCCGCGTAGGCCTGCATGATCCCGTACTCGATCCCGTTGTGGACCATCTTCACGTAGTGGCCCGCGCCCGGGGGCCCCATGTGGCCCCAGCCCGGCCCGTGCTCCTCGGTGGTCGGAGGCGCCAGCACGTCGAGGATCGGAGACAGGCGCTCGACGGCCTCGTCGGGCCCGCCGACCATCATGCAGTAGCCGACCTGGAGGCCCCAGACGCCGCCGCTCGTGCCGACGTCGACGTAGTGGATGCCCTTCGATGAGAGCTCCTCGGCCCGGCGCTTGTCGTCGGTCCAGCGCGAGTTCCCGCCGTCCACGATGGCGTCGCCGGACTCCAGCAGCCCGGCCAGCTTCTCCACCGTCTCCTGGGTCGGGTCGCCGGCCGGCACCATGATCCACACGGTCCGCGGCGCGTCGAGCTTGGACACGAGGTCCTCCAGCGACGAGGCACCCGACGCGCCGTTGCCCTCGGCCTCGCGCACCGCGTCCTCGTTGAAGTCGAACGCCACGACCTGGTGTTCGGAGTCGCGGTGGATGCGATGGACCATGTTCCCGCCCATCTTGCCGAGGCCGACGAAGCCCAATTGCATGTGGTCTAGCCCTCCTTGATCTTGGCGGTCAGGGCGTCCAGCGCCTCGGCGGGGTCGCCTTCGAGGCGCAGGCGCGCGGCCGGAAGGCCGTGGTCGCCCAGGGTGTTCAGGTCGCCGATCGCGGCGGCGTTCTTGAGGACCCCGAACGTGTAGGGCTCGCCTGGGATCTCCACGTCGTCGGGGCCGTCGTGCACGAGCTGGAGGAAGAGACCGGTCTTCGGCCCGCCCTTGTGCATCTGGCCCGTCGAATGCTGGAAGCGCGGCCCGTAGCCGAAGGTGTTGGCCGCGTGCGTACGCGACAGGATCGCCTCGCGCAGGCGCGTCACCGCGGCGTCGAACGCCTGGCTCGGCGCGAGATAGCCCAGCACCGCCACGTAGTGCGGCGGCGCCGCGCCGCCGACCAGGGAGGCCGCCGTGTCGAGGTCCGCCTCGTCCACGTCGGGCAGCGATCCGTCCTCGCGGAACCGCCCGAGCACCTTCTCGGTGTTGTCCTTGGCCTCCTGGACGTTGGGCTGGTCGAACGGGTTGACCCCGAGCACCCAGCCGGCGACGGCCACCGCGAACTCGGCGAAGAAGAAGATGCGCCCCAGGTCGGTCGGCCCGTGGACGGCCAGCGTCACGGTCGGATGTCCCGCCTTGGCCAGGGCATCGACCTTGGCGTCCAGCGCCTCGTCGGGGTCGTCGGCGTTGCGCAGGTAGGCGAACAACCGGTCGTCGCCGTAGGCCTCGGGCTCCAGCACCGGCTCGTCGGCCACCGGCAGGACCCCCTTGCCGTCCTTGCCCAGCGACTCGGCCACCAGCTGCTCGGCCCACAGCCCGAACGACGAGATCGGCTCGGACACGACGAAGGTCAGCTTGTCGCGGCCCTGAAGCGCGGCCTCGCCGGCCAGCAGGCCCATCCACAGGCCCGAGTTGCTCGAGCCCGACTGGTAGGAGTTGCAGTTCTGCTCGGCCACCTGCGCGCGGTGCAGCAGCGCCTCCACCGACACGCCCATCAGCGCCGCCGGGACGAGCCCGAAGTACGACAGCACCGAGTACCGGCCCCCGATGTTGGGGTCGTTCTCGAACACGCGCCGGAAGCCGTTCTCCTCGGCCAGCTTGCGCAACGGCGAGCCGGGGTCCGTGATGGCCACGAAGTGGCGCCCCTCGCGCCCGGTCTTCTCGAAGAAGTGGCGGAAGTGCGAGAGCGTCTCGATCGTCCCGCCCGACTTCGAGGAGACGAGGAAGAGCGTCTTGCCCAGGTCGACGGAGCCCTCCAGCTCGCGCACGGCCGCCGGGTCGGTGGAGTCCAGGACGTGCAGGCGCAGCGCGCCCTCGATGTCGCCGAAGGAGCGCCGGATGACCTCGGGCCCCAGGGACGAGCCGCCCATGCCCAGCAGGGCCACGTCGGTGTAGCCCTCGGCCTGGACCTCCTCGGCGAACGCGCGCAGGTCGCCCGCCGCCTCGAGCATCGTCTCGGAGATGGTCAGCCAGCCCAGGCGGTCGGCGATCTCGGGCGTCCCCTCGGGCGCCCACAGCGTCGCGTCCTTGGACCAGATGCGCTGGGCCACCTGGTCGTCCACGGCCGACTTCACCCGCTCGGCCAGTGGGCCCTCGAGCTCGGGCGGGATGTGCGCCTGGATCGTGGGCGGGCGGTTGGTCACGACGGCGTCGCGCGCGTCGTCGACGCCCTCGATGAGCGCGTCCATCGCGTCCTCGAACAGGGCGATGCCGTCCTCGAGCAGCTTGCGGGTGACGTCGGCCATGTCGATCCCGGCGTCGGCCAGGGCGGCGAGGTCGGCGCTCGGGTCGTCGTCGGCGGTGACGCCGCTGATCTCGCTGCACTCGCCCACGGCCAGCAGCGTGGGCATCGGCATCGTGTTCACGGTATGGGGCCCGACCAGCTCGTCGACGTACTTGGTCGGCGAGTACTTCGGGTTCTTGACGCCGGTGGACGCCCACAGCGGCCGCTGCACCGGCGCGCCGGCCTCGCGCAGCGCGGCGAAGCGCTCGCCCTCGAAGACCTCCTGGAACTTCAGGTAGGCGGCGCGCGCGTTGGCCACCGCGGCCTTGCCCTGCAGGTCCTCGCGGCCCAGCTTCTCCAGGCGCTTGTCGACCTCGGAGTCCACGCGCGAGACGAAGAACGACGCGACCGAGTGGACGTCGAGCGACTGGCCCTCCTCGTGGCGGCGCTCCAGGCCGCGGATGAACGCCTCGGCCACGGTGGCGTAGGCCTCGACGGAGAACAGCAGCGTCACGTTGACGTTGATGCCCTCGTAGATCGCCTGCTCGATGGCGGGGATCCCCTCGTCGGTCCCGGGGATCTTGATCATCACGTTGGGGCGGCCGAGCTCCTTCCAGTAGCCGCGCGCCTGCTCCAGCGTGGCCTCCATGTCGCGGGCCAGGCGGGGGTGGACCTCCAGCGAGACGAACCCGTCGGCGCCGCCCGTGGCGTCGTGGACCGGGCGCAGGACGTCGGCGGCCATCCCCACGTCGGTGATGGCTATCCGGTCGTAGATGGTCTTGGCGTCGAGCCCCTCCTTGGCCATCGCCTCCAGGTCGGAGTCGTAGTCGTCGGAGCCGAGGATCGCCTTCTCGAAGATCGCCGGGTTCGACGTGACGCCGCGCAGGCAGCTCTCGTCGATGAGGCGCTGGAGCTCGCCGCCCTCGATCAGCGTGCGCCGGATCTGGTCCAGCCAGACGCTCGTCCCGGCCTCGGTGAGCGCCTGCAGGCGCGGGTTGACCTGGGCCTGGGTGCTCATCCGCCCACCACCTTCTTGGCTCGCTCGACGACGTTCTCCGGCGTGAACCCGAAGTGCTCGTACAGCGCCTTCTGCGGGCCCGACGCCCCGAACGTCTCCATCCCGATCACGTCGCCGGAGTCGCCGACCCAGCGATGCCAGCTCAGCGGGCTCGCGGCCTCGACGGCCAGCCGGGCCCGGCAGCCGGGCGGCAGGACCTTGTCCCGGTAGGACGCGTCCTGGGCGGCGAACGTGTCCATGCAGGGGACGGAGACCAGGCGCGTGGCGATCCCGTCGGCCTCCAGGCGGTCCGCCGCCTCGTTGGCGATGTGGACCTCCGACCCCGACGACATGAGGATCAGGTCGGGGTCCTCGCCCTCCTTGTAGGACTCGCGCAGCACGTAGGCGCCGCGCTCGATCGCGTCGTCGGGGACGCCCGCGGGGTTCCAGGTCGGTACGCCCTGGCGGCTCAGCGCGAAGCACGTGGGCGTCTCGGTGGAGTTGATCGCGAACCGCCAGGCCAGCGCCACCTCGTTGGCGTCAGCCGGGCGCACCATGTTGATGTTGGGAGTGGCGCGCAGCTGGAGCAGCTGCTCCACCGGCTGATGGGTGGGCCCGTCCTCCCCCAGCCCGATCGAGTCGTGGGTGAACACGAAGATCGAGGGCAGCTTCATCAGCGCGGCCAGCCGGATCGCGCCCTTCATGTAGTCGCTGAAGATGAGGAACGTGGAGCCGTAGCCGCGGAGGTAGTGCAGCGTGAGCCCGTTGACGATCGCGCCCATCCCGTGCTCGCGGATGCCGAAGTGCAGGTTGCGCCCGCCGTAGGCGCCCTTCTCCACGCTCTCGGCGTCGTCGATCAGGGTCAGCGTGGACGGCGCGAGGTCGGCCGAGCCGCCGACCAGCTCGGGAACCTGCTTGGCCGCCCACTGGAGCACCTGCTGGGAGGACTTGCGCGTGGCGACCATCCCCGTGTCCACGTGGAACCGCGGGACGTCGCTGTCCCAGCCCTCGGGCAGGCGGCGCTCGAACGTCCGCATCAGCTCGGCGTGCGCGTCCGGGTGGTCGGCCCTGTAGGAGTCCATCCGCTCGGTCCACTCGCGCCGCGCCGCCTCGCCGCGGTCCGCGACCTCGCCGAAGTGCTCGAGCACCTCGTCGGGCACGAGGAAGTGCTCGTCGGGCGGCCAGCCGTAGGCCTCCTTGGTCGCGCGGATCTCGTCCTCGCCCAGCGGGGAGCCGTGGGCGCTGGCGGTGTCCTGCTTGTTCGGCGCGCCGGGCGCGATGTGGGTGCGCACCACGATCAGCGACGGCGCCTCCTCCACCGCCCTGGCGTCGGCGATGGCCCGCTCCAGGCGGTCGAGCTCGATGTCCTCGCCGAGGTTCTGGACGTGCCAGCCGTAGGCCTCGTAGCGCTTGGCCACGTCCTCGTCGAAGGACAGCGCGGTGTCGCCCTCGATCGAGATGTGGTTGTCGTCCCAGAAGGCGGTCAGGCGGCCCAGCCCCAGGTGCCCCGCGATCGACGCCGCCTCGGACTGGACGCCCTCCTGCATGTCGCCGTCGGAGGCGATGACGTAGGTGTGGTGGTCGACCACCTCGTGACCGTCGCGATTGAAGCGGGCGGCCAGCATGCGCTCGGCCAGCGCCATCCCGACCGACGTGGCGATGCCCTGGCCCAGCGGGCCGGTGGTGGTCTCGATGCCGGCGGCGTGGCCGTACTCCGGGTGGCCGGCGGTGGGGCTGCCGAGCTGGCGGAAGTTCTTGAGGTCGTCGAGGGTGAGCCCGTACCCGCTGAGGTAGAGCATCGAGTACAGGAGCATCGAGGCGTGGCCGGCGCTCAGGACGAAGCGGTCGCGGTCGGGCCACCCGGGGTCGCGGGGGTCGTGCTTCATCACCCGCGTGTAGAGCACGTAGGCCAGGGGAGCCAGCGCCATCGGCGTCCCGGGGTGGCCCGAGTTCGCCTTCTGGACGGCGTCCATGGACAGCGTCCGGATGGTGTTGACGGCCAGCTGCTCGAGCGCCTGGCGGTCGGTCGTCTGCGTGCTCATGCTCCCCCTCGTCGGGTGTCTCCTGCCCTCAGCGGTCAGCCTATACGCGCGTGCATACCCACGGCGATGGGTTAGTGTCGCGACATGTCCGCGATCGAGACGGTCCGCGTCGGCAAGCTGCCCTTCGAGCGCTTCGAGACGGTCATGCCCGAGGACCGGTTCACCGCCTTCCGCGGAGCCGTGGACCGGGCCCGGTCCCTGCTGGACGGGCGCGTCGTCTGGAACGTCAACTCCACCTCGCGCGGCGGGGGCGTGGCCGAGATGCTCGTCTCCCTGCTCGCCTACGCGAACGGCGCCGGGGTCAACGCGCGCTGGGAGGTCATCGCCGGGACCGACCCGTTCTTCGCGCTGACCAAGCGCATCCACAACAACCTGCACTCCTCCCCCGGGGACGGCGGCGACCTCGGCGAGGCCGAGCGGCGCATCTACGACGAGGCGCTGGCGCCCAACATCGAGGAGTTCACGGGCATGGTGTCCTCCGACGACGTGGTCATCGTCCACGACCCGCAGCCGGCCGGCCTGATCGGGCCGCTCAAGGAGAAGGGCGTGGCCGTCATCTGGCGCTGCCACGTGGGGATCGACGTCCCGTCCGAGCTCTCGCGGCGCGCCTGGAACTTCCTGCGCCCGCTGGTCGAGCCGGCCGATGCCTACGTGTTCTCGCGCAAGCAGTTCGTGTGGGAGGGGCTGGACGACGACAAGATCAACCTGATCGCGCCGGTGATCGACGCCTTCTCGGCCAAGAACCAGGAGCTGTCGGCGGAGACCGTCGCCGCCATCCTCTCCGCGACCGGGCTCCAGGAGGGCGGCGGGGAGAGCGGGGAGCCGGTCTTCAACCGCGAGGACGGCTCGCCGGAGCGCGTGACGCGCCGGTCCACCGTGTGGGAGGGGCGCCCGCTGCGGCCGGAGGACCCGGTGGTCCTCCAGGTGTCGCGCTGGGACCGGCTCAAGGACCCCATCGGGGTGATCCAGGGCTTCGTCGACCACGTCCTGCCCGCGACCGACGCGCACCTCGTGTACGCGGGCCCCGACGTGGCGGCGGTGGCCGACGACCCCGAGGGCAAGGAGGTCCTGGACGAGGCGATCGCGCTGTACGAGGGCCTGACGCCCGAGGCCCAGGAGCGCCTGCACCTCGTCGCCGTCCCGATGGACGACCTGGAGGAGAACGCCGCGATCATCAACGCGCTGCAGCGCCGGGCCGCGGTGGTCGTGCAGAAGTCGATCGCCGAGGGCTTCGGCCTGACGGTGGCCGAGGGGATGTGGAAGGCGCGCCCGGTGGTGGCGACGCGCATCGGCGGGATCCAGGACCAGATCGAGGACGGCGTCTCCGGTGTCCTGCTCGACGACGCGACGGACCTCGACGCCTACGGCGCCGCGGTGGCGGCGCTGCTCCAGGACCCCGAGCGCGCCGAGGCCATGGGCCGGGCGGCGCAGGAGCGCGTGCGCCACGAGTTCCTCGCGGTGCGCTCGCTCATGCAGTACCTCGACCTGATCCAGAAGATCACGTAGGTGGCCGCGCGGTTCAAGGCCCGCGCGGGCGTGGACCTGGGCGGAACGAAGATCCAGGCCGTCGTGGTCGACGGGCGCGACACGGTGCGCGGGTCGGCGCGCGCACCCACTCCGGCGCAGGGTGGCCCGCGGGCGGTGGCGGCGGCGATCGTGGATGCGGTGCGGGAGGCGGCGCGCGAGGCGGACGATCCGCCGCTGACCGGCGTGGGGGTCGGGTCTCCCGGCGAGGTTTCCGCGGCCACGGGTGTGGTCTCCCAGGCCCGCAACCTCCCCGGCTGGAAGGGGGCGTTCCCGCTCGGCCCGGCGGTGTCGGACGCGCTGGGCGGCGTCCGGGTGGTCCTGGGCAACGACGTCGACGTCGCGGTGCGCGGGGAGTTCGAGCTGGGCGCGGGGAGGCCGTACACGTCGGTGCTCGGCGTCTGGTGGGGGACCGGCGTGGGGGGAGGCCTGATCCTCGACGGCAAGCCCTGGACCGGCCTGGGCTCGGCGGCGGAGATCGGACACGTGGTGATCCGACTGGACGGCCGGCGCTGCCCGTGCGGGCGGCGCGGGTGCATGGAGGCCTACGCGGGACGTGGGGCGATGGAGGCACGGGCGCGCAAGCTGGTCACCGACGGGCGCAAGACCAGGCTGTTCTCGATCATGAAGGAGCGCGGCCGCGACCGCCTGACCAGCGGGATCTGGGAGCGCGCCCTGCGCCACGGCGACCGGCTGGCCGGCGAGTTGGTCGACGAGGCGGTGGGGGCGCTCGGCGCCGGCGTCGCCTCGGTGTGCAACGTGATCGACCCCGAGGCAGTGATCCTGGGCGGCGGGATGGGAGTGCGCCTCGGCGGCGACTACGCGGACCGGATCGCCGCCGCGATGCTCCCCCACCTCTTCGTCTCCGACCGCCCACCGCCGGTGACGGTCGCCGCGCTGGGAGACCTCGGCGGAGCCATCGGCGCCGCGCTGCTGGTCCGCTGAACCGGCCGCGCCGGCCCTACCGGTTGCACTTGGCCGCCGTATGGGCGGTGAAGGACAGCCGCTAGGCGTGGGGCGCGTGCAGGACGTCCATGTCGCGCAGGGCGGTCTCGGCCTCGGGGAGGCCGGGCCCGATCCGGACGCGCAGGACCGCGCCGCCGAGGCGGCGGCCGGTCTCGCGCAGGTCGGCCACGATCGGATCGATCCGATCCGTCGGCACGCCGCAGTCGCGCAGGAAGAGCCCGGCGCGCTCGCCCCGGAGGTCCGCCGCGGTCAGCTCGAGCTCCTCGGTGCGCCGCTCGCCCTCGGGCCCGGCGAGCGGAGCCCCCTCGCCCACGCGCAGCACGACCGCCGCGACGTCGTCCGCCAGTCCCGCGATCCCTGAGTCGGTGACTCCCTCCGGCCGGGGCCCCTCCGGATCCGCCGCGGCGGCCGGCTCGGGCGGCCGGGCCCCCGCGGCGACGGAGTGGACCAGCGCGGTGGCGTCTCCGCGTCCGAGCGCGGCGACGGCGTGCCAGGCGCCGCGGTAGCCGGTGCGCCGGCCGTGCGGTGCGGCGTCGAGGAGGCCGTCGGTGAAGAAGGCGGCGATCGCGCCCGGGGGCAGGACGGCCGTGGTCTGGCGGGTCCCGGTGGGGATCCCCATGCCGATGGGCGGAGGCGCAAGGGCGGTCACGGGCTCGAATCCCGCGGAGCCGTGAACCACCGGCGCCGGCATGCCCGCGCTCGCGTAGGTGAGCTCGGAGCTCGTGGAGTCGTAGACGGCGACCGTCACGCAGGCGTAGTCCGCGCCGAGGTGGCGGCCCAGGACGTCCCCGCCCACGTGCAGCGCGTTGCGCGGCTGGAGCCCGCCCTCCAGGTACGCGCGCAGGACGTGGCGGATGTGCGCGGTGGCGCCGAGCGCGCGCCGGCCGTGGGCCGATACGCGGCCCACGACGAGGCCGAGGCGGGTGTCGTCGATGGCGAACACGTCGTGGAAGTCCCCGCCGGCCCGCGGTCCGGCGGCCGGGAGGTAGGCGGCGGACGCGACGGCGCCCGGAACCTGCGCGGGGGCGGCGGGCAGCAGCGCGGACTGGAGCAGGCCCACGTCCTCGAGCAGAGCGGCGCGCTGGCGGGCGAGCCCGCGCGCGCGTCCGGCCAGGAGCGACGAGGCCGCGGCGGCGGCCAGGCAGAGGACGGCCAGCCCGGCGATCAGCGCCCACACGAAGGGCGGGATCACCTCGACCGCGTCGCGAACGGTGTGGATGACGGTGCGGGTGACCGTCCGCGTCCGATCACGGCGAGCCGGCCGGCGCGCGGGGCGGCGGGGCGCGGCGGCCGGCAGGGAGTCGAAGGCGCCGGGCGACACGCCGGGGGCGGACCGGCCGCCACCAAGCGAGCCGGGGAAGGGGCCGCCGCCGCCGCCGGTGCCGCCCGCTCCGGCGCCGCCACCGTCAGTGCCGCCCGCTCCGCCGCCAGTGCCGCCGGCTCCGCCGCCGGGGATGGCGCCGGCCGGCGCGGCCGGCGCGGGCGAAGGGGTCCCGGGCGCCGCGGCACCGGCCGGGACCGGCACCACCGCGGTGGACGGCGCGGGAGCGACGGACGCGACGGCCGGCGCGGGGGCCGGGGACGCGGCGACGACCGGCGCGGGCGCGGGCGCGGCGGCGCTCTGAGCCCGCCGGCCCCTCCCCACGCCGTCCGCCGCTGTCCCGGTACGTCCCCGGCCCCGCCCGCGCCCGCCTCCCGCTGAGCGTCCCGCGTCGCCGCCGCTCGAGTCATGCCCCAGACGACCGCCGTCCCCGTCCTCGCCGTCACGGCCGCTTCCGCGTCCGCCGGACGACTCCCCGCTCTGGCTCCGACCGCGAGTGACCGCACCGGCGTCCCCACCGCCGCCGGGACCGCCGAGCACGCTCCGGTCCCCCCGACCGCCGCCGGACGTCTCGGCGGTCTGTCCCCGTCCGTGGCCGCCGTCATCGTGGCGGGCGCCGGCCACTCCCGGCGCGAGCAGGACGGCGGCGGCGCAGGCCACCGTGGCCGCGAGGCGAAGGACGGAGCTGGGGCCACTTGCGCCGCGAGCGGCGCGAGGGTCAGGCAAGCGCATGGAGAACACCCCGGTAAAGCGTTATGTGTCCCGCGTCGGCGCCCGCGCGCCGGCTGATTCGCCCCCGCCCCGGAGATCGAACGAACGTTGAGTCTCGACCGCCTGTCAGCCGAGGACGCCGCCATCCTGGCCCTGGAGTCGCCCACGATCGCGGGGCACACCTGCAAGGTCGTGGTCTTAGACGGCGCGTCCCACGTCGACCTCGGCGGGCTGCGCGAGCGCGTGGCCGCCGGGCTCCACCGCGCGCCGCGGCTGAGGCGGCGCCCCGTCGACACCCCGCTGGGCCTGGCGCGCCCGGCGTGGGTGGACGACGAGGACTTCGACCTCGCCCGCCACGTCCGTCGCGCGCCCGTGGCGCCGGGTCGGCTGGACGACGATCGCCTGCGCGAGCTCTGCGCGCGCGCCATGGAGGAGCGCCTGGACCGCTCGCGGCCGCTCTGGACCCTCGACCTGATCGAGCCGGACGCCGCCGGCCGCGCGGCGCTCGTCCTCAAGCTCCACCACTCGCTCGCCGACGGCGCCGAGTTCCTGCACATCGCCGACGCGATCCTGTGGGACCCGGCGCCGGACGACGGCGGCCCGGGGGCCGCGGCCGGCGCAGCGCCCGCGTGGACGCCCGTCCCGGCGCCCGGGGCCGCGGGCCTGCTCGCCGCCGCCGCCCGCGAGCGCGCCGGCGGCGTCGCCGGCGGCGCGCTCGGCCTCGGCCGGGCCGCCCTCTCGCCCCGCGCCTGGCGCACGGCCGCCACGGAGGCGCGCCGGCTGCCCGGCGCCATCGCCCGCGACCTGCGCCGCGGCCCGGACCCGTCTCCGTTCGACGCCGCCGCGTCGGTCCGCCGCGAGGCCGCCTTCGCCGCCATCGCGCTCGCCGACCTGAAGCGCATCGAGCACGCTCAGCCACAGCGGACCACCGTCAACGACGTCCTCCTCGCGCTCGTGGCCGGCGGGCTGCGCCGCTGGCTGGATCACCACGGGGCCGCGCCGCACGAGCTGCGCGTCCGCGTCCCGGTCTCGCTGCACGACCGCCACGCCCACCCCGACGCGCTGGCCAACCGCGACTCCTTCCTGTGCGTGACGCTGCCGCTCGACGAGCCAGACCCGCAGGCCCGGCTGGCCGCGATCGTGCGCGAGACCGCCGCCGGCAAGCGCGCCCACGACGCCGAGACGCTCGACACGCTCTTCCGCGAGCTGCGCCACGCGCCCCGGCCCGTCAACCGCCTCGCCGCGCGCCTGGCCAACGACCCGCGCGCTTTCGCGCTGGAGGTCTCCAACGTCGCCGGCCCGGCCGACGCCCGCACCGTCCTGGGAGCACCCGTCGCCGCCCTGCGCTCGCTGGCCGAGATCGGCGAACGCCACGCGCTGCGCGTAACCGCCATCTCGCTGGCCGGCACCGTTCACCTCGGGCTGACCGCCGACGCCCGCGCGCTCCAGGACGTCGACGTGCTGGCGGCCGGCCTCGAGGCCGAGGCCGCCGCGCTCGCCGGCTAGCGCCGCGAGCCGAGGATCCGCAGCAGGAACAGGAAGAGGTTGATGAAGTCGAGGTAGAGCGCGAGCGCGCCGATGACGGCGGCCCGCTCGGTCGACTCGCCGTCCTGAGCCTGCTCGCCGTACTTGCGCAGCTTCTGCATGTCGTACGCGGTCAGGCCGGCGAAGATCAGCACGCCCGCGTACGTGGTCACCCAGTACAGCGCGCTGGACGCGACGAAGAGGTTGACCACCGTGGCGATGATGAGCGCGATCAGCGCCGCGAACAGGATCGTCCCCAGCGAGGTCAGGTCGCGCTGCGTCGTCGCCCCGATGAACGCCAGCACGGCGAACATCGCCGCGGTCACGAGGAACGTCGTGAAGATCGACTGCGCCGTGTAGAGCTCGAACACGAACGCGAACGTCACGCCGACCAGCGCGGCGTAGACGAAGAAAAGGACCGTCGCGACCGTCGGCGACATCCGGTTGATCCCGAACGACAGGACAAGCACGAGGCCGAGCTGGCCGACGATCACGGCCATGAAGATGCCCGGCGTCTTCGTGATGTCGGTCAGCAGCGAGTCGCTGGCGCCGATCGCGGCCGCGACCAGGCCGGTGGTGACCAGGCCCAGCAGCATCCAGGTGAAGACCCGCTGGAGGAACGACTGGAAGTAGGTGGCGCCCACGCGCCCGGCGGCGTATTCCATGGCGACTGCTTCGCCGCGAGCGGCGCGCTACCTCCCGTCCACCTCGACGTCCACGCGGTCGTCGTAGAACGCCCAGTGCCCGGCGATCTGCGCCACGCCCGCCTTGGGCTCGGGGTAGGACCACGCGACGGCCGCCTCGACCCGGTCGCCCACTCGCGCCGAGCGGTAGACGGCGTCGCCCTTGAACGGGCAGTGCGACCCGTGGTCGGACGGCTCCAGCCGCTCGGCTCGCACGTCCGCCTCGGGCACGTACCAGCGCGGCGGCAACCGCCCCTCCTCCAGGACCAGCGCGTCGCGCGTGTCGGCCAGCACCTCCCCGTCCAGCCGCACGACGACCCGCCCCTGCACGGGACGGACCTCGATGCGGTGTCCGGGCATGCCGGCCATGGATCCAGCGTAGACAGTGCACGAACCGCGGCGTAGTCTGCGAAGCCGGATGGCCGCCGAACAGAAGGTCACCTTCTGCCGGATCTGCGAGGCGCACTGCGGGATGGTCGCCACGGTGGAGGACGGGGTCGTGACGAAGCTGCGCCCCGACCGCGACCACCCGCTGTCGTCGGGCTACGCGTGCCCCAAGGGGATCGCGATGCTCGACGTCCACAACGATCCCGACCGGGTCACCCATCCGCTGAAGCGCCGGCCCGACGGCAGCGGCTTCGACCGCGTCTCCTGGGACGACGCCCTGGCCGATATCGGCGCCCGCCTGCGCGCCGTGCGCGAGCGCCACGGCGGCAAGTCCGTGGGCTGGTACATGGGCAACCCCGGCGCCTTCTCCTACTCCCACCCGCTGTGGGTCAAGGGCTTCCTGGACGCGCTGGGCTCGCGCCACTACTACACGGCCTCCTCCCAGGACGTGGCCAACCGCTTCGCCGCCTCCGCCCTGCTCTACGGATGCAGCGCGCTGCTGCCCATCCCCGACCTGCAGCGCACGGACTTCCTGCTGATGGTCGGCGCCAACCCGCTCGTCTCCCACGGCAGCGTCCTGACCGCCCCCCGCATCCGCGACCAGCTCAACGCGATCGTGGACCGGGGGGGCCGCGTGGTCGTGGTGGACCCGCGGCGCAGCGAGACCGCGCGCGCCTACGAGCACGTCGCGGTGCGGCCCGACAGCGACGCCTGGCTGCTGCTCTCCCTGCTGCACGTGATCTTCGAGGAGGGCCTGGAGGACTGGGGAGCGCTCGTCCACCAGTCCGAGGGCTACGGCTGGCTGCGCGAGGTCGCGGCCGCCCATCCGCCCGAGGCGACGCAGGAGCACACCGGCGTCCCGCCCGACACCGTCCGCGCTCTGGCCCGCGACCTGGCGCGGGCTCCGACGGCGGCGGTCTACGGGCGCACCGGCTCGTGCCTGGGTCGCTTCGGCACGCTGGTCGCCTTCCTCCTGGACGCGCTGAACGTGGTCACCGGGAACCTCGACGCGCCCGGCGGCTGGGTGTTCGGCCGCCCCGCGATCGCTCTGGACGAGGTGGCCGAGCAGGCCGGCCTGGCCACGTACGGGAAGTGGCGCTCGCGGGTGGGGAACTTCCCCGAGGTGCTGGGCGCCGCGCCCGCATCGCTGATGCATCGCGAGATCGAGCAGCCCGGCCCGGGCCAGCTGCGCGCCCTGTTCGTGTCCGCCGGCAACCCGGTCCTCTCGGTGCCCGACGGCGGCGCGCTGTCCGAGGCGATGGAGCAGCTGGACCTCCTCGTGTCGCTGGACCTCTACGTGACCGAGACCAACCGCCACGCCGACTACGTGCTGCCGGCCACCACGTTCCTGGAGCGCGAGGACCTCCCCCTCGCCTTCCTCGGCCTCTACACCACCCCGTTCGTCCAGTGGACCGAGCCGGTGGTCGAGCCCCGCGGCGAGGCCCGCGACGAGTGGGAGGTCATCGACGCGCTGGGCGACGCGCTGGGGATCTCGGTGCTTCCGACCCCGCAGCTGCGCGCGCTGGGCCGGCGCCTGGGGAAGCTCGTCACGCCCCGGCGCCTGGTCGACCTGCTGCTGCGCAGCGGGCCCGAGGGCGACTGGTTCGGGGCGCGACGCGGGCGGCTGAGCGTGCGCCGCCTGCGCGGCGAGCCCCACGGCGTCGTGGTGTCCGAGCACATCCCGACCGGAGTGCTGGAGCGCAAGGTGCGCCATCCGTCGGGCAAGGTGCGCCTGGACCCGCCGGAGATCCGCGCCGAGGTGACGCGCCTGGACGCGTCCAACGGCCACGACCCGGCCTTCCCGCTGCGGCTGATCGGGCTGCGCGAGCTGCGCTCCCACAACTCGTGGATGCACAACGCCCCGCTGCTGATGCGCGGCGGGCGCACCCACGCCGCGCGAGTCAACCCGCTGGACGCCGAGCGCCTCGGCCTGTCCGACGGCGCGCCCGCGCGCATCGTCTCGCCGTCCGGCGAGGTCGAGGTCGCGGTGACGGTGACCGACGAGATGACGGAGGGGACGGTCGCGCTGCCCCACGGCTGGGGCCACTACGGCGGCTGGCAGGTGGCCAACGCGGCCGGCGGCGCCAACTCCAACGTGCTGGCCAGCGCGCGCGCCGAGGACCTCGAGCCGCTGGCCGGGATGGCGTTCCTCAACGGCATCCCCGTCCGGCTGGAGCCGGTGGGCGACACGGCGCCGGCGGACGCGGCGCGGCGCGCCGAGCCCGCGCCGGCGTAGCCGCGCTAGGCCTGGGCGGTGAGCCGGTCGCGCAGCTCGCGCGTGAATCGCACGCGGTGCACGATGCGCTCGGCGAGGGCGTCCACGTCGACCTCGGCGTCGCGGCCGAGCAGCTCCTCGCGGAGCCGCAGCAGCCGGATCCGCCGGGCTCGCACCGGGCCGACGGGCGGGACGTCGAGCGGCATGGGCGCCCGGCGCAGGGCCGGGTCGGTCCGCAGGAGTGAGCTGGGGAGGGTCATGCGTTCATGTTCGACGCCGCGACGGCGCTCCGACATCGGGTCGCCACCCCATTCGCGCGACCTCAGCCCAGCCGGCGCAGGTTGCGGCCGTCCATCTCGGCCCGGAAGAAGCCGCGGGATCCCGCGCCGATGATCCAGTACGGCGCGGAGCCCGCGTCCGGCCGCGTGGCCACGACGTAGTCGATGCGCGACTCGGGCAGGCCCGCCATTCGCGCGGTCCGGCGGAACAGCGAGCCCGGCACGCCGGGACGCAGGAACGCCAGCGGAAACGAGGCCAGCCGGCCCGTCGCCGAGGTCGTCACGACCTGCTGGACGCCGCCGGCCCGGACCACGAAGACGACCCGCTTGCGGCCGGACTCGATCTGCGCGACCACGTCCTCGCGCGCCACGCGCAGCATGGACACGCGGGCGCCGGGCCCGCCCGCGACCCGCAGGCGGCGCAGGATCTCGGAGAAGGTGGCGAAGCGATAGAGCGGCGCGTCCAGCGCCCGCGTGGCGGGCCGGCCACCGGGGGGCGCCGGCTGCTCGGGCGTGGTCACGCCGGGGACCGTCCCGCGCGGAGTGGTCACCGACGGGAGGTCGATGCCCTTGATCCAGCGGCCCCTGGGCACCTCGTCGTCGATCGCCCCGGCCACCCGGAGCCCCCCGAACACGGCGAGGACCGCGGTGATCGCGCCGATAGCCAGGTTCGCGGCCATCAGCCGCCCCTCCCGAACGGGTCGGCGCCCTCGCCCGGCTCGCGGCCGAAGGGGTCGTCGCCGCCGGCCCCGGGGACGGAGGTGGCGCCGCCCGGCGGCGGGGCGAGGGGGATCGGCGGGGAGTCGGTGGTGCCCGGCAGCGGGGCGGACGGCGGCAGTCCCTGCGGCTGCGCGGGCGGCGTCGGCGCGCCCGGCGCGGCGATCCCCTGTGGGTGCGCGAGCGGGTCCGGCTGGCGGACGGCGCGCAGCGCGGCGGCGGCCAGGCCGGCGAGGACGGCGATGCCCAGCAGCGACGCCACCGACCCGGCCCACACCCAGCCGGGCGAGCTCGTCCGGTCGTCGAGCGCCGCCCACACGGGTCCCAGGCCCAGCCCCAGCAGCAGCGCCCCGAAGAGCAGCCGGCGCACCACGGGGTGGCGCAGCGCGCGCAGCGCCATGACCGCCCCGGCCACGCCGCCGCCCAGGACCAGCGCCCACCAGCCCCCCTCCTGCGAGCAGCGGACCGCCGTCGTCGGCGTCGACTCGCACAGCGGTGCGCCGGCGAGGTGGTACAGCCCCTCCGCCCCGAGCGTCAGCGCGAACACGCCCGCCGCGAAGGCGAGCACGGACCGAACCGTCCAGGTCACGCCACGACCCTATCCGGAGACGTCGCTACAGCCGCGTGGCGAAGAGGATCGCGCTCGCCGTCTTGCCGCCGGCGCTCACGCGGATGCGCACGCGGTAGCGCGCGCCGTGCGCCAGCCCGGCGGCGCGGACGGTGAGGGTCCGCGTCGCCCCGGCCGGCAGCGTCCGCACGGAGCCGGCGATCACGCGCGATCCGCGCAGGACAGCCACCGCCACCCGCGCCCGCGCGTCCACCCGCACCCGCGCGCGCAGGCGCGCGCCGAAGACCGGCGCGCCCAGGGTGGCCGAGCGCAGCAGCCCGCAGCGCTCGCGCAGGTCGTGGGACGGCTGCAGGACCACCCGTCCCCCGACCACGCGGAACCCGACCTCGCGACGGTCCAGCTTGCGCGTGACCGCCCGCGCGGAGATCCGCGCCACGTACCACCCGTCCGCCAGCCCGCGCACGTCCAGCCGCCGCGCCGCCTTCGCGCGCCGGACGACGACCGCACGGCGCAGCAGGCCGCCCGGCCCGGCGACGCGCACCACCTCCGCGGTGGCCGGCGCGGCCAGCGCGGGCAGGAACGACAGCCGCACGCCGCGGCGCCCCATCGCCGACACGCGGGCGGAGCGCAGGCCGTTCCCGGACAGGCACCCCACCTCCTGGACCTTCACGCCCGGCGCCGCCGCCAGCTCGCTGGCGCAGAAGGGGAAGTCGTTCCACTCCTTGCGCGAGAACATCCGCGTCTGGTCGGCGAAGTACGGGGAGTCCGGGTTCTCGGACTGCGAGTAGGTGACCAGCGTGTGCATGTCCGTGCAGCGACCGTTGGGCTTGGCGACCATCACGAAGCTCGACCCGTGCACCACGTCGGGATAGCCCTTCCCCGGCACCCACGGGTTGGCGATCGCGTTGAACACGCCGAGGCCGCCGGGACCGCCGTGGATGGGGATCCTCTCGGTGCCCCGCATCTCGTACTGCCAGTCGCGCAGCTTGCCGTCCAGCGGGATCCCCGACGTACGCAGGTCCGTGACCGCGTCGGCCAGGGCCTGGCCGACCTGCGGGTTGGACGTGTTCAGTCCCCGCGGCGTGTTGACCGGATCGTCGGCGTTGAACGGCTCGCGGAACACCGACGGGTTGGCCACGACCCCGCCCACCGACGCGAGGGCGCGCGTCGCCCAGCGCCGGAACAGGACCGCGCCCGGCGAGTCGAGGGAGTCGTGGCGGTCCCACTTCTCCAGGACCGGACAGGCCGCGCTCACGTCGACCGGCCCGTTGGACCCCGACAGCGTCGGGTTGGCCCGGCAGTAGGCCGCCAGCTCGCCCGCCAGCAGCTCGCCGCCGTAGTGGCGGTCGTTGAACACGGTGTCCTGCACGCCGCGCACCGAGAACTTGTGGCCGTCGGCCATGACGAGCCCCAGACGCGTGCGCAGCGAGCGCGCGGTGCGCTCGTCGCCGATGATCCGCGGGAAGCCCTCCAGCCGCGCGTGCGGGTTGGTCAGCCAGTAGGAGTCGTTGCCGTTGTGGACGAAGTCGCGCCGGAACAGGCTCGGCATCTGCGACGGCCCGAGGATCCCCGGCGCCACGGCGCCCGGCCCCGTCTCCCAGTCGCACGCCGAGCGGGACCCGTCGAGGATCGCCACGGCCAGCGCCGCGAACGTGCCGGCGCCCTCGGGCGTGTTGCACTCCTGCGCCTTGGCGTTCGTGAGGCCCGGGACCGACCCGATGTCCGCGTAGTACGCCTCGCCCGAGGCGTCCGCGGCGATCGTGTTGACCCACGGGATGCCCTGGTAGCGGCGCTCGATGCGGTCGAGCTCGCGCACGCTCTGCGCCTGGTCGACCTCGTAGAAGTGGTTGAGGTAGCGGAAGTTCGTGGCGTTGGCGTCGGCCATCGTGTACGCGGTGGCGGGCGACCACGGGAACACCGGAAGCCCGAGGAGCGACGTCAGCACGGGCCCGTGCCGCGTGGAGTACAGCGTGCGCGACTGGTCCACCAGCCCGCCGTTGCCGTCCTGCGCCTTGACGGTCACCTTGTCCGCCTTCATCGCCGTCGGCGCCCCGTCGTTGAGGTACGTGGTCGGGGCGCCCGGCACGAGCTTCTCCTCGTACAACGTGAAGCGCCGCGCGGTCGACACCGTGTGGCTCCAGGCCATCCCCTTCGTGCTCCCGATCAGGATCAGCGGGACCCCGTACAGGGACGCGCCGGCCACGTCGATCTTGCCCGGGACGGTCAGATGCGACTGGTAGAGGCGCTCCGAGCCGTCCCACGGGAAGTGCGGGTTGCCCAGGACGATCCCGTGCCCGTCGTCGGTCTGGTCCCGGCCGAACCCGTAGGCGTTGGACCCGATGTCGCCGAGCTTCTCGAAGGCCGGCGCCAGGCTCGCGGCGCTGGCGGTCTGCGATCCGCCGGTCAGCGGCTGCGCGCTCCCGATCCCCTCGATCGCCACACCCTGCGAGGCCAGCGAGGCCAGCTGGTAGAAGCGCCGGTACGCGTCCATCTCGGTGATCGGCCGCACCCAGGCCTTGCCGCGGCAGCGCGGGTCCGGGATCTTGTCCACGCCGGTGTCGCGCAGGTAGGCGTTGTAGCCGTCGACGTACCCGCTCACCCCCTGCTTGATCTCGGGGAGCGGGCCGCGCGGCGGCGCCTCGGCCACCAGCTTCTCGATCGCCTTGGAGTCGTTGACGCGCTGGTAGAAGAAGTCGGAGTTGAGGTTGGACTGCGACGCGCCGTTGCCGCCGAACACCCAGCGGTTGTTCGGCCCGAAGTACCGGGAGCGCTGGGCGTTCACGGTCACGTACTGGTCGGCGATCGTGCAGATGTTGTCCTGCGCGAACGCGTAGCCCCAGCCGTAGCTCAGGCTGGCCACGTCGCGCGCGTAGATGTGCGGCACGCCGTGCGCCGTGCGCGAGATCGTGACGTCGTAGTCCGCGTGCGCGGGTACCGCCAGCGCAAGCGCGAGCGCGACTCCCAGCATGCACGACCTCCCCCCTCTCACGAGCGGGGAGTCTACGCCGAGGCCTGGCTCCCCACGCCGCCAGACACTCCGACGACGCGCGCGTCGCCCGAGCACAGCGCGATCGCCGCCAGTACGCGAGCGCGCTGGTCGGGGTCCAGCGCGCGCGCCACCGCGGTCACGGGGCCGCGCGCCTCGCCCGACCACAGCCCCCAGGCGATGTCGGCCATCAGCCGCTCGGGGCGCTCCCACTCGCGCGCGTCGCGCTCCAGCGTGCGCCAGTCGATCGTGCGCCGCTCGTAGTCGACGGGATGGGCGCCGTCGCGCCCGCGCGCGCGAATGAGCCACGGGCTCTCCAGCAGGTAGACCGCGGCCGCCCACGCCGGCTCGCGCAGCGTCCAGGAGGGGACGCCACTCGGGTAGTCGCGCACGGTGACCGAGACGGCGGAGCGCAGCCCGGGAGACGCGCCCGGCGTCGGGGCGGCGCCGCGCGGCAGCTCGCGTCGCTCCAGGCGGTAGCGCGCGGGCGGACGGCCGAGCCGGCCCTCCGACTCGCCGGGCGTCCGCGCCACGACGCCGGCCACCATGAGCGCCCGCAGGTGCGTGCGCACGGTGTTGCGCTGGGCGGATACCGCCTCCGCCAGCTCGTCGAGCGACGCGCCCTCGCGATCGCTGAGATGGCGCACGATTCGCAAGCGAATCGGGTTCGCCACAGCCTCCAACCACCCCGCCTGAGGTGCCACAACCGACGACCATAGCCGCAGGGATCGGCAGAGAAAAGCCCTGGTAGGAAGCGTGCATGCGCTTCGCGCAGGTTTTGGAGGGCTATTCCTTGAGCAAAACGCCGTTCTCGAAGCGCCTGGGGCCGTCCTGGGCGTCGATGCTCACTTCCCCCTGCGCCACGACCCCGGGGCCGAAGGTCACGTCACCGCGCACCCTGAAGCGCTCGCAGTCGACCAGCGAAGGCGGCCCGTCGGGGAAGCGCGAGTCGAAGTCGTCGACCAGCTTGTAGTACTTGGGATCGAGGTCGACGAGCGGCGGTCCGCCGTCACGGCCCGGCACCGGGACGATCCGCGCGTCCGGCGTCAGCTCGTAGGCGTCGGAGCGCAGCGCGAGCAGGTCGTTGGTCGTCTTGACCGGCGCGAAGCGCTCGCGGGGGACGCGCAGCGCGCGCGCCCCCTCGAACACCGAGATCGCCGAGCCCATGGCGGTCTCCAGCTGGAACACCTCCGGGGACGCCGGGTCCCCGGGGTCCACCGTCTTGCGATTGACGATCATGGGCAGGCCCAGGACGTTGTCGCGCGCCTCCAGCACGGCGGCCAGCGCGCGCAGGCTCACCCACAGCGTGTTGGTGTTGAAGAAGCGGTGGCGCGAGACGTCCTGGAACGCCGCCTGGTCGCCCTCCGGGGTCTGCGCGATCTCGCGCAGCACCAGCTGATCGTCGGACGCGCGCCGCGCCAGGTGCCCGCCCTTGCGGTCGGCCTCGGTGCGGTCGGCCACCTCCATGAGGAACGGGATCTCCTGCGCGGCGAACCACGTCAGGATGCGCGGGTCGAGCACCGCGCCGAGGTTGTCGGAGTTCGAGACGAAGGCGTACTCGTAGCCGCGCCCGGTGAGCGCCTCGAGCATCCCGCTCGTGACCAGCGCGGTGTAGAGGTCGCCGTGGCCCGGCGGGCACCACTCCAGGTCGGGGTCGGCCGGCCACTGCACCGGCATGAGCGCGTCGTCCGCGCGGATCTTGGGCTCCTTGTTCTGCACGAAGTCCAGCGGCACGTCCGCCTCGATCCCCGGGTGGCGCGCCAGCGCGGCCAGCGAGTCCTCGCGCGTGTAGAACGAGTTCATGAGCACCAGCGGCAGGCGCGCGCCGTGGCGCTCGCGCAGGCCCGTCACCTGACGCACGATGACGTCGAGGAACGTCATCCCGTCCTTGACCTCGAGCAGGGACTTGGCCCGGGTCATGCCCATGCTCGTGCCCAGGCCGCCGTTGAGCTTGACGACCACCGCACGATCGAGCACGCCGGCCGCGTCGGCGGGCGCATCCGGCAGCTCGTCCAAGGACGGCAGCGACTCGACGGGGCGGATCTCGGACTCCGCCACGAGGCCGGTCTCGCCCGCCTCGAGCTGACGGTAGTAGTGGGCGAACGTGGCGATTGCGACGTCCGGGACGCCGGCCGCCGCCATCTTCGCCTCGCTCGCCCGCAGCCCCTCCGCGCTCACGAGCCGATCCTAGTGCTAGTGCCCGTGGCGCGGAAGGCGGCGGATGAGGGTCGTGCCTCGTGCCTCAGCCGGCGAGGCGGGACTTCAGGAGGGCCTTGCCCTCCTCGGCGCCCTTGCGGCTCGCGCCCTGGGCGCGGCGGAAGAAGTCCGCCAGATCGCTGTCTCCGTCGCGCTCGGCGTCGGACACGTACTGCTCCAGGCGCAGGGCGTTGCTCAGGCACTGCTCGGTGAACCAGATGATGTTGTAGTCCTTGTCCTTCGTGCCGGTGACCTGGCCGGTTTCCTCCTGCGTTGCCATGCGTCTCCTCCTTCGTGGAATTGCCCCTGCGCAGGGACTTACCCCCGGTTCCCCGACTCAAGCGTGCTACCTTGGGTGAGCGCATGGCGACGTCGTGCGCGAGGTTCTTGGTCTCGAGCGCTTCAGCGATCCGGGTCAGTTGAATCTCCCGAATCGTTCGCGGCCGGCCGCCACGCGGCCCCGCGCAAAGGAGTTCTCACATGTCTTCGCAGTCCTTCGCCGATCTCGGCGTGTCCAATGCGGTGGTCGGTGCGCTTCGCGCCCGTGGCATCGCCGATCCCTTCCCCGTCCAGCGGCTCGTCATCCCCGACGTGCTGGCCGGGCGCGACGTGCTGGTCAAGTCCCCGACCGGGTCGGGCAAGACCCTGGCCTTCGGCGTCGCGATGGCCGACCGCATCGAGGCCAACGGCCCCAAGCAGGTCGCCCTGATCCTCGTCCCCACCCGCGAGCTCGCCTCGCAGATCGTGGACGAGCTGCGCGACGTCTGCCACGCCCGCGCGCTCTCGGTGGCCGCCGTGTACGGCGGCGCCGGCATCGAGCGCCAGAGCAAGCTGGCCCGCAAGGCCCACATCCTGGTGGCCACCCCCGGCCGCCTGGAGGACCTGATCGAACGGCGCGCCGTATCGCTGCACCGCGTGCGCGTCCTCGTCCTCGACGAGGCCGACCGCATGCTCGACATGGGCTTCCGCCCGCCCGTCGATCGCATCGTGGCCGACATCCCCCGCGAGCGCCAGACGCTGTTCTTCTCGGCCACGCTGGACGGCGAGGTCGGCCGCCTGGCGGACCTCTACACCCACGACGCGCGCCGCCACGAGCACGCGCACTCGGCGCAGCAGCGCGGCGACATCGAGCACCGCTTCGTGTCCGTGCGCCACGAGGCCAAGCTGGACGCCCTGGTGCGCGAGCTGCGCGACACGCGCGGCGGGCGCACGCTCGTGTTCGTGCGGACCAAGCGGGGCGCCGACCGGCTGGTCAAGCGCCTGCGCAACCAGAACGTCGAGGCCGTCGCCATGCACGGGGACAAGACGCAGTCCCAGCGCGAGAAGGCGCTGGCGCGCTTCGAGCGCGGCAGCGTGGACACCCTGGTGGCCACCGACGTCGCGGCCCGCGGCCTGGACGTCGACGGGATCACCCACGTCATCAACTTCGACGCGCCGGGCGACCACGACGACTACGTCCACCGCGTGGGGCGCACCGGCCGCGCCGGGCGCACGGGCGTGGGCATCACCTTCGTGATGCACGACCAGGCGCGCGACGTGGAGAAGATCGCGCAGCACCTCTCCCTGCACTCCGAGTTCGGCGAGTCCGGGCTGGCCTCGCGGACCGGGCCCCGGCACGGTCCGCGGCCC
>JAWVFQ010000033.1:0-220088 GCA_033856025.1 Solirubrobacteraceae bacterium | reverse complement strand
GCCTAGCTGCGCGCTATCCCGTCCGCGTGGCAGGGCTCAAGAGCCGGGCCGCTGCGACCCCGGGCGCCGCTAGCATCGGCTCGCCGAGGCCGAGGTAGCAATCTGGGCGCGCAGGCAGGCACCGCGGACGAAGGCCGGTCGCCCAGCGCGAAGCGGCGACGCTGACGTCCTTACTTCCGATAGCTACGGGCTGTTGACGAACCGCTCGACGAAGACCCTGTTCGCGACGACCAGCCCGTACTCGATCTGGGTTGGCACCCACGATGAGTCGGTGTACACGGGCCGCACGAACAGCGGCGTCCCTGGATGCTCGGCCGCTTTGCGTTCCATGGCGCGCCATCGGCGGCCCGCTGAAGAGCGGCCCCGATTCAACGCCGCGTCCTGCGGAACCAGGTTCATGTCGAGGCCTCCGCCGGCGGCGTGTGCTACGAGGTGGCCCCTGTCGCGCCCGCGGGCCGACCACGCTGCGCGTCCCGGCAGGAAGCCGGCCATTCGGCCACGGTTTCGCCCTGAGGTCGGCCTCTGTGACCGGCCCCACACGGCCACGACGCGGTCGTCTCCGACCATCCCAGTCTCTCCGAGAGTCGGGGCTGCGTCAAAGAGATACCCAAGCCCGCCGGCCTCGATCTCAAGAATCTCGGGTCGCCAGGAAGTGGCGGCCGAGTACGCGTCAAGCCACCCGTCCAGCAACACCTCGCGCACAAAGCGATCCCACCTGGTCGGCGTAGGGCCGGCCTTCACACCGAGGCGGCTGTAGTCGGAGGCAGGCACTCAAGGCCAAGAGTGCCTGAATGCAAGCATTATCGGGCCGCATCGGCGGGCATCGGCGCCTAGCGGGTACCAGGGCAAGCGCTAGAAGCTCCTGCTAACCGGCACGTTCCAAGCCGCCGCGCGGAGCAGAGCTGCGTCATCGCACCCAGGAGGTCGCCGGTTCGAGCCCGGCTAGCTCCACTGCCGAAGCCAGCGGGCTGCCGCTGTGATCCGACCCTATGCTCCGGGGACATGACGCTTCAGCGGATGGACAACGTTCTCATCGTTGTCGACGACCTCGAGGGTGCCAAGGCGTTCTTCGCCGAGCTCGGTATGGAGCTGGAGGGCGAGACGACGGTCGAGGGGGCTTGGGTGGGCCGCGTCGTCGGGCTCGACGACGTCCGTGCCGACATCGCCATGATGCGGACCCCGGACGGCCACGGCCGGGTCGAGCTGTCGAAGTTCCACACGCCGCCGGCGGTCAGAGCCGAGCCGGAAAGCGCGCCGGCGAACACGCTGGGCCTACGCCGCATCATGTTCGCCGTCAACGACATCGACGACGTGGTGGCCCGTCTGCGCGGCCACGGTGCCGAGCTCGTCGGCGAGATCGCGCAGTACGAGGACCGCTACCGGCTCTGCTTCCTGCGTGGCCCTGAAGGCATCATCATCGGCCTGGCCGAGCAGCTCAACTGAAACAGCCGGGGCTCGTTCGGCGCTTCAACGGTCGTTGACGGAACTGGCTACGACCAGAACTCGTCCCAGGCGTAGAGGTCGTGGAGTTTCGCTCGCAAAGCTCTCTTGGTTGCGTATGTGGGACCACCTTTCAGACGATCCCTCCCCAGCCGAGCGCACATTGCGCGACGACGTTGAGACCTACTTTGGTGGTGATTTAGGCGACGAGTTGGCTGCCTTGCTGGGACTTGCATTGGCGCGCCGCGTTCGTTCAGGTGGATCCGTGCGGAAGGGCCTCCCGGGGTCACACCATCATCCTGTTGGTTACGCTTCCGAGATTGAGCATCACGCTCCGGTTCTTGAGCCGCCGCGTCGTGCGCCCATGATCCCGTGGCTTGCCCAGCCCGTTGCGCTGCCTGAGGCTCAGCCATTGCTGTCGGTCTACCCAAAGCTTGCCGCGGCCGATGCAGTGGCGCTGGTTCGCGCGGCCCGCCAATACGTGGATGGTCTATGGCTGGCGGATGCCGACCCGCGGCTAGCTTGGATCAAGTTGATCGGTGCACTCGAGGTAGCGGCGAATCGCGTGGACGATACGCGGGAAGACTCGGACCTCAAGCAGCTCAAGCGCCACAAGCGAAAGCTGTATCGCGAACTGGAAAAGGCCCCGCCTGAGGTGGCGGAAACAGTCGCGAAGGAACTTGCGCGTCTTTACAACACGGAGCGCAAGCTGAGGTCGTTTGTCAAGCGCTACGACCCTGGCCCACCGCCAGAGCGGCCCCCGAGCGCGGCGGGCCGGTTCGACTGGGCAACGCTGGACTCCGCTCTCACGATCATCTACGACCATCGCTCCCGCGATCTGCATAACGGGATCGCGTGTCCGTGGGTGCTATGCGAGGCGCCTCACCCCCTCGATGAAGGTGTCCCGGTCGAGCGATTCTGGGCGTTGGCAGTGTCGGGCAAGGGCGCGCAGTGGACCGCCGATGCTTTGCCCATATTCCTCCATGTCTTTGCGCACCTGGCCGGAGGAGCGTTGCGTAAGTGGTGGGGGTCACTCTCGGGTCGGGTTTGTGATCTGGGACATGGCCATGCCAAACGGCGGCTTAGTGTCACCCCGGTTCTCGGGCCGGGTATTCGCCATTTCGGCCAGGGCATGGCAGAACGGCACGAACGGTCCCTTTGGCTCCACAGCTACGACCGCTCTACGGTCCTGCCAGATGCGCTCGACAGAAGGCCGAGGAGCTTGCGCCGCTCGTGAGGTCCGGGAGGTCTAGAAGGGTCCGAGTCGTGGAGGACCCATAGCGCTTGGGGCACGGTGTCGGTCTGGGGGCTCCGACCTCGTCGTAGCGCGTCGTGTCAGCAGAGCCGGGGCGCTACTGGCCGGACTCGCCGTCGCTGATCACGTCGCCGAGGAGGTTGGAAAGCTGCAGCACCTGCCTAACCGCGGCAGCTAGAGCCCTCGCTCTAGTTGGCGGATCCTCGCTCTATCACGCTGGTATACGCGTGCGAATACGACGCCGGCAACTAGCGCGAGGCTCACCGCTACTATCGGGCTGACGAGAACGCCGACCATCGCGTCGGTGATCACAAACCCTGCTGCACTCTGTACGTGGATGCGCCTCAGAGCACGTGCTTGAGTGAGTGGGGCCGGGTCCCCCCCGGCAGGATCTGCGGGGTCAAATCGCAATACGGCGAACGAGCTTACAGCGGCCGTTCCTGCGGCTCCACGGATGGCTTTGATGTGGACATCTGAGCGAGTGGAGGAACAGGATGGCAGGGGGCCCCTGATGCAGAGCAGATACCTTAATATAGTCCAAGTGCGCTAGCGGCTCGCCTCCCGCCGCGGTGAAGCACTTGCTCGCCAGCCAGCTCGTATATCCAAGCCCTCCGAGCCCCCCGACCCTTTCAACCAACGGCCCCCAGTTGTACCCGTGACTCCTGCCAGATCCGAGCTGTAGCCAGCCGATGCGATGCCCCGAATATTGACCCCGCTTCCAGCAAAGCTCCCAGTATGCCCTGCCCTTGTAGTGGTAAATGGGGCCAGCGAGATCCCTATCAAACGCGCAGGTTCCCGCTAGATCGAAACTGTTTACTGGGTCCTGATCTGAGTAGTCGTAGCCGTTCGCAGAACCACCTTCGACTGGGTCGACCTGCAGGAAGCGCCCGAGGGCGGGCGAGTACACACGCTGGCCCATAAGGATCATGCCGGTCGGCTGGGATGTGGCGCGTTGCTTTTCGCCGAGCCATCCGTATCGCGTCGGCACCGTTCCTGTCTGGGGGGTGCCGAACTCGTCGAAGCGGCTCGGTGTGACGCTCGTGTTGAGGGTGGTATCGGGGCTGGCGGTGCCAATGATGTCGCCGTGGAGGTTTGGCAGTTGGATCCGCACGCCGGTGTGGCTGTCCTGGATCGCGATGAGGTCGCCGCCGGGACCGGGGATGTTGCGTGTCCAGCGGGTGCCGGTCGAGTCCTCGGCAGTCAACGAGGGGTTGTCGCTGTCGTCTGCGTAGTGGTTGGTGCTCGGGGCCGAACTGGTGGGCGCGTCAGTCCGGAGGCCCATTCCCGTGAACGAGCAAGGTGTGAGCCGGTGCAAGGCGCGCGAGCGCCTGGGCTACGACAGTTGCGGCACGCGCGACCGCCTCCGATCCGGCTGTCTCGGTGATTCCATAGTTCTGGTCGCCGTCGGCGTCGCTCACGGTCCGGCGACGCGCTACCGCGGCCAGGTTTCCGACGATATCTCCGCGGGGTACGAGTGCTTCCCAGTAGCCACCGCTTAGCTCGCTCAAGTCCAACGTCAGCGCGGCGCATTGCTCAGCCTCCCGCAGAAGGCCGGCGGCAGTTAGGTTCCGAATCACTCGCATCAAGGCTGGCACGTGCTTTTCAGTTAAAGACGGGACCAGCTCAGTGAGTAAGCCTGCGGCGACCCAGCTCCCAGCACCACAAGCCGGGTGCGATCGTCGCGAGACAGCTTTTTGCAAGTCTGAGACGCGATCGGCGGGTAAGGCGTAAAAGTACCAGCGGTAGAGCCGGTCGTCCATAGCGCGACGCTCATGCATCGCGCTGCGAGAGATAGCGGTGAACCCGCTGAAACACCCCAAACTCGACGATGAGCAGTGCGACGGCCGTAACCAACGCCACAGTCGATGCGGTCGCGTGCGGCGTGAGGACTGTGTCAATCGCACGAAAGATGCCGTACCACGCCACGAAGCGTACGGCCGTCAGAATGGCATACGCTGGTTTGGTCACCGTCTTTTGCAGTACTTAGGATGGCGCGACGCGCCGAAATGATACCCGCGGTTTAGTTCGACTGTGAACGTGACGCAGACCGACAACCGCGCTCTCTCAAGCGGTTTCCTCAGCAGTTCCTCTGCGCTCGGCTTAACCTCCGCTAAAGGTCGTCTCGTAGTCAATGATTTTGTGCGGTTCAGGTCCGGAAGTCGCTCCCGGCTGCCTGGGAACCGGGAAAGGCCCAGGGGCTCGCGGAGAGCGGCGAGTACCCTCCGAGCCCAGCCTGGGCGGGGGTTGCTTAAGAGCGGATCGACCCGCGCGAGGTCATGTCCGGCGCGCCGTCGGAGCTCCTGACCTGAGCATCGTTCAGCGCCTCAACGCACGAGGCCCCCGCCATCGCGGAGGCCTCGGCTCTCGTTGTGGGACGCGGAGCCCGGAGGCTCGCGCCGGCGGGACTACGACCAGAACTCGTCCCAGGCGTAGAGGTCGTGGAAGTGCTCGCAACCGTCGACGACCCGTCCGTCCTCGAGCGTGAAGACGATGCAGTTGCCGACGTCCAGGTGCTTGCCGTTCCGCTCTCCGGTGCTGCGCTGGTAGCCGACCACGCGGCCGTCATCGTCCGCGGCGAAGTACTGCACCGCGGCGCGGAAGGTGCCGTTGGTCTCCTGCCCTAGCTGGCCGAAGTAAGCCAGCGTCGCGTCTCGGCCCTGGTAGTCGTCGGCGTACTTGCTCTTGCCCGGCAGGTGCCACACGATGCCCTCGTCGAAGATCTCGACGAGCGTGTCCAGGTCAGCCGTGTTGAAGGCGTCGTAGGCCCGCTGCATGATCGCCACGTTCTCGTCTCTTCCCATCGTTGAGCCTCTCGCTAGTTGGTGAATCGCCGTCCTAGGCGTCGTATTGGCCGCTGAGCTCCGCCGCCTGAGGCGGACCCTTGTGCCCGGCTTCCTTCATGATCGGCGGGACCTCGGGGTCCGAGACGAAGCTCTGCCAGCCCTCCGCGTCCCAATCGAACAGCACCCAGACCCGGTCGTCCTCATTCGGGTCGCGAAAGACCTGCGCGCCCCGCGAGCCGTGCTGCCGACGCTTGTCGGCGCCCTTCGTCGAGAAGATGCTCTCGAAGCGGTCGTAGTCCTCGACCGTGGTGGTTGCCAGGATCATCCGTCCTCCTCCTGGTGTGTCGGCGCCGCTAACCGACACCGAAGGTCAGACGAACCTACCTGCGGTAGCTGCCGATGGCCAGCCCGGGCGTAAATCGCCACCGGCGTCACCTCGGCGAGGACTCGGTGCTGTGGCGGGTGCTGCGCGAGCGGGCCGTGCGGTTGTCGGCGCCGCGGGCGTTGCTGCTTCAGGCTGCGCATCCGCTCGTGTGGGCTGGGCTGATGGGCTATGGCAGGGGTCTTGACCCCGCCCACGACCGGCTCAATCGGACGGCGACGGCGCTGGGGCTGGCCGCGTTCGGGTCGCCACAGGATGCGGACCGCGTGGGCCGGCGGGTCAGGGACATCCATGCCCGGGCGCACGGCAGGCTGCGGCATGACGCGGGCCGGTTTCCCAGGGGCACTCCGTACGCGGCCGACGATCCGGAGCTGCTGCTCTGGGTCCTGGCGCCGATCGCCGACTCCGCGCTGGCCGTGCACGACCTCCTCGTCCGCCCGCTGTCGCGCGACGAGCGCGACGGCGTGTGGCAGGGCTATCGGCAGCTCGGCGAGGTGTTCGGGCTTGCGCCCGACGCGACGCCGGCGACGATCGAGGAGCTCGACGCCTACATGGCGGAGATGGTCGCGGGCCCGGACCTCCATGTGGGACGTGACGTACGCGCCCACCTGCCGGCCGCCGTGCTGCGGCCGCGAGTCGCGGCGAGCCGCCGGCCCCTGGTCGGCCTGCTCGGCGTCGTGACGGCCGGGTTGCTCCCGCCGCGGCTGCGGCGGGACTACGGGGTGTCGTGGGGGCCTGCGCGCCGCCGCGCCCTTCGCACCGCGGCGCGCGGGACGAGGGCCGTCGCGACGCGGCTGCCCGACCGGCTGCGCCACGCTCCGATCCGCGAGGTGCCCGCGGACCTGACCCGCGGTCGCCCCGTGCTGGCCGGCGACCTGCGCCGCGACGGCGGCGCGGTCGTGATCGTCGCCGGAGCGCGCGAGGTGCGCGTGGACGGGGAGCCCGAGCTGGCCGCGCGGGTGCTGGCGCTGTGCGACGGACGGCGCTCGGTCCGGCAGATCCTCGACGAGCTCGGCGACCCGTCAGCCCGCGATGACGTCCACGAGCTGCTCGCGCTGCTGTCCGAGTACGGGGCCCTGCGCGTGGAGCCCGCGCGCTAGCGGGGGGACTTCGGCGGGGAAGCGGGCCTGACGAGGCCCGGCCCGGTGCACAGGGTCTGCAGCGCGGCCGTCGACTTCCCTGCGCTGTCCTTGCCCGTGGTCACCGTCACGTTGAAGCGGCGCATGCACTCTCCCTCTCGGTTGCCTGGCGGCGATGCTACTTCGTCGCGCGGTTGGCGTAGGGCCTGTAGTCGCGGCACGGCTCGCCGCGCAGGCCCGGGCAGGGCGGCAACGCAGTCGGGATGTCGAGGCCCGGCACGACCGGGAGGATCAACCTCGACGGGCGCTGCTTGGAGAAGGCGATCGAGACGGTGGCGCTGCCGTGGGGCGGCTGGGTCTCGTCGAACGACCAGATCGGCTGGTCGCCGTTGGGGGCGCTGATCGTGACGCGGATCCGCGAGCCGGAGCGGTAGGCGTGGCCCTGGTAGTAGAGCGGGATGACGACCTTGGCGAAGCGACCGCGGGGCATCCGCCGGACGTCGCGGGCGCGCAGGCTCAGAACCGGCTCCAGCAGCGTGCCCTGGCGCGCGTCGAGCTTGCGCTCGTTCGCCCGCAGCCAGCCGCCCTGGACGAACGTCTCCTTGCCGTCGGGCCGGACCTCGCTGATCGTGGCCTGGAGATCGACGTTCGCGCGCGAGGACCTCACCCAGGCGTGCAGCGCTCCCGCGCCGATCACCGTGGTGTTCGCGCTCAGCGGGGCGCTGACGTAGGAGGCCGCGCTCCCGGCGGGCGGCGCCACCCACTTGTACGGCGGCGTCGCCGTCCACAGGCCGCCGGAGCCCGACCCCGTGTCGCCGGTGAAGTTCGTCGGCGGCCGGGCCTTGGGGTTCCACGTGAACGAGTTGGCGCCCGCGCCCCCGCCGGTAGCCGGCGCGTCGGCCAGGGCCCCGCCGGCCCCCAGGTACCAGGACCGCGCCTTCGTCCCCGGCACGGGCCAGCTCGCGAAGGAGCGCTCATAGGCCGGCAGCGGCTGACCGGGCGCCGAGCCGCCGGCGCCGTTGTCGAACAGGACCCGGATCGGCGGCAGCTTCTCGAAGGCGGCCAGCGCGCCGTCGTAGGTCGGCTCGTCCTGGATCGGGTCCGGCGGGAACATCACGTTCGAGATGCCCATCGCCGCGTCGTAGATCACCGGCCCGGCCGCGCGATAGGGCGCCGCGTTCGCGGCCGGCGCCTGCTTGGCCACGTAGAGCTGGAGGAAGTCATACCAGCGGTTGAAGACCTCCGGCGACAACGAGTCGACGTGGGTGCCGTTGGTGAACGTGATCCACTTGCGCGTCGTCCCGGTGAGGCGCGACGCCAGCGTCGGGCAGTGGCCGCCGGTCTGCTCGTCGGTCCACTGGCACGCCATGTAGACGGGCACGTTGATCTTGTCCACGAAGGTGACCGGCGACAGCGGGTCGGCCACCGACGGCTTGTAGTGGCTGTTCTCCCGCACCTTGCCCAGCAGGTCGGCCGCCTGCCCGTGCATCGCCTGGTTCGACTTGCAAGTCTGGTCGCCCTCCTGGATGCGCTTGTAGGCCCAGCCCTGACCCGCCCTGGGCCCGGCCGGCCGCGCCTCCTGCGCGCGCTCCTTGGCCCAGTTGAACGCAAAGCCCGTGTTCAGGATCCCGCCCGGGTACAGCGTGGTCTGGGTGGCGTCGATCACCGAGAGCGGCGAGATCGCCGCCAGGCTCGGAGGCCGCAGCTGCGCCGTGAAGAGCTGGCTGATGCCGCCGTAGGAGATCCCCATCATCCCCACCCGGTTGTGCGTGACCCACGGCTGGCGCGCCACGGTCTCGACGAGGTCGTAGCCGTCGAGGTTCTGGAGCGGCTCGAAGAAGTCGAACGCCCCGCCCGAGCAGCCGGTGCCGCGCATGTTGACGTCGACCACCGTGAAGCCCATGAGATTGGCCAGGACCGAGATCCCGCTCTGCGGACCGGCCGGGTTGGCGTAGCCGTAGCCCGCGTACTCGATCAGCGTCGGCGTGGCGCCCGACGCGGGGATCTGCGGCAGCAGTGCGCCGTTGGGCAGCGCCTTGGCCACGTCCTGCGGCGGATGGACGTAGTAGGCCAGCTTCGTGCCGTCGCGGGTCGTCATGTAGCCGTAGCCGTTCTGGGGGATCGTCTGGTTGTAGACGTCCGTGCTCGGCGGCGCCGGGCGCGTGGAGAAGACGGTCAGCGCCGGGGAGCTCGCGCCGCCCCGCGTGGCGCGCACGCGGTACCCCGAACCCGGGCGCACGTCGCGGACGAGCAGGCCGCCCTGGGCGTCGGCCACCCGCGACGCGACGCGGCGGCCGCGGCCGTTCAGCAGCGCCATCGGCGTGCCGGGCGTCACGCCGGTCGCGTAGACCTGCTCGGCGCTGCCGTGCGCGTCGAACGCGGACGCCGTGCTCGTGGCGGACGCGAAAGCGCACGCCAGGACGGCGACACCAACGACATGACGGATCCCCCTACTCACCCCGGGCACTCAATCAGGCCGCGCCCGCGCACGTCGCGGTAAGGACGCCCATCCCCGCGGCGGGTCGCGTCCGGCTAGGCTCGCCACGAGCCCGCCCGCGAGAAAGGACTTCATATGGTCGCCGTCACTGAGCGCGAGGCGCAGCAGGTCGAACGCGCCAACGCGAGCGGGAACACACCGGTCGTGTTCATCCACGGCCTCTGGCTGCTGCCGAGCAGCTGGGACAACTGGGCCGGGCTGTTCGAGGAGGCCGGGTACGCCCCCGTGCAGCCGGACTGGCCCGACGACCCGGAGACCATCGAGGACGCCCGCGCCAACCCGGACGTCTTCGCCGGCAAGACCCTCGGGCAGATCGCCGACCACACCGCCGAGATCATCGGCCGGCTGAACAAGAAGCCCGCGGTGATGGGCCATTCGACGGGCGGCCTGCTGGCCCAGATCATCGCGGACCGCGGACTCTCGGCCGCGACGGTGGCGATCGACCCCGGGCCGTTCCGGGGCGTCCTGCCGCTCCCCGTGTCCTCGCTGCGCTCGGCGGCCCCGGTGCTGAGGAACCCGCTGAACCGCGGCCGCGCGATCACGCTGACCCTCGACCAGTTCAAGTACGGCTGGGCCAACGCGCTGAGCGACGACGAGGCGGCGAAGCTCTACGAGAGCTACCACGTGGCCGCGCCCGGAGTGGCGCTGATGCAGATGGCCAACGCCAACGTGAACCCGCTCACCGAGGCCAAGCTCGACCCGCGCAACCCGGACCGCGGCCCGCTGCTGATCATCGACGGGGAGAAGGACCACACCGTCCCCTGGGCGATCGCGAACGCGTCCTACAAGCGCCAGGCGCGCAACGAGGCCGTGACCGAGATCGAGAAGATCCCCAACCGCGGGCACTCGCTGACGATCGACAGCGGCTGGCGCGAGGTCGCGGAGCGGGCGCTGGCCTTTGTGAAGCGCTTCACCTGATCGTCTGTAAGACTGACCGGCAGGGGGGAGCTGGTTGGTCTGACCGTCAAGATCGCTATGCGGGGATCCGCTGTGGTGCTGGCCGCGGCGACTGTCGGGCTGCTCGCGGCGGGCGCGGCGTGGGGCGCTTTCCCGTATCCCGCGCCGCAGGTCGGGTCCAACCCGCGCAACTACACGCAGTACAAGCTGCCGGCGGGCGTCGTGCCCAACGAGATCCTGCAGGACGACAGGGCGGAGTGGAAGTTCGCGGCGACGCCGGAGGCGGGGAACGAGCCGGTCAACTCGAGTCCGCAGGAGCTCAACGGTGTGCGCGGCGCCAGCGTCGCCGACACCGACGGGTCGAAGGCCACGGCGTTCATGCTGACCACCGGCCGGCCCGACGTGACGATCGCCACGCTGGACTCCGGCATCGACTGGAGCAGCGTCGGCGACATGACCGACATGCGTCGCAAGACGCACCTCAACCAGGGCGAGCTGCCGGTCCCGCTTCACGACCGCACGACGTCGCTGGAGGCCGGGCCCAAGCTGTGCGCCACCTACCGCGACGACTACGACGCCAACGACGACGGCGTCTTCGACGTCACCGACTACGCCTGCGACTCGCGCGTGGAGAAGAGCGGCGCGGCGCGCCAGGCGCGGACGCCCAAGCAGCCGGCCGGCGTGAGCCCGGACTCGCTCCTGGACCCGCAGGACGTCCTGATCGCGTTCTCCAGCCCGGGCTCTTGGAGCGGCGCGGGCCAGGACGGCGACCACAACGGCTTCGTCGACGACATCGTCGGGTGGGACTTCCTCGACGACGACAATGATCCCTTCGACGACGTCCAGTACGGACACGGGACCGGCGAGGCGCTGGACGCCGCGGCCGAGAGCGACAACCGCACCGGCAACAACGGCCACTCGGTCTCGATGTGCCCGAACTGCATGTCCATGTACCTGCGCGTCGGGGACTCCTTCGTGGCCGACGTGGACAACTTCGCGCAGGCCGCCATCTACGCCACCGACAACGGCGCGCTGGTCATCCAGGAGGCGCTGGGGACGCTGAACAACAGCCACCTGGCGCGCCAGGCCGTCGACTACAGCTACCGCCACGGCGTGACGACGATCGCGTCGGCCGCGGACGAGTCCGCGCAGCACCACAACTGGCCGTCGAGCTACCCCCACGTGATCGTGGTCAACTCGGTGCAGAAGTACCACGACGGAGTCGCCGGGCCGCTCGGCGAGACCCCGAAGTCCTACATCTCCTTCAACGGCTGCACGAACTTCTCGGCGAAGATCACCGTCGCGATCCCCAGCAAGGAGTGCTCGTCGGACGCCACCGGCAAGGGCGGGGCCATGGCGGGGCTGATCTACAGCGCGGCGCTGAACGCCCGCGACAACCACGACCTGCAGCCCAACCGCGACTGCCGGCGTCCGGACGGCAGCTTCTGCGTCATCACGCCCAACGAGGTGCGCCAGGCGATGGCCTCGGGGACCGACGGCGGCCAGGGGATGGCCGACGACATCAACTTCGCCACGCAGCCGGAGCCGGCGTGCTTCCCGGCGCCGGCGCCCTCCTGCACGAACCCGATGCTGCTCCCGGGCAACTGGACCTTCAACTACCCGCTGGTGCCGGAGTCGCGGCGCTTCCCCTCCCGGAAGGGCCATGACCAGTTCTACGGCTGGGGGCGCGCGAACATGCGCCGGACGATCGCCGCGGTGCAGGGAGGCGACATCGCGCCCGAGGCCGAGATCGAGTCGCCCGACTGGTTCGCGCCCATCGACCCCGCCCGCGCGAGCATCGACGTCACCGGGCACGTGGGCGCGCGCGGCGCCCCGTACAGCTGCCGGATCGAGGTCGCGCCCGGGTCCTATCCCAACAACGCCAGCACGTCGGACACGCCGCCGGGCGACTTCTCCGCGATCCCCTCGGCCCAGTGCGACGGGACGGCGCGGACAACGTCCTTCGACGGCGTGCTGGGCAGCGTCGACGTGGCCGCGCTGAAGGCGCGCTTCCCCGCCAATGCCACCGGCTTCAACGGGCGCGAGCCCGGGATCGGCACCACCCAGACGTCCAACGGCCGGCCGAACATCGAGCCGTACGGGTTCGTCGTGCGGGTCGTCGTGACCAAGGCCCGCTCCGGCAAGTCCACGCTGACCGGGGAGGACCGGCGCAACTTCTACCTGCACCGCGACCAGGACCTGATCCCCGGCTTCCCCAAGAAGCTGCCCAGCGACGGGGCCGCCTCGCCGGTGCTCGTCGACCTGGACGGGGACAACCGCAACGAGCTCGTGCTGGCCACCTCTGACGGCGTCGTGCACGCGTACCGCTCCGACGGCTCCGAGCTCCCGGGCTGGCCGGCGGAGGTGGACGGCCTGCCGCTGCACACGGGCGATCCCAACGGCGCCTTCGCGGTGGGTGAGGCGAACGGGTCGGCGCGCGACGCGATCCTCGGGTCGCCGGCCGCCGCCGACCTGGACCGCGACGGGGTCCCCGAGGTCGTGGTGGCCGACATGCACGGCAAGGTCTATGCGTTCGCCGCGGACGGGCAGCGGCTGTGGACCCGCGAGATCGAGGTGGCCTACGGCGGCAAGCCGCTGGACCCCTTCGTCGACGTCCGCCAGGGCCAGCGCAACCGCACGCAGCACGCCTTCATCGCCTCGCCGGTCCTGGCCGACCTCGACGGCGACAAGCGCCTCGAGGTGGTCGCCGCCGCCATGGACCGCCACGTCTACGCCTGGCACGACGACGGGGCGCCGGTGGACGGCTACCCGCAGATCGTTGTCGACCGGGACAAGGTGGCCTCGATCGATCCGCAGACGCACGCCGTCACGTTCAACGGGAACGCGGGCGGCGGGCTGGACCAGGGCGCGATCGTCGACACGCCCGCGGTCGGCGACATCACCGGCGATTCCAAGCCCGAGGTCGTGGTGGGGACCAACGAGGAGTACAACGCCGGAGAGGGCAACGAGCCCGCGATGAACCTCGGCCGCTTCAATACCGCGTCGGTTGCGGCGCTGTCCACCGCGGGCGTGTTCAATCCGGCCAACGGCCGCCTCTACGCGCTCAAGCCGCAGGGCGACGCCGATCGCGACCCGATGACCGGCGACGCCATCGTCAGCGGTTGGCCGTTCAAGGTCGGCCTGGTCCTTCCCGGCATCCTGCCCGTGGTCGGCGAGGGGATCACCGGCGCTCCGATCATCGGGCCGGTGGACTGTGGTTCGAACGGAGGCTCGGGGCCGAAGGTCGGCGTGATCGCGGACGCCGGACCGGGCTACATCGTCAACCCCGACGGTAACTCGTGCTACGGCAAGGACGGGGGCAACGACAACGGCCTGCAGACCGACACCCCGGGTGGCACCGGCCGCTACGACACGCCGTCGTTCCCGGCGCTCGGCCACCCGGCGTTCGGGAACCTCGGGGAGGGCGTCGCGCTCGTCGCCCCGGCCATCGGAGTCAAGCGCGCGCTCGACCTGCAGGGCGACGAGTACCAGGGCGGCCAGGACTTCGTCGGCGCCTGGAACGGGGCGACCGGCCAGTTCCGGGCGGGCTGGCCCTCGCCCGTCAACGACCTCCAGTTCCTCACCGGCCCGTCGGTCGCCGACGTGGACGGGCTGCCGGGCGAGGAGGTGCTGGAGGGGACCGCTTCGCTGGACCTCGCCGCCCTGGACACCGCCGGCGCGCCCGTGAACCAGAAGTGGCCCAAGCTGTCGACGGACTGGATGGTGGCCAACCCGACGATCGGCTCCTTCGGCGACCGGCTCGACACCGCGGCCGACGCGCGGCCCAAGCGCGTGGTCGCGATCACGCGCTCCGGGCAGCTGCTGGCCTACGACACGAGCGCCCCCGCGTGCTCGCCCGGTTCGTGGCCGCGGTTCCACCACGACAACGCCAACTCGGGCGACTACCGGCGCGACGCGGTGGCGCCGGGCGTCCCGTTCGAGCCGCACCTGACGGGCGGCGTCGTGTCGTGGCGCACGCCGGGCGACGACCTGCTGTGCGGGACGATCGCCGCCCCCGGCAAGCTAGAGGCGGCGCAGTCGGACTCGCCCATCACGGCGCGCAACTTCGCGGCCGCCGAGCCGCTGCTGGCCCCGGCGCCGGGCGCCCCGGGGGACGTCCAGACGCTCACGCTGCCGGCGTCGCCCAAGCGCTACGTCGCGGTGCGGGCGGTCGACGAGCAGGGCAACCCGGGGCGCCCGGTGGTCATCGACCGCACCGCACCGCCCCCGCCGCCCGGCGACACGGGTGGCGGCGGGCCGGGCTCGGGGTCGGGCTCGCCGGGCGGTGGCGCTCCCGGAGGCGCGCCCGGATCCGGGACGCCCGGAGGCGGCGGCGCGGCCGGGGGCGGCGGCGGCAGCGCCTGTCGCGACGTCTCCGCCCCGCGCAGCGCATTCGCCGGCCGCCTGAGCGCCTCGCGCCGCGGCCTGTCGGTGTCCGGCACGTCCACCGACCGCGGCTGCGCGAGCGGCGGGCGCGGGCTGATCCGGCGCGTCGAGGTGACCGTCGGGCGTGCCGTGCGCGGCGGCTGCCGGTTCCTCACCCGCCGCGGCCTCGGCGCCCGCCGGGCCTGCCGCCGCGCCCTGCGCCTGCGCGCCCTGACCCGAACGCTCACGCCCGGACGCACGACCTGGCGGCTGCGCCTGGCCACGCCCCTCCCGCGCGGGACCTACCTGGTCACCGCCCGCGCGATCGACACCCGCGGCAACGTCGAGCGCCCCGGGCCCTCGCGCCGCTTCACCGTGGGCTGAAGCGCCCCCTCAGCGCACCGCCCGGCGGAGGGCCGCCTCGCTCCCCCCCGTGCCAGGTCAGCTGGGCCCCGAGATGGCCGGTGCGGATGACGAAGAAGGTCGCCACGATGGCCGCCACCGCGAACAGGACGCGCAGGGCGCCTCGCAGCGTGCCATGCGAGGCGAGGGGGGTCAGCCGGGCGAGCCGCGACCCGGGCTCGGAGCGACTCAGCAGGACCGCGAACAGCACGATCGCCGCCACGACGATCATCACGAGGCGAAGCGTCTCGCCCGATTGCGCGTGCTCGCTGAGACGGTGCGCGTCGTCCGCGTTCGGGGGGCCCCGCCCGGCACGATCGGAGCGGAACGCATCCCCCGCGCCGACGGTCAGGACCGTCGCCGCCAGCGTGACGACCGTGAAGGCGCCGATCGCCAGGGCGTTGCGGTCGAACAGCCCGGGCCGGACCGCACAGGCCAGCAGGACCAGGCCGAGGAGCGGCACCAGCACGACCGGGACGTGGAGCAGGAGGGGGTGGGCGGGCAGGCCGAACGCGCGGTGGATCTCCACGGGGATCAGCGCGAGGCTGAGGACTCCCAGACCGGCGAGCCCGAGGGCGAGGTCCGCCCCGGTGGCCCGGCGCGCCGGGGTCGGGGGACCGGCGGTTGTGGTCGTCATCGATGCTCCTCCGGGTCGGGGGTCCGACCACGAAAGCGCATCAGTCTGAAGACGGCCTGAGAAGCTTCGCCGCTCGAGATGCGCCAGGTCGTCCTCCTTCGCGGCATCAACGTCGGCCCGCACAACCGGGTCGCGATGCCGGCGCTGCGCGAGGCGCTCGACGCGGCCGGGTTCGGCGAGGTCGTGACGTACGTGCAGAGCGGCAACGTCGCGCTGTCGAGCGAGCTGGCGCCGGACGTCCTGGCGCGGGAGTGCGAGCGGGTGATCTCCGAGCGGTTCGGGCTGGAGGTGGCGGTGGTCACGCGGACGGGGGCCGAGCTCACGCGGGTCGTCGAGCGCGACCCGCTGGGCGATGTCGTCACGGACCCCAAGCGCTACCAGGTCACCTTCCTGGCGCGGCGTCCTCCGGCGGCTCTCGTCCGAGAGCTGGAGGCCCTGGCCACGCCGTCCGAGCGCCTCGTCGCGCACGGCCGCGAGCTCTACGCCTGGCACCCGGACGGCGCGGCGCGCTCGAAGCTGTGGAACCGGCTCGCCTCGCGCGACCTCGGCCTGACCGCGACCGCCCGCAACTGGAACACGGTCACGAAGCTGCGCGAGCTGGCGTCGGGTTAGCCGGACTCGGCGCGCAGCTCGGCCTCCAGCTCGCGCAGGCGCACGGCCGACCACGCGTGGTACTCCGTCCCCAGCTGTCCGATCACGACGGGAAAGCGCAGCCCGGCCGCCCGCAGGGCCTCGCCCATCGGGAGGATCTCCTCGCGGAACTCGCGCTCGGCCGCCTCGGCTCGCTCGCGCAGGCGCGTCACCAGCGCGATCGCCTCGTCGCGTGGGAGGTGGTCGGCGAACGCCAGCCGCAGCAGTCCCTCGTCGCGCAGCTCCATCGGCGGGACCGTGGCACGGCGCAGCCACGCGGTCAGGGCGCGCTCGCCCTTCGGCGTCACGGTGTACGCGCGACGGCGGCGCGCGCCATGGGGGTCGTCACGCCCGGCGATGTGGCCGGACCCCTCCAGCGCGGCCAGCTCGGGGTAGATCTGCGCGAACGTGGTCGCCCAGAACACGGACATCCGGTTGTGCTCGATGAACCGGCGGATCGCGTAGCCCGACCCGATCCCGCCCCGAACCAGGCCGAGGATCATGTAGCTGCTCGTCTTCAGGGCCACGCGGCGATTCTCCCCCGCCGGTTCGGACGACCTCAACCGGTAGACGCCTCTCTATTGAGGCCCGGGCCGCGATGGCGTTCCATTGAGGCATGGGAAGGCGCGTACGGGTGACGGTCTCAGCGGTCGCGGCGACGCTGGCCTGTGGCGCTCCGGCGGCCGCCGGCGCCCCCGTCTCGGGCCCGCACGAGACGGTGGACCTGACGACGAGCACCACGCGGCCGGGTGCCTCGGCCGCATTGGGCTACGCCGCGCGCTACCACGCGGCGAACGACCCAGACGGGGAGCCGCCGGCGCTGCGCCACCTGGCCATCGAGCTGCCGCCGGGAACGCTTATCGACACGTCGGTCCCACCCCGCTGCGCGGCGAGCGACTTCGAGCTGCAGATGCGCGGCGAGGCGGCCTGCCCGCCGGCGGCGCGCATCGGCGCGGGACAAGCCACCGTGAAGCAGCCGGGCCTGGGCGCGACGACGTACGACACCGTCATCTACAACGCGGACCACGACATGCTCGAGCTGGTCAAGTCGGGCGACGCGGTGCTGGCGGTCGTGCACACGTATGTCCACGGCACGACGCTGGAGGGGCCGATCCCCACGTGCCTGACCGGCGGGACGGCGCCCGACGGCTGCCCGTTCGACCAGCTGATCCTGCTGGCCAACCACCTGCAGGTGCGCCCGGTCTCCGCCGGCGGGCGCAACTACGGGACCACGCCGCCCACCTGCTCCACCGGCCGGTGGGACGGGCGCGTGACGTTCTCCTACGGCGACGGCTCGTTGGACCGGCTCACGGCGTCGGCTCCATGCGTGCGTCCCGCCGCGAGGCGGGTGACCCGCCCGCGCCGGCGGCGAGCGCGTCCTCGCGCGTGTCGAAGGCGTCACCGCGCCACGGCACACCGTCGCGCAAGGCCTTGCGCCCGGTGATCGCCGGCGTCTCGACCTATATCTGACCAGATATACTCCGGCCATGAACCCTGGCGTGGCGATTCGTGAGGCGCGGGCGCGGGCCGGCCTGTCTCAGGAGGCGCTCGCCGAGCGCGCCGGCACGTCGCAGGCGACCGTGTCGGCCTACGAGAACGGGCGCAAGCGGCCGTCGCTGGAGACCCTGGAGCGGCTGCTGGCCGCGGCCGGCGCGCGCCTGGCCGTGGAGCACGGCGCGAGCCCTCGGCGCGCCCCGTCTGCGGCGGAGCAGCGCCGCGCGGGGCGGCGACTGCTCGAGGTCATCGAGCTCGCCGAGCACCTGCCCACTAGGCATGACCCGGAGCTGCGGTTCCCCCGGCTGCGGCCCCGCGCGGGATGAGCCTTCCCGAGAAGGTCTTGGCGCTGCACCGCTCACTGGCGATGCGCTCCATCCCGCACGCGTTCGGCGGGGCGCTCGCCCTGGCCTACTGGACGCTCGACCCGAGGGGGACCAGCGACATCGACGTCAACGTGTTCGTCCCGGTCCAGGACGCTGAACGTGTCCTCGACGCCCTACCGGCCGGCATCGTAGTTCCCGACGGGACGGCGGAGACGATCGCGCGCGACGGCCAGGTGCGCCTCTGGTGGGACGGGACGCCGGTCGACGTCTTCTTCGACTACGCCCCGGTCCACGCCGACGCGGCTCGCAACCGCCGCACGGTCGAGTTCTCCGGTGAGCAGATCCCGGTACTGGGCCCGGACGAGCTCGCCGCCTTCAAGGTCATGTCCGACCGGACCCGGGACTGGGCCGACATCGAGGCCCTGCTCGAGAACGACCGCCTGGACGCCGCCGCCGTGACGGCGACCCTGCACACGCTGCTCGACGGCGACGACGAGCGCTTCGCCCGCCTGGACGACGCGGTGCGACGAGCGCGCGGGGCCTAGTCGGGCTCGGGTTGGTGGCGCACGCGGTGGCGGGCGCCGGCGAAGTGGACGGCTTCGTAGGCGATCAGCGCCGTCAGCAGGCCGGCGAGGATGGCGACCGTCGCCAGCGCGGGGAGCTCGACCGCGAGCGGGATCAGCGCCAGCAGCGCGGCGGCGCAGAGCGTGCGCTGGGGGTTCAGCGTGCGGGTGTTGCGCCAGCGGAAGCCCACGTGGGCGAGGAGGTAGAGCGCGGCGCCGCCGAGCGTGGCCACGGCCGGGACGGTCTTCAGCGGATCGTCCACCGCGCCGAGGGTCTTCTTCATCCCCAGGGCCACCAGGATGATCCCCGCGACCATCGGGAAGTGCAGGTAGCCGTAGGAGTCGCGGGCCATGGAGTTGCGCTCCCGTCCGGGCTCGGCCGCGGTCAGGCGGCGCTCGGCGAACAGCGCCACCACATCGAAGTACAGCCACCACAGCGCCGCGGCCACGGCCATGCCGACGACGGCCGCCGCGACGACGCCGGCGTCCGGGCGCCCCGAGACGCCGCTTCCGATCGCCACGATGGACTCGCCCAGGGCGATGATGATGATCAGGCCGAAGCGCTCGGCGAAGTGGCCCGGCACGAGCCGCCAGCCCTCCACGCCGAACAGGTACGGGCCGCCGAAGTCCAGGACGAGCGCCAGCCCCCACAGCCCGCCCTGTAGCGCCCCGTCCGTCGCCGACGCCACGCCGATCAGCCCCACGCCGATGGCCGTGCTGACGGCCAGGGACTGGACGGACCGGCGCAGCTCCGGGTCGTCGCGGCTGGCCAGGACGAACAGCGCGATGTGGGCGATGCGCACCACGGCGTAGGCGCCGGCGAACAGCAGGGCGGACCGGTCGAACGCCTCCGGCACCGCCAGGGCGGCCACGAGGAACGCCGCCATCGCGACGAACATGGCCAGGCGCACGGCGCCCTCCTCCGGATCCACCACGCTGGTCAGCCAGGCGTAGCCGCTCCACGACCACCACAGCACGGCCAGGATGAGCAGCGCCTGGGCCAGGCCTCCCCACGTCGGCGTCTTGGCCATCAGCGCCGTGCACTGCGTCAGAGCGAGGACGAAGACGAGGTCGAAGAAGAGCTCCAGCGGCGTGACGCGCTCCTCCGAGCGCGGCGTCGCCGCCAGGTGCGGACGGCGCTGGGCGTTCACGCGACGGTCCCGACCACCCTCGGCACGGTGAGGATGCTACTTGTGCATCGTGCGGATCCAGCGCGTCTACCTGATGACGGACTACAGCTCGAGCTCGCTGTGGACGGACGAGCCCTGCCACGTCATGGTCCCCGCCGAGACGCTGGGCCTCAGCGCCCCAATGGCGGAGGCGCTGGAGGCATGGAGCGCCGAGCTCTTCGAGTTCCTCGAACACGAGGACGACCCGGAGTGGCTCGCCGCGCACAGGCCGCGGCACGAGGCGGAGGGCCGGCGGCTGTGGGCGTTGGTTCGCACCGAGCTCGCGGGGCGCTGCGAGGTCGGCTACGCGACGTTCGGCCCCGACGACCGGGGAAACCACGTCAAGCGTGTCGTCTGGGACCCGGCCGAGCTCCTCGAGGACGGGTGCTCGCCGAGCGCCTGACCGCGCAGCTGCTGGCCGGGCCGCCGGCGCGCGGTGCGGTGGCGGCGACGGAGCGGCTGCTCGCCGTGCAGGCGCAGGACCCGCGGGGGTTTCGGCTGGCGCTGCGGGCGCGGACGCGGGGGCTCGGGGCGTCGGACGTCGAGCGCGCGCTGACCGAGGACCGCTCACTGGTCGTGGACTGGCTGAACCGGGGGACGCTGCACCTGGTCCGCGCCGAGGACCACCCGTGGCTGCACGCGCTGACCGCGCCGTACCGGCTCGCCGCGAACGCCCGGCGCCTCGCCCAGGAGGGCGTGGAGCCGGGCGCCGCCGAGCGTGGCGTGGCGGCGATCGAGCGCGCGCTGGCCGAGGAGGGACCGCTGACCCGCGCGGCGCTGCGCGAGCGGGTCGCCGCGGCGAGCGTGCGGACCGAGGGCCAGGCCCTCGTACACCTGCTGTTCCTCGCCTCCCTGCGCGGGATCGCCGTGCGCGGCCCGATGGTCGGCCGCCAGCACGCATTCGCCCTGGTGCGCGACTGGCTGGGGGAGCCGCCGCCCTTCGACCGCGACCGCGCGCTGGCCGAGCTGGCCCGCCGCTACCTGGCCGGGCACGGGCCCGCGACCGACCGCGACCTCGCCCGCTGGGCCGGGGTTCCGCTGCGCGACGCACGGGCGGGACTGGAGGCGATCGCACCGGAGCTGGCCGCGCCCCGCGACGACCGCGTCGACCTGCGGCGCCGCCCGCCGGCCGCGGAGCTTCCCGCGCCCCGGCTGCTCGGCGCGTTCGAGCCGGTGCTGCTCGGGTGGGAGTCGCGCGCGCAGCTCGGGCCCCACGTCGAGGGGATCGTCGCGGGCGGGATGTTCCAGCCCTTCGCGCTGGTCAAGGGCCGCGTGGCCGCGCGCTGGAGGCTCGCGAGAAACGAGGTCGAGCTCGAGCCGCTCGGCCGCCTGAGCCGGGCCGACCGGGCGGCGCTGGAGGCGGACACCGGGGACGTGACCCGGTTCCTGGACGCCGCGACGAGCCGGTGACACGCGGTCGGTATGTTGCCCGGCCATGCTCGAGCAGCTCACCCGCCGCGTCCTGCGCCACCGGCGCCTCGTCGCGGCCGCCTGGATCCTGCTGACGGTCTTCGGGATTGCGGCGGCCGGCCCGGCGTCCAAGGCGCTGGACCAGCGCTTCAGCGTGCCCGGCCGCGAGGGCTGGGACGCCAGCGAGAAGATCCTCCGCGTCTACGGCAACGGCGGCGAGAGCCCGCCGCTGGTCCCCGTGGTGGCCCTGCCGCGCGGCACGACGGTCGACTCGCCCGGGGTGCGCGGCCGGCTGGGCGCCCTGGAGACGCGGGTCCACACCGTCGCGCGCGGCTCGCGCGTGGCCGGGTTCGGCTCCACCGGCGACCGCGCCTTCGTCTCGCGCGACGGGCGCACGGCGTTCGTCTACGTCTTCCCTCCGCGCAGCAACGACGCCTTCGGCGGCAACGTCGACGTGCAGCGCCGCCTGCGCAGCGCCCTGCGCGCCGAGCGGGTGGGCGGCGCCCCGGTCCACCTGACCGGCTACGACGCGCTGGCGGACAGCTCGGGAGCCGGCAGCGACGGCCCGGGGGTCCTCCTGGAGGCGGTGCTGGGCGGGGCCGGGGCGCTCCTCGTGCTCGCCTTCGTGTTCGGCTCGTTCCTCGCCCTGGTCCCGCTGGCCATGGCGATCTGCTCGGTCCTCGTCTCGTTCCTGCTGCTGTGGGGCCTGACCACGATCACCGACGTGTCGCCGGTCGTGCAGTTCCTGGTCGCGCTGATCGGCCTGGGCGTGTCGATCGACTACGCGCTGCTGGTCGTCGTGCGCTGGCGGGAGGAGCGCGAGAAGGGGTTGGAGGGCGACGACGCCGTGATCGCGGCGATGGGAACCGCGGGCCGGGCCGTCGTGTTCTCGGGGACGACCGTGGCGGTCGGCCTGCTCGCTCTGGTCGCGCTCCCCCTCCCCTTCCTGCGCAGCATGGGCTACGGCGGGATGCTCATCCCGCTCGTCGCCACCGTCGTCGCGATCACGCTGCTGCCGGTGATCCTGGCCACGATCGGCCCGCGGCTGGACCGCCGGCGCCTGCGCCGGCGCGATCGCAGCGTCACGTCGTGGCAGCGCTGGGCCGAGATCGTCGTGCGCCGTCGCGGACTGGCCGCCATCCTGGCCGTGCTCATCCTCGGCGCGCTGGTCGTGCCCGCCACCCACCTGCACCTGGGCAACGCCGACCCGGACACCATCGCCAAGGCCGGCCCGGCGAAGCAGGGGCTCGACGCCCTGGCCGCCTCGGGGATCGGCAAGGGCGCCATCGCGCCGGTGGAGACGCTGACGCCGGGGGCCGACGCCGCGAAGGTGCGGGCGGCCGAGGCGGCGGTGAAGGGCGCCCACGGCGCCGCCGCGCCCGCCGGGCCGGACTGGCGGCGCCAGGGCACCGCCGTGGTCGTGGCCGTCCCCCGGCAGGGGGACGACACCAGGGCCGGGCGCGACAGCGTGCAGGCGATCCGCGCCGCCGCGCACGACGCCTCGCCCCAGGCCCAGGTCGGCGGGACCGGGCCCCTGAACGCCGACTTCATCGACGCCGTCTACGGCGCCTTCCCGCTGATGATCGCGCTGATCTCCATCCTCACCTTCCTGCTGCTCGCGCGCGCGTTCCGCTCGGTGCTGCTGCCGGCCAAGGCCGTGCTCCTCAACGTGATCTCCGTCGGCGCGGCCTGGGGCGTCATGACGCTCGTGTGGCAGTCCGGACACGGGTCCGAGGAGATCTGGGGCATCGGCGCCACCGGCTCCATCGCCTCGTGGATCCCGCTGATGGTGTTCGCCTTCCTGTACGGGCTGTCCATGGACTACGAGGTGTTCATCCTCGCCCGCATGCGCGAGGAGTTCGACCGCGAGGGCCAGACCGACCACGCCGTGGTCTTCGGGCTGGCGCGGACGGGGCGCCTGGTGACCAGCGCGGCGCTCATCCTCTTCCTGGCCTTCGCCGCGATGGCGTCGGGGCCGGAGACCGACACGAAGATCCTCGCCACCGGCCTGGCGGCGGGGATCCTGGTGGACGCGACGGTGATCCGCTCGCTGCTCGTCCCCGCGGTCGTCTCGCTGTTCGGGCGCTGGAACTGGTGGCTGCCGCCGCGGTTGGCGCGCGTGCTGCGCGTGGCGCCCTCGCCCGAGCCCGCGGCGCAGCCGGGCCGGGCCTAGCCGCGCGCGGCGGCATATCCTCTCGCGCCGCCGATGGCCCTCGACGACGACATCCGCCTGCGCGACCTCGGCGACGGGGCGTGGGCCGGCGAGATCGTCGAGCACTGGTGGACGCCGCGCGGCCCGCTGGGCGGCTACGTCATGGCGATCCTGCTCAAGGCGATGGCCACCGCGGTGGCCGACGACGCTCGCCAGGCGCGCTCGCTGTCCGTGCACTTCCTGCGCCCGCCCGCGGCCGGGCCGGTCACCGTGCGTCCCGCGGTGGAGCGCGCGGGCCGCTCGCTGTCGTCGACCAGCGCGCGGCTGGAGCAGGACGGGAAGCTGCTGGCGCTCGCGCTCGCCGCGTTCTCGGTGGCCTGGCCGAGCCCGCTGCTGGAGGACGCGCCGATGCCCGAGGTCGCGCCGCCCGACGCCGAGTCGCCGCACGCCCGGGCGATCCCCGGCGCCAAGCGCCCGCCCTTCACCGACCTGCTCGTCATGCAGGGCCGCTTCGGGGCGGCCCCGTTCAGCGGCGCCGACGTGGCCGAGGTCGGCGGCTGGCTGGGGCTGCGCGAAAACCGTGAGTTGGACGCCCCGGCGGTCGCCCTATTGTCTGATGCGTGGTTCCCGGCGCCCTGGCCGCGGCTGCGGGCCCTGGCGCCGGCGCCGACGATCGACATGACCGTGCATTTCCGCGCCCCGCTCCCCCTGCCGGCCTCGCTGCTGCTGGCCCGCTTCCGCTCGCGCCTCACCCGGGACGGCTTCTTCGACGAGGACGGCGAGCTGTGGACCCCCGACGGGACGCTGATCGCCCAGTCGCGCCAGCTCGGCCTGCTGATCGGGGCCGAGGCATAGGTCGTGAGGCGCGTCGCCGCGATCGTCGCCGGGCGCCGCGCCAAGTGGGGCGTGATCGCCGTCTGGGTCGTCCTGATCGTCGTGTGCGCGCCGCTGGGCTCCAAGCTCAAGGACCAGACCAGCGACGACACGGCCACGTTCCTGCCGCGCAAGGCCGAGTCCACCGCGGTCCTCAAGGCGCTCAACCGCGACTTCCCGGGCGGCCAGACCTCCAGTGGCATCGTCGTCTACCAGCGCCCCGGCGGCCTCGGGGCGGCCGACCGGGCACGGATCGCCCGCGACGCCCGGCGCATCGCGCGGGCCGCCCCGCTCGTCGGCCGTCCCGTCGTGCCCTTCGCCCCACGCGCGCCGCCCAGCCTGGTGTCGCGCGACCGGTCGGTCGCGTTCATGACGTTCGCCGTGCCCGACAAGTACGACAAGCTCGCCGACTGGGGCAAGGCCATCAAGAAGGCGCTGGGCCCGAGCGGGGGCGGCCTGCATGTCTACGTGACCGGCGACGTGGGGTTCAACGCCGACGCCCAGGAGATCTTCGGCTCGATCGACGCGACGCTGCTGCTGGTCACGGTCATCCTCGTGCTGGTCCTGCTCGGGGCGATCTACCGCTCGCCGATCGTCGCGGTGATCCCGATCGTGGTCGTGGGCGTCGCCTACACCGTGGCCCAGGCCGGGATCTACCTGTACGCCAAGAGCGGCGCGACCGTGTCCTCGGACTCCACGAGCATCCTGGTCGTCCTCATGTTCGGGGTGGGGACGGACTACTGCCTGCTGCTCGTCTCGCGCTACCGCGAGGAGCTGCGGCGCACGCGCGACAAGCACGACGCGATGCGCCACGCCGTCACGCGCGCCGGGCCGGCGATCCTGGCCAGCGGGCTTACGGTGGCGCTGTCCATGCTCGTCCTGCTGGTCGCCCAGACCGGGTCGACGCACGCGCTGGGGCCGGTGGCCGCCATCGGCGTCGTGTCGGCGCTGCTGGCCGGGCTCACCCTGCTGCCCGCGCTGCTGACCATCGCCGGACGCCGCGGGTTCTGGCCCCGCCAGCGCTTGGTCGAGTTCGCCGGCGACGGCGGGGCCGAGGAGGCCCCGGGGCGCTGGCGGCGCTTCGGCAACCGCGTGGTGAGCCGTCCCGGTTGGGCGCTCGGGCTCAGCACGCTGCTGTTCGCCGCGGGCGGGCTGGGGCTGCTCGCCTACAAGGAGGACTACTCCACCACCACGTTCTTCAAGAAGCCCACGCAGAGCGTGGACGGCTTCAAGGTGCTCCAGCGGGCGTTCCCGGCCGGCGTGCTGTCGCCGACGACGGTCCTCGTGCGCCGGGAGGCCGGGCGGCTGCGGCCGGCCGACGTGCGCGCCGCCGAGCTGCGCCTGTCCACCGTCCGCGGCGTGGCCGGCGTCGCGCCGACGGGCGCGCGCTCGCGCGACGGCCGCGAGGCCACGCTCAACGTCGTCCTCTCCTCGGACCCGTACCGCAAGAGCGCGCTGGACGTGGTCCCCCGGATGCGCCGCGCGCTCGACGACCTGCCGCCAGGAGTGGCCGGGCTCGTGGGCGGTGGGAGCGCGGTGCAGTACGACTTCGACCAGTCGACCACGCGCGACCTCAAGCTGATCGTCCCGATCGCGCTGGCGGTGATCGCGGTGATCCTGGCGGTGCTGCTGCAGGCCCTGCTGGCGCCGCTCGTCCTGATCGCCACGGTGGTGGCGTCGTTCTTCGGGACGCTGGGCCTCGCGCTCCTGTTCATCCGGTACGTCGTGGGGGACGCGGGGGTCAACAACGGCCTGCCCACCTTCGCCTTCATCTTCCTCGTGGCGCTGGGCATCGACTACACGATCTTCCTCATGAGCCGCGTGCGCGAGGAGGCGCGGCGCCACGGCACCCGCGAGGGAACGCTGCGCGCCCTTTCGGCCACCGGCCCGGTCATCAACAGCGCCGGGATCATCCTGGCGGGGACGTTCTCCGTGCTCATGACGCTCCCGGTCAAGTTCACGTTCGACCTCGGCTTCATGGTGGCGCTGGGCATCCTGCTGGACACCTTCGTCGTGCGCACGATCATGGTCCCGGCGGCGCTGGAGCTGATCGGCGACCGGATCTGGTGGCCCTCCACCGCGCAGGGGGGCAGCGTCCTGGGCGAGGAGGTCGAGGACCCCGACCGCGAGCTCGAGCCGGTCTAGCGGGCGGCCAGCGCCCGGCGCCCGGCGCGCAGGCGGCGGTAGACCAGCGACTCGCTGCCGTCGCGTCCCACCAGGCCGGTGTCCCACAGGTTGCCGTGGGCGACGGGCTCCGGGTTGAACACCTGGTACCAGACCATCACCTGCGCGCCGGCGCGGCGGGCCAGGCGCAGCGCGCGCACGCTGTAGTCGGCCCGGGTCGGCTCGGAGAAGATGCCGAACAGCGAGCCCCGGCGGGGGTAGCCGAACTCGGTGAAGTAGATGGGCAGCGGCTTGCCCGCGGGGGTGCGCAGCAGGCCGCGCCGGGCCAGCGCCGCCATGCCGCGGCGCATCGCGGCGGTGTTGGAGATGCCCAGGTGGCGGGGCTCGGGACGCCCCGGGGCGACGTTGGCGAACTGGTAGGGGTGGTGGGCCCAGCCGTCGGCGCGCAGGCCCCCGCGGGCCACCGCGGCCAGGAAGCGCAGCGGCTTGTTGGAGGGTGCGGTCTCGCCGATCAGGATCTTGGCGCGCGGGTCGGCGCGGCGCACGGCGCGGTAGGCCGCGCGGTACAGCCGGGCGTAGTGTCGTTGCCCGGCCGCGCCCTGGGGCAGGAAGAACATGCCCAGGTTGGGCTCGTTCCAGATCCCGTAGGCGTATACCCGGCCGCGCAGCCGGCGCGCGACGCTCCCGATCCAGCGGGCGTAGCGCGCGACGTTGGGCATGCGCGCCACGTAGCCGCTGCCGCCGTTGACGTAGGACGGGTTGCCGGTGAGCGTGAGCTCGACGCGCATCCCGCGGCGGCGGGCCTCGTTCACCGCCCGCGCGTAGGGCGCCAGGCCGAGGTCGCGGTAGCCCTGCCAGACCATGTTGACCCGCAGCCAGCGCGCGCCGATTGACTGCGCGCGGTCGAAGGCGGCGCGGCGCACCGGCGCCGGCGCGCTGACGAAGGCGTCGTCGTCGTGCACGCCGATCATGAAGGCGCCGGCGGGCGCGGCGGCCGCGCCGAGGGCCACGACGGCCAGCAGGCAGGTGAGCAGGGAGCGAATCGACATCGTGAGATGACGATCGCGCCCGGCGTCGCGCCGGTCGTTGCGCGCCGCGACGGCGCCCGTGTCAAGCCCGTGACAGTGCCGCCTAGAAGCCGGCCAGCGAGGCGCGCGCGCCGAGCATCCGGCGATAGGTCAGCGACTGCACGCCGTCCGGGGAGATCAGCCCGGTGTCCCACAGCTTCGGGCGCGGGTGTCCCGACTGCTCGTAGAGCTGGTACCAGACCAGGGCCTTGACGCCCTTGCGCTTGGCGAACTGGAACGCCTGCACGGTGTAGCGGGCGCGCAGCGCCTCGGAGAAGAACCCGTAGTAGGCGCCCGGCCGGGGGTAGCCGAACTCCGTGAAGTAGATCGGCACGGCGCCGCCTTTCGACGTGCGCAGGACGCCGTCGCGCGCCAGCCGGCGCAGCGAGGCGTTCATCGTGTCGATGTTGGAGATCCCGCCCGAGTAGCGGGTCTGGGGCCGGCCGGGCGGGACCTTGACGAACTGGTAGGGATGCTGCGCCCAGCCGTCGGCACGCAGCCCGCCGGGCAGCGCGCGCGCGGCCCGCTCCAGGAAGCGCAGCGGATGCCCGGAGGGCGCCGCCTCGCCGATCAGGACCTTGGCGTGAGGGTCGGCGCGCTTGACCGCCGCGTACCCCGCCTTGACCAGCCGCGCGTAGATGATGTGGCCGACGGCCCGGCCGCGCTCGAGCTGGGGCGAGAGGTACTCGGCCAGGTTCGGCTCGTTCCACAGCGAGTAGAGGTCGACGCGGCCCTTGAAGTGGCGCGCCACGGCGCCCAGCCAGTTGGCGTAACGGCCGGGGCTGGGGCGCAGGTAGCCCACGAAGCCCAGTCCTCGCGCCGTGAAGCGGGGGTTGCCGGTGACCGTGAGCTGGACGCTCATGCCGTGGGCGCGCGCGTCGTCGATCGCCCGGTCGTAGGGCAGCCAGCCCTCGTTGCGAAAGCCCTCCCACACCATCGTGATGCGGATGTAGGTGACGCCGATGTCGTGGGCCTGGTCCAGCGCGCGGGCGCGCGCGGCGGGCGGGGCGGTCACGAAGGCGCCGTCGTCCTGCATTCCGATCTGGAAGGCGCCGGCCGGAGCCGGAGCGAGAGCGAGCAGAGGCAGGACTCCGGCCAGGGCGAGCAGCGGTCGGAGCGGCATGGGGAGCGCCGAGGCTAGCAGTGGGCCAGACGGCGCCCGGCGATCTCCACCGCCTCCGGATTTTGGTCCACGAGCACGAACCGGCGCCCGAGCTGGGAGCACACCGCGCCCAGCGTCCCCGACCCCGCGAAGAAGTCCAGGCACCACCCGCCGGGACGCGAGGAGGCGGCCACCATCCGCCGGACGATGCCCTCCGGCTTCTGCGTCGGATAGCCCGTCTTCTCCGCGCCGGTGGTGTGCACGATCGTGTGCCACCACGTGTCGGTGGGCATCTTGCCCCGCGCCGCCTTGGCGGCGCCGGCCAGCCCGGGCGCCATGTAGGGCTCGCGCTCCACGGCGTCCGCGTCGAACCAGTGCGCGCCGGCCTCGCGGACGTAGACGAGGATCGTGTCGTGCTTGGCCGGCCAGCGGGTCCGCGGCTTGCCGCCGTAGTCGTAGGCCCACACGATCTCGTTGAGGAAGCACTCGCGCCCGAACAGCTCGTCCAGCATCACCTTGACGTAGTGCGATTCCCGGGGGTCCAGGTGGACGTACAGCGTCCCGTGGGGCGCCAGCAGGCGGCGGGCGTGCTCCAGGCGCGGGCGCAGGAAGGCCAGGTAGTCGTCGTGGGCGTCGGCGTAGGCCAGCTCGCGACGGCGCTGCTCGCGCCCCGTGTTGAACGGCGGGTCGATGTACACGAGGTCGAAGCGCCCGTCGGGCAGGCTCGGCAGGACCTCCAGGTTCTCGCCCTCGATCAGGAGGTCGTCGTCGAGGGTATGGGGCCCCTCCGGGCCGACCCGGCGCACGGGGCGAAGCTAGCGTAGGGGTCCGATGGCGCCCTCCTCCGAAACCGCCCGGCGCCGCCGGCGCCTCTACCCCGGCGTGGCCGTCGCCGCGGTCATCGCCGTGGGGACGACCGTGGCCGGCGTCCTCAACGACCGCCAGGACCGCAACCCGGCCGTCCCCGGCGTGCAGCCGGCGCGGACGATCGACCCGCTGGCCTACGACCCGGCGAACGACGGCGACCTCACGACCCGCGCCGCGGCCGGATACAGCCACGTCCTGTACGCCAAGAGCCCGGGCGGGGCGTTCGCCACCGCACGCCGCGTGGAGGGCTACCGCCGCGACGTCGAGTCCGCCGCGGCCGCGTCGGACGGCGTGGTCGACGCGGACACGCTGGAGGCGCTGGTGTTCCTGGAGAGCGGCGGGCGGGCGGACATCGTGGCCGGCGACGGAGACCCGGCGAATGCCGCGGGCCTCACCCAGATCCTGGCCGAGACGGGCCAGGGGCTGCTGGGGATGCACGTCGACCTGGTGCGTTCGCGCGCCCTGACCCGAGCCGCCCGCCGGGCGCGGCTGGCCGGCCGCCCGGCCGCGGCGCGGCGCGCGCTGGCCGCGCGCCGGCGCGTGGACGATCGCTTCGTCCCCAAGCGAGCGCTCGCCGCCACGGTGCGCTACCTCAAGATCGCCCGCGACACGCTGGGGCGCGACGACCTGGCGCTCGTCTCCTACCACATGGGCATCGGGAACCTCCAGGGCGTGATCCGCGCCTACGGCGCCGACCAGCCCTCCTACGTGCGGCTGTTCTTCGACTCCACGCCGCGGCGCCACGCCGGGGCCTGGCGCAAGCTCAACGGCTTCGGCGACGACTCCTCCACCTACTACTGGCGGATCCTCGCGGCCAAGGCGATCCTGGGCCTGTACCGCCACGACCGCAGCGAGCTGGCGCGTCTCGACGAGCTGCAGACCAACAAGGCGTCGGCCGAGGAGGTGCTGCACCCGCCCGACCACACGAAGCGCTTCGCCGACCCCCAGGCCCTGGCGAGCGCGCGCGACTCCGGGGACCTGAAGGGGCTGCCCGCCGCGGGGCGCCTCGGGTTCGCGATCGACCGGCGCCTGGGCGAGCTGGGCCCCCGGCTCGGCGTCAAGCCGGCGCTGTACCGGGCGCTGCGCCCGGAGGCGCTCAACCTCGCGCGCTGGATGGGCGCGGAGGTGCGCAGGATCTCGGGTGTGCCCTCACCGCTGACCATGACGAGCGCCGTGCGCGACGAGCGCTACCAGGCGCTGCTGGCCGACTCCAATCCCGAGGCCACCTCGGAGTACTCACTGCACACGACGGGCTACGCGTTCGACGTCCTGCGCCGCTACCCGTCGCGCTCGCAGGCGGTGGCGTTCCAGTTCCTGCTCGATCGCCTGCAGTCGCTGAACCTCATAGCCTGGGTCCGCGAGCCGGCGGCCATCCACATCACCGCCGCGAAGGACGCGGGGAAGGTCGTGGATCCCGCCTGAAGGTGGTCGAATTCCGGGCCGGCTGGTAATCGAAGCCGATTCGCTCCAGGTAGCCGGACGTGTACAGGCTCATCAGCTCGTGGCCCTCCTCGCCGCCCTCGGCCTGCTTGCTGGGGCAGGGCTGGCTCATCACCGTGGCCGGGTCGGGCAGTGAGGGAAGATCGAGGCGCGGCTTGGACTCCCAGTCGAACGAGCGGGCGATGTTCTGGGCGTAGCGGTCGCGCTTGGTCAGCGGCGGCATGCCGAAGCGCCACTCGATCATCTTCAGGATGGACTCGAAGCCGTAGATCGAGTGGTGCACGTAGCCGCGGCGGGAGTAGGGCGATACGGCGACGGCCGGGATGCGAAAGCCCATCTGGCCGAAGTCCTGGTTGAGGTCGCGGCTGTTGCGGTCGTCGGGGACCCGCGGGGGGCGCACGTGGTCGAAGAACCCCCCGTGCTCGTCGTAGACGACGAACAGGATCCCCCGCTTGAACTGGGGCGACTCCATGAAGGCGTGGACGACGTCGGACATGAACGCCTGGCCGGCGCGCACGTCGCCGTGCGGGTGCTCGTCGGCGCGCACGTCGCTCGCGGCCACGGTGGGGCCGAACGGCGGGTCGACGAACGACACCTGCGGGAGCGTGCCGGTGGCGCAGCGCGCGTAGTACTCGTCGATACGCCCCGAGCGCCGGCTGGCCGAGCTTCCCCACAGCGCGGTCACGGGGATGTCGTTGTAGAAGTAGCGGTTGGACACGCCGGCGCGCTCGCAGGCCGCCCAGATCGTCGTGTCCGGGTAGCCCAGCGTGGACGTCGGGAGATCGTTGGACTTGACCCCGTAGCACTGCGCGGCGTGCATGTACTCGCGGTTGGGGTACGTCGGACCCAGCAGCGAGCAGTGGAAGCGGTCGTAGGTGGTGAAGGCCTTGGCCGCGTCCTGGATGAAGCCCAGCTCGCCCTCGCGGTAGTAGGAGATCGCCAGCTCGTCGTTGCGCCCGAGCAGGAAGCCGTCCATCTTGCCGTGGTTGAGCTGCTTGCGCGAGCCGTCCCAGGAGTGGTCGGGATCGGAGTGCCCGCAGCCCTGCCAGTCCGGCGCCAGCGGACGCGTGGCCTCGCGCTTGCCGGTCTCGTCGACATACGTCAGGCCGGCCTGGCGGCCGTCCGCGTCGGGCATCCAGCCCAGGTAGTGGTCGAACGAGCGGTTCTCCATCATCAGCACGACGAACGTGTCGACGGGCAGGTTGCGCGGCGAGGGCAGCGGCCGGCGGCGCTGCTGGCGCGCCGCCTCGGCCACGAGCGTGTCGGGGGACAGGACCGTGGCCAGCCCGGCGCCCACGCCGGCGGTCAGCGCGGCGCGCTGGAGGAACTCGCGGCGGCGCAGGTACTCGTCAGGCGCCTGCGCGGCGAAGCGTTCGTTCTCCTCCGTCTCCCCCACGACGTCAAACCGTAGTGGCTCCCACGAGCTCGCGTGCCGGGTCGGCGGGCGCGCCGACCAGCGCGCCGCCGGGGCAGCCCTCGCAGGGCACGGATCGGCGGCGCTCGTCGCGCACGCCCACGAAGGAGATCGCCCCGGCCAGCGCCAGCAGCCCCGCCGCCAGCAGGATGGACATGTGCAGCGCCTGGGCCGAGCCGGTCTGAAGGGCGCGGCGCAGCTCGACGCGCTCGCGCCCGCGGACGGTCGGCGGCAGCTGGGCGGAGAGCGGGCGCTCCTTGGCCCGCGCCAGCGCCGCCCGGGCCGGCGGCGACAGCGCCCGCGCGTCCACCCGCGCGTCCACGGCCGAGGCGAAGTTCATCGAGACCAGGACGCCGGTCGCCGCGACGGCCAGCAGCCCGGACACCCGCGCCACGGCGTTGTTGACGCCCGACGCCGCGCCCGCGTGCTCCGGGTCCACCGCCGAGAGGACCGCCGCCGTCAGCGGAGCCACGGTGGCCGACAGCCCGATCCCGAACACCACCAGCGCCGGGAGCAGGTCGCGGACGTAGTCGGGGTGCGCGTCCACGCGCACCAGCAGCAGGAGCCCGACGGCGCCGACCAGAGGGCCGGCGGTCATCAGGGGCCGGGGGCCGATGCGGTCCGCCAGCGCGCCGAAGCGGCGCGACAGCGCCAACATCAGGAGGGTCACCGGCAGCAGCGCCAGCCCGGCCTGGATGGGGCCGTAGCCCGCGGCCTGCTGGAGGAACAGCACGAGGTAGAAGAACGGCAGGCCCAGGCCGGCGTACATGGCCAGCGTGGCCAGGTTGCCCGCGGTGAAGTTGCGCCGGCGGAACAGCTCGAAGGGGACCATCGGGTCGTGCGCCCGGCGCTCCTCGGCCACGAAGGCGGCCAGGAAGACGATCCCGGCCACGAGCGGGCCCCACACGATCGGGTCGCCCCAGCCCCGGTCGGGCTGCTCGATGAGCGCGAACACGGGGCCGGCCAGCCCCAGCGCGGCCAGCGCGGCGCCGCGGACGTCCAGGGGCGCGCGGCGGCCGGGCGGGCGGTCGTCGGGCATGGCGCGCAGCGTCAGGACGATCGTCAGGACGACGAACGGAAGGTTCACCAGGAAGACCCAGCGCCACGACGCGGCCTGCACCAGCAACCCGCCCGCCAGGGGGCCGATCACCGTGGAGATGCCGGTCCAGGCGGTCCAGGTCCCGATCGCGCGGCCGCGCTCGTCCTCGTCGAAGACGGTGACGATGATCCCCATAGTGCTCGGGACCAGGACGGCCGCGGCCACGCCCTGGAGCAAACGGAAGACGACGAGCCAGACGGGGCTGGGCGCCAGTGCGCACAGCAGCGACGCGGCGCCGAAAGCCGCCGCCCCGCCCACGAAGACGCGGCGGCGCCCCAGCAGGTCCCCCAGCGCGCCGCCCACCAGCAGGAACGACCCCAGCGTGAGGAGGTACCCGCCCACGACCCATTGCTGGATCGACAGCCCGGCATCGAGGTCCGAGGCGATGGCGGGCAGCGCCACGTTGACGATCGTCCCGTCCAGGAACGCGATCCCCGAACCGAGGATGCACGCCACCAGCACGAGCGGCTTGTTGGCCACGCGGTTAGGCTAACCCGCGGTGAGCGAGGGGCCCCTGCACTGCCTGGTGGAGATCCCGAAGGGGTCGCGCAACAAGTACGAGTGGGACGAGGGGCTCCAGGCCATCCGGTTCGACCGGTTCCTGTTCTCCTCGGTCGTGTATCCGCTGGACTACGGGATGATCCCGGACACCCTGGCCGAGGACGGCGACCCCCTCGACGCGATGGTCGCCGTGTCCGAGCCGACGTTCCCCGGCTGCGTGATCCCGGTCAAGCCGATCGCGCTGTTCAAGATGCGCGACGAGAAGGGGGTCGACGACAAGGTCATCTGCGTCCCGCTCCAGGACCCGAACTGGAACCACGCGGAGCGCCTGGGAGATCTGTCCGAGCAGCTGCGCGACGAGATCTCGCACTTCTTCGCCGTGTACAAGACGCTGGAGCAGAAGGACGTCGAGGTCGACGGCTGGTACGAGCGCGAGGACGCGCTGAAGGTGATCGAGACGTCGCAGCGGCGCTGGCGCGAGCGGGGCGGCGAGGGCACGTGATCGACGAGCCGCTGCCCGACTTCCCCTACGCGCCCGTGTTCCGCGAGGTCGACGGGCTGCGGCTGGCCCACGTGGACGAGGGCTCCGGCGAGCCGGTCGTGTTCTGGCACGGCGAGCCGACGTGGTCCTACCTGTGGCGCAACGTGATCCCGCCGGTCCTGGAGGCCGGCTTTCGCTGCGTGGCTCCGGACCTGGTGGGGTTCGGGCGCTCCGACAAGCCGACCGACGTGGGCTGGTACACGTACGACCGCCATTGCGAGCTGGCCGCCACGCTGCTGAAGGACCTGGACCTGCGCGACGCGACGTTCGTGGTGCACGACTGGGGCGGGCCGATCGGGCTGCGCGTGGCGGTGGAGCACCCGGACCGGGTCAGCCGTCTGGTGATGCTGGACACCGGGCTGTGGACCGGGCGCCAGGCCATGAGCGACGCCTGGGTCGCGTTCCGCGACTTCGTCGAGCGCACGGAGGACCTGCCGATCTCTTTCCTGGTCGACGGCGCGACCAAGCGCGCCCTGACCGACGAGGAGAAGGCGGCCTACGACGCGCCGTTCCCCGACGCCGCCTCCAAGGCGGGCGCGCGCGCGTTCCCGCTGCTCATCCCGATGGAGCCCGACGCGCCGGGCGCGGCCGAGGGGCGCGCGGTGCTCGAGGCGCTGAGCGCCGACGAGCGGCCCAAGCTGTTCCTGTGGGCCGACTCCGACCCGGTCCTGACCCTCGACGTCGGCGAGCGCTTCGCGGCCGCGATCGGCCACCCGGGCATCGACCACGTGATCCCCGACGCCTCGCACTTCCTCCAGGAGGACCAGGGACGGCTGATCGGCGAGACGATCAGCGACTGGCTGCGCGCCGGCGCTCGATAGCGCTGGGGAGCGCGTCGAAACGCCGGTCAGGCGGCGTCCACGATCTCGCGGGCGTGCGAGGCCAGGACGAGATGGCCCGCTCCGGGGACGACGTGCGGGTCGGCGTGGGGCAAGCGGGCGGCCAGGCGCGGGGTGTGGGCCGCGGGGACGACCCGGTCGGTCTCGCCGTGCCACAGCGTCACCGGCGCCGCCACGTCGGCCAGGTCGAACCCCCAGGGCGTCCCCAGCGCGCGGTAGTCGAGCACCGCGCCCTCGGTGCCCTGGCGAAACGCCTCGGCGACGAAGCGCATGTCGCGCAGCGGCGACGCGGCAAGGGCCGCGCGGTCCGACGCCGACAGGCCGCTCGAGAACAGCGCGGCGGCGAGCGCCGGCCAGTGCCGGGCGACCGCCGCGCCCGGGGCCATGATCGCCCGCGCGGCCAGCGGCGCGCGGATGGACAGCCGCTCCAGCGCGCGGTCGGCCAGGTTGAGCTCGCGCAGCGCCCCGCCGGGCGGCGTGTCGTGCGGCGGGGCGGGGCAGGCGACCACCGTGACGCGGGTCACCCGCTCGGGCAGCACGGCCGCGCAGGCCAGCGCGTAGGGCCCGCCGCCCGACCACCCGCTCACGGCGAAGCGCTCGATCCCCAGCGCGTCGGCCAGCGCGGCGGCCTGCGCCGCCCAGCCGGCGACGCTCCACGCCGGTCGGGGCGCCGAGCCTCCGGTCCCCGGCCGGTCCGGGGAGAGCAGGCGCACCCCGCCGTCCGCCGCCGCCCGCGCCAGCGCCTCGGCGTCCAGGCGCGAGGATGGCGTCCCGTGGCAGTGCACGACCGGCCGCCCCGCCGGATCGCCCAGGTCCTCGTAGGCGATCGGCCCGGCGCTAGGAATGGGCCGCCGGCTCGTGGCGCGGATCGCTGGCCGCGGCGCGCGCCTCGTAGGCGTCGCGCGCCGAGCGGTCGGCGTCCCAGGTCACGCGGTCGACCTTCAGAGCGCGGTTGAGCGCCTCGCGGGCCGGACGGGGCAGCAGCGCCATGAAGCGGCTGACCGGGCCCAGCGCACGCGGGACGAACACGTCGACGCGCGGGCGGCGCAGGGCGGCGACGATCGCCGCCGCCACGTCCTCGGGCTCGACCTTCTGCACGCCGCGGGCCTCCTCGTAGCCGGCGATCATCTCCGTCCTCACCACGCCCGGCATCACGATGGAGAACTCCAGGCCGCTGCCCGCGTGCTCGGCGCGCACCGACTCGGTCAGGCCGACGACGGCATGCTTGGTGGCCGTGTAGGTGGCGATGCCCGGCGGCGCGATCTTCCCCGCGGAGGACGCGACGTTGACCAGGTGCCCCTCCGGGCGGCGCAGCAGGCGGGGGACGGCGAGGCGCGTGCCGTTCACGACGCCGAAGACGTTGACGTCGAACTGGCGCCGGGTGGCCGCCTCGTCCTCCTCCAGGAAGGGCCCGAGGTGCAGGATCCCGGCGTTGTTGACCAGGACGTCGAGCGGTCCCAGCGCGGTCTCGACCTCGTCGAGGAACGTCTCGAAGGAGGCGCGGTCAGTGACGTCGAGCTGGAGCCCCAGCGCACCGATCTCCGAGCCCGTCCGCGCGGCGAGCTCGCCGTCCAGGTCGCCGATCGCCACCCGTGCGCCCGCCCGCGCGAGCGCGGCGGCCGTGGCCCGGCCGATGCCGCGAGCCCCCCCGGTGACCGCCGCGACCTTCCCCGCGACGGAGCGCTCCGGCCGGCGGGCCATCAGGCCCCGACCGTCGTCATCAGGCCTCGACGGTTTCCGCCGGCTCGCCCTCGGAGGCCGGCGCGCCGTTGCCGGCCGGCTCGCCGCCGGCCGTCTTCGCGGCCTCGTCGTCCGGCTCCAGCCCGGGCTCGCTGCGCGCCGCGCGCTCCTCGTAGGCCGCCCGCTGGCCCTGGTCGATGTCGACCAGGACGCGGTCGCTGCGCATCGCCTTGGCCACCGCGGCCTGGGCGCGCTGGGGCAGGACGTACGTCGCCTTGTGGATCGCGCCGACCTCGCGCGGCACGAACACGTCGCGGCGCGGGACCTTGATCGCGTCGACGATCGCCGCGGCGACGTCCTCGGCCTCCACCGGCTTCACGCCCCGGGTCTCCTTGATCCCCGCGCCGAGCTCGGTGTTGACCACGACGGGCATGACGATCGAGAAGTCCAGGTTGAAGTCGGCGTTCTCCAGCTCCACCGACTCGGTCAGGCCCACCACGGCGTGCTTGGAGGCGACGTAGGTCGCCCCACCGGGGGGCGAGACCTTGCCGACCATCGAGGCGACGTTGACGACGTGGCCCCGGCGGCGCGGGCGCATGCGGCGCACGGCGAGCTTGGTGCCGGTGAGGACGCCGTGGACGTTGATGTCGATGATCCGCTGCGTGGTGGCGTCGTCCTCCTGCGCGAAGTCGCCCAGCGGCATGATCCCGGCATTGTTGACCAGCACGTCGACGGGGCCCAGCCGGTCCTCGACGGCGTCCAGGAAGGCGGCGAAGGACTCGCGGTCGGTGACGTCGAGCTCCAGTCCGGCGGTGTCGCCGCCCAGCTCGGAGGCGACCTGCTCGGTCAGCTCGCGGTCGAGGTCGCCGATGGCCACGCGCGCGCCCTCGCGCACGAGCTGCTCCGCCGTGGCGCGGCCGATGCCGCGCGCGCCGCCGGTGATGGCGACGACCTTGCCGTGGACGGGACGCGGTGCGGGCTTGGCCATGTTCGGGGTTCCTCTCGGCGGTTTGGCTGGCCGGCCAAACGGTACCGGTTTGTAAGCTCCCCTCCCCATGTCCAGCTTCCGCTACGGCAAGCACCGGCTCAACTACACGGTCTACGGCGACGGGCCGCGCACGACGGTGCTGCTGCCGGGGCTCCTGTTCTCCCAGCGCATGCACGTCCCGCTGGCCCGGGAGCTGGCCGAGCGCGGCAACCGCGTGGTCACGCTGGACCTCCTGGGCCACGGGCGCTCGAGCCGCCCGCGCGACATGCGCCAGTACTCGATGGACCTGTTCGCCGAGCAGGTCGTGGCGCTGATGGACCACCTGGAGCTGGAGGACGCGGTGGTGGGCGGCACCTCGCTCGGCGCCAACGTCACGCTCAGCGTCGCCTCGGCGGCACCCGAGCGCCTGCGGGGCATGATCGTCGAGATGCCGGTGCTCGACAACGCGCTGCTGGGCTGCGCCATCGCCTTCACCCCCCTGATGATCTCGCTGACCTTCGGGGAGCCGGTGATGAAGCTGCTCCAGACGGGCGCGCGACTGGTGCCAGGCAACGCGGTCCCGTTCTGGGGCGACGTCATGCTGGACTGGGTTCGCCAGGACCCCGGCCCCAGCGCGGCGGTGATCCAGGGGCTGTTCTTCGGCCGCACCGCGCCGCCGCAGTCCGAGCGCGAGACCTTCCAGACGCCGGCCATCGTCATCGGCCACCCGCGCGACCCGGTCCATCCGTTCTCCGACGCCGACGCGCTGGCGCGCGAGCTGCCCAACGGCCGGCTGGTCGACGCGTCCTCGATGTTCGAGATGCGCCTGGCGCCGGACCGCCTGACCGACGAGTTCTCCGCCTTCATCGACGAATGCTGGAAGCCGCGTCGCGCGCCCGCGGGCAAGCGGCGCCGCACGGCGAGCCGGGGAGCCTGAGCCAGGTTGTCCAGCCGCCAGGAGGAGAAGGAGCGCCGGCGCCAGGAGCGCGTGGCGCGCGAGCAGGAGCTGGCCTCGGCCGAGCGCCGCCGGCGCATGCTCGGGCTCGTCGCGGGCGGCGTGCTGGCGGTGGCCGCGGTGGCGGCGATCGTCGTGGCGCTGGTGGCGGGTGGCGGCGGGTCGAGCAAGCCCAAGCCCGGCGTCCACCAGGGGCCCAAGGTCCCGATCCCCGCGCAGAAGCAGGCCGACCTCAGCAAGGCGATGGCGGCGGCGGGATGCCGGCTGCGCCGCTTCACGCCCGGCCCCCACGACCGCGACCACGTCAACCACAAGGTCACCTACAAGCAGAACCCCCCGGTGTTCGGCCCGCACAACCCGACGCCGGCCAGCGACGGCGACTACGTGGGGCAGGGCAACGTGCCGCGCGAGAACCTCGTCCACGCCATGGAGCACGGGCGCGTGATCATCTGGTTCAAGCCCTCGCTGGCCAAGCGGCGGATCTCCCAGCTGGAGACCCTGTTCGCCGAGCCGATCCCGGGCCAGCCCTCGGGCTACAAGCAGATCCTCGTGCAGGACGCCAAGATTCCCGGCCCGGTCGCCGCCACGGCGTGGGGCCAGCAGATGACCTGCACGCAGTTCTCGGACAAGACCTTCGACGCGCTGCGGGCCTTCCGCGCCCAGGGCGTGGACAAGGGCCCCGAGAACCTTCCCTTCCCGGAGTAGGCGCGACTCGACTCCCGTCGAAGTGTTCGGGGTGGCGATGCTCGCCGTACCCGTCGACTTCGAGGCGGCCGTCCCGGTGCGAGAGGCCGGGGCCGCGGCCGTGCGGACCGTGGTGGCGCCGCGGCGCTTCGACGTGGTGGGGTTCCGCTGGCGCGAGGGGGCCGAGCCGCGCCTGCGCCTGCGCGTGCGCCGGGGCGGTCGCTGGAGCCGCTGGGTCGTCGTGGCCCGTGCGCACGCGCCGCTGCGCGGGCGCCCCGGCTTCGCGGGTTCGGACCCGGTATGGGCGGGCGGCGCCGACGCCTACCAGCTGCGGGTGGCCGGGCGGGCGCCCGGGCTGCGCGCGCACTTCGTCGCGGTGCCGCGGCGCCGGGCGCCGGCGCGCCGGGCCGCCGCCTCCGGAGCCCCGGCGATGGTGACGCGGGAGCAGTGGGGCGCGGCGGACTGCGTCCCCCGCGAGCCGCCCAGCTACGGGCGCGTCGACGTGGCGTTCGTCCACCACACCGTCAACGCGAACGACTACACGCCGCAGGAGTCGGCGGCGATCGTCCTGGCCATCTGCCGCTACCACCGCAACGCCAACGGCTGGTCCGACGTGGGCTACAACTTCCTCGTCGACCGCTACGGGCAGGTGTTCGAGGGGCGCGCGGGCGGGATCGACCGCGCCGTCGTGGGCGCTCAGGCCCAGGGCTTCAATTCCGTCTCCACCGGCGTCGCCAACATCGGGGAGTTCACGGCGCAGGGCCAGACGCCGGAGGGCTTGGGCGCGATGGCCCGGCTGCTGGCGTGGAAGCTCGGGCTGCACGGCGTGCCGGCGGAGGGGCGCGTCACCACCGCGGGACGGACCTTCGAGCGGATCTCCGGCCATCGCGACGCCAACTCCACCGACTGCCCGGGCGACGCGCTGTACGCGCAGCTGCCGGAGCTGCGCCGGCGGGTGGCGTCCCGCGATTTCGGGCCGGGCGGGGTTGCGTCGGGCCTGGCGCTGACCGCGCCGGCTCGCGTGCGGGTCCCCGACACGGTCTCGTTCACCGGCACGCTGGCCGACGCCGCGGGGCGGCCGCTGCCCGGCCGCGCGGTCGCGCTGGAGGCCAGGCTGGCGTCGGGGGAGTGGCGCGCGGTGACGTCGGTCGCCACCGGACCGGACGGATCGTGGGCGATCTCGCTGTCGTCGACGCGCAGCGGGACGTTCCGGGCCTCGTTCGCGGGCGACGGGGTGACGGCTCCCGCCGTCTCGGCCGCGCGTCGCGTCGTGGTGCTGCCGCAGGTCTCACTCCGGGCCACCCGCGCTCGGGTCCGGCGGGGTCAGACCGTCACCCTGGTCGGCTCGTCCACGCCCGCGCGGCCGGCGGTACAGGTGCTCGTGTGGCGCCGGGCCCGGGGCGCGAACCGCTTCGCCGGCCGGTTTGCGGCCGTGGTGCGCGGCCGGGGCTTCTCCGCCCGGGTGCGGCTTCGGTCGGCGTCCCTCTACCGCTTCCAGGCCCGGACAACGGCCGACGAGGGGAACGGGGCCGGCGGCTCCAACGTGGTCTGGCTCCGCGCGGCGCCGTGATAACGGCCGTCCGACGTTTGCACCGTATAGGTGCATAACTGCAGGCGATTCGTCAGCGCGGGGGTGGGGGGCCGGGCGGGTCGACGATGTCGCGGCCGGTGGGGCGGAGGTTTTCGTCGAGCTCGAGCTGCCAGTAGTAGCGCGTGAAGGTGACGCCGGCGCGGTAGTCGCCGACGTGCGGCTCGATCGTCTCGCCCGCCGCCATGCGGACGATGAGCTCCGGGTACGTCCGGCCCTCGCGCGCGGCGTACATCGGCCCCGGGAAGGCGCCGCCGAAGCGCGTGTTGACATCGGTGATCCCCAGGCCGATGTCGCGGTCGCGGAAGGCCTGGACCGTGCACGGCCCGCGCACGCCGAGCGCCTCGGCGGTCCGCCGGCCCAGGTCCACCAGCTCGGGGTCGTCCAGGACCGTTCCCTTGATCGACTCGCCGCCGCGCGACTCCAGCATCGACCGGGGGATGGCGTTGAGGCAGCGGCCGTCGAGGTCGCACAGCAGGTCGATCGAGAACTCCGGGCCCTGCATCAGCTTCTGGACCATCACGGGCTCGTCGACGTAGCGAGCGAAGAAGTCCACCTGCTCGGCGTCGTGCGCGGGATGGATCGACCGGGCGCCCGACCCGCGGCGCGGCTTGACCATCGCCGGCAGGAAGTCGACCGCCTCGCCGGGCAGGACGGTGGGCGGGGACGGGAGCCCGAGCCGGCCGAGCAGGCGGTGCGTCTCGTACTTGTCGAACGTGGCCGCGGCGATCTCGGGGTCGGGGACGAAGGCGGGCACCAGGCCGCCCGCCCGGGCCCGGGCCAGGACCTCGAGGTCCAGGTCGGTGAGCGGCACCACCGCGCCGACGCCATGCTGCTCGCAGAGCTCCCGGAGCGCGGGGACGTAGCCGGGATCGTCGAAGCGCGGCACGCCGGCGCGCACGTGCGCGGCGTACTGCGCCGGGGCCAGCGGGTTGGGGTCGGCCGTCACGACGCGCGTGTGCTGCGCGAACGCCGACACGATGTCGTAGCGCTTGCCGACACCGGTCAGCAGAACCGCCGGCGCAGTCGTCGCCGTCACCGCCACCCCCCTGTCTCGCCCTTGTACAACCCGTCTCCGCGGACGAGGATCTTCGCGGTCCGGGCCAGGATCCGCAGATCGAGGCGCAACGACTGGTGCTCCACGTACCAGAGGTCGAGCTCGATGCGCTCGTCCCAGGGCAGCGACGCGCGGCCGTTGACCTGAGCCCACCCGGTGATCCCGGGCCTGACCGCCAGCCGGCCGCGCTGGCGCTCGGTGTACTGCTCCACCTGCACCGGGATCGTGGGGCGCGGCCCGACGATCGACATCTCCCCGCGCAGCACGTTGACCAGGTTGGGCAGCTCGTCCAGCGACGTGCGGCGCAGGAACGCCCCGACGCGGGTGATGCGCGGGTCGCCCTCGTCGACCGCCATCCCCGCCCCCTGATGCTCGGCGCCATGGACCATCGTGCGCAGCTTCCACAGGTCGAACGGCTCGCCGTCCCGTCCCACCCGGCGCTGGCGGTAGATGGGATGGCCCGGCGACTCCAGGCGGATGGCCGCCATCGCCGCGAGCAGGAACGGACCGCCGAGCGCGAGCCCGGCGAGGGAGAGCAGGACATCGACGGTCCGCTTCACCGCGTGCCCTCCGCGGGATCCCAGCCGGCGGGCGTTCCGTGGCGGAGCCAGTCCCAGAGACCACCGGCGACGGAGGCCGTGGTGAGGACGTAGTAGCGGGCGACCAGGAGCGGACGCGCCGGGACGACACGCGCCAGCAGGGCCGCGGCGACCAGCAGCAGCTGGGCCGCGAGGGTTACGACGTAGACCGGGCCGGCTCCCGCGACGACGAGCGCCACGTTGAGCCCGAGCGCCGCGGCGTGCAGGAACGGCGACGCGTAGCGCAGCAGCCGGTGCGAGGCGATCATCAGTCCGTACAGCGGCCCGTAGCCGCGGGGCGAGAGCATCCCGCCGCGCAGGACGATCGGCCAGGTGTGGCTCATCATCCGGCGCTTGCGGGCGAACTCCCCCTCCAGGGAGGGGACCATCTTCTCGGTGGCTCGGGCGGTCGGCGCGTAGACCGCGCGCCAGCCCCGCTTGACCATGTTGAAGGGGAACGACAGGTCGTGGCCCATCACCGGGTCGACCTCGAGGTAGGCCTCACGGCGGGTGGCGTAGATGGCCCCGTTGCCCGCGGTCACCGACGCCAGCCGGGACTCCAGCCCGCGCAGCCACATCTCGTAGCGCCAGTAGACGCCCTCCTGATTGGTCCCCCCCGCGCCGACGAAGCGGACCTGGCCGCACGCGTAGCCGACGCGCGGATCGGCGAAGGCGCCGACGAGCTCGCGCAGCGCGCCGGGCTCCCAGGTGGAGTTGGCGTCGGAGAAGGCGACGATCGGATGGCGGGCCCGGCGGACGGCGGCGTCCTGCGTGCGCACCTTCCCACCCCGCGCGTTCTCGACCACCAGGTCGGCGCCGGCCTCGCGGGCGCGCTGCGGCGTGCCATCGGTCGAGCCGTCGGTGGAGACGATCACCTCCACGCGGTCCGCCGGGTAGTCCTGCGCCCGCAGGTTGGCCACCTTGGCCGCGATGACCTCGGCCTCCAGGTAGGCGGCGACGACCAGGGAGACAGCGGGGAGCTCCCCGGCCTCGGGCGCGGGCGCGGGCGCCCGGCGCAGCCGCGACAGCCCCGCGAGCACCACGCCGTAGCCGGCCTGCGCGTAGACGAGGAGGGCGGCGCAGACCCAGAAGGCGATCTCGGCGGCGGTCACGGCCGGGCATTCTCCCGGGCGGGCGTTTGCGGCGCCGGGCGACGGCGGGCCCGCGGGGGCGGCGCTAGGCGACCAGGCCGCGGTAGAGCTCCATGTGGCGGGCCGCCACCGTGTCCCAGCTCCAGCGCGTGGCGGCCGCCTCGCGGGCGGCGGCGGACAGGGCCTCGCGGCGCGGCGCGTCGCCGAGCAGGCGGCGCAGCGCCAGGTGCAGCGCGGGCGCGTCGCCCGGCGCGACCAGCTCCGCGGCGCCCGCCTCGGCGACCTCCGGGAAGCCGCCCACGGCCGACAGCAGCAGCGGCTTGCCGAACGCCAGCGCCGTGGCCAGGACGCCGGACTGGTCGATCTCGCGGTAGGGCAGGACGACGAGGTCGGCGCGGCGGAACAGCGCCGCCACCTGACCGTCGGGGACGAACCGGGGGAAGAAGCGCACCGACGGCGCCGCCCGCGAGCGCAGCTCGCGCAGCGGCATCCGCGGCATCCCCACCACCCACAGCTCGGCGCCGCCGATCCCGCGCCAGGCCTCCAGCAGCACGTCGACGCCCTTGTACGGTCGCAGCAGCCCGAAGAAGAGGACGACGGGACCGTCCACCCCCGCCAGCTCGGGCGGCAGCGGCTCGTCGGGCAGCGCGGCCAGGTGGTCGAAGGCGCCGTGCGGGATGACGTGCACGCGCTCGGGGTCCACGCCCAGGTCCACCACCAGCCGCTCGCGCCCGTGGTGGGAGTGGACGACGACCGCGTCGACCCGGTCGTACAGCCGTCGCTGCGCGCGCAGCTGGCCGGGACGCGGCTCGCGCGGCAGGACATCGTGGGCGGTGAGGACGAGCGGGCGGTCGCGCGGCAGCAGCCACGGGTCGACGGGCTGGACGGCCAGCCACTGGAAGTGCACGACGTCGGCGTCGCGCGCCGCGCGGCGGTAGCGCAGCATGTCCGGCACGTGCTGGGCCAGCTTCGCCGCCAGGCGCAGCCGCGACCCGGGTGCGCCCGGGGCGGCGCGGTAGAAGCGCTCGTCCACGGCGTAGCCCTCGGCGGGCGTCACGTCGCCGTAGGCGAAGCGGCTCGTCACCAGCCGCACGTCCGCGCCCGCCCGGGCCAGCGCGGCGGACAGGGAGCGGTCGTAGGGCGGGGTGAACGCGGAGGGGTCGACGACGTCCACGCGCAAGGTGGGCGGGATCATGTCGCAGGCGCGCGGCGCAGCCGGCGCAGGCCGGCGCGCAGTCGCTCGGACTCCCCGCCGCGCAGGAATCCCGTGGCCAGCAGCGCGACCGGGATCGCCGCCAGAACGGCCGTGCGCTCGAGCAGCCCATTCGCTCCGTCGGTCGGCAGCAGCAGTTCGCCGGCCACCGTGACCGCGGCGATGAGCCCGGCCGCGTGCGCCAGGCGCACCCACTCGAAGTCCACCGCGAACAGCCGCCTCGTCAGCAGGAACATCACCGTGAGCATCACCACGTAGGCGCCGCACAGCGCCACGCCCGCGCCGGCGATCCCCAGCGGCGGGACCAGAACCAGCAGCAGCCCCACGTTCACCACCAGGCCGACCGCGGCGGCGGGGAAGTTTCGCGTCGTCACCTTGGCCCGCCCGGCCATCACGACGAGGACCAGGAACAGGCCGTACAGCGCCCAGCCCAGCGCCACCCAGGGCATCGCCTCGAACGCGCCGTAGAAGTCGGGCGTGGCCAGGAGTCGCAGCGCCCAGCGCCCGAGCAGCGTCAGCCCCGCCACCACGAAGCCCGTGAACACGACGTAGTAGGTGGCGACCAGGGCGTAGAAGCGCCCGGCCTCGCGGTCGTCGGAGATGGAGTAGGCCAGCGGCGGCCAGGCGTACTGGAAGGCGCGGGTGACCAGGATGACCACCGTGGCCAGCTTCACCGCGAGCGAGTACAGGCCGGCCGCCGACTCGCTCTCCACGCGATAGAGGTAGAGCCGGTCGACCAGGTTCAGCGCGAAGACCGAGACCTCGGCGGGGACGGTGGGCAGGCCGAAGCGCAGCATGTCCGGGAGATCGAGGCGCTCGATGCGGTGGGGCAGCCCGATCCGCCCTCGCAGGACCCACAGCAGCCCGGCGAGGACGGCGGCCGACGCGGCGAAGTTGCCCAGCAGCAGCCCCCGCGCCCCCTCGTCGCGCCCGACGACCAGCCACACGGACAGGCCGATGGTCAGGAGCACGTTGGCCAGCGAGGCGCGCAGGAACGTCCCCGCTCGCTCGTCCACGCGCAGGACGGCGTAGGCCATCTCCAGGTTGGTGAACGCCCACAGGCCCAGGACGGCGATGAGCATCAGCGTCGTGTCGCGGAAGCCCAGGACGAGCTCGGACAGCGGCCCGGCGAACGCCGCCGCCACCGCCGCGGCGAGCGTGGTGACGGTCAGGACCGTGCCCGTCGCCGCACGCGTCACGCGCTCGCGCGCCTCGGGCGCGGCGTCGTCGTAGTAGAAGCGCACGAACGCCTCGACCAGGCCGAGGCGGATCACGATGGAGACCAGGATCACCAGCGTGAGCAGGAGGTCCGCCGTGCCGTAGTCGCGCGCGGTGAGGTGGCGCGTGTAGACCGGCAGCAGCACCACGGCCACGCCCTTGGCCAGCGCCTCGCCCACCTGGTAGGCGGCGCCCGTGCGCGCCAGGCGCCGGAAGTAGTCGTACATCGCGGGTGAAGCTACCGGGCGCTACGGGCGGCGACCGCGAGCGTCCGGGAGCCCCACGACCTCGATCCCCTCGGCCCGCGCGGCACGCGCCAGGGCGTGGTCGGCGGTGACGATCGTGTCGCCGGCCTGCGCGGCGGCGAGCAGGACGCAGTCGGCCCACGACAGCGCGCTGCGCCGGGCGTGGTAGTGGCGGTCGCGCAGCTCCACGACTCGCCAGGCGTGCGCCTCGGTCACGTCGAGCACCTCGATGAGCCCCTCCATGCGAGCGTCGGCGAAGGTGCGCATCTCGGTGACCGTGATCTCCTCCACGCGAGCCACCTCATACGCGGCCTCGGCCAGGTTCACCGACGTCATGACGCTCGGCCCGCGCTCCAGGACGGCTTCGACGTCCTCGGCGCCCGGCGCCGCCAGGAACAGCCGGATGAGGGCTGTGGCGTCGAGGACGACGGTCACTCGTCGTCCTCCAACCCGAACAGCTCGCGCTCCTTACGGCGTTCCAGCTCACGGTCCTCCTCGCGCATGCGCTCGATGGCCGCGATGAGATCGCCCGCCGGCCTGTCCGAGACTTTCCAGATCCCCCGCAACGCGGCGATCCGCGCCGCGCGGTCCTCCGGCATCGGGCGGACGATCAGGTGGTCTCCGCGGTCCTCGACGGTGACGCGCTCGGTCTTCCAGCGCTTGCGGACGTGGGCGGGAACCGTGATCTGGCCGCCGGTGGTGAGTTTCGATTGCTGGGCCACGGTCTCATGAGGTTAGCTCATGAGACGGCGGGCTGCGAGGGGTCGGTACGGTGGCGCGCGCATGCCCGGCGATCAGCCCATCGCGCTGCTCCTGGTCCCGCGATCGGTCGAGCGGTTCATCCTCTACGACCAGGGCCAGGACCTCCTGCGCGCGCCCGGAGTCGTCGCGGTCGAGGCGCCGCGGGTGCCGTACGGAGCGCTGGGACGCCTGCCGGACGCGCTGGCCGACGGGCTGGCCTCGGCGCAGGCCCGGCGGCTGCGGGTGGACGGCCGGCCCGTCGTGGCGATGATCTTCCACCCCTTCCAGTGGCCGTTCGCCCGGGCGCTGCTGGCGCGCTGGCCGGACCTGAAGCTCTGGTACGGGCTGTTCGACCGCACCCCGGCGGCGCCGGACGCCGGCCCGCGCACCCGCGAGCGCCTGGAGGCGCTGCACGCCGCGGCCTCCGAGCGCGCCGACCTCGTGTTCGCCGTCTCCTCCACGCTGGTCGACCTCGAGCGCGGCGCCGGGCGCGAGGCCATCCTCATGCCCTCCGCGGCCGACTCGTTCCCCGCGCCCGACTCCGAGCGGATGACCATCGCCGTCTGCTTCGGCACCAACGGGCGGCGCACCGACTGGAAGCTGCTGCGCGCCGTCGGCGAGGCCATGGGCGACTCGCTCACCGTCCTGTTCGTCGGCGCGCTGAACGAGGGCGAGTGCGCCGGCGACCCCGACTTCCAGGCGTGCCGGCGGCTGCCCGGCTTCGTGTGGCTGGGGCGGCGCTCCAACGACGAGGCGGCGCGGCTGATCGCCTGCGCCGACGTCGGCCTGCTCCCCTACCGCGTCGACGACTTCAACGACGCCGGCCTGCCGAACCGCATCCTCAAGGCCGCGCGGCTGGGCCGGCTCACGATCAGCCCCGACTACGACGGCGTGCGCGTGTGGGAGCGGGCGATCGTCCGCGCGCGAAGCGCCGAGGACTGGATCGTGGCGCTGCACGCGGCGCGCGGCGCCCGCTGCCGCCCCGACGCCGAGCTGCGCGACTGGGCCCTGGGGCAGACCGGAGAGCGTCAGGACGCGCCCCTCTGGCGCCGCCTCGACGCGCTCGGCGTCGCCATCCCGCCGGGGGCCGGAGGGCCCACCGGGCCGCCGCGAGACCGCCGCCCCGAGGCCGGCCGGGCGGACGACCTCGACGCCGGCGGACGCGCCTAGGCGACGGCGTCGGGCGCGGGCTCCGGCGGGGGGGCGCGCAGCGCGAAGGCGGTGCCCACCGCCAGGAGCGTCCAGGTCAGCGGGTCCTCGAGGAACGCCGCGTACAGCAGCGTGTGCACGACGAGGCCCGTGAAGGCGGCCACGGCGGCCGCCCGCACCGGCGAGGCGCGCGCGCCCGCCAGCAGCCGGGCGAAGGCCGCGCCCAGCAGGGCCAGGTAGAGCGCCAGCCCGATCGCGCCCTGCTCGGCCCCGACCGTCACCGGGATCGTGTGCGAGGCGTCGGCCGCCTTCTCTCCCGACACGTGCTCGGCCCGGCGGAACTCCCGGCTGAACGCGCCCGAGCCCCAGCCGTAGACCGGGCGGTCCGCGAACAGGCGCACCCCGCCCTTGAGCAGCTCGGCCCGCCCGCTGGTCGCCTTGTCCACCGACTTCCCGCTGCCCAGGTTCACCCGCAGCGCGCCCGGGAAGGCGAAGGCCGCCGCCCCCGCCACGGCCACCACCGCGGCCACGGTCGCGATCGTCCACCGCGGGTTCCAGCGCAGGGCCGCGAGCACGACCAGGCCGGTCAGCAGCGCGGCCAGGCTGGACTGGGAGAGCGTGAGGACGAGGCCGCCGAACAGCACCGCCAGCGCGGCCGTCACCAGCCACTCCGTCCGCCGTCGCGCGCCCCACAGGAGCACCGCGACCAGGGCGATCATCACGACCACGAGGAAGCGCCCGAAGATGTTCGGGTCGAAGAACAGCGAGTTGACGCGGAAGTAGGTCTGGAACTGGTTGGACGCCACGACGTCGGGGTTGAGCAGGATCCGCCGCGTCGCGTACTCGAAGAACCCCACCGCGCTGAACACCAGGGCCAGCCCGACCAGGACGTACAGGCAGCGGCGCGCCAGCGCCGGGGTCCAGTCCAGGCTGACCAGCAGCGCGTAGAGCAGGGCGAAGGGGACGTAGAAGAAGACGACCTGCTCCAGCGCCTTGGTGAAGTCGCCGGAGTAGGACGCCTGGACGGCGTAGAGAACGACGGCGCCGACCAGGAGGTACTCCAGCGCGCCGCGCGGGGCGTCCTCGCGCGCCGGCCGGCGCCCGCGCAGGCGCGGGACCGCGAAGGCGACCGCGCCCGCGGCCACGACGAAGTAGAGCGGGACGAGCAGGTTGGCCGACTGCCCGCCGGACTCGATGGGGACGCGGAAGGGCAGCGCGAGCACCGCCCCCACGGCGAGCAGGGACGGCCGCCGGTCGATCGCCCAGGCGCCGACCGCCACGGCCACCAGCCCGGCCGCCGCCGCGGCCGCGGCCAGGGCCGGACGCGACCGGATCGGGTCCAGCTGCGGCGTGTCCCAGATCTCCGCAACGAGCAGGACCGGGGTGAGGACGAGCGCCCCGGCCATCGCGGCGGCCCGCGCCCGGGCCACGGGCGCCAGCACGACGGCCGCCGCCAGCAACGCCGCCACGACGATCCCGACCTCCTTGAGCGTGGTGCTCAACGTGCCCCCAGGATCTTCCAGGTTTGGCGGGTCAGGGACGTCACGTTCGGGTTGCGCGTCCGCGCCTCCCAGCTGCGCAGGCCCGTGCGGATCACCAGCCCCTGGCCCAGGCGGATGGCCACGATGACGCGCCGGCCCGCGCCGTCCTGCGCCGCGGCCACCACACGGGCGCCCTGGCCGGGATCGCGCGTCTCCTCCCAGCCGTCGAACTGCGGGAACGACCCGTCCCCGCCCGCGAACAGGCCGATCGAGTCGTCGCCGGCCAGCAGGTCGATCGGCTTGTCGGACACCGGGTCGATCCGGGCCCCGAACACGTCGAAGGCCGACTCGCCCGTCGGGCGGCTCAGGACGCCGTCGCGCAGCCTGACCTCGCGGCGCAGCGACTCCGTGCCCAGGGAGAACACGCGTCCGCCGTTGCGCACGTAGCTCTCCAGGCGCGTGGAGATGCGCGGGTCCAGCCAGCGCGCGTCGGCGGCCAGGACGACCCCGCGGTAGCGGCGCAGGAAGCCCGGCGAGCGGTCGGCCAGCTGGGCGTCGTACAGGAGGTCGTAGCGCTGACGCGGGCGGTCGAGCAGCCGCAGGAGCGGGCTCCCGTGGCGCGAGAACCCGGGCGGCTCGCCCAGGCCGGCGAACGGTCGCACCAGGCGCACCGGCCCGCCGTGGGTCAGGGTGTTCGGCACCCCGTCGCCGTCGTCGTCCACCGGGTTGTAGCCCTGCCAGGTCATGAGCGGCAGGACGAGCAGGACCCGCTGGCGCCCCGGGCCGTTGACCGCGATCGGCACCTTGGCGCGGCGGTGGCCGGCCACCAGCTCCAGCAGGTAGACGCCGGACGGGCGGCGCGGGACGCGCAGGCGCAGCGCGGGACGCCGCCCGCTGCCGCGCGCCAGCGTCCGCGTCTGCCCGAGGCGGTGCAGGCGCCAGCGGTAGGGCAGGCGGCGGGAGTCGACGAACACGGTCACGCGGCCGCCGGCCTGGACCACCTTGGCCGGGGCCTGGCCCGCCAGGTAGCGGACGGTCACGCCGGGGCCCCCCGGCGGGTCGCCGCGGCGCGGCCTGGCGCCGAACGGGTAGGACGAGCCGACGTTCCCGGCGCGGTCGCTCACCTGGGCCACGATCGCGTAGGTCCCCGGCGGCGGGCGGCGCGAGCCGACGACCGCGCCGTCCCACTGGCCCTTCGTCGTGCCGGCCGCGGCGCGCACCCGCGTCACGGCGCGCGGCTTGGCCAGGTCGGTGCGGTAGACGCGGAACACCGGGGTCCCCACGACCTCGGCGTTGACGACCTCGAAGCGCACGGGTCGGTTCCCCGGCAGCGGGAAGATCAGCGGCCCGCGGGCATCCTTGGGCCGCGCGACGCGGACGAGGGGCCGGGGCGGCGTCCCGTCGACGGCGATCTCGTCGACCAGCGTCACCGAGCGCCCCTGGCGGCGCAGCCCCACGCGCACGCGGTACCTGCCGTCCGGGACGGCGTGCCCCGCGGCGTCGCGCCCGTCCCACAGGAACTGGACCGGCACGCCCGCCCGGATGTGGCGGTGACGGGCCAGGCGGCGCACGACATCGCCGTCGGAGTCCAGCAGCGACACCGTCGCGTCGTCGGTGCGCTTGAGGCGGATCCGGATCCCGGCCTTGCGGTAGGTGACGTGCGGGGAGACGACCCGGGTGACGCTCAGCGTCTGCACGAGCCGCGGCGTCTGCTTGAGGCGCTGCGTGACGAAGAACGCGGACAGGGTCGCCACGACGAGCGCCGCGAAGGCGACCTGGGCGAGTCGCGTCATGCCTCCACCACGCTGACGTTGGGGACCTCCCAGTCGTGGAAGCGGTCCAGGCCGCGCGGGTCGCGGCTGGACAGCAGGCAGCGGATGGTGCCGCCGTGGGCGACCACGAGCGCGGGCAGGGACCCCGCTGTGCGCACGTCCTCCAGCGCCGCCAGCGTGCGGTCGAGCTGCTCGCGCAGCGACTCGCCGCCCGGGAAGCGGAAGCCCTCCCCCGCCCGGCGCCAGGCGGCGTAGAGCTCGGGGTCCTCCTCGGCCACGTCGCGCCACAGCCGGCCCTCCAGCTCGCCGCGATCACCCTCGGCCAGACGCGGGTCGACCACCGGCTCCAGGCCGAGGTGGCGGCCCGCGATCTCGGCGGTCTCACGCGCCCGGCTCAGCTGAGAGGAGTACAGCGAGGCGATCCCGCGGTCGGCCAGCCGCCGGCCCAGCTCGTCGGCCTGGGCGCGGCCCGTGGCGTTGAGCGGAGTGTCGAGGCGGCCCTGGATGCGGATCGGCTCTCGGTTGTCGTCGGTCTCGCCGTGGCGCGCCAGCAGGATCACGGATCGACGTTCGCCGTGTCCGAGCGCAGTCCTAGGCGAAGCGTCTCCAGCGACAGCACGTCGGCGGGCGGGATGTTCCCCAGGTTCACCTCCGGGCCGAAGCGCTCGATGAACCAGACCTGCTGCTCCTTGCGCGGCGCCTCGAAGAGCAGGCGCCCCGGGTCCACCTCGTGGGCGATCTCGTCGATCAGCCCCATGCGCACCTCGCCGTCGGCCCGGTAGATGCCGGCGGTCCCGGTCTCGCGCGCCTCGGCGATCACCTTCCACGCCCCGGCGGCGAGCTCGCTCTCGATCTGGGCCACCCAGCGGTACGGGGCCATGATCTTCGTGTCGTCCTTGGAGCCGACCTCGGAGAACACGGTGAACTCCTTGGCCAGGCGCTCGATCAGGCGCAGCTTCTCGTCGTGGTCGAGCTCGATCGTCCCGTCGGACACCTCGACGTGGCGCAGCTCGAGCGAGCGGACGTAGTCGACCAGGCCCTCCAGGCGGCTCTGGGAGATGGCGATCTCGGTCAGAGTCCCGCCGAGCACCACCGGGATGTCGTGGGCCCGGTAGCGGTCGAGCTTGGCCTCCAGGTTGCCCGTGGCCAGCGCGGTGCCCCAGCCCAGCTTGACGTAGTCCACGAAGTCGCCCGCCACCTCGACCATCCCCTCCACCTCGGCCACGGAGAGCCCGCGGTCCAGGACGTGCGTGATGCCCTGCTCGCGCGGCTTGGCGCTCCGGGGCGGGAGGTCGAGGAACCCGGTCACGGCGCCCCCGCGCTACTGGGTGCGGTCGGCGCCGACGGTCACGACCACCTCGGCGTCCGGGCCGGCGATGGCCTGGGTGTTGGCGTCGAGCGGCTTCACCCGCGTGCGGGGGATCTTGAGGATCCCGGCCACCTCGTTGGCGGCGGCCTTGAACTGGGGGGCGTACTGGACGGTCGTCTCGGACACCTGCTGGTCGGCCGCGTTGGTCACCTGGCCGCGGGCGAAGCCGGCGCCCTGGACCTGGTCGCCCACCTGCGCGGCCAGGCCGGGGACCGTCGTGCCGTTGAGCACGGCCACGGTCACGTCGCCGCGCTGGACGGTCGGCTGGCGGCCGGTGGGGCTCGCCGGCGCGGCCGGGGCGGGAGCGCCCACGGTGTTGGGCTTGCTCGCCGGCTTGTCGCTGCCGCCGAAGACCTGCGTGGCCAGCAGGATCACCACCAGCAATCCGGCCAGGACGGCGATGCCGATGGCCAGCGGACGGCGGCGCCCGCCCTCGGCGCCGGCGGCCCGGCGGCCGGACGGCGCCCGGGGCGGGCTGGTGGGCTGCCGGCGGACCGGCGCGGCGCCGGCCCGGCGCACCTCGGTGCGCTCGGCGACTGGCGGTCGGGCGGAGGCGGCCGCGGTGGAGGGAGCGGGCGCGGCGGTCCGGTCCTCGCCGGTGTCCGGCGCCGCGGGGGCGACCGTCCCCGCGCGGGCGGTGGCGGGCGCGGGAGTCGGGCTCGCCGGGGCGGAACCCGGAGCCCGCGGCGACGTCGCCGGAGCGGACCCGGCCTGTCCGGGCGCGGGCGTGCCCGGAGTGGCGCCCTGGCCGGGCGAGGCGGGCACGGCGGGGGCGGCCCCGGCCTGTCCGGGCGACGAGGCCGGTGCGGTGGGCGCGGCCCCGGCCTGTCCGGCGGGAACCGGCGCGGGCGTACCCGGAGTGGCGCCCTGGCCGGGCGAAGCGGGCGCGGCCCCGGGCTGGCCGGCCGGAGTGGCTCCGGGCGACGCGGCCGGCTTGGCCGCCGCGGACCCCTGGGCCACGCGGGCGGCGGGGGTACCGGCGGCCATGGGCTGGGCGACGACGCGCCGCTCGGGCGCCGGAGCGGGAGCGGCGGGCGCCGCCGCCGGACGCTGTGCCGCCTGGGTGGACACGCGCTCCTGCACCTCCTGCGCGCGCTCGGGGGCGCGGCCCGCCCACTCGCGCAGGCGGCGCACCTCGCGCGCCTGCGCGAAGTAGAGCAGCGCCATTACGGCCAGGCCCGGGATCGCCGCGAACCCCGCATAGGCGCCGTACTTCTCGATCTCGCTCGAGAGCGAGAGGGCGAAGACCACCATGAGCGCTGGAGTCTAGGAGGACACCCGGAGGGCCGGGGCCTCGCGTGCGGTGGACAGCTCGGCGACCTTGGCGGCCAGCCCGGCCGCGTCGCCCTCCAGCACCAGGACGTTGACCTGGTCGAACGTCGCCTCGACCCACTGCGGGTCCAGTCGCGGGCTGTCGGCGGACAGGATCTTCTCCGCCGGGGTGGCCTGCGGGCGCTCGTAGGGGTTGAACAGGTCCTCGTGCAGCTTCTCCCCCGCCCGGCGGCCCACCACCTCGATCGCGATGTCGCGATCGGGCTCCAGGCCCGAGAGCCGGATCATGTCGCGGGCCAGGTCCATGATCGCCACGGGCTCGCCCATCTCCAGGACGAACACCTCGCCGCCCTCGCCCAGCGAGCCGGCCCGGATGATCAGCTGGACCGCCTCGGGGATGGTCATGAAGTAGCGGGTCATGCGCTCGTCGGTCACCGTCACCGGCCCGCCCGCCGCGATCTGCGCGCGGAAGATCTCCACCACCGACCCCGACGAGCCCAGGACGTTGCCGAAGCGCACCGTGGCGTAGCGGGTGTCGGGATGGCGCGCGCCCGCCGCCTCCACCGCCCACTCGGCCAGCGCCTTGGACGCCCCCATCACGGTCTTGGGCGTCACGGCCTTGTCGGTGGAGACCAGGACGAAGCGCTGCGCGCCGAACTCCCCGGCGATGCGCGCGACGATCCGCGTGGCCAGCGCGTTGTTGCGCACGGCCTCAACCGGGTTGGCCTCCATCAGGCCCACGTGCTTGTAGGCGGCGGCGTGGAAGACGATCGCGGGGCGGTGCTCGGCGAACACCTCGCGCATCCGCTCCTCCTCCTTGCAGTCGGCCAGCACGGCCTCGGTGGCGCGGAAGTGGCGGACCTCCTCCAGCTCGCGCGTGATCTGGAACAGGTTGTCCTCGGCGTGGTCGAGCAGGATCAGCTTGCGCGGGGCGACGCGGGCGATCTGGCGCGAGAGCTCGGAGCCGATCGACCCGCCCGCGCCGGTGACCATCACGACCTCGCCGTTGAGGTAGGCGCCGACGCGCTCCAGCTCCACGCGCACCGGCTCGCGGCCCAGCACGTCCTCCACCTTGAGCTCGCGCACCTGGCGCATGACGCCGGCGCCCCCGGCCAGCAGCTCGAACACGGTGGGCAGGGTGCGGACGGGGATGCCGCGCTCCCGGCATGCCGTGACCACGCGCGCGCGCACCGTGCCCGGCGCCGAGGGGATGGCGATGATGACCTCCTCGGGCTCGGCCTCGTCGAGGATGCGCGCCAGCTCGTCGGTGCCGCCCAGGACGCGCAGGCCGTGGTCCAGCCGCAGCCCGCGCTTGCGCGGGTCGTCGTCGGCGAAGCCCACCGGCCGATATCCCAGGGCCGGGTTCCGCACGATCTCCCTCAGGACCAGCCGCCCGCCGTCCCCGGCGCCGACGATGAGGACGTCGCGGGCGCCGCGCTTGGGACTGAACCCGCGCACGGGGCGCTCGAACACCTCGGAGATGAGCAGCCGCACGCCCGCGGTGAAGGCCAGGGTGAGCAGTCCGAACAGGACGATGACGCCGGCCGGGGCGGACACCGCCACCTCGCCGCCCGTGCGCGTCGTGAACTTGACCGGGTGCACGATCGCCACGTAGGCGGCGATGAAGAGCGTGGCCAGGAAGACGGCGCGCAGCACGGCCTCGTAGTCGCCGCGCCCGAAGTAGCGCCACCACTTCTGGTACATCCCGGACAGCGCGAAGATGGCCACGGCGCCGATCACGACCGGGATCACCGTGGCCGTGAGCAGGTCGTCGTAGCGCGGCGGAATGCCGCGGTCGAAGCGCAGGATGAAGGCGAGCCACCACGCCAGCGCCACCAGCAGCCCGTCGACCAGCAGCTGCGGGAGGGAGTGGCGGTGCACCGGTAGGCCCGCGGCCCGGATCCGGCGGCGCATCCGCGGCATTCTAGAGCGCGGTGAGCAGGTCGGTGTAGAGCGCGGGATCGCGGCGCACGCGGTCTTGCACGGCGCCCTCGCGCTTACGCAGCTCCAGCTCCTCGGGATCCTCCAGGCGGCGCAGGCGCCCCTCGGCGAGCAGCCGCTCGTCCACGGCGCCGACGCGACCCGAGAACGTGGTGTAGACCGGCGTCCCCAGCGCCACGGCCTCGCGATTCATCGTGCCGCCCGCCGAGATGACGAGGTCGGCGTACGCCATGAGCGACTGCGAGTCGATCGCGTGCTCGGGGACGATCAGTCCGCCGGCCCCCGAGAGCTCGGCACGCTGCTCGGACGTCCGGGGGAGCACGACGGCCTGCGCGTCGGACGCGCGCAGGCGCTCGAGGACCTGGGCGAACAGCGGGTTCTCGAAGCGGTGGTAGAGGGACACGGACGGCGGGGTGCGCACCACGACGATCGGCGCGTCCGCGTCCAGTCCCAGCTCGCTCAGGATCCCGGCGTCCGGCTCGAAGTCCGCGAGGTAGTACTCCTCCTTGAGGCCGGGGTAGCGGCGCAGCTTGCGCGCCGCGCCGTAGCGCGCCAGGCGCTCAGGTGGGATGGCGTCCGGGACCACGACGGCGCGGGCCAGGCGGCAGTTGACGTTGTGCTGGACGGTCGCCCACTCGTAGTCGAACGTGGTCACCGCCGGGACGCGCAGCAGCGCCGCCGCCACCATGACGTCGTTGGAGCCGTGGCCCAGCGCGAGGTCGAAGCGCGGACGTCGTCGCGCCCAGCGCACGAGCGCCGCCGAGCGCGAGGCCAGGCCCAGCGCCTTGGCCCCGATCCGCCCGCCGCGGTGGCGGCCGATCGCGGTGTGCTCGATGCCGTGGCGCCGGCACAGCTCCAGCGTCTGGGCGAAGTCGCGCGCGGTCACCTCCACCTCCCACCCGCGCGCGCGCAGGAGCGCGATGACCGGCCGCAGCGCCAGGACGTGGGGCGAGTTGGTGAGGTCGATCCAGGCCCGCACGGGGGCCGCCTACGCGCGCGCCTCGCGGATCGCCGAGACGACCTGGATCGCGTCGAGGCGGTCGAGCACCGGGCTCATGGGGATCGCCAGGTGCGTCCGCGCGACCTCGTCGGTGGCGGGCAGGCGCGCGCCCTGCGCGTACTCGCGCATCGCCGGCTGCATGTGGACGGGGACGCGGTAGTAGGCCTTCTGCCCGATCCCCACGCGCTTGAGCGCGTCGGCCAGCTCGTCGGAGCGCGCGTGGCGGATGACGTAGAGGTGCCAGGCGGGCTCGGCGCCGTCCACCGGCACGGGGAGCTCGACGAGCTCGCCCAGGCCGGCGTCGGCGTAGTGGCGCTCGGCGGCGCGGCGCCCCGCCGCCCACTCGCGCACGTGCGGGAGCAGGACCCGCAGCAGCGCGGCCTGGAGCTCGTCCAGGCGCGAGTTGTAGCCCACGTGCTCGTAGGTGACCTTGTCCGTGGAGCCGTGGAAGCGCAGCATCCGCACGCGCTCGGCCACCCCGTCGTCGTTGGTGGCGATCGCCCCGCCGTCGCCGAATCCGCCGAGGTTCTTGGAGGGGAAGAACGAGAACGTCGCCGCCGTGCCGAAGGAGCCGGCCGCGCGCCCCTCGCGCTGCGATCCCGCGGCCTGCGCGCTGTCGCTGAGCACCGGCACGCCCAGGGCCTCGATCTCCGGGACCGGCGCCACGTTGCCGAACAGGTCGACGGAGATCACCGCCTTGGTCGAGGGCGTCAGCGCCGCCCGCACCGTCTCGGGCGTCACGCAGAACGTGTCGGGGTCCACGTCGCAGAACACCGGGCGCGCCCCGGTGGGCGGGATCGCCTCGGCGCTGGCGTAGAAGGTGAAGGAGGGGACGACGACGTCGTCGCCCGGGCCGACCCCCATCGCGCGCAGGGCGATGGTGAGCGCGTCGGTGCCGTTGGCCACGCCGATCGCGTGGCGCACGCTCAGGTGGGCGGCCAGCTCCTCCTCGAACGCTTTGACCTCGGGCCCCAGGATGTAGCTGCCCGCGTCCAGCACCGCGACCGCGCGCTCGCGCAGCGCGGGCATCAGCGGCTCCAGCGGGGTCCGGGTGTCGAAGAGGGGGACGGCCATCGGCGCGAGAGCCTAGTGGCCGCCCCCCTTCCTCAACGGCTCGCTACAGCGTCGCGGTCTGCGCGGCGCCGTTGCGGGTCCACGACAGCGTGGACCCGGAGAGCCCCAGCGAGCCGAACGCCACGCCCGGACCCGGGTCCAGGATCGCGTTCCCGGTCCGCCGCGCGGCGACCACCCGCACCGGCTGGCCGCCCAGCGGGTCGACCATGTAGCCGAACGCCCCGTCGCTGCCGCGCAGGACGGTCTGGATCTTCGGGCAGTCGCTGGCCGACGCCGTGGCACTCACGGTGTCCTCGGCCACGACGATGCCGTCCAGCAGGCCCTTGCTCTCGATCTTCACCTGCGAGGCCGAGTAGCAGTAGTACCGGTCCGACGACGACTGGTAGAGCAGATAGTTGCCCGCCCGCTGGTAGCCGTAGGAGCCCTCCAGCAGCGCGAAGCGCCGGCCGGTCCTGAAGCGGCAGACCGACGACACGAACGTGCTGTTGTCGTAGTAGACGCGGATCTCGGCGTCGATGTACTCCGGCGTCGTGCCGCGCTGCGTGCAGCTCTGCGCCTGCGGCGGCGGCGTGGTGTCACGCGGGCCGAGGGGGGCGCTGCGCCGGGCGCCGCCGCTGCGCCAGACGAGCTGGCTGGTGGTGGCGCTCAGCGAGCCGGGGGTGATCCCCGCGCCGCTGTCGAGCTGGTCGAACCCGCCGAGGCCGCGCGCGCGGATGACCCTCGTGTCCGCGCCGCTGCCGACGATCGCGCCGTACTTGCCGTCGGACGAGCGCAGCGCGAGCTTGCGCACCGCGGGGGGCGCCTGGCCCTCCGTCGCGAGCGACGCGCCCCACACCACGACGCCGGTGTTGAGGTTCTTGCTCTCCGTCAGGGTGATGCACAGCGTCGAGGTGCCCTGGTCGTTGGGCAGGCACTGCTGCGGGTTGGTGCCGACGTTGCGCGGCTGCTGCGTGTAGTAGGCGAGGTACTTGCCCGCGCGGCGGAAGCCCTGGGCGTTGTCGAACAGCCGGCTGCGCCGGCCCGTCGTGAAGATGCAGGCGAACGTCTGCTGCGAGCCCTGCCGGTAGACGCGGACGTAGCCGTCGCGGTACAGCTGCGCCGTCCCGCCGCTGCACGACGACCGCGCCTGCGCCGCCGGCGCCATTCCCATCGTGGCCACCAGCGCGGCCCCCGCCGCGACGAGCAGCATCACGCGCCTTCCCTGCCTGAGCGTTCCCATTCCGACCTCCCGAGTCGTGGTGCCTTGTCGAACCGTCCTCTGGAATCGACCGTATCCGATGAAACGGGGTCCCGTGTGACATGTAGCGGGAATGGCGTGCGCGCCCTGGCCGCTAGCCTTCCCGGCTCGCATGGGCTCCGCCTTCCTCCTCGCGTCCATCACGGACCCCCTGGTCAACTTCGCCACCAACGTGGTCGGCGACCTCGGGCTGCCCGGGATCTTCCTCCTCATGCTGCTGGAGAGCGCGTGCATCCCGATCCCGTCGGAGGCCACGATGCTGTTCGCCGGGTTCAACGTGCACAACGGCGAGTACTCGCTGTTCGCCATCACGGTGGTGGGGTCGCTGGCCAACCTGGTCGGCTCGTGGGTCGCCTACGCGGTCGGCTACTACGGGCGCGTCGACGTCCTGGAGCGCCACGGCGCCAAGCTGCACATCCGCAAGTCGCACCTGGAGTGGGCGGACCGGTGGTTCGAGCGCTACGGGGACGCGACCGTCTTCTTCTCCCGGATGCTGCCGATCATCCGCACCTTCATCTCGCTGCCCGCGGGCGTGGCGCGGATGCCGTTCTGGCGGTTCTCGGCGCTGACGCTCGCCGGGTGCGTGCCCTGGGTGTTCCTGCTCGGGTTCATCGGCCAGCAGGCCGGCGCGCACTGGGCGTCGTGGAAGGACTCGCTGCACTACGTCGACTACGCGGTCGCCGCCGCCATCGTCGTCGGCATCGCCTACCTGGTGGTGCGCCGCCGTCGCTCGGGCGGAGGCGACGCGGGGGCGGCGGATGCCGCGGCCGGCTGAGGACGCGCTCCCGCTCCGCCACGCCGCCGCGCTCGGCCTGCTCCACGGACCGGCCGAGCTGCTGCCCGTCTCCTCCTCGGGCCATGTCGCGCTCGTCCCCTGGCTGCTGCGCTGGCCCTACGCCGAGTTGGACGCCGAGCTGCGCAAGGCGTTCGAGGTGGCCCTGCATGCGGGGACCGCGGCGGCCCTGCTGGTGGCGCTGCGCGGCGAGGTGTCCGAGGCGGTGACCGACCTCGACGCGCGCCGGGCGGGGTTGATCCTCACCTCGCTGGTCCCGCCGGCGATCGCGGCGCTGGCGTTGGAACGACACATCGAGGAGCGAGCCTCGTCGCCGGGTGCGATCGCGCTCGGCCTCCTCGCCGGCTCCGCCGCGATGGCGTGGGTGGAGCTCCGCGGCGGGGTCCGGAGCGGAGCGGGCCCTTTCGACCGCGACGGTTTCGCGGGCGGGCGCGATCGGGCCGAGGCCGGGGCCCTCGACGGGTTGGCGCTCGGCGTCGCGCAGGCTTGCGCTCTCTGGCCGGGCGTGTCGCGCAACGGCGCGACCCTGGTCGCGGCGCGGCTGCGGGGCTTCGGGCGCGACGACGCCAACGTGCTGTCGCGCCACGTGGCGCTGCCGGTCATCGCCGGCGCGACCGCGCTGAAGGGCTACCGGCTGGCGCGCCGCGGGCTGCCGCCGCGCACGGCGCGCGCCTTCGCCGCGGGCACGGCCGCCGCGTTCGCGTCCACCCTCGCCTCGGCCCGGATCGTGCGCTCGGTCGACCGCGGCCACTCCCTGCTCCCCTACGCCGCGTACCGGACCGGCCTGGCGGCGGCGGTCCTCCGGCGCCTGCGGCAGAATCGCGCGCGATGAGCGACGCGTACGCCCGCAGCGGCGTGGACACGGACGATGCGGGGCGCGCGGTGGCCGCACTGGTGAGCGTCCTGCGGACGATCGACCCCGGCCGGCCGTCGCGCGTCGTCTCGCTCCCCGGGCACTTCGCCAGCGTGATCGAGATCGCGCCCGGCCTGGGCCTGGCGCTGTGCACGGACGGCGTGGGGTCGAAGGTGATCGTGGCCGAGCAGGCCGGCCGCTACGACACCGTGGGGATCGACTGCATCGCCATGAACGTCAACGACCTCGTGTGCGTGGGGGCCGAGCCGCTGGCCGTCCTGGACTACCTGGCGGTGGAGCGGGCCGATCCCGAGGCGTGCGAGGCGATCGCGCGGGGGCTCAAGGCGGGCGCCGAGGCGGCGGGGGTGGAGATCCCCGGGGGCGAGCTGGCCCAGCTGCCCGAGCTGATCCGCGGCCACCCCTCGCCTCACGGCTTCGACTTGACGGCCGCGGCCGTGGGAACCGTGTCCCTGGACGCCATCGTGTCCGGGGCCGACTGCGCGCCCGGCGACGCCCTGATCGGCCTCCCCTCCTCGGGCGTGCACTCCAACGGCCTCACGCTGGCCCGCCGCGCGCTGCTGGAGGACGGCGGCCTCGGTCTCGAGGACCGCCCGGACGAGCTGGGCGGCGCGTCGGTGGCCGACGCCCTCCTGGAGCCGACTGTCATCTACGTGCGCGCGGTCCTGGAGCTGCTGCGCTCCGACGTGCCCGTCCACGGGCTGGCCCACATCACCGGGGACGGCTTGGACAACCTGCTGCGCCTGAACCCCGCCGTCGGCTTCGACGTCACCGCCCCCCTCCCGGTCCCGCCGGTCTTCGACCTGATCGCGCAGCGCGGCGGCGTCGGCGCGGCCGAGATGTGGCAGGTCTTCAACATGGGCTGCGGCTTCTGCGCGATCGTCGCGGCCGAGGCGGCCGACGAGGCCGTGGCACTACTGGCGCCGCACCACCCGGGCACGCGCCGCATCGGGACGGTCACCGGCGACGCCGGCGTCGTCGCGCACCCGGCGCTGGGCTAGGGTGCGGGCGAACGGCGCCGGTGAGGGGGTTGACGGCAGGTGGGCGGCAGGGGTGGGCCCTCTCAGTCACCCATACGGTGACAAAGGCTGACCACCCCCTCCATCAACCCCCTCGATGCCCGCCGTTGACCCGGTGGCGCGACGTGGGCGCGGGGGTCAGGCGGGCGACCACACCTCGCCGCCCAGCGTCCGCTCGACCGAGACCTTCCAGTCGGATGCCAGCGCCCAGAGCTCGGCCGGGGCGCGCGGGCCGGCGAGCTGGCAGACCGCGGCGACCTCGGCCGTGGACATCGTGCCGAAGCGGCCCAGCGCCTCGAGCACACCCGGTGGGTCGGCGCCCGACGGCTTCGCCCCCGCCGCCACCGCCGCGTCGCGATAGCGCTCGTACGCCGCCGGCCCGTACACCCCATGGACCTCGCCGTCCTCCCCCACGAACTCGATCGACGGAAGCTTGACCCGGTCGCGCTGCGGGGAGTGATGCTCGGGGTCCACGGCCCGCGCCCGCTCCAGGTCGCCCCCGAACGCCTCCAGGATCGCGTGGGAGCCCATGTCGATCCGCAGGCGCGCCAGGTCCAGCCCGCCCCGGTCGCGCGCCACCGCCTCGAACGCCTCGGCATGGTCCAGCCGGCGCCCCCGAAACGCGAAGCCCTCGCGCAGGCCGCGCAGGAAGTCCGCGGGATCGCCCTGCTCGGCGGCGGCCTTCACCGCCATGCAGGCGGGATACGTCGACGCCGGGCCGCCGCCGTCCAGCCACATGCGCACGTCGACCGGCATCCCGCTCGACGCGCTCGCCTCCAGCCAATTCTCCACCTCGTCGGGCCCCGGAGGCTTCTCGCGAATTCCCGACATGACGAAAGAGAATTCGACCTCGCCGTCGAACTCCACGGCGAGGCGACGCACGGATGGCTCCACCGACCACGACCACGCGCACGCAGGATCTGTGTAGTACCACGCATGAACTGCCGCCACGGGCGCAAAATAGAGCCCCTGAGATGCGCACGCTCGTAGGCACCTCGCTCAACGGCCGCTACCGACTCGACGAGAAGGTCGGTGCCGGCGGGATGTCGACGGTCTACCGCGCGTTCGACACCACGCTCGAGCGCCCGGTCGCCATCAAGCTCCTGCACCGCGAGATCGCGGCCGACTCCGACCAGATCGAGCGCTTCCGCCGCGAGGCCCGCGCGGTGGCCCAGCTCAGCCACCCCCACATCGTCACGGTGATCGACGCCGGCGAGGACGACGGGCGCCCCTACATCGTCTTCGAGTACGTGCCCGGCGAGACGCTCAAGGACCGCATCAAGAAGGCCGGCCGCCTCCCCGTGTCCGAGTCCGTCGCCTACGCGATCGAGATCGCGCGCGCGCTCGGGTGCGCGCACGGCAACAACATCGTCCACCGCGACGTGAAGCCGCAGAACGTCCTCGTCGACGCCGAGGGCCGCGCCAAGGTCACCGACTTCGGCATCGCCCGCTCGCTGGACGAGGAGGGCCTGACCGCCGACGGCCGCGTGCTGGGGACCACCGACTACGTCAGCCCCGAGCAGGCGCTGGGCCATGCCTGCACGGGCCAGTCCGACCTCTACTCGCTGGGGATCGTCCTGTACGAGATGCTGACCGGAGAGGTCCCGTTCAAGGGCGAGAACCAGGTGGCCGTCGCCATGAAGCACGTGCGCGAGGCGCTGCCCGACGTGCAGGCCAAGCGCCCCGAGGTCAGCGCCGCCCTGGCGTCGGTGATCGACCGCGCCACGTCGAAGGACCTCAAGCGCCGCTACGCCTCCGACGAGGAGCTCATCGCCGACCTCGAGGACGCGCTCGCGCTGGAGACGGCCCGCGCCGGCTCGGCCACCGGGGAGGCGACGAGCGTCCTGCGCACCCTGCCCGCGAGCGCGCGACGGCGGCTGCCCCTCCGCGTCGTCCACCCGGGCTGGTTCGCCCTGGCCGGGGTCGTGGCGCTGGCGGCCGCGGCGTCCCTGGCCATCCTGCTCCCCGGCCAGACCCACCGCGGAACCGGCACCCGCGGCGCCGGCCACCCCCGCGGGCTCACGCCGATCTCGCTGTCCCAGAACGCCGCCACCGACTTCGACCCCTACGGGACCGGGGGCGAGCACCACGAGCAGACGGCGCTGGCGCTGGACCGCGACGGCTCGACCGTCTGGACCACCGAGAACTACTCGGGCGGCCTGGGCAGCAAGCCGGGCGTCGGGATCTACGTGGACGCCGAGCCCGGCGTCGCCGCGCGCGCGCTGGAGCTGCGCACCCCCGACCCCGGATTCACCGCCGCCGTCTACGCCACCGACGCGGGTCCGCCGAAGGACATCACGGCCTGGACCGTCGTCTCCCCCGCGGCCACGGTCACCGAGAAACGCCAGCGCTTCGCGCTGAACACCGGCGGGCGCAGCTACCGCTGGTACCTGGTCTGGATCACCAAGCTCAGCGGCCAGGCCAAGATCGCCGAGCTCTACCTGTTCCGCTAGGCGCCGGCTTCGCCCTCGTCGTCCGCCGGCGGCTCGGGCCGCACGCGGAACAGCTTCACGGGCTCGCGCACGTTCTTGAGCTTGCGCTCGCCCGCATATGACCAGCGCCACCCACCGTCCGCGGCGTCGCGCACCTCCTCCGTGCACAGCACGCTTCCCGCCCGGGCGATCCCGGTGACGCGGCTGGCCACGTTGACGGTGTGCCCGTACCAGTCGCCGCCCCGGTTCAGGGCGGGGCCGTAGGACAGCCCGGCCTTGAGCTGGGGGAACTCCTCGCCCTCCTCCTCGGCCGCGGCGACCAGCGTCACCATGGTCTCCAGCAGCGCCTCGGGCTCGGGCGACACGAACATCGCCGCGTCGCCGATCGTCTTGATCAGCCGGACGGGCGCCCGCGCCGCGGCCTGGGCCAGCTCGGCCAGCCGGTCGGCCACGGCGCCCAGCTCGTCCACGGGCCGCGCCTCGCCCAGCCGCGTGAAGCCGACGAGGTCGGCGAACCCCACCGCGACCTCGCGCGCGCCCGGCAACGCCTGCCCGGCCGCCAGCTCGGCCCGGGCCACCACGTCGCCGCGGATCTGGTCGCGCAGCTGCGCCGTCAGCGCGTCGTGCAGCAGGGGCTCGAGCTGAGGCAGCAGCTCGCGCGCCACCGCCGCGTAGCCCAGTCCCAGGTCGCGCTCGCTGGCCGCGGAGTCGCCGTGGCGGGGGATCACCGCGACGTTGACCAGACCCCGGATCGCCTCGGACAGGCGCGCCATCGACTGGCCGATGACGCGCGTGACCTCGATCATCCCCTCCTCCGGGAGGCCGAACTCGCGGAACCGCGCCGCACGGCGGGCCGCCTCCAGGCCCTCCTCGCTGAACGACTTGGCGTCGGGATCGACGATCGGGAGCCCGAACGCCTGCTGGATGCGCTCCAGGAACTTCAGCGGGATCCCCGCCTGGTCGGCCACCTCCCGCGCCGAGTAGATCTCGTCGCGCGCCAGGACGCCCTCGACCGGCAGCAGCGCCAGGCGGTCCTCCGCGGCGGCGGCGCGCATCTGGTCGACCGAGAACCCGGCGTCGTGCAGTTGGTCCAGCAGGTCCAGCCGGGCGGCTCGCGACTCCCCCTCCAGCCCGTCGAGCAGGCCCGCGGCCTCGAACTCGTGCACGCCGGCCATCAGTGACGGTAGGAGCGCTCGCGGGCGTGGCGCTCCAGGGCGAACCCGGCGAGGCGGTCCAGGAGCTCCTCGTAGGGGACGCCGGATGCCTCGAAGAGCTTGCCGAACACGCTGGTCTCGGTGAACCCCGGCATCGTGTTGAGCTCGTTGACCAGCACGGCGTCGCCCTCCACGAAGAAGTCCACGCGCGCCAGGCCGCTGCACCCGACGAGGCGGAACGTGTCCGCCGCCAGCTCGCGAACCCGCTCGGCCCGCTCGTCCGGGAGGCGCGCGGGCACGACGAGGTCCATCCCGCCGGGCGTGTACTTCGCCTCGTAGTCGTACCAGTCGGCTGCGATCGTGATCTCGCCCGGGATCGAGGCCAGCGGGTCGCGGTCGCCGATCACCGCGCACTCCACCTCCAGCCCGTCCGACATCGCCTCGACGATCGCGCGCGCGTCGTGCTCGAACGCCTGGTCCAGCGCCGGTCCGAGCTGCGCCGGGGTCGAGACCTTGACGATCCCCACGCTGGAGCCCAGGGCGACCGGCTTGACGAAGACCGGGAGGCCGAGGTCCGCCAGCTCGCCCAGAACGGCCTCGCGCTCGGCGCGCCAGCGCGCGTCCTCCACGCCCGCGTGCTCGACCTGGGGGATCCCCTCCGCCGCCATCACCTGCTTGAACACGAGCTTGTCCATGCACACGGCCGAGGCCAGCACGCCCGCGCCCACGTAGGGCACGTCGAGCGCCTCCAGGACGCCCTGCACCGTCCCGTCCTCCCCGTAGGGCCCATGGAGCATGGGGAACACCACCTCGGCCTCCAGCAGCCCGCCGGCCGGGCGCAGCGCCAGCGGCGTCCCGTCGTGCGTCCACTCCCCGTCGCGCCCGATGCGCACGTCGAGCACCTCGTGACCGCCGCGCGCCAGCCCGTCGCGCACCGCGGCGCCGGAGGCCAGGGAGATCTCGTGCTCGGAGGAGCGCCCGCCCGCGAGGACCGCGACCCTCACTGGCCGGGGGGCGTCGGGCCCGGAGTGGTCGGCGTGGTGAAGTGGCCCACGAAGATCGTCACGCGGGTGCCCTTGGCCACGCGCGTGCCCTCAGCCGGGTCCTGGGACTGCACGAGCCCGTCCTGGGCCTGGTCGGTGACCTCCTGCGTGCGGGTGACCACGGTCAGGCCCTCGGCGGACAGGGTGCTGGCGGCCGAGGCCTGGTCCTGGCCGACGACGTTGGGGACCGCGACCTTGGTGGGCTCCTTGGCCACGAAGATCGTCACCGTGGAGCCCTTGGCCACCTTGGTGCCCTGCGCCGGGCTCTGGCGCAGGACCGTGCCCGGCGTCTCGGTGGACTCCTCCTCGGTCACGTCCGCCTTCAGGCCGACGTTGGACAGCTCGGCCGAGGCCGAGGCCTCGTTCTGGCCCGTCACGTTGGGCACCGTGACCTGCGCCGGTCCGCTGGAGACGAACAGCGTCACGCGGGTGCCGCGATCGATCTGCGCCCCGCCGGCCGGCGAGGTGCGCGTGACGCGGCCCTTGGCGATCGTGTCGCTGGGCTCGCGCTGGACGGAGGCCTTGAAGCCCTGCTGCTCCAGCGCCTGGCGGGCGCGGGCGACGGACAGGTTGGTCACGTCCGGGACGAGCGCGGTCCCCGGCCCGTCGGACACTGTCAGCGTGATCGTCGACCCCTTGTTCACCGAGCCGCCGGGCTGGGGGTCCTCGCGCAGGACGCGGTCCTTGGGCGCGGTGTCGCTCTGCACGCCGTCGCGCTGCACCTTGAAGCCCGCGTTGATGAGCGTGATCCGGGCGGCGCCGTAGTCCTTGCCGACCACGTCGGGCACCTTCACGTGATCGGGCCGGGTGAGGAAGAAGGCCAGGCCCGCCAGCAGGAGGAGCGCGACCACGGCGCCCGCGATCAGCCAGCGGTTGCGCCGGCGCCGGCGCTCCTCCTCGTCCTCGGGCGGCAGCGGGCCCTCGGGGTAGGCCAGCGCGGCCAGGTCCTCGTCGGTCGGCCCAGCGGGGACGGCCGCGCCGGCCAGCACGGTCGCTGCCGTGGGGTCGCCGGCGCCGACGGCGCCGAACGCGGCCGTGGGCTGCCCGGCGGGCACGGCGACCAGCGCGGCGCGGGCGCGCTCCAGCGCGGCGATGAACGCCTCCGCGTCGGCGAAGCGGCGCTCGGGCTCCTTCTCCAGCGCGTGCAGGACGATCGCGTCGAGCTCGGGCGGGACGGCGGGGTTGTAGGCGCTGGGCGGCACCGGCAGCTCGGACACCTGCTTGAGCGCGATCGTCACCGGCGAGTCGCCGTCGAAGGGCACGCGCCCGGCCAGCAGCTCGTAGAGCAGGATCCCGATCGCGTAGAGGTCCGACGACGGCCCCACGGAGTGTCCCTGCGCCTGCTCGGGCGACAGGTACTGCGCCGTGCCCATGATCGAGCCGGTCTCGGTCATGTCCGACGCGCCGGCGCGGGCGATCCCGAAGTCCGTCACCTTGGCGCGGCCCTCGTCGTCCACGATCACGTTGTGCGGCTTGATGTCGCGGTGGACGATCCCGCGCTGGTGGGCGAAGCGGGCCGCCTGGAGGATCTGCACGACGATGTCGATCGCCCGGGCGGCCGGCAGCGGCCCCTCCTCCTGGACGACCTGCTTGAGCGACCGGCCCTCCAGGTACTCCATGGCGATGTAGTAGGTGCCGTCCCACTCGCCGCGGTCGTACACCCCGACCACGTGGGCGTGCTGGAGCCCGGCGGCCGAGCTGGCCTCGCGCTTGAAGCGCTCCACGAAGTCGGCGTCCTCGGCGAAGCGCCGGTACAGCAGCTTGAGCGCGACCTTGCGCCCCAGCTGGCGGTCCTGGGCCAGGTACACGTCGGCCATGCCGCCGGAGCCGATGCGCCTGACGATCGAGTACCGCTGGTCGACGACGGTATCGGCGGGGAGGTCGCGCATCACTGTCCGCCCAGCAGCTTCTCGAGGACCTGCTTGGCGATCGGGGCGGCAACGGTACCGCCCTGCCCGTCGCTGCGCTCCACGGTCACGGCGATCGCGATCTGGGGGTTCTCGACCGGCGCCAGGCCGATGAACCACACCTGGTTGGTGCCGTCCCCGCGCTCGGCCGTGCCGGTTTTCCCGGCCACCTGGATGCCGCTGAGCGCGGCCGCCGTGCCCGTCCCCTCGCGCACCACGTTGGACATCATCTCGCGCAGCTTGGCGGCGGTCTGCGTCTTCATGACGCGGGCGAACGTGGAGCGCCCGACGTCCTCGCGCACGCGCCCGTCGGGGTCGACCACCTTGTCGGTGAGGTGGGGGCGCTCGAGCACGCCGTCGTTGGCCACGGTCGCCGCGACCATCGCCATCTGGAGCGGGGTGACCTGGAGCTTGTCCTGGCCGATCGCCAGGCGGCCGACGTCGATCGCGCCGCTCGTGGGCGACAGCAGGTCGCCGTGGCGGTCGAACTCACCGGACGCGAAGCGCTGGCCGGCCGGGTAGTCCAGCGGCGGGCGGGCGTAGAAGCCGAAGCGCTGCATGTACCGGGCCATCGTGCGCTTGCCCAGGGCCTCGCCGACCTGCGCCCACACCGTGTTGACGGACTGCGTCAGGCCCTGGGTGAGGGTGATGGGACCGAAGCTCTGCCCGCCCGAGTTGAACAGCGGCACCCCGGAGATGGTCTTGGGGCTGGACCCGTCGACCACCGAGTCGGGCGTGAACTTCCCCGTGTCCAGCGCGGCGGTGGCCGTGACGACCTTGAACGTCGAGCCGGGCGCGTAGCGGCCCTGCGTCGCGCGGTTGAGCAGGGGGGCGTCGGGGTCCTGGTTGAGGCGGTTGAGCGTGTTGGGGATGTCGTTGGGGTCGAACTGGGGAAACGACGCCATGACCTTCACGGCGCCCGAGTGCGGGTCGAGCGCCACGACGGCCCCCTTCTGGCCGCCCAGCGCGTCGATGGCCGTGCGCTGCGCGTCGGGGTCCAGCGTCGTGGTGACGTCGTCACCCTCCTTGCGCGACCCCGTGAGCTGGTCGAAGATCGAGGTGAGGTCGTCGCGCTTGCCGGTCAGCTCGTCGTTGCGCGAGCGCTCCAGCCCGAACTGCCCGTAGCGCAGGTACGAGTAGCCCACGACGTGGGAGAGCAGCCGGCCCTGGGGATAGCGCCGCGTGTAGGTGCCGTCGGAGCGCTTGACGCTGCGGGCCAGGACGGTCCCGTCCGCCGCCTTGATCAGCCCGCGCTTGATCCGCGCCTGCTCGAGCAGCGCGCGCCGGTTGAACGGGTTGTCGCGCAGCGGCTTGGCGCCGAACACCGTCCACCAGGACGTGGCGAAGATGAGCACGCCGAACAGCACCACGACGAGGACGTAGAGCCGGTAGATGGGCCCGAACATCAGTGCTTCCTCCGATGGCTCCGCGGCCGGCTAGCCGGGATTCGGGGGTCGCCAGGCAAGGACGCAGGGAAGGGACAAGGCCGGAGGCCTGGCCCCGACCGAGGACGCCGCATGGCGGCCATCCGAAGCCGGCGAGTCGGGTGCGGGGTCGTCGGAGGGAGCACTAGGCGGGCCTCCGCGCCCGGTCGGAGACGAGCAGCAGGAAGGCCAGCAGCACGAAGTTGGCCAGGATCGACGAGCCGCCGTAGGAGACGAACGGGAGCGTGACGCCGGTCAGGGGGATGACCTTGGTCACCCCGCCGACGATCACGAAGACCTGGAGCGCGAACACCGAGGTCAGCCCGGCCGCCAGCAGGGTGGAGAAGGAGTCGCGGGCCAGCATGGCCACGCGGAAGCCGCGCTCCACGATCAGCAGGTAGACCAGGATCACTCCGCACGCGCCGACCAGCCCCAGCTCGTCGGTGATCACGGCGTAGATGAGGTCGGTGTGCGGCGCGGGCAGCAGGTTGCCGCCGCCGGGGATCTGCAGGAGCGCCTGTCCGAACCCCTTGCCCAGGACGCCGCCGTCGGCCTGGGCGAACAGGGACTGGGCGATCTGGTAGCCCTTGCCGTCCACGACGTCGGTGGCGAACGGGTCGCGCCAGATGTCCACCCGGCTCTGGACGTGCTCGATGTGGGAGCCGAACTGCCAGGCCCCCAGGCCGAACAGCAGCAGGCCGATGAGGACGAAGGACACGCGGTTCGTGGCGATGTAGAGCAGGGACAGGAACGCCCCGAAGAACATCAGCGACGAGCCGAGGTCCTTGATGACGATCAGCATCAGCATCGCGGCGCCCCAGACCACGAGCAGCGGCCCGAAGTGCTTGATCGGCGGGATCGTCACGCCGAGGAACCGCCGCGCCCCCAGCACCAGCACCTGGCGCGTGTCGCGCAGGTAGGAGGCCAGGAAGATGACGATGCCGATCTTGGCGAACTCGGCCGGCTGGAACGTGATCGGACCGATCGAGATCGCCAGGTAGGCGCCGTTGACCAGCCCGCCCACGCCGGGCAGGCGCGGCAGCATCAGCAGGCCGATCGACACCGCGGCGATCGTGTAGCGGTAGCGCTCCAGCACCCGGTAGTCGCGCAGGAACATGATCGTGGCGCAGAACAGCGCCAGCCCGACCACGAACCACTGCGCCTGCTCGCGGGCCAGGTTCTCGTCGATGCGGTAGATGACGACGAGGCCGAAGGAGGCCAGCACGGCGACGAGCGGGAACAGGTAGGGGTCGGCGTAGGGCAGCGCCACGCGCAGGAAGAAATGCGCGGCCAGGCACAGGCCGAGGAAGATCGCGCCGTAGGTCAACGACAGATTCGAGAGCTGGTCGGCCTGCTGGACGAAGATCGCCGTGAACCCGGCGGTCAGCAGCAGGGCCGAGGGCACCAGGCCCACGAGCTCGCGGTTGCGCTCGCTCACTGCGATACCTGTCCGAGCTCGAGCTTGCGCACGAGGTCGGCGGCGTCCGCCTGGGAGCGCAGCTTGTGGTCGAGCAGCGCGGTGCGCCGGCGCGCCGGGAGGTCCGCCGCCGGGACGCCGGACGTGTAGGCGCGCGAGAACAGGCTCACGCCGCCGGGTCCTTCGTAGGGGACGCCCTGGTAGATCGACACGAACCCGCGGTCGTCCACCCCGACGAAGTAGACGGCGCGCGTCCCCACCCACACGCCCCCGCCCACGATTCCGAGAACGAGCAGGACCGCCAGCGCCGGGCGCAGGCCGGGGATCCGGCGGCGCGGGCGGCGCGGCGGCGCGGGAGCCCCGTCGCCGTCGCGGCGCGGCAGGGGAGCCGTCCGGCGCGGGGGCGGCGCGGGGGCGGCCGCCGCACGGGCCTCGCTGACCTGCTCGGGCGTCGGCGCGGGTATGCCGATCTCCGTCGGGCGGTCCTCGCCGGCGACCGGCGCGCCGACCTCCTCCACCCGGAAGAGCACGACCGTCACGTTGTCGCGTCCGCCCCGCTCGTTGGCCTCGCGGATGAGCGCCTGCCCGGCCGCCTTGAGGCCGGCCGCGCCGGCCAGGATCTCGGCGATCCGGTCCTCGGGGACCATGCCGGTCAGGCCGTCGCTGCACAGCAGGAAGACGTCGCCGTCGCGCGCCAGGTGCGTGTGGCGGTCGACTTCCACCGCGGCCTCGGGCCCGAGCGCGCGGGTGATCACGGACTTCTGCGGGTGCTCCTCGGCCTCGGCCTCGGTGAGCTTGCCCCGGCGCACCAGCTCGGCGACGAGCGAGTGGTCGTGGGTCAGGCGCTCCAGCGTCCCCTCGCGCAGCCGGTAGGCCCGCGAGTCCCCCACGTGCGCGATGGCCACTCCGTCCTCGCCCACGTACGCCGCCGTGACCGTCGTGCCCATCCCGGCCCGGTCGGGCTCGGCCGTGGCGAGGTCGTGTATGCGGCCGTTGGCCTCGCGCACCGCGGCGGCCAGGCGCTCCTCGTCCGAGCCCGCCTCCGGCAGGCCCTCGGAGAGCGTCTCCACGACGATCTTCGACGCCACCTCGCCCGCGCGGGCGCCGCCCATCCCGTCCGCGACCGCGAACAGGGGGGCCTGCTCGTACGCGCGGTCCTCGTTGGAGCGCCGCTGGCGGCCCACGTCGGACTTGGCGAAGCTGTCGGCGGCGGCGCGGAGCATCTACTGGAGGAACGAGAACTCGTTGTCGCCGATCCGGATCCTGTCGCCCGGGTGCAGCGGCTGGTGGCCGTCAAGCTGGGAGCCGTTGAGCCAGGTCCCGTTGGTCGAGTGGAGGTCCTCGATGACCAGGATGTCGCCCTGGCGGCTGATGCGGCAGTGGCGCGAGGAGGCGAACGGGTCCTCCAGGCGGATGTCCGCCTTGTCGCCGCGGCCCAGGACCGCGCCTTCGCTCAGGTCGTACTCGTCCCCCGAGCGCATCCCCATCGCCTGCTCGACGCGCAGCCGCGGCTCGGCGTCGTCCAGCGGGTCCGGCGACAGCCCGGACGCCGCGGAGTGCATCCCGGTCGCGTCGGGCGGGACCTCGGTCGCCGCCACGCCACGCCGCAGGTCGCGCAGGGCGCTGCGCGCGATCCACAGCAGGAACAGGTACAGCACGACCAGGAAGCCGAACTTCAGCGCGACCGAAGCGGGTTCGAGCGTCATTCCAGCTCGAACGTCAGCTTCGAGGTGCCCAGCTCGATGCGGTCGCCGGCCTGCAGCGCCGTGGCCCCGGAGATCCGCCGGCCGTTGACCAGCACGCCGTTGGTCGAGCCGAGGTCGTTGACCGACCACCCGTCCTCGGTGGGCAGCACCTCGGCGTGGCGGCGCGAGACGTTGCCGTCGGCCAGGACGATGTCGCAGTCGCGGCTGCGGCCGATCGAGGCGCCGGTGCGCCCGACGACCATCCGCCGGCCCTCGGCCACCACGATCGCCGTGGTCGGGACCGGGCCGGGGGCCGGCCCCGCCCCGGCCGGGCGCAGCCGGTCGGCGCTGTAGATCATCGTGTGGCCGACGTCGCCCTGGATCGGCTCGCTGTGCATCGCCTCGTCGGTGCGCACCATCCGCGCCTGGATCCCGAATTCCCCCAGGGACAGCCGGTCATCGGTGTGGAAGGCGATCTCGGGGCGCGACACCAGGGCGAGCTTCTCCAGGCGCGCGTGCTCGAGCAGGTAGCCGGACAGCTCCTTGACCAGGGCGTCCTCGTAGTCCGCGAAGCGCTCGCGGTCGTCGGAAGAGACGTAGACGTGGTACTCGTTGGGTGCGTAGGTCTTCGACACGGAGACGACCTTGTGCTCCTCCATCTCGCGGGCAAGCTTGCGCGCGATCTCGACCGGACGCAGCTCGGAACGGAACGCCCGTCCGAACGCTCCCTCGACCAGACCGGCGATCTTGCTCTCCAGGCTCTTCAGCACGCTCATGGTTCGCGCCTGTCGCGCCCGGCCATGCTAAAGGTCGGGATCGTGTTCCCGGTTCAACACCGCTCGCGGGGGGGCGGGGCCGCGGGCCCAGCGCAGCCCGACGGCGAGCGCGCCGGCCAGGGCGGGGCCGGCCAGTCCACCGCGCGGAGAGGCGGCCGCACCACCCGCATGGGTGGCCGCCGCGACGGCGGCGTCTCCGGCCGCCAGGGCGCCCGCCCAGGCCGCCGCGCACACGACGTCGGCCAGCGGACGCCGGCCGCGCACGAGCCAGGGCAGTGCCAGGGCCGCGGCCGCCCACACGGCCGCGCCGAGCAGGGCGCCGCTGGACGGCAGCGGCCAGACCACCTCCGTCGCGGCGTCGCGCGCCGACCCGGCCCAGCCCGCGGTCGGCGGGACGGTGTCCGGCACCCCCAGGTGCAGGCGCCGGTCGGCGAGGACCTCGGCCAGCATGACCCACCAGAACCCGATCGCCCCCAGCGCGGCGCGGCGCAGGGCGCCGCGCGCCTGGCCGGCCAGGGCGGCGAACCCGGACGCCATGGCCACGACGCCGAGCAGCGGCGCCAGCGCGGGCAGGGACCACGCCCGGCCGCCCCGGGGCGCCAGGAGCGGCGCGGCGACGAGCCCCGCGGCCACCACGAGCGCCAGGCCCGGGGCGTCCACGGGCGGCGCGGCCAGGGCGGCGACCAGCCCGATCGCCGCGGCCAGCCACCCGACTCGCGGCAGGAGGAACGCCGCCGCCGCGACGACCGCCGCGGCGAGCAGGGAGGTCACCGGCAACGCCGACGCAACCGTGTGGCCGGCCTCGGAGAGCGTGGTGGCGAGCAGGGCGAGGGCGCCCGCGCCCAGCGCGGCCCCCAGGCGGGCGCTGCCCCGCGGCAGACGGCGGTCCAGGGGCGGGGCGGCGAGGGTTCCCCCCTCGTCGGAGACGTCGTCGGCCGTGGCGGTGAGCGCGTCGCGCAGGTCGGCGGGGCTGCCGCGCTCGTCGGGCCGGGGGCGCACGGCGCGGTCGATCGCCGCCACCAGCTCGGGTGGGAGATCGCGCCGGACGCGCCCCAGCGAGGGCAGGACCGCGCCCAGGCGCCGCGCGGTCGCGGCCGGCCCCGCGCCCTTCACCGGATGCGTCCCGGCCAGCGCCTCGTACAGGACGAGGCCGAGCGCGTACACGTCCACCGCCGTCCCGACGCGCCGGCCCTCGGCCTGCTCGGGCGCCATGTAGGCCAGCGTGCCCACCACGTCGCCCGTCCGGGTGAGCGGCTCGTCGCCCACCAGCAGCGCGATGCCGAAGTCGGTGAGCTTGGCCACGCCGGCCGCGCTGTCGGGCACGTCGGGGATCACCACGTTCTGCGGCTTGACGTCGCGGTGCACGACCCCGCGGTCGTGGGCATGGGCCAGGGCGTCGCACAGCGCCACCCCGATGCGCAGCACGTCGCGATCCGACAGCGCGCCCGCCTGCTCCAGCTCGGCCAGCGTCGCGCCCGACACCAGCTCGGACACCAGGTAGTGGCCGGACTCGTCCCCGCCGGTCTCGTAGAGCGTCACGATCGCCGGGTGGTTCAGCCGCGCAGCGGCCAGGGCCTCGCGCTCGGCGCGGTCGTCGTGGGCCCCCGAGCGCGGCACCGCCTTGACCGCGACCGCGCGGCCGAGCTTCTCGTCGTGGGCCAGCCACACCGCGCCGAAGCCGCCCGTACCCAGGCGGCGCTCCAGGCGGTAGCGGCCGAGGACGAGGCTCGCCGGCGACGCGCGGGCGGGCGCGTGCAGCGTGGCCGCGTCGAGGGTCTGGGGCGCGCTCACCGTCCCGCTGACTTCTGCGCCGCAAGGAGGCTCCCTGCCCCGCGTGGCGAATGGTCTGCCGAGCGTCCGGCCGAGTGGCCGGTAATACTTCGAGCTCCTCCGCAGCAGGGAGACGTTCTTCACGTGTCGTTCTTCGACGAGGGTGATGAGCCCCGCAGACCGCGTCCACGACGGCCCGCCGGAGGTGTGGCCGGCGCTCCGGACCCGCAGACCGCCCGGATCCGCCAGCTCGTCGCCGGCGGCGTCATCCTGCTCGTGGTCATCCTGCTCGTCGTCGGGATCAAGGGCTGCCTGAGCAGCGCCAAGAAGCGCTCGCTGCGCGACTACAACGCCCAGGTGGCCTCGCTGGTCCAGGAGTCCGACGATCAGGTGTCCAAGCCGTTCTTCGAGGCGCTGTCCGGCAGCGGCGCCGCCAGCGGCGACACCGTGAACCTGGCCACGCAGGTCAACCAGCTCAAGATCGTGGCCGAGGAGCTGGTGGGCCGCGCCCGCAAGCTCGACACCCCGGACGACATGAAGCCCGCGCAGTCGAGCTTCCTCCTCGTCCTGGAGCTGCGGCGCGACGGCCTGCGCAAGATCGCCGACAAGATCCCCACTGCGCAGTCGACGGGCAACCAGTCCGAGACCGCGGTGCGCCAGATCACGGGCCAGATGCAGCAGTTCCTGGCCAGCGACGTGATCTACGCCGTGCGCACCGTGCCCTACATCAAGAAGGCGCTGGACGACAACGGGATCACGGGGCAGACGATCCCCCAGAGCCGCTTCCTCCCCTCGATCGACTGGCTCGACGAGGCCACGGTCGCCGACCGCCTGGGCGCCACGGCCCCGAGCACGGCGCGCCGCCGCGGGCCGCCGGCCCCGGGGTCCCACGGCCACGGGCTGACGTCGACGTCGGTGAACGGGACCGACCTGTCGCAGGACACCGCCAACCGGATCCCCGCCTCGCCGAACCTCACCTTCACGGTCAACTTCGAGAACCAGGGCGAGAACGACGAGCAGGCCGTCCCGGTCAAGGTGGAGATCACCGGCTCCGGGCGCCCGATCACGGCTTCGACCACGGTGCCCACGACGTCGGCGGGCAGCAGCGCGACCGCGGAGGTCACGCTGCGCCAGGCGCCGCCCGTCGGCCAGGCCGTCCAGATCAAGGTCACGGTCGGCGATGTCCCGGGCGAGGCGGACTCGTCCAACAACACGGCCACCTACCCCGCGTTCTTCACGCAATAGCGGCCCCCGCCCGCGCCTGACGGCGTCCTCGGGGGAGGGCCGTGCGGAGCACTGTCCCTCCCCCTGTGTCCTGGTCAGCCACGGGCGGTGTCTCGCTAGTAGCGTTGAGGTGTGGACGACCTCACCTCGACGCAGGGGATCGTGGCTCTGGCCGCCGCCGGCGTGGCGGTCGTGGCTCTGCTGGTCGCCGGGGTTCTGGCGGTTCGCGTGCGGCGGCTGCGTGCGGCGCAGACGGTCGTCCTCGGGCCGTCGGGCGCGGAGGACCTGGTGGCCCACGCGGCGTCGCTCCAGAGCGACTTCGGGGCGCTGCGCGACTGGCTGGAGGAGGTCGCCGCCTCCCTGGACCGGCGGATGGCCACGGCCGAGACGCGGCTGGACGGCGCGCTGGCCTTCGTGGGCCTCGTCCGCTACGACGCCTACAACGAGATGTCGGGACGCCAGTCGACCTCGATCGCGCTGCTCGACGCCAACCAGGACGGGATCGTCCTGTCGTCCATCCACCACCGCGACCAGGCGCGCCTCTACGTCAAGCAGCTGCGCGGCGGCCGCGGCGAGCTCGAGCTCTCGCCCGAGGAGGCGGAGGCCGTCCGCCTGGCCCTGGCGGGGGACGGCGGCGCCGCGGCGCCCGCCGCTCCGGCCCAGTCGCCGGCCGCCTGATGCGCATCGCCTACCTGGGCCCGGAGGGCACCTACAGCCACGAGGCGCTGATGGCGTCGGGGGGCGAGGGGTCCGAGCTGGTGCCCCTCCCCACCATCCACGAGACGATCATGGCGGTGCACGCCGGGGAGGCCGACCGCGCGCTCGTGCCCATCGAGAACTCGCTGGAGGGCGCCGTCAACGCCACGCTGGACACCCTGGTCGGCGAGGCGTCGGACGTGTACATCGTCGGCGAGGTCGTCCACGAGGTCAGCCACTGCCTGGTCGCGCCCGCCGGCGTGGCGCTGGAGGACATCGAGACCGTCGTGTCCATCCCCCACGCCAGCGCCCAATGCGCGCGCTTCCTGCGCACCGAGCTCCCGGCCGCGACGGTCGTGGCGGCCAACTCCACCGCCGAGGCGGTCCGCACCGTCGTCGAGGCGGGAGGACCGCAGGCCGCCCTGGGCAACCGCCTGTCGGCGTCGCTGTATGGCGGCGAGGTGCTGCGCGACGGCGTCGAGGACACGCCGGGCAACGTCACGCGCTTCGTGTGGCTGGCGCCGGCCGGGCTGCGCGTCTCGGGGACGGGCGAGTGGAAGACCTCGGTCGTGTTCTGGGGCGCCGGCGACGACGCGCCGGGCTGGCTCGTGCGCTGCCTGTCGGAGTTCGCCTTCCGCGGCGTGAACCTGACGATGATCGAGTCGCGCCCGCGCAAGCGGGGGCTGGGCCACTACGTCTTCTTCGCCGACCTGGAGGGCCGCGACCGCGACCCGGCCGTCGCGGCGGCCGTGGAGGCGGTGCGCGGGCAGACCGAGCAGCTGCGCGTCCTGGGCTCCTATCCGGCCGCCTGAAAGGCGGCGAGGCCGAGGAGGGCGGTCGGTACACTCCGCCCGCATATGGGCCGGGTGCTCGTCCTGAACGCGACGTACGAGCCGATCAACGTGACGACGGTGCGGCGTGCCGCCGTGCTGCTCCTCAAGGAGAAGGCCGAGATCGTCGAGCACGCGAACTGGGAGCTGCGCTCGGAGAGCCTGACCCTTCCGCGCCCCGTCGTCATCCGCCTGGTGACGTTCGTGCGAGTACCGCGCGACACGCACCGGCGCAAGATCACCCGCCGGGCGGTGTTCGCCCGCGACCGCTGGACGTGCCAGTACTGCGGCTCGCGCGGGAACCTGACGGTGGACCACGTGGTGCCGCGCTCCAAGGGCGGGCCGTCGAGTTGGGACAACATCGTCGCGTCCTGCGCGCCGTGCAACCGGCGCAAGGGCGACCAGCTTCTGCGCCAGGCCGGCATGAAGCTGCACCGCCAGCCCCGCAGCCCGGGGCCGCAGATCTTCATCCACGTGGCGAGCCCGACGATCCCGCCGGCCTGGAAGCAGTACCTCCCCGCCGCGGCCTAGCGGACCCGGCAAAGAAGAGGGGCGCCCTCTCAGGCGCCCCTCTCAATCCGACTGGATGAAGCCTGCGTCGCGCTCGTACTGACGCCGGGGGGACCAATTCCGGCCACGGCACAGGCGGTGTCCCGGGTTGGATTCGCCAAGCGGATCCAGCCATCCGACCTAGCGGCCGGTCACCTCCAGGGTCCCGCAAGAACTGTCACTCAACTTAGGACCACCTCCTTTCCCTGGTCCAGCTATTGAAGCAGACCGGCGGGCCGGATCAGACCTCGCCGTTGGGCGACCCGCCGTTGGGCGACTCCGGATCGGGATCGGGGTCCGGGTCGATGTCGGGCGGCGTGCCCTCGACGACCGGCGCGGCCGTGGCGGCCTCGCTCTCCATGACCAGGGCGACGGCGGACACGGTGTCGTCCTCGCGCAGGTTCATCAGCCGCACGCCCTGGGCGGGCCGGCCCTGGGAGGAGATGCCCTTCACGGGGGTGCGCTGGACCATCCCGCTCTGGGAGATGAAGACCAGCTCCTGGTGCTCGCGCACCACCAGGGCGCCCAGCACCGCGCCCTTCTTGCCGGTCATCGTGATCGTCTTGACCCCCATCGTCCCGCGGTTCTTGCGCGGGTACTAGGGGATGGGCGTGCGCTTGCCGTAGCCGTTCTCGGTGACGACGAGCAGCTCGGTGTCGTCGCGGGCGATGTCCATGGCCAGCACCGCGTTGCCCTTCTGCGAGACGTTCATCCCCCGCACGCCTCCGGTGTCGCGCCCCATCGGGCGGGCCTGGGACTCGTTGAAGCGCGCCGCCTGACCGGAGCGCGCGACCATGATGATGTCGTCGTCGCCCGTGGTCTTGCGCACGGCGACCAGCTCGTCGTCGTCGCGGATCTTGATGGCGATGATCCCGTCGGCCTTGATCGGCGTGTTGTAGGCCGCGAACTCTGTCTTCTTGAGCTGGCCCTTGCGCGTGGCGAAGACGAGGTAGCCGCCCTCGGAGAAGTCGCGCGTGTCGATGACCGCGTGCACCCGCTCGCCCTCGCGCAGCGGGAGGAAGTTGTTCAGCGAGCGGCCCTTGGCCGTCCGCGAGGCCTCGGGCAGCTCGTAGACCTTGGACCGGTAGACCTTCCCGCGGTTGGTGAAGAAGAGCAGGAAGTCGTGCGTCGAGCACACGAAGAGGTGCTCGATGTAGTCGCCGTCCTTCATGTCCATCCCGGTCACCCCGACGCCGCCGCGGTGCTGACTGCGGTAGGTGGTCAGCGGGAGCGACTTGATGTAGCCGGACTTGGTGATCGTGATGACCATCTGCTGGTCGGCGATCAGGTCCTCGATGTCGATCTCGCCCTCGGCGTGCGTGATCTCGGTGCGCCGGTCGTCGCCGTAGGTGTCGGCGATCTCCTGCAGCTCCTCCTTGATGAGACCGAGGACGCGGCCCTCGTCCCCGAGGATCTCCCGCAGCTCCTTGATGCGCTCGACGATGTCGCGGTGCTCGTCGCGGATCTTGTCGCTCTCCAGCGCGGTGAGCTGGCGCAGGCGCATCTCCACGATCGCGTGGGCCTGGACCTCGGTGAGCTCGAAGCGGTCGACCAGCGCCTGGCGCGCCGCCTCGCCGTCGCGCGAGGCGCGGATGGTCTCGATGACCTGGTCGAGGTTGTCCAGCGCGACCAGCAGGCCCTCGAGGATGTGGGCGCGGCGCTCCTTCTCGGCCAGCTCGAACTTCGTGCGCCGCACGACGACGTCGCGCTGGTGGCGCACGTAGGCGTCCAGCGCCTCGCGCAGCGACAGCGTGCGCGGGACGCCGTCGACCAGGGCCACCATGTTCACGCCGAACGTCGTCTGCATCGGCGTGTGCTTGTAGAGCTGGTTGAGCACGACCTTGGGGATGGCGTCCCGCTTGAGCTCGATGACCAGCCGCATGCCGCGCTTGTCGGACTCGTCGCGCAGGTCGGAGATCCCCGACAGCTTCTTGTCGTGGACCAGGTCGACGATCTTCTGGATCAGGCCGCCGTCGCCGCCCTTCTTGACCATGTAGGGCAGCTCGGTGACGATGATCGACTCCTTGCCCTGCTTGAGCGGCTCGACGTGCGCGCGGGCCTGGACGCGGACCCGGCCGCGGCCCGTCTCGTAGGCGTCGCGGATGCCGCCCAGCCCCAGGACGATCCCTCCGGTGGGGAAGTCGGGACCCTTCATGTGGCGCATCAGACGGTCGACGTCGATGTCCGGGTCCTCCATGAAGGCGATGGTGGCCGAGATGGTCTCGCGCAGGTTGTGCGGCGGGATGTTGGTGGCCATGCCGACCGCGATGCCGGCCGAGCCGTTGACCAGCAGGTTGGGGAAGCGCGACGGCAGGACGAGCGGCTCCTGCTGGGAGCCGTCGTAGTTCGGCGTGAAGTCGACCGTGTCGGAGTCGAGGTCGCGCAGCATCTCCGTGGCGATGCGCGACAGGCGGGCCTCCGTGTAGCGCATGGCGGCCGCGGGGTCGTCGTCGATGGAGCCGAAGTTCCCCTGGCCCTGCACCAGCGGGTTGCGCATGGCGAAGTCCTGGGCCAGGCGCACGAGGGTGTCGTAGATCGCCGAGTCGCCATGGGGGTGGTACTTGCCCATGACCTCGCCGACGATGAAGGCGCACTTGCGGAACGGCCGCGTCGGCTGCAGCCCGTTCTCGTTCATCGAGAACAGGACGCGCCGGTGGACCGGCTTGAGGCCGTCGCGCGCGTCGGGCAGCGCGCGACCCACGATGACCGACATCGCGTAGTCCAGGTAGGAGGAGCGCATCTCCTCCTCCAGCCCGCGCGGCTCGATGTTGCCGCCGCTCAGCGTCTCAGTGGGAGCCATTCGTCACCCCCCTAGACATCGAGGTTCGTCACGGACCGGGCATGGGTCTCGATGAAGTCGCGTCGCGGTTCGACCTGGTCGCCCATCAGCATCGAGAACAGCTCGCCGGCGGCGTAGGCGTCGTCCATCGTCACCTGCTGCAGCGTGCGGCTGCCGGCGTCCATCGTCGTCTCGGCGAGCTGGTCGGCGTTCATCTCGCCGAGCCCCTTGAAGCGCTGGAGCTTGACGCCGCGCTGGGCCACCTGGAGCACGCAGCGGCGCAGCTCCTCGAACGACAGCGCCTCGGCGCTGTGATCGCCCAGCTTGACCTGGAACGGCGGCTGGCCGGCCAGCTCGGAGAGCTCCTTGTGGACGCGCAGGAACTGGCGGTAGTCATGGGAGTCGAAGAGCGCTCGGGCCACCCTGTAGGTGGCGGCCAGGCCGGTCCTGCGCTCGATGGCGCGGATCGTCATCTCCATCGGGTCCTGCTCCAGGACCCCCAGCTCGAACGGTTCCCCCTCGGGCGAGGGCTTGTCGAGCAGCTTGAGGAGCGCGTCGGACGAGGTGACGCCCTCGTCGAGGATGTGGGACTCCTCGAGGAACTGGACGATCTCGTGGCTCTGGTCGGCGCGCAGCGAGGACGCCCAGCCCTCGTACTGCTTGAGCAGCCGGCCGTACTTCTGCCAGCGCGCCTCGGTCAGCTTGAACTCCGAGCCGTGGCGGTCGAAGACATGGAACTTGTCCCACTTGTCGCCCAGGAGGACCTCCTCCAGCTCGGTCTCCTTCTCCAGGTAGCGCTCCTGGCGCCCCTGCGTGAGCTTGTAGAGCGGCGGCTTGGCGATGTAGACGTAGCCGGCGTCGATCAGCGGCTGCATCTCGCGGTAGAGGAGCGTGAGCAGCAGCGTGCGGATGTGCGCGCCGTCCACGTCGGCGTCCGTGGCGATGATGACCTTGTGGTAGCGGGCCTTCTCGAGGTCGAACTCGTCGCGCACGCCCGTCCCGATCGCCGTGATCAGCGCCTGGATCTCCTGGTTCTGGAGGACCTTGTCGATCCGGCTCTTCTCGACGTTGAGGATCTTGCCGCGCAGCGGCAGGACCGCCTGCGTGTTGCGGTCGCGGCCCTGCTTGGCCGAGCCGCCGGCGGAGTCGCCCTCGACGATGAAGATCTCGGCCAGGCTGGGGTCCTTGACCGAGCAGTCGGCCAGCTTGCCGGGCAGCATCGAGTTCTCCAGCGCCGACTTGCGCCGGGTCAGATCGCGCGCCTTGCGGGCGGCGGCGCGAGCGCGGGAGGCCGAGACGGCCTTGAGGAGGATCTGGCGCGCCTCGCGCGGGTTCTCCTCGAGGAACTCGCCGAGCTTCTGGTTGACGATCGTCTCGACGAAGCCCTGCATCCCGGGGTTGCCGAGCTTGGTCTTGGTCTGGCCCTCGAACTGCGGGTCGCGCAGCTTGGCCGAGATGACCGCGGTCAGCCCCTCGCGCACGTCCTCGCCGGCCAGGTTGTCGTCCTTCTCCTTGAGCTCGCCCTTCTCGCGCGCGTAGCGGTTCAGCGTGCGGGTGAGCGCGGAGCGAAAGCCGCTGAGATGGGAGCCGCCCTCGTGCGTGTTGATGTTGTTGGCGAAGGAGAAGATCGACTCCTGGTAGGAGGAGTTCCACTGCATCGCCACCTCGACGGCGCCCTCCTTCTCGCTCTCGCCCTCGAAGAACACGATCTTCTGCTGGATCGGCGACTTGTTCTCGTTGAGGTGGGCGACGAAGTCGCGGATGCCGCCGTCGTACTTGAACTCGACGCGGCGGGTCTCGCCGCGCAGGTCCTCCAGCACGATGCGCAGCCCGCGGGTCAGGAAGGCCGTCTCGCGCAGGCGCTGCTCGAGGACCTCGTACTCATAGTCGAGCGTCTCGAAGATCTCGGCGTCGGGCAGGAAGGTGACGGTGGTCCCGGTCTCCTTGGTCGCCTCCCCCTTCTTCAGGGTGCCCTGGGGCGCGCCGCGCTCGTAGTCCTGCGTCCACACGTGGCCGTCGCGGCGCACCTCGATGTGGAGCTGCTCGGAGAGCGCGTTGACGACGGACACGCCGACACCGTGCAGGCCACCCGACACCTTGTAGCCGCCGCCGTCGCCGAACTTCCCGCCCGAGTGCAGGACGGTGAGCACGACCTCGACGGCCGGGCGCTTCTCCTTGGCGTGCATCGCGACCGGGATGCCGCGGCCGTTGTCGGTGACCGTGACCGTGTTGTCCGGGTGGATCGTCACGACGACGGAGTCGCAGAACCCGGCGAGCGCCTCGTCCACGGAGTTGTCGACGACCTCGTAGACGAGGTGGTGCAGGCCGCGGGGGCCGGTGGAGCCGATGTACATGCCGGGGCGCTTGCGAACCGCCTCCAGCCCCTCCAGGACGGTGATGTCGGCGGCGTCGTACCCGCCGGCCTTGCCCTTCTTGGCGCCCTTCTTGGGCGCCTTCTCGCCGCCGTCCTGCTTGGTGTCCTTCTCGGCCAATTGCCCTCCGGTCTACTGCATGGAAAACCCCGACGCCGCCGGAACTGCACGCGGGTCGGGGCTCGCGCTTTCGGTATCCAGAAGAATAGCACAACGACCCCTTCTGCCAGGCCCTTCAAGCGCGCATAAATCCCTGCAAAACGCAGCAAAAAGTGCGCGCAGCGCGGTCGGGTTACCGGTGGGGTTCACGGACGGGCCCTCCCGGGGGTTGCGGTGCACCGCAGCGAGGTCACGAGCGGGCGCTCGAGCGCCCCGTTGAGGCGCTCCACGAGCTCGGGCGACATGAGGTCCAGCTCCTGCGCCCAGACCGCCGAGCGGCAGGCGATCGTGACGGTTCCGGCGCGCTCGGAGACGGGCTGAGCCTCGCGCGCCACGACCTCGCCGGCCACCTGTGGCCAGACCCGCTGGACCGCCGCCAACGGCGTCGCGGGCTCCAGGCGCTCGCGCAGCGACTCCAGCGCAAAGCCGATCGGCCGCGGGGCGGAGCGTCTCATGCCACCACCGCGTCCTCCACGCGCCCCTCCTGCACCCGGACGACCGAGACCCCGTCCTCGCCGGCGCCCGGCACGTGGGCCAGGTCGGTCGTGGTGATGACGGACTGCGCGCCCGGCTCGGCGAGGAGGCGGGCCACCAGGCGCTCGCGCCGCTCGCCGTCGAGCTCGCTCATCACGTCGTCGAGCAGCATGAGCGGCGGGGCGCCGCGGGTGACGGCGATGGCGTCGCGCTCGGCGAGCAGCAGCGCGAGCAGCGCCAGGCGCTGCTGGCCCTGGGAGCCGTAGGAGCGCAGCACGCGTCCCTCGCGCGTGAAGGCGAGCTCGTCGCGGTGCGGGCCGTGGGTGGTGAAGCCGCGCTCGAGGTCCGCCTCGACGCGCTCGGCCAGCTCGGCGGCCAGCGCCTCGGTCGTCTCGGCGCGCGAGCGCGGCCGGTAGGCGATCGCCGCGCCTCCGTCGAGGCCCAGGTCGACCGCCAGCTCGGCGAAGCGAGGCGCCAGCTCGGCGGTCGCGGCGGCGCGGTCGGCGGACAGCGCCACCCCGTGCCCGGCCAGCTCGAGGTCCCAGGCGCGCAGCGCCTCGCGCTGCGCGCCGCCGGCCCGGACCCGCGCCACCAGCGCGTTGCGCTGCGCCAGCGCGCGGGAGTACGCGCGGCGCGTCGAGGCCCGGGCGGGCCACAGCGCCGCCACCACCTGGTCGAGGTGCGCGCGGCGCAGCGCCGGCGGGCCCTTGACCAGCTCCAGGCGGTCGGGCAGGAAGACGCCGGCCAGGGGCCGGGCCTCGACCGCGGTCAGCCGCTCGGCCGCCACGCCGTCCACCCGCACGCGCTTGCCCTCCCCCGGCTCGATCCCCACGCCGATGACGTGCGGCCCGTCCAGGCCCTGGGCGTGCAGCTCCACCCGGGCCACGGCGGCCCCGAAGCGCACCAGCTCGCGGTCGTTGGACGTCCGGCACGAGCGTCCGGTGCAGCCGACGTAGACCGCCTCGAGCAGGTTGGTCTTGCCCGCGCCGTTGGGGCCCACGACCACGGTGACGCCGTCGCCGAGCCCCATCTCCGCCGACTCGTAGGAGCGGAAGTCACGCAGGTCGACGCGCGCGACCCTCATCCGGCCGGGCTCAGACGTTCAGCCTGATCGGCATGATCAGGTAGAGGAAGCCGCTGCCGTCCGCGGCCTCGATCAGGCCGGGGCGCAGGGGGTTGATGAGCTTGAGGACCACGTCGGCGCCGCCCAGGCTCTCCAGGCCGTCGCGCAGGAAGTCCGGGTTGAACCCGATCTCGAACGCCTCGCCGCTGAACGGGACCGGCACGGTCTCGCGCGCCTCGCCGACGTCGGGTGTCTGCGCCGACACGGTGACCTCGCCCTCGGAGAACGCCAGGCGCAGCGGCGCGTTCTTCTGGGCCAGGAGGCTGATGCGCCGCACGACCTCGGTCAGCTCGTCCCCGGACAGCTTGAGCTCGTGCTCGAACGCCTCGGGCAGCAGCTGCGAGTAGTTGGGGAACTGACCGTCGATCAGTCGCGACGACAGGACGGCGCCGCCGGCCTCGAAGACGACCTGGTTGGCCCCGACGCCGACGGTGAGCTGGTCGCCGGCACCCTGGGCCAGGCGCGCCAGCTCCTGCAGCGCGCGCGCCGGCACGTTGGCCTCGAAGGAGCCGTCCAGCGGCGCCTCGAGCGCCGTGCGCTTCACGCTGAGGCGGTAGGAGTCCGTGGCCACCATCTGGAGCTCCTGGCCCGACGCCGAGACGAGGATCCCGGTCAGGACCGGGCGCGTCTCGTCGCGCGAGGCGGCGCGAGCGACGGTCTGCACCGTCTCCACGAACGCCTGGGCCGGCACCGAGACCGTGGTGTCGCCTGACGCCTCGGGCAGCGGCGGGAAGTCCTCGGCCCGCAGCGTGCGGATGTGGAACGTGGCGCCGCCCGACGTGATCTCCACGTCCTGCTCGGCGGCGCGCAGCTCGAGCGTCACGTCCGGGGACGGCAGCGCACGGACGACGTCGAGCAGCAGCCGCGCCGGCAGCACGACGTCGCCGTCGCGCTCCGCCGTCGCCTCGAGCGGGACGCGCAGCCCGACCTCCAGGTCGGTGGCGCGCAGCTCGACGGCGCCGTCGGCGGCATGGATCTGGACGCCGGAGAGTGCCTGGACCGCGGTGTGCGCGGAGGCGACCCGAGTGACGGACTGGAGCTGTCCGAACAGGGTCTCGCGAGAACAAGACAGCTTCATGGAAAGAGAATGGGGAGGGGAGTTGTCATAGGAGTGTTCAGAGGGTGGAAGGTGAGCGGAAACGGCGGTGGCTACGGGCATTGGGGTGTGGAGTCGGGGTGGACAAGTCTGTCAGTCGCGCCGGTCGCCATCGGGCCCGTGGAGGCGCTCGGAGAGCGACCGGGCGAGGTCGTAGGCATCGGGATCGGCGGCGATGCGTTCGCGGACGCGCTTGACCGCGTACAGGACGGTGGCGTGGTCGCGCCCGCCGAAGGCTCGGCCGATCGCGGGGAGGGTGGCGTCGGTCAGCTCGCGGGCCAGGTACATGGCGAGCTGGCGCGGCCAGGAGACGCGGGCGGCGCGGCTGGGGGAGACGAGGTCGTCGACGTCCAGGCCGCACTCCTGCGCCACGGCGGCCTGGATGACCGCGACGGTGGCCCGCCGCCGCCGGTCGCGGGTCTCGGGGTAGAGCTTGTCGAGCACGTGGGCGACGAGCTCGGGCGTGACGGGCTCGCCGGGGTGGCGCAGGGAGTGGAAGGCGGCCACGCGCACCAGGGCTCCCTCCAGGGCGCGCACGTTGTCGGCGACGCGGTCGGCGATCACCTCGAGCGCCCGAGGATCGATGTGGCCCAGGCGGTCGTGGCCGGCGCGCTTGCGCAGGATGGTCAGGCGCGTGTGGACGTCGGGCGCGGTGATGTCGGCGACAAGGCCGGACTCGAAGCGCTCGCGCAGGCGCTCCTCCAGCGCCTGCATGTCGCGGGGCAGGCGGTCGGACGTGAGCACGAGCTGACCGCCGGTGTCGTGCAGGGCGTTGAACGTGTGGAAGAACTCCTCCTCGGTGCGGGCCTTGTCCTCGAGGAACTGGATGTCGTCGATGAGCAGGACGTCCGTGCCGCGGTAGGCCGTCTTGAAGCGCGCGATGTCGCCCTCGCGCAGGGCGGTGACGAAGGCGCTGGTGAAGGCCTCGACGGTCGTGTAGCGGACGGTCAGCCCGGCCCCGTGCGTGCGCACGTAGTGGCCGATGGAGTGCAGGAGGTGGGTCTTGCCGACGCCGGGAGGGCCGTAGAGGAAGAGCGGGTTGTAGGCCTGTCCGGGCTGCTCGGCCACGGCCAGCGCGGCGGCGTGGGCCAGGCGGTTGCCGTCGCCGATGACGAACTCGTCGAAGGTGTAGCCGGGGTTGAGCTCGCCGGCCCGGCGGTCGGGGGGGCCGGGCCGGTCGGGGGGCGGGGTGTGCGGCCGGCGGCGTTCCTCCGCGCCGGCGACCACGACGTCGACCGAGGCGTCCGGGCCCAGCTCGGCCGCGGCGGACGTCTGGAGCACGCGGCCGAAGCGGTCGGCCAGGCAACGGACGTGGGACTCGGGCGCGGCCAGCGTGAGCGCGGGTCCCTCCAGGGCGACGGGCCGCAGCGGCTCGAACCAGATCTGGTGCACCGACTCCGGGACCGCCGCACGCAGATGGGCCTGGATGGCGGGCCAGCGGCGGTCGATTTCGGCGGTGTTCACGAGCAGGTGGGCGGGCGCGTTCGACCCGCGCCCACGGGTGTCCCTTCCCCCGGGGCCGGCGCGTCGTTCCTGTGGATGTGGGGGCCCGAGGGCCCCGGCGGGTCGAACATAGCACCGGCGGCGCGGCGCGGGCGAGGTGCCGGGGAGCGTGGTCGCAAATCGCGCACGTTTCCGTTTTCCACAGCGGTTGGCCGAGTGTGGAGAACCGGCCGCGTGTACCCTTCGCCACCGTGAAGCGCACGTACCAGCCCAAGAAGCGCAAGCGCGCCCGCACCCACGGGTTCCGCGCCCGGATGCGCGCGCGCGGCGGGCGGGCGGTGCTCAAGCGCCGGCGCGCCAAGGGCCGCAAGCGCCTGTCGGTCTGAGCGATGTCGGGGCGCCTCTCGCGCAGCGCCGACTTCGAGCGCGTCTACCGCAAGGGACGCTCCCAGGGGAATCGCCACTTCGTCGTCTACGCGTTCCCACGCGGTGGCGCCGATGGACCGCGACTCGGAGTATCGGTGTCGCGCAAGGTCGGCGGAGCCGTGCAGCGCAACAAGGTCAAGCGCCTGCTGCGCGAGGCCTTCCGCGCGCGGTCGGAGACGCTTCCCACCGACCACGACTACGTGGTGGTGGCCCGGCCCGAGGCGCGCGACCTGGCCGAGCGCGAGGGCCTGGCCGGCGTCGAGCGCGAGCTGGACGAGCTGATGGAGGCGGTGCGCCCGTGACCGCGGTCCGCGCCGTCGTCCTGGCGCCGATCCGCTTCTACCGGCGCTTCGTCTCGCCCGGCCTGCCGGCGCGCTGCAAGTACGAGCCGTCGTGCTCGCGCTACTCCGTACAGGCGATCGAGCGGTACGGCATACTCCGCGGCCTGGTCCTCGCCGCCTGGCGCCTGCTCCGCTGCAACCCGTGGAGCCACGGCGGACACGACCCGGTAGAGGCCCAGCGGCTGTTCGCGCCGCGCCGCGCCGCGACCCCCACCCCCTAGGCCATGTTCGTCGTCTTCGCCAACGTCCTCCAGCCGCTGATCAACCTCACCGAGGCGATCATGGTCTGGCTGCACGACCACGTCACGGGCGGGTCGTGGGGCTGGGCGATCGTCGGGCTGACGGTCGTCGTCCGGCTGGCGCTGCTGCCGCTGACGCTGCGCCAGTTCAAGTCGATGCAGGCGCTGCAGCGCCTCCAGCCCCAGATCAAGGAGCTGCAGGCGAAGTACAAGGAGGACAAGCAGCGGTTGAATCAGGAGATGATGAAGTTCTACCAGGAGAACAAGGTGAACCCGCTGGGCTCCTGCCTGCCGCTCGTGGCGCAGATGCCCATCTTCATCTCGCTCTTCTACATGCTGCGCACGGACCTCAAGCACGACATCTGCCCGGCCAAGGTGGACGCGGCCACGCGCGCGGGGACGAAGATCGCCAACGTCTACTGCGGCGACTCCGCGCAGTTCCTCTTCATCCCCGACCTCACGCACAAGGCCACGGGCGGGGTCCTGGTCACCCTGATCGTGCTCTACGTGGGCTCGCAGGTGCTGTCGAGCATGCTCATGACGGTCAGCGCGGACGCGAACCAGCGCCGGATCATGATGGCGCTCCCGCTGGTCTTCGTCTTCTTCATCATCAACTTCCCGGCGGGGCTGATCGTCTACTGGATCACCACGAACCTGTGGACGATCCTCCAGCAGTACATCGTCAAGCGGACCGTCGGACCGATACGCCCGCCGGCGGGAACGGCCGGTGAGACGGTGCCCGCGGGCGCGGCCGCCGCGGTGGCGGGGAAGGCGTCGTCGAAGGAGGCGCCGGCCGAGTCGGGCAACGGCGCCGGCGCCGATTCGGGTGCGTCCAAGGCCAAGCCGCCGCCCCCGCCGCGGCGGCGCAAGAAGGCCCGGTCGGGCCGGCGCCGGTGAGCGACTCGCGGCCCGAGGCGCCCGCCGAGCGCGTGCGCGACCTGTTGGAGGAGATCGTCGAGGCGCTCGACCTCGACGCCGACGTCGAGGTCACCGAGGACGACGAGCAGGTGCGCGGCGCGATCGAGGGTGAGGAGCTCGGCGTGCTGATCGGCCGTCACGGCCAGACCATCGACGCGCTGGAGCACATCGCCACCCGCGTCGCCTGGCGCGGCCTGGAGGGCGACCGCAAGCGCGTGGTCGTCGATGCGGCTGGCTACCGCGCCCGACGCGCCGAGGCGCTGGAGCGCCAGGCCGACAAGGCCGCGTCCGAGGCTGTCCAGTTCGGCCGCCCGGTGGCGCTGGACGCCATGGTGGCGTCGGAGCGCCGTGTCGTCCACGAGTTCCTGCGCGACCGCCACGAGGTCGAGACATACAGCGAGGGCGACGAGCCCGACCGCCATCTCGTAGTCGCGCCGGTCGTTTCCTAGCGGCGTTTCACGTTTTTTACCCCGGTGTAACAATCCCGGGTCATGGCTGCCGATCTGGGCGACTTCGAGCGGGGCGTGGTCCTGGGCGTGCTGGTGGGGCAAGGATCGTTCGGCGGGGACGGCAAGCAGCCGCACGTCCTGCTCCGGATGCACGTCCGCCACGAGGCGCTGCTGCGGTCGCTGGCGGCGTGGTTCCCCCGCAGCCGTCTGTACGGGCCGTACGACCACGGCGGCCGTCACTACTTCCAGTGGGTGGCCCGCGGTCCGGCGCTGGTCGAGGACCTGGCGCCGCTCCTCGACGCCGAGTTGACGCCTGAGCTCGACGCCCACGCCTGGGAGCGCTACCGTGCCATGCGCGACCGCTACGCCGATGCCTTCGGTCGCTGACCTCGTCGAGCGGTGGGGGCTGGGGTCCGGCGCGGTCGAGTCGTTTGCCGCGGTGCTGGACCTGGTCGAGGCGGACCCGCACGCGCCGACGACGGTACGCGCGCGCGAGGAGGCGGTGGACGCGCATCTGGCGGACTCCCTGGTGGCGCTGGAACTGGCTGTGGTGCGGGAGGCGCGAACGGTGGCGGATCTGGGCTCGGGAGCGGGGTTTCCGGGGCTGGCGCTCGCGGTCGCGCTCCCGGAGGCGCGGGTCTGGCTGGTGGAGAGTGCGGGGCGCAAGTGCGAGTTCCTGGCCCGCGCGACCGACGCGGCGGGGTCGGGGAACGTCGAGGTGGTCCACGCGCGCGCGGAGGAGTGGGGGGCGGGGATCGGGGCCTGCGACCTGGTGACAGCCCGGGCGGTCGCGACCCTGCCGATCCTCGCCGAGTACGCGGCGCCGCTGCTGCGCGAGGGCGGGGCGCTGGTCGCCTGGAAGGGACGCCGCGACGCGGCGGAGGAGGCCGCGGGCGCCGCCGCGGCGGCGCAGCTGGGCCTCGAGGTGGAGGAGGTGCGCCGGGTCGAGCCGTTCCCGGCGGCCCGCGACCGGCACCTGCACGTCTATCGCAAGACCGGTCCCACGCCCGAGCGGTTCCCCCGGCGCCCCGGGATGGCGGCGAAGCGGCCGCTCTCCGCGCCCCGATAGCCCGCTCTTTGCGGGGGAACGCGCCGCCCGCGACCGGAACCGGCGCTAGCTTCCAGCGCGTGGGCACGATCTACGCGGTGGCGAACCAGAAGGGCGGCGTGGGCAAGACGACGACCGCGGTGAACGCCGCGGCGTGCGTCGCCGAGGCGGGCTACCCGACCCTGCTCGTCGACGTGGACCCGCAGTGCAACGCGACGACGGGCCTCGGCCTGGCCAAGGACCTCTCGCCCAACGTCTACGACGTGATCGCGGGGAGCGCAACGCTGGAGGAGGCCACCCACCGCAGCTCGATCGACGGCCTGGAGGTGGTCCCGTCGACCCCGGATCTCGCGGGCGCGACCGTCGAGCTGCCGACGCTTGCGGACGGCCAGACGCGCCTGCGCGACGCGCTGGCGCCGGCCCGCGACCGCCATGCCTTCACGTTCCTGGACTGCCCGCCGTCGCTGGGGCCGCTCACGGTCGGCGCGCTGGTCGCCGCCGACCGAGTCCTCGTCCCGGTCCAGACCGAGTACTACGCGTTGGAGGGGCTGGCCGGGCTGCTCGATACGGTCCAGACCATCCAGCGCGAGCTCAATCCTCGGCTCACGATGGCGGGCCTGGTCCTGACGATGCACGACGGCCGCACGCGCCTGGCCCAGGACGTGGAGCGCGAGGTCCGCCAGCACTTCCCCGAGCTGGTCTTCGACACGGTGATCCCGCGCAACGTGCGGATCTCCGAGGCGCCCAGCTTCGGCCGCCCCGTGATCCACCACGACCCGCGGTCGGCCGGGGCGAGCGCTTACTTTGAGTTAGCGAAGGAGGTGGCGGCGCGTGGCTGACCGGGGAATGGGCCGGGGACTGGCGGCGATCCTGTCCGCGCCGGAGCGCGAGGACGCGACGGAGGAGCTGCGCGTCCTCCCGGTCGACGCGATCGAGCCCAACCCCAACCAGCCCCGGCGCCACTTCGACGAGGACTCGCTGGGTGCGCTGGCCACGTCGCTGCGCGAGCGCGGCGTGCTGCAGCCGGTGCTCGTGCGCCCGCGCCCGGCAGGGGGCTGGGAGCTGATCGCCGGCGAGCGCCGCTGGCGCGCCGCCCAGCTGGCCGGGCTGGACGAGGTGCCGGCGATCGTCCGCGCCGACGACGACGCGGCGTCGCTGGAGCTCGCGCTGATCGAGAACATGGCGCGCGAGGACCTCAACCCGGTCGAGCAGGCGCGCGCCTGCGCGGCCCTGGTGGAGGAGCTCGGTCTCACGCGGGAGGACGTCGGCCGCCGCGTCGGACGCAGCCGCGTCGCGGTGTCCAACCTCGTGCGCCTCCTGGATCTGCCGGACGAGGGAATCGAACTCCTGGAAACCGGCGCGTTGACGGCGGGACACGGCCGCGCGCTGCTGCTGGCCGAGGATCACGGCGACCGGCGGCGCCTCGCCCGCGCCGCCGCGGACGGCGGCTGGTCGGTCCGCCAGACCGAGGACCGCGCCCGCGCCGCCAACGGCGCCACGCCGGCCCGCTCGCGCCGGGCTCCCCGGCCTCACCCCGACCAGGAGGCGGCGATGGCGACGGCCTCGGAGGCGCTCGGCGCCGCGCTCGGCCGCGACGTCACGGTCCGCCAGCGCGGGACCGGTTACCGCATCGAGGTCGAGCTCGGGTCCGTGGACGAGGCCCTCGAGCTGGCCGCTAGAATCGCCCCCCGCACGGGCGATTAGCTCAGCCGGTTAGAGCGCTTCTCTGATAAGGAAGAGGTCCCAGGTTCGAGTCCTGGATCGCCCACTCGACGTCGCGGGGCGTCACCCCCGCGGGCGGGCCAGGATGTGCGTCGGACCGGCCTCGGGGACGGGCTCCGGGCCCTCGAGGTTCTCCACCGAGTAGCCGAGCTCGACCAGGAGGTCGTGGACCTCGCGGTTGGTCTCGTGCGTCTCGCAGACGACGGCGGGGCCGTGGTTGCGCAGGACGTCGCGGGCGCCCTCGAGCGCCGCGATCTCCGAGCCCTCGACGTCGATCTTGAGGACGTCGGGCGGCGGGAGACGGCCTGAGCCGACGAGGTCGTCGAGTGCGAGTACCTCCACGTCCAGGACGTCACGCGTGTCGGGGTGGCGCCCCCGGTCGCACAGGTGCGACTGGCTCGGCTCGGCGACGGCGAGGAACTCGCCGCGGCCCGTCTCGCGGCCGAGCGCCGCCTGGTGCACCGCCACTTGGTCGAAGCCGTTGAGCGCGGCGTTGGCGCGCACCGCGGCCGCGCTCGCCGGCAGCGGCTCGAACGCCTCCACGCGCCCGGTCGGGCCGGTCAGCCGCGCGGCCAGGAGCGTGAAGAACCCGAGGTTCGCGCCGGCGTCGTACACGACGCTCCCCCGCGCCACCGTGCGTCGCAGCGCCTCCTGTACCGGCGCCTCCAGCAGCCCCCGGACCACGGCGAACCCCTGCACGTGGTCGAGTGGGAGGCGGGCTCCCGACAGCAGTAGGTTCCGCGCCGGGCCCTCGGCGATGCTCACCGGGCCGCCGGCCACGACCGCGTGGGCGATCGCCATCGCCCACCCCGTCGCGGGGTGGCGCTGGAGCCCCGCGATCCGTTCCGGGGGAGCGTTGGTCAGCGCCCGGTACACGTATGCGCGCGCGACGGATGACGTCATGGCCGGCGGAGGTCGCCGGGGCGGGGCTTCGCCGCGCGGGCCACGGCCGCGGCGAAGCGGGCGCGCAGGCGGGAATCTCCGGGTTGGCGGGCCCAGGCCGCGCCGGCCGTCGCGGCCCGGGCCGCGAGCCGGTGCAGGTCGGCGCCGTAGGGGGCGCCGGGCGGCACGGGGGTGAGCGCGGGGAGGGAGGGATCCTGGAGGGCGACGAGGTCTGCCGCGGTCGGCTGACGGGAGAGGATCCGCGTCCAGGCGGCGACCTGGCGCAGGTACGCGCCGGTCCAGCGGCGGGTGGCGGTCGCGTATTCGACCACGAGCCCGTCGGCGGGGAAGCCCGCGGCGACAAGGGCGGCGGGGGTGACGAGGCGCGGCGACGGCGAGTGGTAGCGCAGCAGCGCCACCTGGACGTGCGTCGCTCGTCCCGCCGCCGCGAAGCCGGCGGGCGGCCGCGGCTCGCGCTGGACGCCGAGGACGAAGTTCCCCACCAGGTCCACCTCGGTCACCCGCACCCCCGTGGGGGGAAGCGGCGAGAGCTCGCGCCCGTACACACGCAGCGGCGCCTGCGCGAACCCGGGGACGATCGCGATGACCCGATCGCGGCTGTCCGGCCCCAGGTCCGACGCGATCGCCCGCCAGTCCGCCCGCCCCAGCTCGGGCCGGCGCAGAACCTGACGGTCCACCCACACCCCCGCGAGACAGGCCAGGCCGACCAGGGCCAGCGCGACCGGGCGGAGCGACCCCTTGCGCGCGTCGCCGGTCCGCTCGAACACGGCGGCGATACGCAGCCCGGCGCGCGCCACGACCGCGTGGGTCGGTTCGAGCCCCACCACCACCCCGAACAGGACCGCCACGGGGACGGCGGCGGCGAGGAGGTTGCGGTCGAGGAAGTAGTCGTGGGCGTCGCCCGCCAGGGCCAGGGCCAGGGGGATGAGGAGGCCGGCCGCGGCGATGACCGCGACGGGGCCGGCGCGGCGGGAGCCCTCGACGGCCGTCCTGTCGCCGCGCCGCCAGGCGAGGGCCCAGACGGCGACCCCCACCGCGAGCGCTCCGAGCACCCCGACCCAGCCGAGCACGGTCGCCGGACCCGTCGGCCGCCCCGCGTTGACGGCGATGATGTCGGTGCTCGCGCTCCCCAGCTCGCGCGCCACGTCGCTCACGCGGTCGCCGAGGGGGATCGTGGCGATCCAGGACGTGCGGTTGCCGCTCCCCTGGGCGTGGCTGAGAGCCCGCAGGCCGACGCCGGTGGCCGCGAGCAGGGGGACCGCCCACACGAGCGCCTCCGGGCGCCGGCGGAAGGCGGGCAGCAGGACCAGCGCCTCGCCGGCCACCACGAACGCACCGAAGTAGTGGGTGAACATGACCAGGCAGGCGGCGAGCGCCCAGACGACGAGGCGCCCGGACGACGGAGCGGAGACAGCCCGCAGGCACAGCCACAGAGAGACGCCACCCATCAGGACGAGCAACGAGTACGCCCGCGCTTCCTGGGAGTACCAGACGAGCAGAGGGCTCACCGCCACGACGAGCGCCGCCGCCCAGGCTCCCCAGCGCCCCGTGACCTCGCGCGCCGCCGCCCACGCCACCGGGATCGTCAGCGTCCCGAAAACGGCCGACAGCGACCGCAGCCCCGCCTCCCCGTGCCCGAACACCCGTGTCCACAGCCAGGCCAGGCCGTAGTACAGCGGCGGAGTGGACTCCGAGGCCTTCAGCGCGTCCCACGCGCCGTGGACGCCCGGACGCACGACCTCGGCCGTCACCGACTCGTCGAACCAGAAGGATTGGTCGCCGATCCCCGCGAACCGCAGCGCCGCGCCGAGCCCCACGATGAGCACCAGCGGCCACACAGTCGCCAACCGTACCCGGCCTATACTGAGCGCCCCCGGGCCAGGAGCCGCTTTCGTGCAGGAGATGGTGATCTACGGCGTGAGCTTCGACATGGTCGGCAAGCAGCCGATCGTGCTGCTGAAGACCGTCGATTCCAACAAGTTCCTCCCGATCTGGATCGGCCATCCCGAGGCGGCGGCGATCCTCATGAAGCTCCAGGGCGCCACGACTCCGCGCCCCATGACCCACGACCTGGTGTCGGACATGCTGTCCGAGCTCGAGGTCTCCTGCACCCGCGTCTCCGTGACGGAGCTGCGCGAGAACACCTTCTACGCGTCGATCACCCTGGCGGTCAACGGGCGCGAAATTGAGATCGACTCGCGGCCCAGCGACGCGCTCGCGCTGGCCGTCCGCTCCGAGGCCCCGATCTTCGCCGCCGAGGACGTGATCGCCGAGTCCGCGATCGAGTTCGAGCACGAGGTCGAGGACACCGAGGAGGTCGTGGAGAAGTTCAAGGACTTCCTCGAGAACGTCACGCCGGAAGACTTCGCCGGCGAAGAGTAGCCAGCTCGATCAGCCGCGCCACCAGGGCTTCGAAGGCCAGCCCATGGGCCTCGGCGGCCTGCGGGAGCAGGGACGTCTCGGTGAGGCCGGGGATGGCGTTGGCCTCCAGGACCGACAGCTCGCCGGTGGCCCGGTCGAGCATCAGGTCCACGCGCGCGAAGCCGTAGCAGCCGAAGAGCTCGTAGACGGCCAGCGCCAGGCGCTGCGCCTCGGCCGCCACCTCGGATCCCAGGTCGGCCGGGCAGACGAACTCCGAGCGGCCGATCTCGTAGCGCGCCTCGAAGTCGTAGAAGTCCTCCCCGCGCGGCACCGCCTCCACCACCGGCAGCGGCGTGGGACCGCCGTCGGGCAGGTCGACCACCGACACCGCCAGGTCGCGCCCCTCCACGTGGCGCTCCAGCAGCACCTTGCGGTCGTAGGAGAACGCGGCTACCAGCGCGGTCGGGACGTCGGCGGGCGTGCGGGCGAACTTGATTCCCAGCGCGCTCCCCTGCGCCGCCGGCTTGACCACGATCGGGAACTCCAGCCGGGCCTCGATCTCGGGCAGCGCGCCCGCGGCGCCGAGCTCCTTGAACGCCGTCTCGTTGAAGGCGTGCCAATCCGGCGTGGGGATGTCGTGGTCGCGCATCGTGTGCTTGGCCAGCACCTTGTCCATGCAGCGGATGCAGGCCGACACCCCCGACCCCGTGTAGGGGATGTCGAGCAGCTCGAGGAGCTCCTGCACCGTTCCGTCCTCCCCGTCGCGCCCGTGCAGCGCCACGAACGCCACGTCGGGACGCTCGGAGCGCAGCCGCTCGACCAGGTCACCGCCCACGTCGACCGCCACGACGTCGTGGCCCAGGCGCTCCAGCGCGTCCTCCACGCGCGCGCCCGAGCGCAGGGAGACCTCGCGCTCCAGCGAGCGCCCTCCCTTCAAGACCGCGACGCGCGTCACTCGGCCCGGCGGCGGGCGCCGCGCCGCGCGGCGTCGGGCAGGTGCAGCACGTCGGCCAGGCGCTCGTCGGGCGTCGCCGGCGCGGGGGCCTGCGCCCCGGCCGCGGGGGGCGCGGGCGCCGAGCCGGTGAGGGTCCCGTACAGGCCGACCTGCTCGCGCACGACCTTGCCGATGCGCCGCACTCCCTCGCGGATGTCGTCCTCGCCCACGCCGCTGAAGTTCAGCCGCAGCGACGAGCCGCCCCGGCCGTCCATGTAGGCCGCGCGGCCCGGCACGAAGGCCACGCTCTCCCGCAGCGCGCGGGCCAGGAGGTCCGTCGTGTCTATGTACTCGGGCAGCGTCGCCCACACGAACAGCCCGCCGCCCGGGCGCGTCCACTCGGCCTCGGCCGGCAGGTGCTCGGCCAGCGCGTCGAGCATCGTGTCGCGCCGGCGCCGGTAGATCTCGCGCAGCGAGCGCAGGTAGCCCTCCCAGTGGCCGGACTGGAAGTAGGCGGCCACGAAGTGCTGGGCCACCGACGACGAGCACAGGTCGGCCGACTGCTTGCCGATGTTCATCTTGGCCAGCACCGGACGCGGCGCCACGGCCCAGCCCAGGCGGATCCCCGGCGAGAGGATCTTGGAGAACGTCCCCAGGTAGATCACGTACTCGCCGCCGTCCAGCGCGCGCAGGGTGGGGACCGGGTCGCCCTCGTAGCGCAGCAGCCCGTAGGGGTTGTCCTCGAGCACCAGCAGCTCGCGCTCCGCCGCGATCCGCACCAGGCGCTCGCGGCGCGGCAGCGACATCGTCACGCCGGCCGGGTTCTGGAAGGTCGGCACGGTGTAGACGAACTTGGGCCGGCGGCCCTCGCGCTCCAGGCGGTCGAGCGTCTCCTCGAGCTCGTCGACGCGCATGCCGTCGCGGTCCATCGCCACCTGCACGACGTCGGCCTCGTACGCGCTGAAGGTGGGGACGGCGCCGGGGTAGGTGGGCGCCTCGGCCACGATGACGTCGCCGGGATCGATGAGCGTCTTGCAGACCAGGTCGATCACTTGCTGGCCGCCCGTGGTGACGAGCACCTCGCCGGGGTCGACGTCGTCCATCCCCTCGGCGGCCATGACCTGCAGGACGCAATCCTTGACCCCCTCGAGTCCCTCGGTCGGGCCGTACTGCAGGGCCTTCGCGCACGACTCCGCCGCCACCTGGGACATCAGCTTGGCGTAGGACTCCGCCGGGAAGGTGGACGTATCGGGCAGGCCGCCGGCCAGCGAGATCACGTCCTCGCGCTCGGTGAGGGCCATCAGGTCGCGCATCGCCGAGGACTTCATGACCTGCGTCCGGGCGGCGAAGAGAGAGGCGTAGCGCTCCAGGTCCCGCGAGGTGGAGCGCGGCGGCCGGTCGTCTATCGTCATGACGCCCTCAACGGTACATGGACCTCCTCCTCGTCATATGCCAGGGGATCGGACTGGCCACCGCCGCCGGCATCCGCCCGTACCTGCCCGCGATGCTGGCCGGCGCGATGGGCTCCTCCGGCGCGGGACTCGACTTCGGCGGCACCCATTTCGCGTTCCTCCAGTCCCCGGCGTGGCTCATCGCGGTGGTGGCCGCGCTCGCCGCCACGGTGGGCTACGAGCGCCGCCGTCCCGGGGCCTTCGACGCGGGCACGCTGGGCGCCTGCCTGGCCGGCGTCTCGATCGGCGTCGGGGCGCTGCTGTTCGCCGGCTCGCTGGACGACACGTACGACATGTGGTGGCCCGGGCTCCCGGCCGGCCTGGCCTGCGCCGCGCTGGCCAACGCCGCGGCGCGGGGCTTCTTCACCCGCGCCTCGCGCCGCCTGGACCCCGACGCCCGCTCGGCCCTGGCCGTCTACAGGGACGGCGCATCGCTTCTCGTGGCCGTGCTGGCGATCGTCGCGCCACCCGCGGGCGTCGTCGCCCTCCTCGCCCTGGGCTGGCTGTACTGGCGCGGGCGCGGGCGCGACGACGAGAAGTACGCCGGGCTGCGCGTCCTGAGATGAGCCCGGCGGACCGCTCCGGCCCGCCGCCCAAGCTGGTCCTGGCGGTGATCGACGGCCTGCGCTCGGAGGTCCTGGAGCAGGTCGTCTCCGACGGCCTGGCCCCGCACCTCGCCGCGGTCATGGAGCGCGGGGTCTACGTGTCCGACTGCGCGGCGGCGTTTCCCTCCGTCACCCCGGTCTGCACCTCGTCGATCGCCACCGGCACCGGCCCGGACGAGCACCGCATCCCGGGGATGAACTGGTTCCACCGCGCCGAGGGCCGCTACGTGGAATACGGCTCGAGCTTCCAGGCCTCGCGCGCCTTCGGCGTGCACACGTCGCTGACGGACACGATCTACAACCTCAACCTGGCCCACCTGTCGCGCCGCACGAAGACGGTGTTCGAGCATCTCGACGACGCGGGCCTGCGCACGGCCGGGACCACCTTCCTCATCACCCGCGGGCGCCATCGCGTGATGCCGACCGGCGAGAGCGCGCTGGCCCGCCTGGCCGGGGCGACGCTGTTCCGCCATCCGCTGTGGGGCCCCAAGGAGCTGTTCTACGCCGACATGTTCGCCACCCGCAGGACGGGGTGCCGGTCGCAGCTCGGGCTGCCGGGCGCCCGCGACGCGCACGCGGGCTGCGTCGGCGCCTACATGGTCGAGCACGACCTCTTCGACTTCCTCCTGCTCTCCCTGCCGGACAACGACACGCACTCGCACCGCCTCGGGCCCGACGCGCAGGGCGAGTCGGCGGTGGAGGCCGATCGCCAGATCGGGCGCCTGATGGAGGCGGCGGGCGGGATCGACGAGTTCCTGGCCGAGCACGCCATGGTGGTCCTGGCCGACCACGCGCACTCGCTCGTCGACGAGAGCGTCAACCTGCTGCCGGTCCTGGCCGATCTCGACGTGCTGCGCCCCGACGACCCCGACCCCGAGGGCGCGCGCATCGCCCTCTCGCCCGGGCAGCGCTTCGCGATGGTCTACGCGCTGGATCCCGCGGACCGCGACGACGCGGTGGCCGGGACGCTGGGCGCGCTGGAGGGCGCCGACGGCGTGGACCTCCTGACGTGGCGGGAGAACGGGGACGCCGTCGTGCGCTCGCCCTCGCGGGGCGGGGGCGAGCTGCGCTTCCGCCCCGGGGGCCGCGCGGCCGACGCGCGCGGCGAGCGCTGGACGCTGGAGGGCAGCCTCAACGTCCTGGAGGGCAGCGCGGCGCGCGGCAGGTTCGCCTCGGACACCTATCCCGATGCGCTGTCGCGCATCTGGTCGGCCCTGACCTGCCCGACGGCCGGCGACGTGCTGGTCTCGGCGGCGCCCGGCTTCGAGTTCGTCGACTGGGGCGGCGCCGCCCACGTGGGCGGCGGCAGCCACGGCTCGCTGCACCGCGGCGACTCGCTGGGGCCGTTGATGTGGTGCGGCTGCGGCCCGGACGACCGCGACGCCAAGGGCCAGTGGACGCTGCGAGACGTGCTTCCGATCGTCCTGGACCACTTCGGCGTAAGCGGGTAGCGACCCGCGCGGGTCGCTACCCTGCGCCGATGCGCGACGAGGCCACCTCCGTCCCGCTGGGTCTGCACGTCCGCGTGCGCCACGGCCTGCGCCGGCCCCACAACTGGCTCCAGCTGATCCGTTTCGGCGCCGTGGGGGCCAGTGGCTACGCCGTGAACCTCGCCGTGTTCGCCGCCGGCGTCCACCTGGCCGGCCTCGACTACCGCCTCGCGGCGACGGTGGCCTTCCTCGTCGCCGTCACCAACAACTTCGTCTGGAACCGCCACTGGACCTTCGACGCGCGCGACGGGCACGCCGGCTTCCAGGCCGCGCGCTTCTTCGCCGTCAGCCTGGCCGCGTTCGCCTTCAACCTCCTCGCCCTGTGGCTCCTGGTCGAGAAGGCCGGGATGGCCGAGGTGCCGGCGCAGGCGATCGCGATCGTCCTGGCCACGCCGGTCTCCTTCGCCGGCAACAAGCTCTGGAGCTTTCGCAAGTGAGGGCGGCCGCGGCGCTGCTTGCCGCGGGCTGCCTCCTCTGCGCCGCCGCCGCGCCCGCCACCGGGGCGACGACGACCACCGCGCCGCCCGACCCCAACGGGCTGACCACGCCCGCGCGCCAGGACCGCCCGCCGCCGGGCCACCGGCGCGCGGCCGTCGAGGTGGTGGCGGTCGCCAAACGCGTGGACCGGATCGCGGACATGCTGCGCCGCCACCCGGGCTACACCGAGATCGCGTACATGAAGGGCGCCGACCGCTGGCAGGTCTCCTTCTTCGACCCCGAGCGCCGCGGGCGCCCGCGCAAGGAGATCGGCCAGGTGCTCGTCCTCGACCGCACCGGGCAGGTCCTGGAGGCGTGGACGGGCTTCCAGGTCCCGTGGTCCATGGCCCGCGGCTACCCCGGCGCCTTCGGGCGCAAGGCCAACGCCCTCTACCTCTGGATCCCGCTGTGCGTGCTGTTCGTCCTGCCGTTCGTGGACCCGCGCCGGCCCTTCCGGCTCCTGCACGCCGACCTGCTGGTGCTGGTCGGCTTCTCGGCCTCGCTGGCCTTCTTCAACCACGGCGAGATCGGCTGGTCGGTGCCGCTGGCCTACCCGCCGCTCGTCTACCTCCTCGTCCGCATGCTGGCCGCGGCGCGGCCGCGCCGCGCGCCCCCGCCGCCCGTCCGGCTGCTCGTCCCGGCCGCCTGGCTGGCCATCGCCCTGGTGTTCCTGCTCGGGTTCCGCTGGGCGCTGAACGTGGCGAACTCCAACGTGATCGACGTGGGCTACGCCGGCGTCATCGGCGCCGACAAGCTGATGGACGGCACGCGCCTCTACGGGTCCTTCCCCTCCGACAACGAGCACGGCGACACCTACGCCCCGGCCAACTACTACGCCTACGTCCCCTTCGAGCAGGCGCTCCCCTGGAGCGGGCGCTGGGACGACCTGCCGGCGGCGCACGCCGCGGCGATCTTCTTCGACGCGCTCACCGCGCTGCTGCTGTTCCTGCTCGGCCGCCGCGTGCGGGGGCCCACGCTGGGGATCGCGCTGGCCTACGCCTGGGCGGCGTTCCCGTTCTCGCTGTACGCCCTGGCCTCGAACTCCAACGACTCGCTGGTGGCGGCGCTGGTCGTGCTCGCCCTGCTGGTGGCGGAGCGGCCGGTCGCGCGCGGGGCGGTGACGGCGCTCGCCGGGCTGACCAAGTTCGCCCCGCTGGCGCTCGCGCCGGTGATGGCGACCTACCGGCGGCCCGTCTGGTTCTCCGTGGCCTTCGCCGTGACCGCGGGGGTCGTGATGCTCCCCGCCCTGCTGGGGGCGGGCCCGCACGTCTTCTGGGATCGCACGCTGGCCTTCCAGGGCGAGCGCGGGTCGCCGTTCTCGATCTGGGGCTTTCGCGGGAACCTCGACACCGCGCAGCACGTCGTCCAGGGCGCCGCGGTGGTGCTCGCGCTGGCGGTCGCGGTCGTTCCCCGCCGCCGCGACGTGGTGACGCTCGCCGCGCTGTCGGCCGCCGTGCTGGTCGCCGTGCAGCTCGGCGTGACGCACTGGTTCTACCTCTACGTCGTGTGGTTCCTGCCGCCGGTGATGCTCACGCTGCTGGGGCGCAGCCTCCTCGACCGCGGCGAGCCCGGGGCTAGCGCGGCGCCGGGACCAGCAGCTGCTCGATCGAGTCCGCCCGTCCCGGCGTAGACGCCGTCACCAGGACGGCGTTGAGCCACGGGTCCTCCTCGGACGTCTCGAAGCGTGTGGGCATGTGCGTCGTCAGGGCGCGCAGCGCCTGGTCGCGCCTGACCCCGATCACGCCGCCGCGGGGCCCGGTCATGCCGACGTCGGTGATGTAGGCGGTCCCGCCGGGCAGCACGCGGGCGTCCGCCGTCGGGACATGCGTGTGCGTCCCCACCACCGCCGTGGCGCGGCCGTCGAGGTACCAGCCCATCCCCACCTTCTCGCTCGTCGCCTCGGCGTGCATGTCCACGAGCACGTACTCGGCCTTGCCCTCCAGCGCGGCCAGCGCCGCGTCGGCCTCGGCGAAGGCGGGGCGGCCCGCGCGCATGAACAGCTCGCCGCTGAGGTTGACCACCCCGAGCGACATGCCGTTGGCCTCCACCACGCACCACCCGTGCCCCGGCTGGCTGCGCAGGAAGTTGGCCGGCCGCACGATCTCGGGCCGGGCGTCGAGGTACTCGTAGACCTCGGAATGGCGGTAGGTGTGGTTGCCCAGGGTGATCGCGTCGGCTCCCGCCGCGAACAGGGCGTCGGCGGTGCGGGGCGTGATCCCGACCCCGCCCGCCACGTTCTCGCCGTTGACGACCGCGAAGTCGACCCCGTGCTCCTCGCGCAGGCGCGGCAGCAGCTCGGCGACCAGCCGGCGCCCGACCGACCCGACCACGTCGCCGACGAACAGCAGCCTCACGCGAGGTATCCCCGGCCCCGCGGCGAAACACGGCGGGTGGTGAGCGAACCGAAGACGCCGCCCGAGAAGGTGGTCGTGCCGCGCTGGATCCAGGCGGTGGCGCTCCCGCTCGCGCTGCTCGCGCTGTGGTCGCTGGCCCGGGCCGCGCAGACGGTCGTGCTGGTGTTCCTGGTCGCCTCGGTCATCGCGCTGATCCTCAACCCGGTGGTCAAGCGCCTCGAGCGGCCACTCGGGTCGCGCGGGGTGCGGCTGCCCCGCGGGGTGGCCGTCGCCGGAGTGTACGTCGGCTTCGTGGCGCTGCTGGCGGTGGCGGGCGTCCTGCTGGCCAACCCGGTGGTCGACCAGGTGCAGAAGTTCCAGCACGACGTTCCCAACCTCGTCGACTCGGCCAACACCTCGCTGGAGGACGCGCAGACGTGGCTCGACGACAAGGGGATCTCCATCCAGGTCAAGGCCCAGGGCGAGACGGCGCTCTCCACCCTTCAACGCAACGTGCTCAACCAGTCCGGCGACCTGGTCAGCTTCGGCCAGGACCTGCTCAAGCGCCTGGTGGAGACGGGCTTCGGCCTGATCCTCGTCGTCGTCATCTCCATCTACATGCTGATCTACGCCGACCGCATCGGGCGCGTGGTGCGCTCCGTCATGCCGGTGGGCGACGGCACCCGCGACGACGACTTCTCCCTGCGCGTCCAGCGGGCGGTGTTCTCCTACGTTCGCGGGCAGGCGCTGTTCTCGGTGATCATGGGGACGAGCGCCGGCGTGGCGATGTGGATCCTCGGCGTCACCGGCGTGTTCCCCAGCGGCGACGACTACGCCCTGTTCTTCGGGATCTTCTTCGGGATCATGGAGCTCGTGCCCTACATCGGGCCGGTCCTCGGCGCGCTGCCCCCGATCCTGGTCGCCCTGTTCGACGATCCGCTCACCGCCGTGTGGGTGCTGCTGACCTTCGTCGCGCTCCAGCAGCTGGAGGGCCACGTGGTGGCGCCCCAGGTGTTCGGTCACTCGCTGCGCATCAACCCGCTGCTGGTCATCTTCGCGCTGCTCATCGGGGCGGCGCTGTACGGGATCCTCGGGGCGCTCATCGCCCTGCCGCTGGTCGCGGTGGCGCGCGAGACGGTCGTCTACCTGCGTCGTCACCTGGTGCTGGAGCCGTGGGGGACGATGTCGCCCGCCGAGGCCGTCGCCGCGCGCGAGTCGCCGGACTAGGCCGAGGCGTAGCCTGCGCCGGGATGGCCGCGCCCGCCCGCACCGCCCCCACCAGCCCCGCTCTGGCCGCCCGCGGCCTGACCCGGCGCTTCGGCGAGCGCGTCGCCCTGCGCGACGTCGAGTTCGAGGTCCGCGCGGGCGAGCTGGTCGCGATCATCGGGCCCAACGGGGCGGGCAAGACCACGCTGCTGTCGATCCTGGCCGGGATCCAGGCACCCGACGCGGGCACGGTGGCGCTGCCCGCCGGGGGCGTGGGCTGGGTCCCACAGGCGCCGGCGCTCTACACCAAGCTCTCCGTCGAGGAGAACCTGCGGCTGTTCGCGCGCCTGGAGAAGGTCCGCGACCCCGACGCGGCCGTGGCGCGCATGCTCGAGCAGGCCGACCTCGTTCCCCGGGCGGGCGACGAGGTGGGAACGCTCTCCGGCGGCAACCGCCAGCGGGTGAACATCGCCATCGGCCTGGTCGCGGACCCGGCCGTCCTGCTGCTCGACGAGCCCTCCACGGCGCTGGACCCGCGCCAGCGCGAGCGCCTGTGGCAGTTCGTGGGCGGGCTCACCGAGCGCGGCACGAGCATCGTCTACTCCACGCACATCGTGCAGGAGGCCGAGCGCTATGCCGACCGCGTCCTGGTCCTGGCCGACGGCGAGCTGATCTTCACCGGGACCCCGCGCCAGCTGGAGGCGGAGTCCGGCGCCTCGGGCGTCGATTTCGAGGCGGCGTTCGTGCGCTTCCTGCACGAGCGGGGCCACTGAGGCGGGCGCATGCGCTGGCTGCTGCTCAAGGACCTCCAGATCCTGCGCCGCTCGCCGCTGCTCGTCGGGCTGCTGGTGGTCTATCCGGTGGCGATCGCCCTGCTGATCGGGCTCGCGCTGTCGCGCGGCCCCGACAAGCCACGCGTGGCCTTCGTCAACCAGGTCTCGCCGAGCGCGAGCCGGTTCACGCTCGGCGGGCAGGAGATCGACGCGTCGAAGTACGCGAGCCGCCTGTTCGAGTCGGTGGACCCGATCCGCGTGCGCACCCGCGCGCAGGCCATCGAGAAGGTGCGCTCGGGCGAGGCGCTGGGGGCGCTCATCGTGCCGGCGAACATCATCGAGCGCCTGGCCTCGGGACTGAAGAGCGCCGAGGTCGAGGTCATCTACAACAACGAGGACCCGGTCAAGGGCCGCTACGTCGAGCAGATCATCAACTCGCGCCTGGCCGACGCCAACGCCGCGCTGGCCGACAAGCTGCGCGGCATCGCGGTGCAGGACATCCGCCTGCTGCTCGACGGCGGGGAGTTCTCGCTGCTGGGCCGCACGCTGCACATCCTCGGCCTGCGCCGGACCGAGGCGATCCTCCAGGCCACCCTGGCCACGCTGCCGCGCAATGCCCCGCAGCGCGGGCAGCTGCGCGCCGTCGAGGAGTTCGCCTCGCTGGCGGTGGCCAACCTCAACCTGGCCACCGACGTGGTGGGCACGGTGTCCCAGCCCGTGCGGGTGAAGCGCACGCCGCTGCAGGGCAAGCGCACTCCGCTGGACTCGTTCGCGGTCGCCATCGCCGTCACCGTGTCGCTCATGTTCGTAACGGTCCTCCTGGCCAGCGGGATGCTCGCCCTGGAGCGCGAGGAGCACGCCTTCACGCGTCTGGTGCGCGGGCTGGTCTCGCGCTTCGGGCTGCTCGCCGAGAAGGTGGGGCTGGCCGCGCTGTGCGCCTGGGTGGTCGCGGTGGCGATGACGTGCGGGATCGGGCTGTTCGTGAAGCTGGACTGGAGCCGCTTCCCCCTCTGGCTGGTGGCGCTGGCCTTCGCGGCGGCGGGGTTCGGCGCGCTGGGCGTGGCGATCGGCGGGCTGGCGAGAGAAGTTCGGGCAGCTTCGCTGCTCGCTTTTCTCCTCTCCCTGCCCATCGCCTTCCTGGCGCTGGTGCCCAGCGGCGCGGTCTCCAGCGGCCTCTACGACCTGATCCGGATCGTGTCCGCGCTGTTCCCGTTCAAGCCGGCGCTGGACGCGATGGACTCCGCGCTCAACGACACCGGCCAGAGCCTCCTCGGCCCCCTGGCCCACCTGGCCGCCCTGACCGTCGCCTTCCTCGTCATCGCCCGCCTCGCCCTACGGCGCTTCGCCTAGCGGCCGGCCGTCCACCACCGCGCCAGTATCCTCGACGGCGATGGCCTTTCCCCAGACGCGCCTGCGGCGCCTGCGCCAGACCGGGGTCCTGCGCGACCTCGTCCGCGAGACCGAGCTGTCTCCGCGCCACCTGATCCAGCCCCTGTTCGTGGAGCACGGGCTCGACCGGCGCACGCCGATCGAGGCGATGCCGGGCATCGACCGGCTGTCGATCAACCACGCGGTCGAGGAGGCGGGTGCGCTGCACGCCGCCGGCGTCCCCGGCGTGCTGCTGTTCGGCATCCCCGCGGCCAAGGACGAGGAGGGGTCGGGCGCGTGGGACGACGAGGGCGTGGTCCAGCTGGCCACCCGGGCGCTGAAGGAGGCCCATCCCGACCTGCTCGTGATGACCGACGTGTGCTTGTGCGAGTACACGACGCACGGCCACTGCGGCCGCCTGCGCGCGGACGGCTCCGTGGACAACGACTCCAGCCTCGACCTGCTCGCCCGCACCGCCGTCTCCCAGGCCCGCGCCGGCGCCGACGCGGTGGCTCCCAGCGACATGATGGACGGCCGCGTGGGCTCCATCCGCGCCGCGCTGGACGAGGACGGCCTGGCCGACACGCCGATCGTCGCCTACTCCGCCAAGTTCGCCTCCGCCTTCTACGGCCCGTTCCGCGAGGCCGCCGACTCCACGCCCGCCTTCGGCGACCGCCGCGCCTACCAGATGGACCCGGGCAACGTGCGCGAGGCCGTGCGCGAGGCGCTGCTCGACGTGGAGGAGGGCGCCGACGTGGTGATGGTCAAGCCGGCCCTCCCCTACCTCGACGTGATCCGGGCCGTCCGAGAGGCCACGAACGTCCCCGTCGCCGCCTACAACGTCTCCGGCGAGTACGCGATGGTCAAGGCCGCGGCGGCCAACGGCTGGCTGGACGAGCGGGCGGCCGTGCTGGAGGCGCTGCTGGGCATCCGCCGCGCCGGCGCCGACCTCATCTTCACCTACCACGCGCGCGAGGCCGCCGAATGGCTTCGGTGAAGGTCCGCTCGCGCCGCGACGGCGCCGCCGTCCCGCTCGACGACGTCGACCGCCGCCTGCTCAACCTCATGCAGGGCAGCTTCCGGCTGATCCCGCGTCCCTACGCCGAGGTGGCCCGCGAGGCCGGGCTCACCGAGGACGAGACGCTGGCCCGCGTGCAGCGCCTGGTCGACGAGCGGATCATCCGCGAGATCACGCCGATCTACGACACCCGCGCGCTGGGCTACCAGTCGATGCTGGTGGCGGCCAAGATCGACCCGGAGTACCCGCATCGTGCGGCGGACGTCGTGAATGCCCACCCCGGCGTCTCGCACAACTACCTGCGCGACCACGACTTCAACCTGTGGTTCACGATCGCCACCGAGCCCGACTCGCCGCTCGGGCTCCAGGGCACGCTGGACGTCCTCCAGCGCGAGACGGGCGCCGAGTCGATCCGTCAGCTCCCCACGCTCAAGCTGTTCAAGATCCGCATGGACCTGGAGATGGAGGGCGGGACCGACGCCCTGTCCGCTCCCGTCGAGGCGGCGCCGCCCGCCGAGACCGAGCGCCAGCCCTACGACGATCGCGACGTCGCCGTGATCCGCGCGACGCAGGGCCCGCGGCCGGTGGTCTCCGAGCCCTACGCGCAGCCCGCCGACGAGCTGGGGATGGCGGTCCCCGAGCTGCTCGAGCACATGGAGGGGATGATCGAACGCCGCCTCCTGCGCCGCGTCGCCGCGATCCTGTTCCACCGCCGCGCCGGCTTCTCCGCCAACGGGATGGGCGTGTGGAAGGTCCCCGAGGAGCGGATCATGGAGCTCGCGCCGCGCATGGCCGCCGTCCGCGGCATCTCCCACTGCTACCAGCGGCCCACCTACGAGGACTGGCCCTACTCCGTCTTCACCATGGCCCACGGGCGCTCCAAGGAGGAGTGCGATGCCATCCTCGACGGCATCGCCGAGATGACGGGCATCGACGAGCGCTCCACGCTCTACTCCTCCACCGAGTACAAGAAGGTCCGGCTCCTCTACTTCACGGACGACTTCAAGCGGTGGGAAGCGGAGCACGGGTAGGGGACACCCGCTCCGCCGAGCTCTACCGGCGCGCCGTCGACGTGCTCCCGGGCGGGGTGAACTCCCCGGTCCGCGCCATGCGGGCGATCGGGCGTGACCCCCTGTTCGTCGACCACGCCCACGGCGCCGAGCTGGTCGACGTCGACGGCAACTCCTACGTGGACTGGGTGTGCTCCTGGGGCCCGCTGATCCACGGCCACGCGCATCCCGGGGTCCTGGCGGCGGTGACCGCCGCGGCGCAGCGCGGAACCACGTTCGGCGCGCCGACGGCCGGCGAGGTGGAGCTGGCCGAGGCGGTGGCCGCCCGCGTGCCGGCGGTGGAGATGCTGCGCATGACGAGCTCGGGCACCGAGGCGACGATGAGCGCGCTGCGCCTGGCCCGTGCCGCCACGGGACGCGAGCAGGTCCTGAAGTTCGCCGGCGCCTACCACGGCCACGTGGACGGGCTGCTCGCGCAGGCCGGCTCGGGCCTGGCCACGCAGGGGATCCCGTCCAGCCCCGGCGTGCCGGCGGCCGCCGCCGCGGCCACGATCGTGGTGCCCTGGAACGACCCCGAGGCGGTGTCGGCCGCCGCCCGCGAGCACGAGCTCGCCGCCATCCTGGCCGAGCCCTACCCCGCCAACATGGGATTGGTCCCCCCGCGCGGCGGTTTCCTGGAGCACCTGCGGGCGACGGCCGACGCGTCCGGCGCCCTGCTGGTGTTCGACGAGGTCATCACCGGCTTTCGGTTGGCGCCCGGTGGCGCCCAGGAGCTCTCCGGCGTCCTGCCCGACCTCACGATCCTGGGCAAGGTGCTGGGCGGCGGCCTGCCGGCGGCGGCGTTCGGCGGATCGCGCGAGCTGATGGAGCGCCTGGCGCCGGCGGGCGACGTCTACCAGGCGGGCACGCTGTCGGGGAACCCACTGGCCGTGGCCGCGGGCCTGGCCACGCTGGAGATGCTCGACGAGGTGGCCTACGCCCGCCTGGGCGCGCGGACGAACGAGCTGGCCGACGGGCTGCGCGGCGCGGCCGGCTCGCGTCCCGTCCACGTCGTCTCGGCCCCCGGCCTGGTCACCGCCTTCTTCCGGGCCGAGCCGGTCCACGACTACGCCGGCGCGGCGGACTGCGACCTCGAGGCCCACGCCGCCTGGTGCCGGGGCCTGCTGGCCCGCGGCGTCTACCCGCCGCCGTCGCAGTTCGAGGCCTGGTTCCCCTCGCTGGCCCACACCTCCGAGCACATCGCCCGCACGGTCGAGGCCGCGGAGGCCGCGTTCGCGGAGGCCGGATGACCGCGCTGGAGGCACTCGCGGCGCGGCTGCGCGCCGAGGGCGGCCTGCTCGGAGACGCCGTCGCCGGGCCGGCGGCCGACGCCCTCTCGGAGGGGGCCTCTCCCGGCGAGGCCGTGGCCGCGCGAGGAAGTGAGTATTCGCTGCTGGTCGAGGCCGTGCGGGAGGGATATCTCCTGCATTACGCGCAGGGACGGGTGCTTCGCACCCCCGATCCCGACCTCGCCCTGCTGGCCGGCGACCGCCTCTACGCCCTCGGCCTGGACCGCCTGGCCGACCTGGGCGACCTCGACGGCGTGGCCGTCCTGGCCGACCTGATCTCGGAGTGCGCCCGGGCCCACGCGGAGGGCGACCCGGCCCGGGCACAGCGCGCATGGAGCGACGGGACGGCGCGCCTGGCTGGATAGGATTCCGGCTCCATGGCCGACCGCCGCAAGACCAAGTCGCCCTACACCACCGACCGGAACATCCCCGGGGGCTTCGAGGGAGAGACGGTCACCCGCCGCCGGCTGATGGTGGGCGGCGTGCACACCTTCGGGGGGATCGCGGCGGCCGCCATCGGGCTCCCGGCGCTGGGCTTCGCGCTCGGCCCGGTGTTCGAGCGCCAGAAGGCCCGCTGGGAGGACGTGGGCAAGCCCGACGACTTCGTGGACTACACCTACCGCCCGCGCGTCATCACGGTGTCCGAGAACGTGGGCGAGACGGGCAAGACAACCGTCTACGTCCGCAAGCACAACCCGCAGATCGACGGCCCGGTCAAGGACTCCTACGACGACTACGTCGCGATCTCCACGCGCTGCATGCACCTGGGCTGCCCGGTCCGCTACATCGACGCCTCGCAGCGCTTCGTCTGTCCGTGCCACGGCGGCGTGTACGAGTTCACCGGCAAGGTAGCCGGCGGCCCGCCCGTCCGCCCGCTGGACCGCTTCTACACCCGGGTGAAGGCCGGGCGCCTGCAGATCGGCCCCCGCTACAGCGTCAACTCCGAGCTGCGCCGCTTCTCGCCCCGTGACGCGGGCGAGCCGGTCGACGGCATCGGCCAGTACCTCTACCCGCGCCGGTTCACCACGCCCCAGCTCGACAAGTGAAGCTCCGCCTCCCCAACCCGATCCCCGACCAGCTGCGTCCGCGGCCCAAGCGCCCGGGCAACGGGCCGGCCCGCAAGTCCCCCAAGGACATCGCGATCGAGTCGGGCCGCGACGCCGGCATCAGCGTCGTGGGCTGGGTGGACGAGCGCACGTCGCTCTCCGGCGCCGCCCGCTGGACCATGTTCCGCAAGGTCCCCAAGGGGACGAACTGGTTCTACACCCTGGGCTCGGCCACGATGTTCGCCTTCCTGTCGCAGGCCGTGACCGGGGTCTTTTTGGCCATGTACTACGACCCCAACGCATCCAAGGCCTACGAGTCCGTCCGCCACATCAACAACGAGGTCTTCCTCGGCGAGTTCGTCCACGGCATGCACAAGTGGGGCTCGACCGTGATGATGGTCCTGATCTTCCTGCACATGGGGCGCACCTTCTTCTTCGGCGCCTACAAGTACCCCCGCGAGCTCAACTGGGTGATCGGCGTGATCCTGTTGGTGCTCACGATGGTCATGGCGCTCACCGGCTACCTGCTGCCGTTCGACCAGCGCTCCTTCTGGGCCACCATCGTCGCCGACAACATCAACGGCACGGGCCCGTTCCTCGGCCCCTACCTGGCCGACTTCCTGCGCGCCGGGCCCGAGTTCGGCGCCACCACGCTCTCGCGCTTCTACGCGATCCACATGCTGCTCGTCCCCGGCGCCATCGCGGGGCTGATGGGCGCGCATCTCTACCTGGTGGCCAAGCTGGGCACGACCGCGCCGCCGTGGATCAAGTCCGAGGAACCCGAGCCGCTGCGCACGGAGAAGGTGTAGAGGTGGTGCACCCGTGAACCAGCGCGAGAAGGAGAGCTACCTCCGCGAGTACTCGCTGTTGAAGGCGCAGGGCAAGCCGTTCTTCCCCTACGCGGTGGCCAAGGACTCGTTCATGGCGCTGATCGTGCTGGTGGCGATCATCGTGATGTCGATCGTCCTGGGCGCCGAGCTGGGGCCCAAGGCCGACCCGACGACCACCACCTACACGCCGCGGCCCGAGTGGTACTTCTTCTTCCTGTTCGAGCTGCTGCGGGTCATCAAGCCCGCCATGCTCACGCAGGCCGCGACCATCGGGATCCCCACGCTGTGCCTGATCCTGCTGATCCTGCTGCCGTTCTACGACCGCGGGGCGGAGCGCCGGCCCGAGCGCCGCCCCATCGCCACCACCGCCGGGATCATCACGATCGCCGCGATGGCCTACCTGACCTACCTCGGCGCGAGCGCCGGCTCGCCGACCGAGATCACGATGAAGGCGCCCTCCGACCTCAGGGGCGCCCAGCTCGCGCAGTTCTCCCAGGGCAAGCTCGTGGCCGCGCAGTCGGGCTGCCTGGCCTGCCACAAGATCGGCGAGAACGGCAACGGCGGGCCCGGTCCGGAGCTGACCAAGGTCGGCGCGCGCCTGCCCCGGGAGGCGATCGCGCGCACGCTGCAGAACCCCACGGCGCCGATGCCCTCCTACGCCCAGCTGCGCCGCGACAAGCCCAAGCAGTTCATCGCGCTCGTCGACTTCCTCGCCGAGCTGCGCTGATCCGATGACCGCCGGCCCCGGGGTGCTCGAGGAGCGCCAGGTGCGGGCGATGTTCGATCGCATCGCGGGCGTCTACGACCGCCTGAACCGGGTCATGACCGTGGGGCTGGACCGCGAGTGGCGCCGCCGCGCCGCCGACCTGGCCCGGGTCGGGCCGGGCGACCGCGTGCTCGACGTGGCCACGGGCACCGGCGACCTGGCACTGGAGCTGGCGGGCCGGGTGGGGCCGTCCGGGGAGGTCGTGGGCTGCGACTTCGCCGAGGAGATGCTCGCCCTCGCGCGGGAGAAGGACCCGGAGGGGCGGGTGCGCTTCGAGTGGGCCAACGCCCTGTCGCTGCCCTACGACACGGCGAGCTTCGACGCGGCGACGGTGGGCTTCGGCGCGCGCAACTTCGCCGACCTGGGCCGCGGCGTGGCCGAGATGGCCCGGGTGGTCCGCCCGGGCGGGCGCGTGGTGATCCTGGAGATCACGACGCCGCAGCGCCCGCCGCTGTCCTGGTTCTACCGGGTGTGGTTCGACCGGCTCGTGCCGGCGCTGGGGCGCCTGGCCGGCGATGCGGACGCCTACTCCTACCTTCCCAGCTCGGTCCGGCGCTTCCCCGGCCCGCCCGAGCTGGCCGGCGTCCTCGCGGGCTGCGGGCTGCGCGACGTGGGCTGGGTCGTCACGGCCGGCGGCATCATCGCCCTGCACCACGGGACGGTGGCCGGGCCGTGACCGGCGCGCCGGCGCCGGGCCAGGTCGAGGCCGTCGTGGCGGCGGCCGGGGCCCATGTGCCGGGGCTGCTCTCCGCGCTGGAGGAGCGCCTGGCCGCCGTCGCGGCCGGACACGGCGAGGTCCTGGCGCGCCACGCGGGCGAGACGATCGCCGCGGGTGGCAAGCGGCTGCGGCCTCTGCTGGTCTTCCTGGTCGCCGGGCCGGCGGCGGACGCCGCCCGCGTCGTGCGCTGCGCGGCCGCGGTGGAGCTCGTGCACTCGGCGACGCTGGTCCATGACGACGTCCTCGACGCGGCGCCGCTGCGCCGCGGGCGCCCCACGGTGGTGGCCGCCGGCGGGCGCGAGCTGGCCACGGCGACGGGCGACCTGCTGTTCTCGCGCGCCTTCGCCGAGCTGACGCTCAACGGCAGCGCGGAGGCGGTGCGCGTCCTCTCCCGCGCGTCGTCCGCCCTGGCGCAGGGCGAGCTCCTCCAGCGCGCGGACGCCTGGGACACCGGCGTATCCGTCGAGCGCTACCTGGAGCGCTGCGAGCTCAAGACCGCGCGCCTGTTCGAGGCGGCGTGCCGGCTGGGCGCGCTGGAGGGCGGCGGCGACGCGGACGCGCTGGGCGAGTTCGGGCGCTCGGTGGGCCTGGCCTTCCAGATCCTCGACGACGTGCTCGACGTGACCGGCCCGGTGGAGCGCACCGGCAAGGCGCGCGGCGCGGACCTGCTGGACGGGACGGTCACGCTGCCGCTGATCCTGGCCCGGCGTCGCGAGCCGCGGCTCGCGGCCGTCGACCTGCGCTCGGTCGAAGGCGCCGCCGCGGCCGAGGCGCTGTGCGAGCGCATCGCGCAGACCGGGGCGCCGGAGGAGGCGCGACGGCGCGCACTCGCCCTGGTGGGCGACGCGAAGGCCGCGCTGCCCGAGCTTCCCGAGACCCAGCGGCGCGCGCTGCATCTCGTGGCGGACGGCGTGGTGGAGCGCTACGCCTAGAAGTCCATCGGCCAGATCTGGCCGGCGCGCAGCGCGGAGATGAAACGCTCCATCTCCTCTTCCATGTTCGCGTGCATCAGGTGCTTGAGGTCGCGAACCAGGACCTGAGTTCCGTTGTCGAGGTGCTCGTCGAGCTTCTCCACGACCGCCTGCTCGTAGACGCCGTCCCCGTGCCACTCGCAGTTGGGGCAGCGCAGCTCGAGGTCCCAGGCGGACTCGCCCGCCTCCTCCCAGGCCAGCGGGTAGACCAGGTGGGACTCGCAGCCGGGGCAGACGTGCAGCTCGGTCTCCGGAGACGTGCGGGGGGCCGAGAGCTCGGCCGCGGCCTGGGGGGCCGAGCCGCGAATCTCGTCCGTCTCGGCGAAGTACACGATCTCGATCGTCTTGCCCGAAGGCAGGACCACCTTCTTGACCGCGTGGTGGTTGTCCGGTGCGGGGCTCATGGGGGACTCCTGACAGCCCGTACATCGGCACCCGCCCCTGGAAACTTGACCCTAGGGTTTGGACCCCATGCCCCTGGGATTTCGACCCGCTACGCTTGATCGGCCTTGCCCTTCGGAATCGGACCCCTCGAGCTGGTCATCGTCCTGGTGATCGTGCTCGTGATATTCGGGCCCAAGCGCCTCCCCGCCGCGGGCCGCGCGCTGGGCCAGGGCATGCGCGAGTTCAAGGACTCCATCACCGGCAAGGACCGCGGCGACGACGACGCCGAGCGCGAGCTCCCGCCCGCTCCGCCGGCCACCACCGCGGCCGGCACGGAGGACGCGGCGCGCGCCTTCGGCCACCGCGACGACTAGCCGGACAGGACCGCGGGGATGGCCCGTGCGATCCGGCCGATCGGCCATGAGGACCGCCTCTCGCTGATCGAGCACCTCGACGAGCTGCGCACCCGGCTCATCATCTGCGCGCTCGGCTTCACGGTCGCGTTCTCGCTCGCCGTGTGGCAGAACGACAGGCTGCTCGACGTGATCAACCAGCCGCTGGAGCAGACCACCGCCGCCAGCGTGAAGCGGGCGTCGGGGCCGCTGGAGACCACCGCCCGCGCGCAGGTCGGCCTGCGCCGCGCGCTGGAGCGGGGCGGTGCGGCGTTCGACCGCCTCTCGCGCTCGCGGGTGCTGACGGCGGCCGACCGGGCGGCCGTGCGCGAGGCGGTGCGCGCCTACGGCGACGCGGCGCGCGCCCTGCCGAAGAAGGTGCCGGGCCGCCAGCCGGTGACCCTGGGGGTGACCGAGCCGCTGACCACGTCGCTGACCATCTCGATGTGGTTCGCGCTGCTCTTCACGCTGCCTCTGATCCTCTACCAGGCCTACGCGTTCGTGCTGCCCGCGTTCAGCCCCCAGGAGCGCCGCGTGGCGCTACCGCTGATGGCGCTCGCCCCGTTCCTGTTCGTGGCCGGCGTCGCCTTCTGCTGGTTCGTGGTGCTGCCGCCGGCGATCAAGTTCCTCCAGAGCTACAACGCGTCGTCGTTCGACGTCCTGGTGCAGGCCAAGCCGTACTACTCGTTCGTCCTGTTCGCGCTGATCTCGCTCGGGCTCCTGTTCCAGATCCCGATCGCGATCCTCGCGCTCACGCGGGCGGGGATCGTCACCGTGGCGCAGCTGCGACGCAACCGCCGCTACGCCATCGTGGTCATCGCGGTGGTGGCGATGCTGCTGCCGACGATCGACCCCGTGACGTTGATCCTGGAGATGATCCCCCTGCTCGTGCTCTACGAGCTGAGTATCCTGCTGGCCAGCTGGTTGGAACGTAGGAAGACCCCCCTCTCCGATGCTGTTTGACATCAGAGGCCGTGGCCGTCGCCGGACGGTGCAGGCCATCTACCTGACGCTCGCCGTCCTGTTGGGCGGGGGCCTTGTCCTGTTCGGGATCGGCGGGTCGGTGTCCGGCGGCCTGTTCGACGCCATCGGCCTGACCGGCAGCAACAGCGGCTCGACCAGCGCGTCGGACCAGCTCAACAAGCAGGAGAAGCAGGTCCTGGTGCGCCTGCGGCGCAACCCGCGCGACGCTCCCGCCTGGGCCACGGTGACGCGGCTGCGCTACCAGCAGGCCGGCCAGGGCGACAACTACGACTCCTCGACCGGGCAGTTCACGTCGAAGGGCAAGCGCGAGCTGGCCAAGGCGGCGCAGTCGTGGGCGCGCTACCTCGCGCTCAAGCCGCCCAAGCCCGACCCCAACGTGGCGTCCCTGATGGTCCAGGCCTTCGGCCCGCTGGGTTTGAACCGGCCCAAGGAAGGGGTGGTCACGGCCGAGATCGTGGCCGAGGCGCGGCCGAGCGCGCAGACCTTCTACCAGCTGTGCCTGTTCGCCTACGCGGCGGGCCAGACACGCAAGGGCGACCTCGCGGGCAAGCGCGCCATCGAGCTCGCGCCTCCGTCCCAGCGCGCCGCCGTCAAGTCGCAGATCGACGCCGCCAAGAAGGCCGGCGGCTTCCCCTCGGCCACCGGCCAGTAGCTAGCATGCACCGCCGGTCCCCGGGCCGTTAGCTCAACTGGTTAGAGCAGGGGCCTCTTAAGCCCAAGGTTGAAGGTTCGAGTCCTTCACGGCCCATCCTCACCGCGCACCGGATGCTCCCACGTCCCGCCGGCCAGCTCGAGGAGTCCCGCGTTTCCCAGACGCGGCGCCAACCGCCCCGCCACCGCGCTCCACACGGCGTCGTCCAGCCGCGAGGTCCCGAGCTCCGCGCCGACCGCCCGCCACGTCTCCTGCGGCCATCGGCGGAACAGCCGGCCGTGAACGGCGTTGGCCACCTGGGCGGTGTCGACCAGATCGCCGTCATACGCGGCGCATACCTCGCCGAGGACCTCGACGACGCTGACGAGGAACTCCTCGGATCGAGGCCCTCGGGGCGCCGAGAGCCCCGCCTCGCGCGCAACCAGTTCCGCGGTCTCGGCCTGGGTCGCCGAAACGGGGAGGCCGACCGCAGCCAGCACGCTCGCGCGCGCAGTGCTCATCAGAGGCCCGTCCCTTCGACTGGGTCACTCGCCTTGCGCTTGTAGGCAAAGGAGGTGATCACGTGGTACGGGACGTCCTCGCCGTCGATCCGAAAGCCAGGGTGCTTTGCCGCGCTCCATTGGACGACAACTCGCCGCGTGCACGCAGATCCGTCGCGTCCAGTGAAGTAACGGTAGAAGAGCGACGACGTGTCGTCATCGGAGTCCGGTGTCACGGCATGGGGGGTCTGCAGTGCCTCGGCGGTCGAGACGGCGTCACTCGGGCCGTATCCATGTCGCTCCACGATGTGCTTATAACCCCAATCGATCGTTCCGTAGTAGAGGTAAACCGTCTGGGCGGCGTGAGCGAGCGGGTTCAGCACATCCACGAACGTGCCCTTGACGATCGTCCTTGCGTCCGGGCCTGAGTAGCCAGGAGGGGCGTCGGGGAGCAGCGTCCCGCGCACGGGGGCGTCTGCGGAGCGGCAGGGTTCGTCGTTGTCCTCCTGACGCGGGGGTGCCGGAACTGGAACGGGGTCTTCCTCGGGCTGGCATTCCGGTAGCAACTCACACCCGACGGCTGGCGCTAGGGTCGGGTAGTCCGGCTCGTTCTGCCGGAGTTCTTCGGCGACCGCATCGCGGACGGCCGCAAATCCCGGGTCGGCCACGGTCCCGCGGTTTCGCAAGGTGCTGGGCCACGGGTCGGCGAGCGTGGTCGACGAGGTGGCGTAGTACTCGACAGGAAGAAACCCCGCATGGAGCTGTCCGGCGCCTGGTGTGTAGACCCACTTCTGCTCAGCCTGGCTGTACACGGTGCAGCCCACCGCCACGGTCAAGTCCTCGGTGCCTTGAGGAACCTGACCAGGCGGCGGCGCCGACTGGGATGCACACCCAGTTCCGGACGGCGCTTCAAGCCATTGATAGACGCCCCAGCCGTCCTTGGGCGCCCTGATCACGCCCGTGTCGTATGCCGCGATGACATCGCCTTGATCCACGAGCTGGTACTGCGCGCCGGGGACGGCCTCGGCGAGATGCGGCCTCAGGATGTGTTCGTACACGTTTCGCAACTGGCCGTACTGAACCCATGCCATCCATCCGACCTCGGCGGTGATGCCTGCCCACCCGAACGCCCGAAGCCCAAGCTTCAGTCCGACCCGGCGCCGGAGCAGCCGCGTCTCCCGCCAGAAGGCCGAGGCCGAGCTCGGTGTTGCCGGCAAAGCACGACGCTCGCTCTGCAGGAGCGTGGTGCACGCCGCGTCGCATTGCGGGAGCGTCGTGTTGAGGTCGGCCCCTTGGTACGCCCACTGCGCGACGGACTCCGCTTGGCGCTGCGCTTCGGTGATGTACGCGCTGGCCTGGGTGCTTATCGACGAGAAAGCGATTGTGCAGGCTATGGCCAGCAGTGGCCGGGAAATCGAGCCCTCATGAGCGTCCTTCCGTGGACAGTTATCAGGATTGCTTCCACACTAAGGGCACCTTCACCATACGTCCAGATTTCGCTCACGAGTTGTGGCGTTTTGGAAAAGCAGAGCCTCGTCCGGGCCCGCCGGGCGACTACGATCCGGGCGCCATGGCTGACGTCCCCGACTTCCTCGCGTGCCTCGATGGTGTCGTCGTGCCGCTCGGGGAGGCGACGATCCCCGTCACGGACGAGGGGTTGCTGCGGGGGGACGGCGTCTTCGAGGTGATGCGGCTGTACCGCGGACGGCCGTTCGCGCTGGACGACCATCTGCGGCGGATGGCCGGGTCGGCGGGCAATCTGCGCTTGGAGCTAGACGTCTCGGCGGTGCGCTCGGACATCGAGACGCTGCTCGCCGCGGCCGAGCCCGGCGACGCGCTGCTGCGGGTCCTGGTCACCCGGGGCGGGCGGCGCATCGTGCTGCTGGAGGAGCTGCCCGCCCATCCCGCATCGATCCGGCTGGCCACGGTCACCTACGCGCCGCCGCGGATCCTCGACGGGGTCAAGTCGCTGTCCTACGCCGGCAACATGCTCGCCACCCGCCTGGCCAAGGAGCGCGGCGCGGACGAGGCGCTGCTCGTCACCCCGCACGGGCGCGTGCTGGAGGCGCCCACCTCGACGTTCTTCTGGGCGGCCGGCGGCACCCTGCGGACCCCGCCGCTGGACGACCACATCTTGGACTCGATCACCCGGCGCGTGCTGGTGGAGGAGCTCGAGGTCAGCCAGGAGCCGTGCCCGCTCGACGACCTCGCCCACGCCGAGGAGGCGTTCCTGGCCTCCACCATCCGCGAGGTGCAGGCCATCGCCGCCGTCGACGACCGCGAGCTCCCCACGGACGGGCCGCTGACCGCGCGCGCCGCCGAGCGCTTCCGCGCCCGAGTGCGCGCCGCCCTCGAGCCGGTGGGCTAGTCCGCTGCGCGTCGTCACGGTAATCGGGAACCGGCCGCAGTTCGTCAAGGCGGCCGCCGTGTCGCGGCGTCTGCGCGCCGAGCACGAGGAGCTGCTGGTCCACACCGGCCAGCACCACGACGACGAGCTGTCGCGGATCTTCATCGAAGAGCTCGACGTCCCGCCGCCGGAGCGCGAGCTCGACGTCCACGGCGGGACCAACACGTCGCAGACCGCCCGCATGCTCGACGCCCTGGACCCCCTGCTGCAGGCCGAGGCCCCCGACGCCGTCCTGGTCTATGGCGACACCAACTCCACCCTGGCCGGGGGCCTGGCCGCGGCCCAGCGCAACATCCCCGTGGCGCACGTGGAGGCGGGGATGCGCTCCTTCGACCGCGCGATGCCCGAGGAGCTCAACCGCGTCCTGACCGATCACCTCTCCGACCTGCTGCTGGTCCCCGGCGCGGCGGCGGCCGCGAACCTGCAGCGCGAGGGCGTGGCGGGCCGCGTCGTGGAGGTCGGCGACGTGATGGTCGACGTCTTCGAGCTCGTCGCGCCCCGCGCGCGCTCGCGGACCGATGCGCTGGAGCCCTGGGGCGTGGCGCCGGGGGAGTACGAGCTGGTCACGGCCCATCGCGCCGGCAACGTCGACGACCCGGAGCGGCTCGGGCGCCTGGTCGACCTCCTCCTGGGGCTCCCGGGCCCCGTCGCCATCCCGCTGCATCCGCGCACGCGGGCGCGCCTGGAGGCCGCCGGACTGCTGGGCAAGCTGGAGACGGCGCCGTCGGTGCGCCTGGGGCCGCCCGTCGGCTACCTGGAGTTCGCCGCGCTGCTGCACCACGCCCGCGCGGTGCTCACCGACTCCGGCGGCGTGCAGAAGGAGGCCTACCTGGCCGGCGTGCGCTGCGTGACCCTGCGGCCCAGCACGGAGTGGGTGGAGACCGTGGAGTCCGGGTGGAACGCCCTCGCCGATCTGGACCCCGGCGCGGTCGCGGCCGCGCTGGAACGGCCCCTGCCCGCCGAGCATCCGCGCCTGTACGGGGACGGGGAGGCCGGCGCGCGCGTGGTGGCCGCCCTGGCCGCCCCCTAGACTCCGCCGTCGATGACCGTCGGCATCGTCGGACTCGGATACGTCGGACTGCCGCTCGCTGTCGCGTTCGCCGAGGCGGGGACCCCCGCCATCGGTGTCGACGTGGACTTCGAGCGGGTCAAGGCCCTGCGCGCGGGGCGCTCGCACATCGAGGACATCCCCGACGACCAGCTCGCCGCGGCGGCCGACCGGCTCACCTTCGACACCAACTACGGCGCGCTGCGCGACGCGGACGCGGTCCTGATCTGCGTCCCCACGCCGCTCACCCCCCAGCGCGAGCCCGACCTCGGCCCGCTGCTCGCCGCCAGCTCCGACCTGGCGGGCGTGCTGCGCGAGGGCCAGCTCGTGGTCCTGGAGTCCACCACCTACCCGGGGACCACCCGCGAGCGCCTGCTGCCGATGTTCGAGGCGAGCGGCCTGAAGCTGGGCGAGGGCTTCAACCTGGCGTTCTCGCCCGAGCGGGTGGACCCCGGCAGCGAGAGGTACTCGATCCAGAACACGCCGAAGATCGTCGGCGGGCTGACGCCGGAGTGCGGCGATCGCGCCGAGGCGCTGTACGCGACGATCTGCGACGAGGTCGTGCGCGTCTCGTCGCCCGAGACCGCCGAGATGGCCAAGCTGCTGGAGAACATCTTCCGCTCGGTGAACATCGCGCTGGTCAACGAGCTGGCGATCCTGGCCCACCGGATGGACATCGACGTCTGGGAGGTCATCGGCGCCGCGGCGACCAAGCCGTTCGGGTTCATGCGCTTCGACCCGGGCCCGGGGATGGGAGGCCACTGCCTGCCCGTCGACCCGTTCTACTTGTCCTGGCGCGCCCGCGAGTTCGACATGACCGCCGAGTTCATCGAGCTGGCGGGCAAGGTCAACCAGGCCCAGCCCTACTTCTGCGAGCAGCTGGTGGTCGAGGCGCTCAACGGGGCCGAGAAGGCGGTCAACGGCGCGGAGATCCTGATCCTCGGCGTGGCCTACAAGCCCGGCGTCGGGGACATGCGCGAGTCCCCCGCGCTCAAGCTGATCGAGCTGCTGGACCGCCACGGCGCGCGCCTCTCCTACCACGACACCTACGTTCCCGAGCTGCCTGAGGCCGGGCTGTCGAGCGTCGATCTCGAGCCGGCGCTGGACTCCGCCGACCTGGTCGTGATCGTCACCGCCCACCCCGACGTCGACCACGAGGACGTGGCGCGCCGGGCCGCCCTGACGCTCGACCTGCGCGGCGTCACCCGCGGCGTCGACTCCCCCAACGTCCAGCGCCTGTGAGCGGGGACCGCGTCTCCGTCGGCGTCACCGGGCTGGGCTACTGGGGCCCCAACCTGGCGCGCAACTTCGACCGCCTGCCCGACGCCGAGCTGCGCTGGCTGTGCGACCGCGACGACGCGCTGCGCGAGAAGGTGGGCCTGGCCCATCCCGAGGCCCGCCAGACGGCGGACCTCGACGAGCTCCTGGCCGACCCCGAGCTCGACGCCGTGGTGCTGGCCACGCCGGTCCCCACCCACGCCGACCTCGCCGTCCGGGTGCTGGCGGCGGGCAAGCACTGCTTCGTGGAGAAGCCGCTGGCCCAGTCGGCCGCCGACGCGCAGCGCGCCGTGGACGCCGCGCGCGAGGCCGGCCGGATCCTCATGGTCGGCCACCTGCTCGAGTACCACCCCGGCGTGCGCAAGCTCAAGGAGATCGCGGACTCCGGCGACCTCGGCGACATCCGCTACATCTACGCGCACCGGCTGAACCTGGGCAAGCTGCGCGCCGACGAGAACGCGCTGTGGAGCCTGGGCGCCCACGACGTCTCGGTCGTCCTGCGGCTGGCCGGGGAGGAGCCCAGCGAGGTCCACGCCCGCGGCGAGGCGTACATGAACCCGGGCGTGGAGGACGTCGTCTTCTGCTTTCTGCGCTTCCCCTCCGGCCTGGCCGCGCACCTGCACCTGAGCTGGCTGGATCCCCACAAGGAGCGGCGCTTCACCGTCGTGGGCTCCCAGCAGATGGCCACGTTCGACGACATGGCGCTGGAGCGCAAGATCACGGTCTACGACAAGGGCTTTGACGAGAGCGCGACCGGTTACGGCGAGTGGATCACGCGCTCGGGCGACGTGTGGAGCCCGCAGATCGACAACGTCGAGCCGCTGCGCACCGAGTGCCAGCACTTCGTCGACTCCGTGCGCGAGGGGACCGCGCCCGTCTCGGACGGCGAGAGCGGGCTGCGGGTGGTCCGGGTCCTGGAGGGCCTCCAGGACTCGCTGCGCGAGTCGGCCCGGGAGCGATGAGCGCGCGCGTCACCGTCCACCCCGGCAGCGAGGTGGCCGACGACGCGGTTCTGGGCGACGGGGCGGTGGTCGGCAAGCCGCCGCGGCTCGCGCCCACCTCGACGGCCTCGCGCGACGCCCCGCCGCCGGTCCGGATCGGGCCCGGCTGCCGCGTGGGCCCGAACGCCGTGGTGCTGGCCGGCGCCGTGCTGGAGGCGGGAGCGCGCGTGGAGGAGGGCGCGTTCGTCCGCGAGGGCGCGGTCGTCGGGGAGGGCAGCGTGGTGGGTCCCCGGGCGGCGGTGGACCCGCGCGTGACGATCGGTGTGGGCGTGGAGGTCGGCGCCGGCGCGTACGTGACCTCGGGCACGCTCGTGGAGGACGGCGCGATCGTCGGACCGAACGTCGTCACGACCAACGACGACACGATGGCGCGCCACGGCCCCGAGCATGAGCTGCGCGGAGCGATCCTGCGCCGCGGCTGCCGGATCGGCGCCGCGGCCGTCCTCGTGCCGGGGGTGGAGGTCGGCGAGGACGCGGTGGTGGATCCCGGTGCGGTCGTGACCCGCGACGTGGCGCCGGGAGCCCGCGTCGGCGGGATTCCCGCCCGGGCTCGCTCATGAGGCTCGCGCTGCGCGGGCCGCGCGCCAGCGCCGTGCGCCGGGCGGGGGCTTCGCTGGCCGAGCTGACGCCGCGCCGCCACCGGGCCCGCCGGCGGCTGGACCGCACGACCGCGCTGCTCGGCGCCGTCGCCGTGGGCGCCACCGTCGCCGGGGCGGGAGGCGAGTTCGCGCGGGTGTGGCGCCGCGGCTCCGCGCCGCTGCCCGCCGAGGCGCCGGACGTCATCGCGGCCGTGGAGGAGGCGGTCAGCGAGACGGTCGAGGTGGCGCGCGTCGGCCTGCGCGAGACGCCGACCGGCGAGACCGCGCTCCTCAACCTGCTGAACTCCTTCGTCGCCACCTGGACGGTGGTGCGCACGAGCACCTGGGCCATCCGCCGGCGCGGCACCTTCGGGCCGTTCCGCGACCTGCGCGTGGGCCGCAACCACATCCACCACTTCGTCCCCGGGATCCTGCTCGCGTTCCTGTCCGGCGGCGTGGCGCTCGTGACGCGAGACGAGCGCCTGGAGCCCTGGCTGGCCATCCCCTTCGGCGCCGGGCTGGCGCTGACGCTGGACGAGTCGGCGCTGCTGCTCCAGCTCGAGGACGTCTACTGGTCCGAGGAGGGCGTCCTGTCGGTCCAGATCTCGCTGGCGGCGATGGGGCTGCTCGGCGCGGCCGCCACGGCGCGCCGGGTGCTGCGCCGGGGCGAGCGGACGGTGCTCAACGTCCCGCCGGCGCGGTGACCTCGGTCCAGATGACCTGCTCGCGCCCCGGGCCCACGCCGACCAGCGCGATCGGCACGCCGACGAAGTCGGCCACGAACTCCAGGTAGGCACGGGCCGCCTCGGGCAGGTCGGCCTCGGTGCGGGCGTCGCCGATGTCCTCCTCCCAGCCGGGCAGCTCGGTGAGCATCGGCGTCACGTGGTGCAGGACCGACTGGTGGAAGGGGAAGTGGTCGAGCTCGGCGCCCTCGGCGCTGCGATAGGCCGTGCACACGGGCAGGCGCTCCAGGCCCGAGAGCACGTCGAGCTTGGTCACCACGAGCGCGGTCAGCGAGTTGATGCGCGAGGCGTAGCGCAGCGCCACGAGGTCCAGCCAGCCGACGCGCCGCGCGCGACCGGTCGTCGTGCCGAACTCTCCACCGCGCTCGCGCAGCGCGTCGCCGACGTCGTCCTCGATCTCGGTGGGGAAGGGGCCCGCGCCCACGCGCGTCGTGTACGCCTTGGAGACGCCCCACACCTCGTCGATGTCCTTGGGCCCCACGCCGGCGCCGATGCACGCCGCGCCGGCCACCGGGTTGGACGACGTGACGAAGGGATAGGTCCCGTGGTCGATGTCCAGCAGCGCCCCCTGCGCGCCCTCGAACAGGACCGACCTCCCCGCGTCCAGGATGTCCCACACCAGCTTGGACGTGTCGGCGATGTGCTGCTCCAGGCGGTGGCCGTAGGTCACGTACTCCTCGACCATCGCGTGCAGGTCCAGCGCCGGGTCCTTGTCGTGGGGGCGCAGGGTGAGCCGCTTGGGCTCCAGCGCGGCCACGATCTTCTTGCGCAGGATCTTGGGGTCCAGGAGGTCCTGCATGCGGATCCCCAGCCGCGCCGCCTTGTCCTCGTAGCAGGGGCCGATCCCCCGGCGCGTGGTCCCGATCTCCAGCTTGCCCAGCCGCTGCTCGCGCGCGTAGTCGAGCAGCAGGTGGTAGGGCATGATCAGGTGCGCGTTGGCCGAGATCCGCAGGCCGCCGGTGTCCACCCCGCGGCGGCGAAGCGCGTCGAGCTCCTCGGTCAGCACCTTGGGGTCCACGACCACGCCGTTGCCGATCACGCAGAGCGTGTTGCGGTGCAGGATCCCCGACGGGATCAGGTGCAGCTTGAACGTCTCGCCGTCGCGGATGATCGTGTGGCCGGCGTTGTTGCCGCCCTGGAAGCGGATCACCGCGTCGGCCTGCTCGGCGAGCAGGTCGGTGACCTTCCCCTTGCCCTCGTCGCCCCACTGGGCGCCGACGATCACGATGGAGGACATGGGGCGGAGTCTAGGCAGCGTCGAACTGGCGCCGCGCGTCGCGGCCGTACACCGGGACGTCCCAGCACATCTCGACCAGGCGCGAGACCGTGCGCTGGCCGATCTGCTCGGCCAGGGCCTCGTCCTCGAGGTTCGTCGTGACGACCATCGACCGCTTCTCCTCGTAGCGCGTGTTGACGATCGAGTAGAGCTCCTCCAGGACCCACGGGGTCGAGTGCTCGGCGCCCAGGTCGTCGAGGTGCAGGAGGTCGACCATCGCCAGCTTGTCCAGCAGCTCGGCGTGGCTGTGCGCGGCGTCGTCGTTGAACGTGGTGCGGATGGTGGTGAGCAGCCGGGGCACGGAGTAGATGGCCACGGAGCGCCCCGCCTCCAGCGCGGCCTTGGACACCAGCATGGCCAGCGTGGTCTTGCCCGTGCCGATGTCCCCGGTGAAGCGCAGGCCGTCACCGGCGTCCAGGCGCTCCTCGACGTGCTCGGCGAACGTGCGCACGCCGCGCACGGTGCTGGCCTCCATGTCGACGACCGGCTTGCGGTCCCACGCGGCGTCGCGGAAGCGCTTGGGGATGACGGCCGACAGGCTGCGCGCGCGGGCGCGGCTGATGCGCTGGGCGCGACAGCGGCAGGGGCGCGCGGTGTTGGTCTCCTCCTCGTAGAGGAAGCCGCTGCCGTCGCACAGGCCGTGGGGACAGGCGCTCACGCGAAGCGGTCCTCGTCCACGAAGTTCATGAACTTCGGGAACTCCTTGCGGAAGGTCAGCGTGACGTCGCCCAGGGCGCCGTTGCGGTGCTTGGAGATGATCAGGTCGGCCTCGCCCTCGCGCTCGGAGTCGTCGTGGTAGTACTCGTCGCGGTAGATGAACCTGACGAGGTCGGCGTCCTGCTCGATGGACCCCGACTCCCTCAGGTCGGAGAGCAGGGGACGCTTGTCGGTCCGCGCCTCGACGCCGCGGTTGAGCTGGGACAGCGCGATCACGGGCACGTCGAGCTCGCGGGCCAGGATCTTCAGGCCGCGCGACATCTGGCCCACCTGCTCGACGCGGTTCTCGATGCGCGAGTCGGCCCGCAGGAGCTGCAGGTAGTCGATGATGACCAGCCCGATCTGCTTCTGGGCGTGCAGGCGCCGCGCCTTGGCCCGGATCTCCAGCAGGCCCACGTCGCTGGAGTCGTCGATGTAGAGCGGCGCCTGCGCCAGCTTGTTCGTGGCCTTGGTGATCTTGGGCCACACGTTCTCGGCCACGCGGCCCTTGCGCAGGTCCTCGCCCTTGATCGAGGCCTGGGACGCCACGAAGCGCTGGGCCAGCTCGGACTCCGACATCTCCAGCGAGAACAGCGCCACGGCATGCCCATGCTCGAGCGCCGCGTTCTCGGCGATGTTGGCGACCAGGGCCGACTTTCCCATGGATGGGCGTGCGGCGATGATGATCAGGTTGCCGCGCTGGAAGCCGCCGGTGAGCTCGTCCAGGCGCTGGAAGCCGCTGGGGACGCCGGTGAGCGCGGTGCCCTCCAGCGACAGGCGGTGGAGCTTGTCCAGCTCCTCGTCCAGGACCTCCTGGATGCTGCGGAAGTCCTTCTGGCGGTCGTCGTGGCCGACCTCGAGGATGCGGCGCTCGGCCTGCTCGACGAGCTCACGCGGGGAGGCGGCGCGGTCGCTGAGGTCGGACAGCACCTGGTAGGCGCTGGTCTGCAGCCGGCGCATGAGCGCGTTGTCGCGGACGATCTTGGCGTAGTGACGGGCGTTGCCCGCGGCGGGGACGGCGCCGGCCAGGGCGTGGACCGTGCCCTCGCCGCCGGCTTCCTCCAGCAGCCCGTTCTGGCGCAGGTGCTCGGTGACCGTGAGCGTGTCGACCCCGCGGCTCTCGTCGTAGAGGTCGAGGATCGCCTGGTAGACGATCCGGTGCTGGTCGCGGTAGAAGTCGTCGGCGCGCAGGCCCTCCTCGATGACCAGGCCGTACAGCGCGCGGTCCGAGAGCAGGATCGCGCCGATGACCGATTCCTCGGCCTCGAGGTTGTGAGGAGGCCCCTCGGGGGCCCGGGCTTCGACGGTGGCCATCGCCGCCCGATGTTGCCACGCCGGCCGGAGCGCTCCGGCGCAGATTCCGCAAAGCGCGGGTGTTTCGTTACGAAGCGACGATCATGGTCTTCACCGTGGCGGTCACCCCGTCGCTGACCTCGACCACGACCATGTGCGTGCCCACGTTGCGAATGGGCTCGTCGAGGTGGACCTTGCGGCGGTCCACCTTGATCCCGCGGGCGTCGCGGATCGCGTCCACGATGTCCTGGGCGGTGACCGAGCCGAACAGGCGGCCGTCCTCGCCGGCCTGCTGGGAGATCGTCAGGACGGTCTTGGTGAGCAGCGCGGCGTTCTCCTCCGCGCGCTCCGCCGCCTCCTGCTGGGCGCGCTCGGCGTTCTCCATCCGGCGCCGCGCGTCCTCCAGCGAGCCCTTGGTGGCCGGCTGCGCCAGCCTGCGGGGCACGAGATAGTTGCGCAGGTACCCCGGCGAGACGTCGATGACGGTGCCGCGCTCGCCGAGCGTGTCGACGTCCTGGAGGAGGATGGCCTGGGCCATGCCTACTCGCGGTCGCGGTCGCGGTCCCGACGGCCCCGCCCGATGCCCTCCTGGCGGTCCTCGGCGACGTAGTGCAGCAGCGCGAGCTCGCGCGCCCGCTTCACGGCGCGGGCGATCTGGCTCTGGTGGCGCCGGCAGGCGCCGGTGATGCGCCGCGAGCGGATCTTCCCCTTGTCGGAGATGAACTTGCGCAGCTGGCCGACGTCCTTGTAGTCGACGCGATCGATCTTGTCCCGGCAGTACGGGCAGGGCTTGCGGCGCCCGGAACCCGGGCCGCCCTTGCGGTCCCGGCGCCGGGACGGCGTTGTGGTACGACGATTGCGCGACTTGGCCACTGGCTGAGAAACCTCTCGGATCAGACGAGCGCCGGGGTGGTCTACCCCGGCGCACCAACTCCCAAGAAGTCTAGCGAGGGCCGCTAGAAGGGGATGTCGTCGTCCGCGCCGCCACCGCCGCCACCGGCCGGGGCCGCCGCGGGGGCGAAGTCGTCCTGGTTGACCGGAACGTCGCTGCGGGCCTGGAAGCCGTTGCCGTTCCCGCCGCCGTCCTCGCGACCGCCGAGGAACTGCACGGAGTCGGCGATGATCTCGACGGACTGGCGCTTGTTGTTGTCCTTGTCCTCCCACTCGCGCCACTCCAGGCGACCGTCGACCGCGACGGGGCGGCCCTTGGTCAGGAAGCGCGAGCAGTTCTCGCCCTGCGCGCCCCACACGGTCACGTCGAAGTAGTTGGGCTTGTCGACCCACTCGCCGCTGGAGTTGTCCTTGCGGCGGGTGTTCACGGCGACGCGCAGGCTGCAGACGGACGTGCCGCTGGACAGTGAGCGCAGCTCGGGGTCGCGGGTGAGGTTGCCGGTGATGATCACCCGGTTGATGTTGGTGGCTGCCATTTCGGGCTCCTTTTCGTTCGAGGAGCGAGTGTAGACAGGGGTCTAGACGGGCTCGGCGTTCTCCCCGCTGATTGCGGAGAGTTGTGGCGAAGCCGGCGCGAAGGCGCCGCGAAGCGGCGGCGAAATCAGGCGGAGGCGGGCGCGTCGTCCGCCGGAGGAGCGTCCTCGGCGGCGGCGGGTGCCTCCGCGGCGGGGGCCGGAGCTTCCGGGGTGGCAGCGGGTGCCTCCGCAGTGGCGGCGGGGGCCTCGGCGGGGGCCGGTGCGTCCGCGGCGGCGGCCGGAGCTTCCGCGGCGGCGGCCGGAGCTTCCGCGGTGGCGGCCTCGGCGACGGGAGCGGCGGCGGCCGGGGCGGCGGCGGCGACGGGCTCGCCCTCTCCCTCGGGCACGCGACGCGGCTCGGGCCGCATGGCGGGCGGGTCGGGGGTGCCCGGCAGCACGCGGATGATCCGGTGGCGCAGGACGCCGTCGGTGATGCGCAGCATCGTCCGCAGGCGCTCGATCATCTCGCCCGGGCCGCTGAACTGGAGCAGGTGGTACTCGGCTTCCTTGTGGTGCTGGATCTCGTAGGACAGCGCGCGGACGCCCCAGTCGTGCTTGGACTCGATCGTGCCGGCCCGGTCCACGAACGCCTCGACCTCGCGCAGGATCTCCTGGCGGCGCTCGCTCGGCGCGTCGGCGTCGAGGAGCAGGACGAGGTCGTAGATCGGCTTGGGAGCGGCCACGGCGGCGGCGCACGATAGCAGCGGGGGGGCGGATTCCCGGGCCTCGGCGCCTCGCCGCAACGTGTACGACGACCCCCCGCAACGCCCCCGCCGCCGCGACCGCGTCCGCTGGGGCAACGTGGCCTGGACGGCGGCCGGCCTCACCGCCGTCGCACTCGTCCTCGCCTGGCCCCGGCTCGCCTCGCGGCCGCCCGAGCTCCCACTTCCCGCGCGCGTGGAGACACACCCCACCATCCCGGCCACCCCGCCCCCGACCGCCCCGGCGCCGGTCCCGGAGACAACCCTCCCCGCGGCCGCCGCGAAGCCGCGGGCTGGGGCCAGGCGGCCCTCTCGCCGCCGGGCGCGGCGGCGGCGTTCCCGGCGTGGGCGGCGCCGCGCGCGCGCCGTGCCGTCTCCCGCGCGGGTGCACCCGGCCCTGCCCTCCGCCCCGAGCCCGGCTCCCGCCCGGCCGCGCGCCCCCGCCCCCGGCGGGGAGTTCGCTCCCGGCTAGCCCGCCCGCTCCTTCTTGGAGATGTCGGCCAGCTGCTCGTCGATCCAGTCGCCGGGGTCGCGCGAGGTGACGATGTCGCGCAGGCCCTCGGCACGGCGCCGGCGCTCCTCGGGCGCCATGGTCAGCGCGGCGTGGATCGAGTCCGCGGTCTCCTGCACGTCGAACGGGTTGACCGACAGGGCGCAGGACCCGAGCTCCTCGTGGGCGCCCGTGTTCTCGGACAGCACCGACACGCCATTGCGCTCGTTGACCACCGGCCCCTCCTTGGCCACCAGGTTCATGCCGTCGAACATGGCGTTCACGAGCAGCACGTCGTAGTGCTTGTAGGCGGCCATCGCCTCCTCGAGGTCGTCGCGCAGCTTGAGCTGGATCGGCATCCAGTCCGGCGTCCCGTGGCGGTGGTTGACCACGGCGACCAGCGCCTCGATGCGCTCCAGGTACTCCGCGTACTCCGGGACGTCGGTCCGCGACGGCATCATCTGGGCCAGGAACGTCACGCGCTCGCGGAACTCCGGGTGCTGCTCGAGGAAGATGTCGAAGGCGGTGAACCCCCGCAGCACGTTCTTGGACAGGTCGGCCCGGTCCACGCGCAGGATCAGGAAGTCGCGCCGGCGCGCCAGCAGCTCGCGCTCGTGCTCGGCCACCGCCTCGCGCTCCGCGACCGCCTGCGTGGCCCGCCAGTCGATGGGCAGCGGATACGCCCGCACCCAGACCTCGCGGTCTTTGCACGTCACCATCCCGCGCTCGAAGTCGACCTCGTAGCCCATGAGGTCGCGGCAGCACTGCAGGAAGTTGCGGCGGTAGGCCTGCGTGTGGAACCCGATGATGTCGTTGGCCAGGATCCCGTCGTAGATCTCCTCGCGGATCTTGTGGGGCAGCACCCGCCACGCGTCGGGCTGGGTCCACGGGATGTGGACGAAGTGGTGCAGGAACACGTCCGGCCGGGCGCGGCGGACCAGGGCCGGGAGCGTGTACAGGTGGTAGTCGTGGACCATCACCGCCGGCTCCTCGATGCCGTCGATCTCCTCCAGCACCGCCCGGGCCAGGTCCTCGTTGACGACGTTGTAGCCGAACTCGAAGGCCTCGACCTCGTTCGTCCGCACGTCCGGCGCGTTGGACAGGTCCCACAGGTAGTGCTGGATGAACCACAGCATCGGGTTGGCGAAGACCGAGTAGAAGCGCTCGTAGGCCTCGGCCTCCGAGGCCACCAGCCGGATCCGGTATTTCCCCCCGTCCGGGGACTCGACCTCGAACGGGCGTCCCCCGCGCTGCTCGGACACCGCCACGTCCCCGTCGGTCAGCGCGCTGGCGATCCAGATGGCGTCGCGGTGCGAGGCCAGGCCGGTCAGAGCGGTCACCAGCCCGCCCGTCCCCCGCGACATCTCCCCCTGGTCGTCGAACGTGACCGGGCCGCGATTGGAGACCAGCACCAAAGGCGACGCGGACTCGTTCATGTCTCCCGCGTCTCCGTGAAGATGCGCAGCCAATCGCGCAACAGGCGCGGCATGAGGAAGTTGGCGCGCACGTGCTCCTTGCCCCGGCGCCCGAGGTCCTTGCCCAGCCCGGGGTCCTGGAGGATCTCGACCGCCCGCGCCGCGCACTGCTCGGTCGTGTCGACCAGGAAGCCGGACTCGCCGTCCTTGATCTGGAGCGGGATGCCGCCCACGTTGCCGGCGATCATCGGCCGCGCCTTCCAGATGGCCTCGGACACCGTCAGCCCGAACCCCTCGCGCGTGGACTTCTGCACCAGCACGTCGGAGTGCGACTGGAACGCGTTGACCTCGACCGAGCCGACGTTGTTGAAGTTGTTGAGGATGTGGATGTCCGGGTCGCCCTCGGCGTGGGCCACGGTGGCGTTGAAGAAGTCCCAGCCCTCCGGGTCGTCGGTGGCCATGGAGCCCACCAGCGCCAGCTGGAGGTCGGGGAAGTGCTCCTGGGCCAGCCGGTAGGCGTCGATCACGCCCAGCGGGTCCTTCCACGGGTCGAAGCGCGAGACCTGGCACATGAGCGGCCGGTCGACGTCCAGCCCGAACTGGTTGCACACGTACACCGCGTCCTCGGGCGAGAGCGCCATGTTCTTGGGGGCCAGCGGGTCGATGGCCGGCGGCACGACGTGGACGCTTCCGTTCATCCCGTCCGGGACGTACTCCGGCATGTGGAACACCGAGGTGGGATAGGTCTCCAGGAACGGGAGCAGGTGCTCGATCGTCGCCGGGTTGGGCGTGGACAGGTCGATGTGGCAGCGCCACACCCACGCGCCCGCCTTCTCCGGGACGAGCGAGTGGATCGCGGCGGGCTGGGGGTCGTGGACGATCACGACGTCCCAGTCCTCGGACAGCTCGCGGGCGTTGATCTCGTTGTACTGCTTCCACGTCGCCCACTGGTCCGGGGTGAGGTCCTCCGGCGCCCCCTGGAGCGCGTTGTGCAGGAGCTTGGTCGCGTTGAAGAACTCCTCGCGCCCGTAGATGACCTGCCACTCGGCCTCCACGCCCACGTCGCGCATGAGCGGGACCAGCGTGTAGAGGATCTCCGACACACCGCCGCCGAACGCCGTGGCGCTCAGGTGCAGGACCCTCAGCCCCTTCAGCGGCTCGGCCAGGCCCCGGACCTCGTCGATCAGCGGCCAGCCCACGATGTGGGTGTAGTCGGAGAGGAGCTTGTGTCCGACGGCGACGGGCTGGAGCACGGGCGCGAGACTATCTGCCGCGCCGCTCGCGCAGCCGCGCGATGCCCGCGTCGATCTCGGCGACCAGTTGCGCGTGAAGCGGTGCGTTGGCCGCGGCCAGCATGGACATCTGGAACTCGTGTCCGGAGCCGAGCAGGAGGCGGTCGTCCAGCTCCCCGCCGGCCGCGTCGGTGACGATGGCGCCCCCCTCCTGGAGGATCAGGGCGGCCGCCGCCACGTCGTAGGGCGCGTTGTTGAGGACCGCGCCGGCCCCCACGCGGCGGAACTCGTCCAGCATCCCCGGGACCTCCTCGATCATCCGCGGGCCCGGCTCGACGTAGGCGTCCAGCTGGCCGGTGAGCACGCGCGTCATGTCGTACGTGGCCGAGCCCAGGTCGAACGTGCCGCCGCCCACGGAGGAGCGGTCCAGCAGCTCGGCCAGCACCTCGATCGTGTCCCGGGCCGGGCGCCCGCGCAGGCCGTAGACCCAGAACAGCCGGTCCAGGTCGCGGTTCTCGGACAGGCGCACCGGGGCGTCCGCCCGCACGCCCTCGCCGCGGACGGCCACGAAGCGCGCGCCGGACTTGATCTCCACCACGACGCCCACCTCCACGTCGCGCATGCGCGGCGCGCCGTCGCCCATCGCCGCCGCGGCCACCGACACGCAGGCCGACTCGAACCCGGCCAGCGCCGGGCGCGTGCCGTCCACGGGATCGACGATCAGCACGTGCTCGGCCGCGGCCGGGCCGACCAGCCCACGGTCCTCGGAGTAGAAGGCGACCTCGGGGGCGTGCGCGCCCAGGTACTCCTCCAGCCAGGCCTCGGCCGCCTCGTCCATCCCGAACGTGACGTCGCCGCCCTCCGCGCCGCCGGCGTGCGCGCGCGCGGCGTGCGAGCCCAGCGCGGGCAGCACCTGCTCGCGCAGGCCGCCGGCCAGCTCCTCGGCCAGTGCGCGGACGTTCACGGGCGCTGGCCGAGGCGGACCTTCACCGTGCGCCGCTGGTCGCCGCGAACCACCTCGACGTCGACCTGCTCGCCCGGCCGGTAACCGGCCAGGGAGTCCGCCAGGTCGGACTCCTCGCGGATCGGGTGGGCGCCGAGCCTGACGATCACGTCGCCGCCGCCCCGGAACCCCTCGGCCTGGAAGCGCAGCCGGCGCGTGCCGGCGCGGATCCCGGCCTGGGCCGCCGGCCCTCCGCGGACCGCCTCCTGGACCAGCGCGCCCTGGGTCACGCCGAGGCCGAGCTGGCGCGCGAGCTGGGGGTACAGCGCGACGGTCGACACGCCCAGGTAGGCGTACTGGGCCTTCCCGCCGGCCCGCAGCTGGCGCAGCGAGCGCTTCACGCTGTCCACGGGGATGGCGAACCCGACGCCCTCGCTCCCCCCGCCCGCCGTGCGGATCTGGGAGTTGATCCCCAGCACGCGTCCGCCCGCGTCGAGCAGCGGTCCGCCCGAGTTGCCCGTGTTGATGGCGGCGTCCGTCTGGAGGGCGTCGGAGATCTGGAAGCGGGTGAGCGACTCGATCGTGCGCTCGACGGCGCTGATGACGCCGACCGACAGCGACTGGCGCTCGCCGAACGGGCTGCCGATCGCCGCGACCGGCTGGCCCACGACGGCGCGCGCGCTGGACCCCAGCGGCAGCGGGTGCAGCTTCACCCCCGCGTCGCGCTGGACGCGCAACAGCGCCACGTCGAAGTCCGGATCGGTGCCGACGATCTTCGCCGCCACCTCGTTGCCATCGGGGAACTGCACGTAGACCTCGTCCGCGCGCGTCGAGTTGCGCCCCTCGCCCAGGGTGACCACGTGCGCGTTGGTGGCGATCTCGCCCTGGCCGGAGATCACGAACCCGGACCCCTGGCCCTTCTGCCCGCGGGAGCGAAAGACGCTGAGGACCGTGACCACGCCCGGCGCCGAGCGGCGGTAGATGGCCGGCGCGTCGAAGCGGCCCGCGGGGAGTGCCGGGGCCGGTGCGCCGGCGCCCGCCCCGGCCGGCGCGGTGACCGTGCGCTGGAAGGTGCGGACCTCCTTGGGCGCCTGGGACCCGCAGCCGGCGAGCAGCACGGTGGTCGTCAGGACGGCCGCCCGGCCCCTCACGAGGGCAGCTCCAGCGTGAACGTGGTGCGGCCCGGGACCGAGTCGACGCCCAGGCGGCCGTCCATCCGCTCGGCCAGCTCGCGCGCGATGGCCAGGCCCAGGCCGGAGCCCTGCGCGTCGTCGGAGGTGAAGAACGGCTCGAAGATGCGCGGGAGCACCGTGCGGTGGATGCCCAGGCCGTGGTCGCGGACGGCCAACCGCACCCCGCCGTTGTCGCGCGACGCGCTGACGAAGATGTCCGTGCCGCGCGGAGTGTGGGCCAGGGCGTTGTCGATGAGGATGCGCATGATCTGGGCGACCCGCTCACGATCGCAGGTGGCGCGCACGGGGTCGCGGCCGAGGTGCAGCTGGAGGTGCGAATCGTGCTGGGCCAGCGCCGGGGTGAACTCGTGGGTGACCTCGCGCGCCAGGTCACCCACGTCCGTCGGCTCCGCGCGCAGCTCCAGCGAACCCGCCTCCAGCCTCGACAGGTCCAGGAGCTCGGCGGTGAGGCGCCGCAGGCGGGCCAGCTGCTCGGAGATCTGCTCCAGGAACTGGGCGCGCGTCTCCTCGTCGATCTCCTCGTCCTGGAGCAGCTCGACGAACCCGCCCAGGGAGAAGATCGGCGTGCGCAGCTCGTGCGATGCCGTGGCGATGAAGCGCTTGCGGGCCGAGTCCAGCTGCGCCAGCTGGCCCTGCATCTCGTTGAACGCGCGCGCCAGGTCCCCCAGCTCGTCGTCGGCGTCGATGGGGATGCGCTGGGAGAAGTCGCCCGCCGCCACCTTCTCCGCCGCCGTCTCCAGCCGCTTGATCCGCCGCGACAGGGCCTGCGCCACGAAGTAGCCGGCCACCGAGGCGAACAGCAGCATGATCGCGCCGGCGATCGCGATCTGGCGCCGGATCAGCGCGACGTTGCGCGTGACGTCGCCCAGCGGCGCGGAGAAGACGACGACCCGGGCCACGCGGCCGTTGAAGAACAGCGGCTTGGCCGCCTCGCCGATGCGCCCCTCGTTGGTCGGCTCGGTGCCCGTCTGCGTTCGCCCCGAGCGCGCGGCGTCGGTGGCGACGGGAAACGCCAGGTCCTCCAGGCGCGTCTGCTCCGTGGAGTCCGAGACGGGATAGGTCTGCAGGCCCTGGGTCCCGCGCGAGACGCCGAACAGCGTGACCCGGGCGCCGGCGCGGTCGGCGGCCTGGCGCACGGCGCGGTTGACCTCCGTCTCGTCCAGGTTGGTGCCGATGGCCCGCACCAGCTCGCGCGAGTAGAGCCCGGCGTCGCGCGACAGCGCGTCCAGCTTCTCGCTGCGCAGGTGGGACTCCAGCTGCGGCGCCACGTAGGCGTACACCCCGGAGATCGCGCCCAGCGTGATCGCGAAGAAGATGAGCGCGAGGCGGACGCGGATCGAACGCATCGGCTCAGCGGTCGCGGAACCGGTATCCGACCCCGCGCACGGTGAAGATGAACTGCGGCTCCTTGGGATCCGCCTCCAGCTTCTCGCGCAGGTGGCGGATGTGCACGTCGATCGTGCGCGGGTCACGGTAGGACGCGTCGCCCCACACCCGCGAGAGCAGCTGGTCGCGCGTGTAGACGCGACCCGGCGCGCGGGCCAGCGCGCCCAGCAGCTCGAACTCCACGTAGGTGAGCGCGACCTCCTGGTCGCGCAGGTGCACGGCGCGCTTGGCGAAGTCGATGCGCAGGTCGCCCTGCTCCAGCGGCGGCTCGTCGGGGTCCTCGGGGGCGGCGGTCATGTCCGCGCGGCGCAGCGCCGCCTTGACGCGCGAACGAAATTCCCGCATGGAGAACGGCTTGGTGATGTAGTCGTCGGCGCCCAGCTCCAGGCCGACGACCTTGTCGATCTCCTCCGACTTGGCGGTGAGCATGATGATCGGCACCGCGCTGCGCGCCCGCAGGCGCCGACACACCTCCAGGCCGTCCAGCTGGGGCAGCATCACGTCGAGCACGACGAGGTCGAACGGCTGCTCGTTGAAGCGATCCAGCGCCTCCCGGCCGTCCACCGCCTGCACCACCTCGTAGCCCTCCTGACGCAGCGGGAACGACAGCAGGGTCTGAACGGACTGCTCGTCGTCCACCAGCAGGATCCGTGCGGAGCGGTCGACCATGCCCCGAACAGGATAGGTGCAGGGGTTAATGCTCCCGCAAGGGGCCGTGCGCGGCGGGGGCTAGTCTCCTGGGCGTGCTGGATCCCCGGGTCTACCGGGCGGGGCTGCTCCCTGCCCTGCTCGCGCTGATCGTCGCGGCGTTCTCGATCCAGCGCCCGCCCGCGCCGCTCACCGCGACTCTGCCGCCGGACTCGTTCTCCGGCGCGCGCGCGTTCAACACGCTCCAGGGCCTACGGGCGCAGTTCCCGGCGCGCCGTCCGGGCAGCGACGGCGACACGGCGCTGGCGTCGCGCGTGGGCGGCGACCTGCGCAGCGCGGGCTTCCGCGTGCGCGTCGATCGCTTCGAGGCGCGCACGGCGGCCGGCCAGGACGAGCTGCGCAACGTGATCGGGACGCGGGCCGGGTTCACGGACCGGCGGATCGTCGTGGTGGCCCACCGCGATGCGCTGCGCTCGCCGGCCACGGCCGAGCTGTCCGGGACGGCCGGCCTGCTCGAGCTGGCCCGGGTGTTCCGCGGGCGAACCTTGCACAAGACGCTGGTCCTGGCCTCGACGTCGGGCGGCAGCGCCGGGGCGGCCGGCGCGGCGCGGCTGGCGCGCGAGGTCAAGGGGGCCGAGGCGGTCATCGTCCTGGGCGACCTGGCCGGCCGGCGGCTGCGCCGTCCCATGGTCGTCCCGTGGAGCAACGGCGACGACGTGGCGCCGATGCTCCTGCGCCGCACGGTCGAGGCGGCGCTGCGCCTGGAGGCCGGGATGCGGCCGGGGTCGGTCAGCGCGGCGGCGCAGTTCATGCGCCAGGCGTTCCCCTTCACCACCGGCGAGCAGGGCGAGTTCCTCGCCCGCGGCGAGCCCAGCGTGCTGGTGTCGGCCAGCGGCGAGCGGGGCCCGGGCGCCGAACGCTCCGTGTCGGTCGCGCGGATGGGGGCGTTCGGCCGGGCCGTGCTGCGCTCCATCACGGCGCTGGACGCGCGCAGCGCTCCGGCCCCGGCCCCGCGGCCCGAGGTGCTGGTCGCCGGCAAGGTCCTGCCGGGCTGGGCGGTGCGCCTGGTGGCGGGCGCGCTGCTGCTATCCGTGCTCATGGCCGCGGTGGACGGCGTGGCGCGCGTGCGCCGCCGCCGCCACCCCGTGGGGATGTGGACGGCGTGGACGCTGTCCGCCGCGCTGCCGTTCGCCGGGGCGGCGCTGTTCGCCTACGTCCTGCGCTGGACCGGGCTGATGCCGACGCCGCCGCCCGGACCGGTCCCCGAGGGCGCCGTGCCGCTGGACGGCTCGGCCATCGGGGTGCTCGCCGGGCTGGCGCTCGTCCTGCTCGTCGGCTGGGTGGCGGTGCGCCCGCTGGTCCTGCGGGTGTGGGGCGTGCGCGGCGACCCCGGCTCGCCCGGCGCCGCCGCGGCCGTCAACGTGGTGCTCGTCCTGGTGGCCGTCGCGGTCTGGATCGTCAACCCGTTCGCCGCGCTGCTGCTCCTGCCCGTCGTCCACGCGTCCCTGCTGCTCACCGCGCCGGAGGTGCGGCTGCGCCGCGGCGCCGCGCTGACCGTGGCCGGGCTGGCGATGTTGCCGCTGGCGCTGGTCGTCCTGTACTACGCGATCGCGCTGGGCTACGGGCCGCTGGACCTGGTCTGGACCTGGGCCCTGTTCGTGGCCGGCGGCGCGCTGGGGCTGCCCGCGCTGACCGCGTGGTGCCTGCTGGCCGGCGCGCTGGTGTGCGTGCTGGCGGTGGTCCGCGCGCGCGACCCGCTGGGCGCCGGCGAGCCGCCCGAGCCGGGCCCCCGCATCCGCGGCCCCGTCACCTATGCCGGCCCGGGATCGCTCGGCGGCACCGAGTCGGCGCTGCGCCGGTAGCCTCGACCCATGGCGTCGACCGCGGTCCCGGACCCCGTGCAGAGGCCGCCGCGCCACCGCCTGCGCCGCGGTCTGCGCGCGCTGTCCACCATCCTGATCGTGTCGGGGCTGATGCTGATCCTCGACGCGGCGCTCACGCTCGTCTGGCAGGAGCCCATCTCGGCCGTGTACGCGCGCCTCCAGCAGCGCCAGCTCGCGGGCAAGCTGGACAACCGCTTGGCCAACCTGACCCAGCTGCAGCTCCGCGCGCTGGACCGTCTGCGCACCGAGCGCCGGCGCGTGGCGTTCCTGGCGCGCGTCCTGCGCCGCGAGGTCAAGCCGGGGGACGCGATCGGGCGCATCAAGATCAAGCGCAGCGGGACGAACTTCGTGGTCGTGGAGGGGACCGACCCGGGCGACCTGCGCAAGGGCCCGGGCCACTACTCCGACACGTCGATCCCCGGCCTGCCGGGGACGGTGGCGATCGCCGGCCACCGGACCACGTACCTGGCGCCGTTCCGTCGCCTCAACCAGCTGCGCGCGGGTGACCTGATCACGATCGACATGCCCTACGCGCGCTTCGTCTACCGCTTCTCGTCCAAGCACATCGTGTCGCCGAAGGCCTACCGCTACGTGACGCGGCGGCGGCGCTTCGACCAGCTCGCGCTGACCGCGTGCCACCCGCTGTACAGCGCGGCGCAGCGCATCGTCGTGTTCGCCCGGCTGGCCGACGTGCAGGCCCGCGGGCGCGCCCGCGTGGCGCCGTCGCTCTAGCCAGGGCGTCCAGTCTTCGAGCCGCGCGCTCACGGGCCGGGCGCCGGCGTACGATCCTGGGTATGCAGCGGGAGAACCGCATGGAGGCAACGAGACACATGAAGCTCGACACGCTCAAGGCACGCATCGGGCGCGCCGACTACGAGATCGACCCGGACGCGGTCGCCGAGGCCATCGTCCGCCACCTGCTCTGCGCGCGCGCCGCCGGAGCTGCAGCCGGCGACGGCCCGCCCTCGGGCCCGCCGCTCGAAGCGGCCTAGCCGCCGCCCGCGGCTTCGCGGCCGTGCTCGTAGCCGGCGAGGGTGACCTCCTGGCCGGCGGTGCTGAACCGCGCGCCCGGCTCGCCGGCCGCCACCTCGCCGATCCAGGTCAGCGACGCCGCCGCCTCGGCATCCGCCCGCCGCGCCGCGGGGACGCACACGCACAGCTCGAAGTCCTCCCCGCCCGTGGCGGCGAGCTCGGCGGGGTCGCGTCCCAGCTGGGCGGCGACCTCCGCGACGCCTCGCGCCACCGGGACCCGTTCGAGGTCCACGTCCAGGCGAACCCCGCTCGCCCGGCCCACATGCGCGGCGTCGGTGGCCAGCCCGTCGGAGAGGTCGATCATCGCGCTCGCCCCGGCTCGCGCCAGCGCCCGTCCCTCCGCCAGCCGGGGCCGCGGCCGGCGATAGGCCGCGACCAGAGCATCGCCCGGCGAAGCGGCCGCCTCCGGTGGCTCCGCCCGCCCTTCGAGGATCGCCAGGCCGGCGGCGGGCGCTCCGAGGGGTCCCGTGACGGCGACGAGGTCTCCCGGGCGGGCGCCGTCGCGGGCGGCGAGCTCTTCCTCGGAGTCCGCCCACCCCACGACCGTCACCGCCACGAACGTCGCCGGGGCGCTCACCACGTCGCCGCCCACCAGGACGGCGCCCTGCTCGGCGGCCGTCTCGGCCAGGCCCCGGCACAGCGCGAGCGCTTCGTCGCGCTCCATGGCCGGCGGCGCGCCCAACGCCACGTACGCCTCTCCCGGCGGCGCTCCCATCGCGGCCAGGTCGGACAGGGCCGCGGCCATGGCCCGGCGGCCCGCGTCCTCCCATCCGATCTGCGCCACCCGGAAGTGGACGCCCTCCACCATCGCGTCGACCGACGTGACCGCGACCGCGCCGCCGACGCGCACCACCGCCGCATCGTCCCCGGGCCCGCGCACGACCCGGCCGCCCGCCGAGCCGAGCTCGGCCAGCACGGCCTCGATCAGCTCGAGCTCACGCGTCGCTATCTGTGGCGGTAGATGATCCGGCCGCGATCGAGGTCGTAGGGCGACAGCTCGACGCGGACCCGGTCGCCGGGCAGGATCCGGATGCGGAAGCGCCGCATCTTCCCCGCCACGTGCCCGAGCACGAGGTGATCGTTGTCGAGCTTCACGCGGAACATCGCGTTGGGCAGGGCCTCGACGACCTCGCCCTCGAACTCGACCTTCTCTTCCTTAGCCACGGTCCAGAGCCTAGCGGCCCCTGCGGGCGCCTGGCTGTGTCCTCGGGGGTGGGCCGTGCGGAGCACTGTCCCACCCCCTGCGTCCTGGCCAGGCCCCCGCAGGGTCTCGCCAGGACTCTGGACCGGGCGTCCCTGCACGGCTCGCTTGGGCCCTCGGGCTCGGGCGTACCCGGCAAGGCTCGGGCTCGGGCCTTGTGGCGCTCCTATTGGCCCGGTGAGGTGCCGCCGGCGGCGTTGCCGCCGCCGTTGCCGCCGCCGCCGCCATTTCCGCCGCCGCCGTTGCCGCGACCGCCACCGCCGCCTCCTCCGCCTCCGTTGCTGGGCGCGGGCTGGGGTGGTGACTCGTAGAAGTTGGGGTTGTAGCCGCCTCCGCCGGTTCCGCCGGTGGACCCGCCGTTGGTGCCGTTGGAGTTCGAGCCGCCGTTCCCGCTGCCGCTGCTGGAGCTGCCTCCGCCGCCGCTGGAGTAGCCGTTGCCGGCGTACTTGCCGTAGAAGGGCTGGGAGTTGAAGCCCTCCGAGGGCGCCTGGAAGTCGGAGCAGTCCTTGGTCGCCACCTTGGACATGTAGTCGTGCCAGATCTGCGCGGGGAACGTCCCGCCCGCCACGCGGATCCCGTGCACGCTGTACATCGGCACCTTGTGGGTGGGGTAGCCGACCCACACGGCGCTGGTGAGCTTGGGCGTGAACCCGATGAACCAGGCGTCCGTGTACTCGTCGACCGTGCCCGTCTTGCCGGCCGCCGGGCAGCCGATCTGCGCTGCCGTGCCGGTCCCGCGCTGGACGTTGGCCTCGAGGATCTTCGTGGCCTCCCAGGCCACGCCCTGCGAGAACGTCCGCTTGCCCTTCGGCTTGCCCAGGTCCTCGGACTTGCCGTCGGGGAAGACCACCTTGCGCACCGCGATCGGCTTGTGGCGCACGCCGCCGGAGGCGATCGTCGAGTAGGCGTTGGCCATCTCCAGCGGCGACACGCCCAGGCGCAGGCCGCCCAGGCCCTCGGCCGGGTAGCCGTCCAGGTGCGACGTGATCCCCATGTCCTGCGCCGCCTTCTTCACCGCGTCGGGCCCGACGTCGAGGATCAGCTGCGCGTAGACCGTGTTGTCGGACTGGGTCGTCGCGGTGACCAGGTTCATCGAGCCGCCGTACGTGCCGGCGTAGGTCTTGACCTTCCACGGGCCGTAGGGGGTGTTGAGGTCCAGCGGCCGCGACACGTACGTCGTCGTCTCGGGGTTGACGCCCTTGCGCAGCGCGGCCATCAGCACCATGACCTTGAAGGTCGACCCCGCCTGCCGGCGCCCCTGCGCGGCGTAGTTGTACTTGACCTTGCGGTAGCTGGACGACGACGCCATGGCCCGGATGTAGCCGGTCTTGGGATCGATCGTCACGATGGCCGACGAGGGGTCGTCGTCGTAGTAGAGCTGGCCCTTCATCGCCTCGCGCGCGGCTTTCTGTTTGTCGAGGTCGATCGTCGTGTAGATCTTCAGCCCGCCCTTGCGGACCGTCTCCAGGCCGTAGCGCTCGATCAGCTGCTCCTTGACGTAGTCGAAGAAGTAGCTCTCGCGCTTGACGAAGTAGTAGTCGTTGCTCTTGGCGCCGAGCGAAGCGGCGAGCGCCTGGCGGTAGCGCGTCTCGCTGATCATCCCCTGCTTGCGCATGCGCCGCAGGACCTCGTTGCGCCGCGCCAGCGCCGCCCGCGGGTCGCGGAACGGGTTGTAGAGCGACGGCGCCTGGGGCAGGCCCGCGAGCGTGGCCGCCTCGGCCAGGTTGAGGTCCTTCGCGGTCTTGTTGAAGAACACCCGCGCCGCGGCCTCGGCGCCGATCGCCGTGCGTCCGCCGACGGTCCCGTAGGGGACGCTGTTGAGGTAGTTGGTGAGGATCCAGGTCTTGTCGTGCTGGTCCTCGAGCTCCTGGGCCAGCTTGGCCTCGCGGATCTTGCGCCTGAAGTCGCGCCGGCGCCCGATCGGGTAGATGTTGCGCACGAGCTGCATGGTCAGCGTCGAGCCGCCCTGCACCGTCTGGCCGGAGCGCAGGTTCTTGACGGCCGCGCGCACGACGCCCTCGTAGTCGACGCCCTTGTGGCGGTAGAAGCGCTGGTCCTCCACCGCGATCGTGGCGTCCTTGAGCACGCGCGGCAGCTGGTCGGTCTTCACCGGCTGGCGCAGCTCGTCGTTCTCGATGAACCCGAGCCGCCGGCCGTTGGAGGCGTAGACGACGGAGTTGGCGCCCTGGTCGACCGGCTTGAGCGCCTGGATGTCGGGCGCCGAGGACGCGACCGCGACGATGTAGCCGATGACGCCGACCGCGCCGGCGAAGGCGCCGATCACCACCATCCCCATCAGGACGAGGATGCCGCGCTTGGCGCCGCGGGCGCGGCGCTGGCGGCGCCGGAGTCTGCGCTGTCGGGGGCTCATGCGAAACGGGGCGAGGCGCGCGGATTCGAGTTATTCCACGCGCGGGAGCAAAGCCATTCTAGTCAGGCGCTACTCGCGGGGCGAAGGGTCCGTCGCGCCGGACAGCAGGCCGGCCGCCCGCAGGGAGCGCAGCGCCTCGGCGCGCAGCTGAGACTCGCGGTCCGCGCGCGCGTCCGACGCGACGGGCTCGGCGGTCACCTCGAAGCGCACGCCATCCGTCGCGATCTCGGCCACGCGGGCGCTTGTGACGCCCTCCAGCGCGAACAGGGTGGCCAGCGCGCGGTCGGCATCGGCGCCCGGCGAGAGCCACACCGCGACCTCCACCTCGCTGAGGGGGGAGACGATCGTGTCGTTGTGCAGGATCCCGCCGGCCAGCCGCTCGTTGGGGATGACGACGCGGGCCCCGATGCCCGAGCGCAGGTAGGTGTAGTTCAGCCGGACGTCCTCGACGGTGCCCGACTCGCCCTCGAACTCGACGTGGTCGCCGATGCGCAGCGGCTGCGTGATGGCGAGCATCACGCCGGCCACCGCGTTGGCCAGCACCTGGCGCGCGGCGAAGCCGATGACCGCGGCGGCCAGCGCGCCGGAGGCCAGGACGCTCGTGGCGACGCGGCTCAGCGTTCCGAACTGGGCCAGCGCCGCGAGGACCCCGATGAGGACGATCGTCGCCACCACCAGGCGGCGCACGAAGCGCACGCGGGTGGCCGCGACGGGCGAGATCTCGCGCGCGGCCCGGTCGCCGGCCACCGCCCGCGCCGCCCGCGCGCCGCGCACGAAGGCGCGGTCCACGAGGGCCGCTATGAGGACCGCGACGACGATCGACGTCACGGCCGTGACCTCGTCCTCGTACCCGTGCCAGAACGCCCCGAGGGGGATCATGCCCGTCATGGAGCGCGAGACTATCGCCGCCCCCGGGGCGCTCCGCGATGTCTGGCGCGCCCTGTGGGTGTCGCGGGCCCTGGTCTGGGTGACGGGGGTGGGCGCGATCCTCGCGCTCGGTCGCTCGCCGCGCTGGCGCGACTTCGACCCCGGCGGGCTGACGGCGCCGCTCGGCGCCGTCGGCGACGTGCTGGTGGGGCCGGCCGCCCGCTGGGATGCCGTCTGGTACCTGGGCATCGCGCTGGACGGCTACGAGCCCGACCGCCTGCGCACCGCCTTCTTCCCGCTCTACCCGCTGCTCATCCGGATCCTCGGCGCGCCCGGCGCCCTGCTGGGCGACCGGCGCGCGTCCTTCCTGCTGGCCGGGATCGTGGTGTCGCTGGTCGCGTTCGCGGCCGCGCTGTACCTCGTGCACCGCCTGACCGCGCTGGAGCTCGGCGAGGACGTCGCGCGCACGACGGTGTGGCTGGTAGCGCTGTTCCCCACCGCGTTCGCGTTCTCGGCCGTCTACACCGAGTCGCTGTTCCTCGCGCTGTCGGCGGGGTCGCTGTACGCCGGGCGCCTGGGGCGCTGGCCGGCGGCGGGGCTGGCGGGGCTGGCGGCGGCGGCGACGCGGTCGACCGGCGCGCTGCTCGTCGTGCCCCTGCTGATCCTGTGGTGGCAGGGCCCGCGGGAGCGCGTGGCCCTGGCCTGGATCGCCACCGTCCCCCTGGGCCTGGCCGCGTTCGTGGGCTACCTGGCGGCGGCGACCGGCGATCCGTGGGCTCCGTTCTCGGTGCAGGAGGCGTGGTTCCGCCACCTGGCGGGGCCGCTGGGCGGGGCGTGGGAAGGCGCCACCGCGGCGTGGGACGGCGTGCGCCAGATCGCGTCCGGGTCGCGGACGCCCGTGTACTTCGAGAAGGCCGGCGGCGACCCGTTCTTCGTGGCCGCCCACAACGTGGGCAACTTCGCCTTCCTGGCGCTGGCCGTGGTCGCGCTGGTGGGAGCGTTTCGCAGGCTGCCGCCGTGGCTGGCGGCATGGGGGCTGCTGGCGGTGGCGCTGCCGGTCTCCTACCCGGTCGGTCCCGAGCCGCTGGCCTCGCTGCCGCGCTACCTGGCCGTCGTCTTCCCGCTGCACATGTGGCTCGCGCTGTGGGCGCGCGAGAAGCGCGCCGAGCGGGGCGCGCTCGCGCTCAGCGGCGCCCTGCTCCTGGCGCTGACCGTCCCCTGGGCCACCTGGGAGTGGGTGGCGTGAGGGCGGTCCTGCTCGACGCGCTCGGGACGCTGCTGCGCCTCGAGGACCCGGTGCCGGCGCTGCGCCGCGAGCTGGCGGCCCGGGGCATCGAGGTCGACGAGCCCGCGGCCCGGGGCGCCCTGGAGGCCGAGATCGCCTACTACCGCGCGCACAACCTGGAGGGCCGCGACCGGTCCGCGCTGGCCGCGCTGCGCCGGCGCTGCGCCGGGGTGCTGCGCGACGCGCTCGGGCGGGGGACCGTCGACGCGGTCCACGACGCGCTGCTCGCGTCCCTGCGCTTCACCGCCTTTCCCGACGCGCTGCCCGCGCTGCGCGAGCTGCGTGCCGCGGGGCTGCGCCTCGTCGTGGTGTCCAACTGGGACGTCTCCCTGTACGACCGCCTCACGGAAACCGGGATCGCGCGCCACGTGGACGGCGCCATCGCGTCGGCCGAGCTGGGCGTGGCCAAGCCGGACCCCGCCATCTTCGCCCACGCCCTGACGATGGCGGGCGCGCGCGCGGCGGACGCGATGCACGTCGGCGACTCGGTGCCGGCCGACGTCGAGGGCGCCCGCGCCGTCGGGATCCGCCCGGTGCTCCTCGACCGCGAAGCGGCCGGCGCCGCCCCGGCCGGGGTCACCGCGATCGTGTCGCTGGCGGAGCTTCCCGGGCTCGTGCGGTGAGGCCAGGGGAGAAGCTCTCGGGCGCCGGCCCCGGGCCGGGCGCCGCGTAACCTCTGGACGGTCGTGGCCAGCGTCCCTCCCCCGCCGAGCCCCTTCGCGTTTCCGCACCCCGGGGCCCCGCCGCAGCCGCCCGAGCGCCCCGAGGGCGCGCCCGAGGTCCGGCCGCGCTGGCCCGCCTGGATGGCGCCGGTCGCGCTGATCGCCGGCTTCGGCGTGGCGCTGATCGGCTACGTCCTGATCGGAGGCATCGCGGGGGTGGCCGGCGCGGACACCAACGACCCGCCGCCCTGGGTGAACATCGTGGCCACGGTCTTCCAGGACCTGGCGCTGATCGGCTCGGCGCTGTTCTTCGCGCGCCTGAGCGGCCTGCGCCCGCGGGCGCGCGACTTCGGCCTGCGCCGCACGCGGCTGGGCCCCGCCGTCGTGTGGATGGTCACCGCGTGGATCGGCTTCTTCGTGTTCACGATCGTGTGGATCTCGGCGCTGGGGATCAAGGAGCGCGACGACCTCCCCAAGGAGCTGGGGGCCGACCAGAGCACCCTCGCGCTGGTCGCGGTGGGCCTGCTGGTCACGGTGGTGGCGCCCGTGGCGGAGGAGTTCTTCTTCCGCGGCTTCTTCTTCAACGCCCTGCGCAGCTGGCGTGGGATCTGGCCGGCGGCGATCCTCACCGGCCTGGTGTTCGGCGGCATCCATGCCGGCTCGGCGCCCGTCGGCTACCTGGTCCCGTTGGCCGCCTTCGGCGTGGTGCTGTGCCTCCTCTACGTCCGCACCGGCTCGCTGTACCCCTGCATCGGGCTGCACGCGCTGAACAACTCGCTGGCGTTCGGGGTCTCGCAGCACTGGGACTGGCAGGTCCCGCTGGTCATGCTGGGCGCCAACGCCGTCATCTTCGCCGTGCTCCTGCCCCTGGGGGACCGGCGCCCGGCGCCCGCCCCGGCGTGACGGGACCGGTCCGGACCGGTCGTCGGGGGCGGGAACCCCGGCGTCGGTTGGTGGCGTGAGGATTTATGCGTACGATCCCCGCCTCTTGATGCGTCGCGCCATCCTTCCGTCACTGGCCGTCGTCGTCGCCGCCGCGCTTGCGCTGCCCGCGACGTCGTCCCCGGCCACCCGCCGCCCGGCCTACGTGCCCAAGCTGCGGCTGATCCCCGAGCGGGTCTACACCGACGGCGCGCGGCGGATCGCCCTGGTCCACCAGCGGGTGCGCTACCGCGGCCTGGTGCGCGACTACGTGCCCGGCCAGGTGCTGTCCGTGCGCGTGCTGGCCGGCGGCAAGCGTTACGTGAGCGTGCGCCGGACGGTGAAGCCGAGCGGGCGCGGCGGGTCCTTCACGGTGGACCTCAAGGCCCACCGCACCGGGAAGCTGCTCGCCTTCGCCACCGGGTCGGGGCTGAGCGCGCGGGCGCGATCCGTCGAGGTGATCGCGCGCAGCGTGAGCTACGGCGAGCGCGGCGTGGCCGTGGAGTTCCTCCAGCACCGCCTGCGCGAGATGCGCTACCTGATCGGGCTGAGCGGGCGCTTCGACGACGGCACGCAGCGGGCGATCATGGCCTATCGCAAGGTCCGCCGCCTGCCCCGCAACTTCCGCGCGAGCCCCGTGGTCATGGAGGGGCTCGCCCGCCTGCGCGGCCACTTCGTGCCCCGCTACCCCAGCCACGGCAAGCACGTGGAGGCCGACCTGTCGCGCCAGGTCCTGGTGCTCCTCGACGCCAACGGCAAGGTGTTCCGGATCCTGCCCATGGCCTCGGGCAAGCCCTCCACGCCGACGGTCCGCGGGTCGTTCCGCGTCTACTCCAAGACGCCGGGCACCAACTCGCTGGGGATGGTCAACTCCGTCTACTTCTACGGCGGCTACGCCATCCACGGCTACCACGACGTCCCGCCCTACGCGGCCAGCCACGGATGCCTGCGCATTCCGATTCCCAACTCGCGGTTCGTCCACCGCTGGCTGGACTACAAGGACCGCGTCGACGTCTACCGCTAGGCCGCACCCGCGGGCGCCTGACGGCGTCCTCGGGGGAGGGCCGTGCGGGAGCACTGTCCCTCCCGCCTGCGTCCTGGTCAGGCCCCCGCGGGAGCGGCACCAGTGGTCTGTCTAGGCCTTGCCGGGCGGGGGAGCGGACCCGGCGGGGGCCGGCGGCGGCGGCGGGGCGTGGTGGCGCACGAGGGTGTGCGAGCGCACGTCGATGAGGCGCGCCAGGAAGGCGAAGCCGAAGCCGTAGACCAGCAGGCCGAAGAAGGCGGGGACGCCGCGGTTGGCCCAGCCGCTGCGCGTGTGCACGATCCCCGCGAACGGGCGCAGCAGGACGTCGTTGGCGTCGTCGACCGCCTCGCGGGCGGTGGTGTGGCCGGCGGCGCGGGCGCGCTCCTGGTCCGGTCCGGGGTCGACGACCGCGCTGCGCTGGCGCTCGGAGGCGTGGTGCCCCTCCTCGACCGCGAACAGCACGAAGCTGAGCGCGATGACGGCGCTCGCTATCACGGCGACACCACGAAGGATCCCGACGACCATCGCGCATACCATCGGCACCCGCGATGACCGCCTTGACCGACGCACGCGACCGCCTGGTGCGCGCCCTGCGCGACCACGCCCTCGTCGTGGGCGAGGTGACGCTGACCAGCGGGGCCGTCGCGCAGTACTACGTGGACGCCAAGCGCGCGATCCTGCGCCCCGAGGGCTTCCGCGCGCTGTCGGAGCTGGTGGCCGAGCGCGCGGCCGCGCGCGGCGCGACCGCGGTGGGCGGCCTGACCATGGGCGCCGACCCGATCGCGTGCGCCGCGCTGGCCGGCGGCGCCGACGCCAAGGCGTTCTTCGTGCGCAAGGAGGCCAAGGCGCACGGGCTCCAGCGGCGCATCGAGGGCCCCGACCTCGACCCGGGCGACCGCTGCCTGATCGTCGAGGACGTCGTCACGACGGGCGGCTCGACGCTGCGCGCCATCGAGGCGGTCCAGGAGGCCGGCCTGGAGGTCTGCGGCGTCGTCGCCGTGCTCGACCGCCTGGCCGGGGGCGGCGAGCGGATCGCCCAGGCCGCCGGCGCTCCCTACGACGCCCTGGCCACGATCGACGACGTCTACCCGGACCGCCCGGACCGCGCCTAGACCTGCGGCGGCGCGCCGCGGAACGTGCGCACCATCCCCGCCATCGCGGCGCCGTAGAGGCGCGCGGGCGCGCGGGCGGTGCGGAAGAAGAGGAGCGAGTACGTGACCTGCCCGCGGCGGCGCAGCGCGATCACGCGGATGGCCTGGCGCACGCGCGTGCGCGCGAACGTGCCCGTGGCGTCCACCAGCGCGCCCGGGTAGCGCCCGCCGCGCACCGGCCGCGGCCGCCCGGTGCGCAGGCCGCGATAGCCCGCCAGGCCCCGCGCGATGCGCCGCACGTAGAGCTCGGGCGGCAGCTCGCGCCCCTCGGGACTGCGGTCCGCGGTGATGCTCACCGCGAGCAGCCGGTCGCCCGAGCGCACCAGCGTGGCCCCGCGCGCGCCGCTCGCCGTCCACCCCGGGGGGATGCCCAGCGAGAACCCGGCCCGGGGGTTCACCACGCGAGTCCAGCCCGCGGGAAGCGCCCCACGCGGGTCCGCGCGCTCCTCGGGCTGTCCGGGGTCCCGGCTCGGTGAGCCCCCGCCGCACGCGGCCAGCCCGGCGGCTCCCGCCACCGCGAGCCACACCGACACACAACGCCCCGCAGTCAAGTGCCCCGACCTGGATTCGAACCAGGGGCCTACTCCTTAGGAGGGAGTCGCTCTATCCATCTGAGCTATCGGGGCTCGTGGCTCTGCACCGGGGAAGGAGCCGCGGGCAATCGTACCGCCGGCCAGTCCGCCCCCCGCTCATCGATGGGCGGCTCGGTCAATCCCGTTGTGCAAAGCTGGCGGGCGGTCCGGAAATTGGAGGGTGTGCCATGGAATCGAGCGGTAAAGGCTCGTCGCGGGCTTCGTCTCGATCCGACGATCAGAGGGCGCTGTTGGAATCGGCTGAGCGCGTCGCGCAGATCGGGAGCTGGCAGTGGACGCCTGAAACCGGCGAGCTCCTCTGGTCCGACAACCTGTTCCGCCTGTTTGGGTTAGAGCCGGGATCCACGACGCCGTCTGTCGAACTGGTGCGGGAGATGACCCATCCCGACGATCGGGAGCTGCAGGACCGGGAGGTCGCGCGGGTGAGGCGGTCGCCCACGTATCAGCGCTTCGATTATCGAATCGTCCGCACTGACGGTTCAATTCGGCACCTGCGCTCCACGCTGGCCGAGATCGACCGACCGGGGAAGCCGCACAAGATCCTGGGCACGGTGCAGGACGTCACCGACCAGCGCCGCACCGAGAGCGAAATCGCGGCCCTCGTCGCCGTTTCGGAGGCGATCGTCGAGTGGGAGTCGTTCGATAAGGGCGTCGAGAACCTGCTTCGGAGGCTCGCCGAGGCATTGGACTGCGTCGCCGGTGTTCTCTGGGTGCCAGACGGCGAGGAGCTGGTCGCCCGCGTCTTCTGGCGCAAGCGGAACTTCGACGAGGCCGGCGACTTCGAGGCGGCCACCCGCGGGCTCCGGCTCGCCCAGGGGCAGGGACCTCCGGGCAGTGTTTGGAAATCGGGAACGCCCATCGCACTGAACGATCTCGGTGAGTTTCAAGGCTACCTTCGTACTGAGGAGGCCAAGACGGCCGGCCTACGTGGGGTGGTGGCGTTCGCCGTGCTCGACGGCGAGGAAGTGCTCGCGGTGGTCGAGCTCTACTCCTGCGAGTACGCCGAGCCGAGCGAGCGGCTGATGCGCTCGCTGGTCGGTATCGGCCACGAGCTGGGCCAGTTCCTCAAGCGCCACCGGGGTGAGCTTGGGAGCGCTCGGCTGACGCCCCGCGAGGTTGAGGTTCTCCAACTCGCGGCTCGGGGCAACTCGGCGGCGCAGATTGCCGACCGGTTGACCATCAGCCGGTCAACTGTGAAGACACACTTCGAGCACGTCTACGCCAAGCTCGAGGTTCCGGATCGTGTTGCGGCCGTGGCCAAGGCCGTGCGAGAGGGGCTGGTTGAGTAGTTGTCCAATTGGCCCCAAGATCGGCCGGTCGGCCGATAGCCAACGGGGGTCAGTGCGGTTTAGCTGTACGCAGGGCCGCATGGTTCGGCCGGAAGCCGGACCCACATTTCAAGTGGGAGGCTTATGACAACGCTCAACGCCGACGCGCATGAGGCACGTCGGCCGCCGCCCGAGCGTTCTGTCCTAGATCGAGCGGAGCAGCTCGCACGAACCGGGAGTTGGGACTGGAACCTCGAGTCGGACGTGCTCCTGTGGTCGGACAACATGTTCCGTCTCTTGGGCCTGGAGCCAGAGGAGATCACTCCGACCCCCGATTACGTCGTTGGGCGAACACATCCTGAGGATCGCGAGCGTGTGGAGCAGGAGCTGGAGGCGGCGAGAGCTGTAGGGGTCCTCCCGGACGTGACGTATCGAATCACCAGGCCCGACGGCAGCGTGCGGTCCCTACGCTCCTTTGGCGCAGTGGCGGACGAGCGCGAGGGTCGTCCATCGCGGCTGATCGGCTCCGTTCAGGACGTCACGGAGCTCGCGGAGGCGATGCGGAGGTCGGAGGAGTCGCTGATCTTGATTGAGACGCTCCAGTCGACGGCCCCGGTGGGCTTCGCCTTCGTCGATCGTGAGTTTCGGATCGTTCGCATCAACCAGACCCTTGCCGAGGTGAACGGGGCTCCGCTGGAGGACCAGCTCGGGCGCACCGTCGCCGAGGTGGTCCCGGAGGTCTGGTCGCAGATGGAGTCCGTGTATCGCAGCGTGCTTGATACCGGTGAGCCCGTGCTGAACCTCGAGGTCGATCGTGAACGGGGTGAAACGGGTGATCGCCGTCATTGGCTCGCGAGCTACTACCCGGTGATCATTGACGACGAGGTGATCGGACTCGGTGTTGTCGTGGTCGACATCACCGAACGCAAGGAGGCCGAACACCTTCTCTCAGCCGTGATGGACACCATGGTGGAGGGGCTCTACGCGCTCGATGGCGAAGGACGCGTGACATTCATGAACTCCGCGGCCGCGAGGATTCTCGGCTGGACCGAGGAGGAACTGCGCGGCAAGGACATGCACGCCGCCATCCATTTCCAGAACGCAGACGGATCGCCGCATCCTCATGCGGATTGTGAGCTGCTGAAGGTCAGGACCGAGGGGCGGAGCGTCCGCATCGCTCACGACGTCTTCACATGCAAGGGCGGCACGATCTGCCCCGTCGCCTATTCGTCTGCGCCGCTGATGGACGGGACGAGGGTCCGAGGTGTCGTGGTCGTGTTTCGCGACACGAGCGCGGAGCAGGCCGAGGAAGACCGGGCCAGGCGCGAGCTGGACACGCTCGCCTGGGTCGGTCGGATCAGGGACGCACTCGACGAAGACAGGTTGGTGCTCTACTCGCAACCGATCGTTCCCCTGAGGGGTGGGCCGCCAAGCCAGGAACTGCTTCTGCGAATGGTCGGGCCGGGCGGCGACCTCGTCCCGCCCGGGAGCTTTCTTCCCGTAGCTGAGAAGTATGGGCTGATGGGTGAGATCGATCGCTGGGTGATTCGTCAAGCGGTCGGCTTGGCTGCCAGCGGTCAACGCCTGGAGGCGAACCTCTCGGCGGAGTCAATCAGCAACCTGGACCTGCTACCGCTGATCGAGCAAGAGCTGCGCGATGCGCACGCCGATCCATCGAAGATCGTCTTCGAGATCACCGAGACCGCCGTCATGGAGAACCCTGAGGCGTGCGAGGCGTTCGCGCGCGGTTTGAGCGAGCTTGGCTGTCCGCTCGCCCTCGATGACTTCGGTACGGGATTCGGAACGTTCACCCACCTGAAGAACCTGCCCGTCAGCTATCTGAAGATCGACATCGAGTTCGTCCGGGACCTGACCACCAATCAGGCCAACCAGCACCTGGTGAACGCGATCGTCGGCCTGGCGAAGGACTTCGGGTGCCAAACGGTTGCCGAGGGCGTCGAGGACGCCGAGACGCTGGCCCTTCTCGAGGAGTACGGCGTCGACTTTGCGCAAGGGTTCCACCTCGGACGCCCAGCGCCGCTCGAGGCTTCCTAGAGCGTCGCCAAGCGGTGCGGGCCACCGCGTTGCGATTCGTACCCGCCGAGGTCGGCCCGCCTACGCTGTCGACCATGCCCACGTCCGCCCACGGAGACAGGCGGTTCGACCCCGCGAAGCTCGCGGCGCTCGACGAGCCCGTGCGGCGCTACCTGACCCACGCCATCACGCCCGGCGCCCGGCTGAGCGACACCGTGCGGCTGCGGATGTCCGGGCGGATCAAGGTCGGTCCGTGGCTCGCCTTCACCGCGGAGCAGGACTTCGCGGGGCACGCGTTTGCCTGGAGGGCGCGCGCCGGGTGGGGATCGTTCAAGCCCCTCCATGTCGTGGACCGCTACAGCGACGCGGCCGGCGGCACGGAGGGGCGGCTGTTCGGGCGCCTGCGGTTCCTGCATGCCCAGGACGACGACACGACCCGCGCCGCCGCCGGGCGGGCGGCGGTGGAGAGCATCTGGGTGCCCGCGAGCCTCCTGCCCGAGCGCGGCGTCACCTGGAAGGCGGAGAGCCCGACGGTCATCGTCGCGCGCCTGAGCGTCCCGCCGGAGGAGCCCGAGGTGCGCCTCGAGATCGACGAGGCGGGCGCGGTGAGCACGGTCAGCGTCCAGCGGTGGGGCAAGGTCGGTCAGAAGGCGTTCGGTTACATCCCGTTTGGTGGGTCCGTCCAGGATGAGCGGCGTTTCGGCGACCTCGTCCTCCCCAGCCGCATCACCGTCGGATGGTGGTTCGGGACGCCGAGGTTCCAGCCGTTCTTCGAGGCGACGATCCACGAGATCGCGGCCTGACGGGGCGACGCGCATGACGCAGGATCCGCAGGAGCGCGCCGTGTCCGCCGTGGACCTCTACTGGCTGCCGCTCGGCGCCGGCGGTCACTCCGTCAGGCTGAATGGGCGTGTCTACGAGGCGCTGAGCGCGCTCGCGCAGCGCCGCCCCAGATGCGATCTCTACCACTCGGCGCTTCAGGTCCATGTCCCTGAGGCGACCTTCGTCATCGAGCAGACGCCCGTGCCGGACCTGAGCGGCTCGGGGCGAGGCGTCGTCGCGCAGGGCCCCGTGGGCGTCCGCGCGGCGGCGCGATTTCGGGCCTTTCGCTACGAGATCCGCCTGTGGCGGGACGGTCATATTCCGGACGTCGCCGAAGCGGTCGACAGCCCACGCCGGCTGTGCGACGACGAGGCCTGCGCGCGGCGCGTACTGAGCCTGATCAAGCAGGTCCCGACGCCCGTGTGGGGCCGCGACGAGCTCCAGACGGGCGAGATGTGGAATTCGAACGCCGTGATCGCCTGGGTGATTTCCCGCAGCGGGATGGATACGACCGGCATCGACCCCCCGAGCGGCGGTCGCGCGCCGGGCTGGCACGCCGGGCTCGAGGTCGCACGAAGGCAGCGGGCCGACTGAGCTATCGGTCCGAGCCGGACAGGCGTCTCCATCGCGCGCCCGGACCGCGGCCGTCCACCTCGATCCGCCCGGACCTCTGCAGCTCCTCCAGGACGAGGCGCACCGTCGCAGCGCTCACTCCGGGCAGCGCGCGTTCGATGTCGCGCCGCCGAAACTCCACGGGGGCCTGGTCCAGAACGTGCCGGCGGACGCGATCCTGCTTGCTTCCTACGGTGTCGCGCGCCTGCGCGACCAGCGCCTCGAAGTCGTCGTACGCCCCGGCCAGGATCGTGGCGAGGTAGGAGATCCAGGGCCAGATCGTGTGCTCGCCGGTATGCCAGCCCTGCTGGGACTCGCGGAGGCGCTGGTAGTAGGTGTTCTTGGAGTCGTAGATCCGCTTCTCGAGGCTCACGTACCGCGCCACCCCATAGCCGGAGGCGAGAAGCTCGTACGTGGTGAGCAGCCGCGCAAGACGACCATTCCCGTCGGCGACCGGGTGGATGGCGAGGACGTCGAGCACGAGTGCGCCGGTCAGCACCAGTGGATGGGCCACCTCGACTCGCTTGGCCTCGGTGTATCGCGCGAGGGCCTCTCCGAGCAGGAACTCGGTTTCCTCGGGTGGCGGCGGCTCGAATACCACCTCACGGCGGCCATGCTCGTAAGAGACGATGAGGTTCTGGTCCGTCTTGAGGTGACCGCCACGGCCCCCGGCGTGCTGGAAGAGCAGCCGGTGAAGGTGCAGGACGAACGGGACGGTCAGCGGGTCGTAGCGTGTGAGTCGCGTGAGCTCGTCAATAGCGTCGCGATAGCCGGCGAACTCCTTCTCGTTGCGGTTGCGAAACCGCGGAGACCCCTTGGCGATCTTGAGCGCCCGCTCGCTTTCCACCACGACGCCCTCGATCGCGTTTGAGGCTGTGATCGAGGCGATACGCGCGTTCTCCGATAGCTGTCGTACAACCTCCGGCACCTGATCCTCGAAGAGTTGTTCGCGCCCCCGACCCGTGTCGATCCGCGCGAGCAGTACCCCGAGCTCGCGGGGTTGACCGCCGAAGGTCGCGTCCAGGTCGATGAAGCTCCGCATCGCGCTATATCGCCATTAGTTGCGCTATTTCCACCATCACTTAGCGCCATTATGGCAGCTGTTAGCGCTACTCAGGCATGCGAGGGCGCTCTCCGCCTGCCCCTCCGGGCGGCAGGAGCCGGGGCGTGGGGCGCGAAGTGACGGACGTTGAGCTCCGTGGACATCAGCCGTGAGGGCTCGTTCGAGCTTCCGGCCCTCGTGGACCCGGACGCCGCCCTGGTGGCGCGCTCGCCGCTGTCGCTGTTCTGGCGCCGTCTGCGCCGGGACCGGGTGGCGCTGGCCGCGCTGGGCTTCATCGTCGCGCTGCTCGTGGTCGCCATCGCCGCGCCGCTGGTGGTCAAGGTCGTGGGCGCGCCGCCGCCCGACCAGCAGTCCACCGCCGCGCTGGACCAGTTCGGCTCGCCCACCGGCCCGAGCGGAGCGCACCTGTTCGGCGTGGACCAGCTGGGCCGCGACGTGTTCAGCCGCGTCATCTACGGCGCGCGCGTCTCGCTCGAGGTCGCCTTCGTCTCCACGGGCATCGCGGTCGTCGTCGGGACGGCGATGGGGATGGCCGCCGGCTTCTACCGGGGCTGGGTGGACACGATCCTGTCGCGGCTGATGGACGTGCTGCTCGCGTTCCCGATCCTCCTGCTGGGCATCGGCCTGGCCTCGGCCTGCGCACTGGGCAACGGTTGCCTGGGTGGGCTGATCAAGCCCGGCCTGACCACCGTCATCTTCGTGATCGCGCTGGCCACGTGGCCCTACATCGCGCGGATCATCCGCGGTCAGGTCCTGTCGCTGCGCGAGCGCGACTTCATCGAGGCGGCGCGCTCGCTCGGCGCCTCGAACGGACGCATCATGGCGCGCCACATCCTGCCCAACCTGGTGGCGCCGATCATCGTCTACACGACCCTGATCGTGCCCACGAACATCCTGTTCGAGGCGGCGCTCTCGTTCCTCGGCGTCGGGGTCCAGCCGCCGCAGGCCAGCTGGGGGCAGATGATCGCCGACGCAACCTCCATCTTCGACACCGCCTGGTGGTACATGGTCTTCCCGGGCGTAGCGTTGGTCCTCACCGTGCTCGCCTTCAACCTGGTCGGCGACGGCCTGCAGGACGCCCTGAATCCCAGAAAGGACGCCACATGACGACGAGACTCCGAGGCGCCGTCGCCTCCACCGCTTCCGTTGTGGCCTGCGCATCGATCCTGGCCGCCTGCGGCTCGAGCAGCCAGAACGGCAGCGCCGGGGGCAACGCCGAGACCAAGCCGGTCGCGGGCCAGAAGAAGGGCGGGGCCCTGAAGGTCCAGTCGGCCGAGGGCTTCGCGCACCTCGACCCGGGCAGCTCGTACTTCCAGCTCGACTACGAGGTCGTGTACGCGGTGCACCGGCCCCTGTACTCCTTCAAGCCGGAGGATCCCGCGAACCCCGTCCCGGACCTCGCGGCCGCGGCGCCCCAGGTCTCGGCCGACGACAAGACGGTGACGGTCAAGATCCGGTCCGGCGTGCGCTACAGCCCGCCCGTGGACCGGGAGGTGACGAGCGCGGACGTCAAGTACGCGATCGAGCGCGGCTTCAATCCCAACGTCGCCAACGGGTACGCACCCAGCTACTTCGGCGCCATCGAGGGCGCCGACAAGGCCAAGGGCGGGCCGATCTCCGGCATCCAGACGCCGGACGACACCACGATCGTCTTCAAGCTCACCAAGCCGTTCGCCGCGACGATGGCCGGCGCGCTGACCCTGCCGCTGAGCGCGCCCGTGCCCAAGGACTACATCGAGAGCAAGAAGCTCGACGAGAAGTCGCCCAGCGGCTACGACTCCGACCCCACCAAGCAGGCCTTCACCGGTCCGTACGTCATCGCCAAGTACGCCGCCGGCAAGAGCCTGTCCCTGGCGCGCAACTCGAACTGGGACCCGAAGACCGACTACCGGCCCGCCTACCTCGACGCGGTGACCTGGACGGTCGGCGCGGACCCCAACGTCGCCGGCCGGCAGATCCTCACGGGCACCCATCAGGTCAACGGCGACACGCCCGCGGCGCCCATCGTCAAGCTCGGCGCGACCAAGCGCAAGGACCAGATCTCCTTCACGCCCCTGGGGAATCGCTACGTCTCGCTGAACACGAAGCTCGCGCCCTTCGACGACGTCAACGTGCGCAAGGCCGCGATCGCGGCCACCGACCGCGTGGCGATGCAGCTCACGCGGGGCGGTCCGATCGCGGGGCAGATCGCGACGCACTTCCTGGCGCCCGGCGCGCCGGGCTTCGAGGAGGCCGGCGGGGCCAAGGGGCCGGGCGCCGACTTCCTGGCGAACCCGCGGGGCGACATGAAGGTCGCGGCGAAGTACCTCAAGCTGGCGGGCCACGCCTCGGGGAAGTTCTCCGGGCCGCCGATCACGATGATCGGCGACAACGCCGACCCGGCGGCCAAGGCCGCCCAGGTCACGCTCCAGAACCTCAAGAACCTGGGCTTCAAGGTGAAGTTCCGCAGCGTTTCCCACGAGACCGTGCACACGAAGTACTGCGACGTCCCGGCGCAGAAGGTGCAGGTGTGCGCGGACGTCGGCTGGCTGCCGGACTTCCCCGACGGCTACGCGTGGCTGTACCCGACGTTCAACGGAGCGGCGATCCAGCCGGAGAACAACGTGAACTGGTCGCAGTTCAACGACCCGAAGGTCAACGCGGCCATGGATCGCGCGCAGGCCGAGACGCAGCCGGCGGCCCGGGCCAAGGCCTGGGGCGAGGTCGACCGGATGATCACCGAGCAGGCGGCCGCGATCCCCTTCCTGTGGGACAACGTCCCCAACATCCAGTCCAAGGACGTGCAGGGCGTGATCGCGAGATGGAACGCGGCCTACGACCTGTCGTTCACGTCGCTGAAGTAGCCGGGACGCGGCATGGCCCGCTACATAGCCCGCCGGGTCGCCTGGATGGTCGTGCTCCTCCTCGTGGTGAGCGCGGTCACCTTCCTGATCTTCTACAGCCTGCCGTCGGCCGACCCGGCGACGCTGCGCGCGGGGCGCACCGCGAGCCCGCAGCTCGTCCAGCAGATCCGTGAGCACCTCGGCCTCGACAGGCCGATCTACACGCAGTACTGGCTGTACATGAAGCAGGTCGTGCTGCACTTCGACTTCGGCTTCAGCTACCAGAACAGCGCGCCGGTCCGCCAGCAGATCGTCGACCGGCTGCCGGCCACGCTCTCGCTGACCGCGGGGGCGGTGGTCATCTGGCTGGCGGTGGGCCTGCCGGTGGGAATCCTGTCCGCCCTGCGCCGCCGCCGGCTCTCGGACCGGCTCGCGATGGGCGCGTCGCTGGTCGCGATCTCGGCCCCGGTCTACTGGCTCGGCCTGATCTCGCTCTACCTGTTCGCCAGCGACATCGGGCGCTTCCCGGTCTTCCCCGGCGCCGGCTCCTACCGGCCGCTCACCGACGACCCGGGGAAGTGGCTGGGGTCCCTGGTCCTGCCGTGGCTCGTCCTCGCCGCCAGCTTCGCCGCGTTCTACGCCCGGCTGCTGCGGGCCAACCTGCTGGAGACCATGGGCGAGGACTACATCCGCACGGCCCGGGCCAAGGGGCTGCCCGAGCGCCAGGTCGTCCTCAATCACGGGGTCCGGGCGGCCATCACACCCGTCGTCACCGTTCTGGGGCTGGACATCGGGATCCTGCTCGGCGGCGCGATCCTCACCGAGAGGGTGTTCAACATCCCCGGGATCGGGCGGCTGGCCTACGACGCCATCCAGCACTCCGACCTGCCGGTGATCCAGGGCACGGTCCTGTTCGGCGCCTTCTTCATCGTCTTCGCCAACCTGGTGGTGGACGTCGTGTACGCCTTCCTCGATCCGCGGGTGCGCTACGCGTGAGCGCGCTGCTGGAGGTTCGCGACCTGCGGGTCCGCTTCGCCACCGACCTCGGAGTCCTGGGGGCCGTGGACGGCGTGTCGTTCGGCGTGGAGCGCGGCCGGGTGCTGGGGATCGTCGGCGAGTCGGGCTCGGGCAAGACGGTCACGGGGCTGACGATCATGGGCCTGACGCGCGGCACGGCGAGCGAGATCTCCGGCGAGGTGCGCTTCGAGGACCGCGACCTTCTGGCCCTGCGCCCCGACGAGATGCGCCGCGTGCGCGGCGACGACATCGCCATGGTCTTCCAGGACCCGCTGTCCTCGCTGCATCCCTACTACCGCGTGGGGCGCCAGGTCGCCGAGGCGGTGCGCGCCCACCGCGACGTGTCCAAGGCGACGGCGCGGGACCGCGCGGTCGAGCTGCTCGACCTGGTCGGCCTGCCCGAGCCGCGCCGCCAGGTCGACGCCTATCCGCACCAGCTCTCGGGCGGGATGCGCCAGCGCGTGATGATCGCCATGGCGCTGGCCAACGAGCCCAAGCTGCTGATCGCCGACGAGCCCACTACGGCGCTGGACGTGACGGTGCAGGCGCAGATCCTGGCCCTGCTGGCGCGGCTGCGGGCCGAGCTGCACATGGCGGTCATCGTGATCACGCACGACCTCGGCGTGGTGGCCGAGACGGCGGACGACGTCGCCGTCATGTACGCCGGCCGGATCGTCGAGCACGCTCCCGTCGCGCGGCTCTTCTCGGCGCCCGAGCATCCCTACACGTGGGGGCTGCTGCGCTCCATGCCCCGCCTGGAGGCGCCGCGCGAGCGCGAGCTCGTCCCGATCCCCGGCACGCCGCCCAACCTCGTCCATCCCCCCGGCGGCTGCCGGTTCCATCCGCGCTGCGCGTACGCCAGGCCGCGCCACTCCGAGGTCGACCCGGCGCTGGAGCCGGTGCCCGGTGACGCCGGCCACGAGGTGGCCTGCCTGCTCGACCCGGCCACGCGGGCGAAGCTGCGCCCCGAGGAGGCGCGGGCGTGAGCGAGCCGCTGGTCGAGGTCCGCGACCTGGTCAAGCACTTCGCCGTGACGCGCGGGGTCGTGCTGACGCGCCGGCTGGGGACGGTGGCCGCCGTCGACGGCGTCACCTTCGACGTGCGCCGCGGGGAGACGCTGGGGATCGTGGGCGAGACGGGCTCGGGCAAGAGCACGGTCGCGCGGCTGATGCTGCGGCTGATCGACCCCACGTCGGGCACCATCGCGTTCGAGGGCGAGGACGTCACGAGCTCGCGGGGCTCGCGCCTGAAGGCGCTGCGCCGCGACATGCAGATGATCTTCCAGGACCCGTACTCGTCGCTGAACCCGCGCAAGACCGTGGGGGCGGCGATCGGGGAGCCGTTCGCGGTGCACGGCCTGCACTCCGGCTCGGGCGAGCGCCGCCGGGCGGTCCAGGAGCTGATGGAGCGCGTCGGCCTGGCGCCCGAGCACTACAACCGCTACCCGCACGAGTTCTCGGGCGGCCAGCGCCAGCGCGTCGGGGTGGCCCGCGCCCTGGCCCTGTCGCCGAAGCTGATCGTGGCCGACGAGCCGGTGTCCGCCCTGGACGTCTCGATCCAGGCCCAGATCCTCAACCTCCTGCGCGACCTCCAGCGCGACCTGGGCCTGACCCTGGTCCTGATCTCGCACGACCTGTCCGTGGTTCGCCACATGTCCGACCGCGTCGCGGTGATGAACCACGGGAAGATCGTCGAGCTGGCCGGGGCGGACGAGCTCTATCGCGCGCCCCGCGACGAGTACACGCGCGCGCTGCTGGGCGCGGTGCCGCGGCTTCAGCCGGCGGCGGCTTCGTCGCCGTCGCCGTCCGCGCCGTCGTCCTCGTAGAGCGACTCGGACGCCAGCTCGCGCCCATTGCGGTCGAAGACGCGCACGTCGAGCAGGTCGCCCCGGTAGTCGTCGGGCGCGATGAGCGTGAAGCGCTCCTCCACCAGCTCGCACTGGTCGACCGCCAGCCCGGCCAGCTCGGCCGTGGCGATCGCGCCGCCGCCGACCAGGGGGCGGCCCCACACGAGCGCGATGCTCGCCGCCTTGCCGGCCTCGCCGCGCCAGCCGCCGATGGCCTCGTCGGTCAGGTCGATGGACCACTCCGGGTGGCGGTCGGCGGTCTCGGCCGTGACGTCCGCGGTGGCCTCGAACTCCGACGGCTCGCCGTCGGCCTCGCCGGGGAGGAAGGACACGTAGCCGAACAGCTCGTGCCCCGTCGACGTGGGGGCGGTGGCCGGGACGTACGTCCGCCCGCCGTAGGTGCGGTCGGGGTACCACGCGATGTCCCCGGGCTCGCCCAGGTCCTCCTCGTCGCTCTCGATCTCGGCGCAGGCCGCGTAGAAGAGGTCGGAGAGCCGGTGGGCCCAGCGGCCGTAGGGCAGCCCCTCCTGGGGCGGCTCGGCGGCGAAGCGGGGAACGAAGCGGTCGGTCGGCGGCATGGGCCGGAGCCTATGTGTCCGGGAGGGTTGACGCTCGTCCGTCGTCGCTGAGAGGATCGCGGCTGCGGACGGGGACCCCCGCCGCCGTACACCTAGGAGATTTCGCCATATGGCTGAAGAAGTTCAGATCGCCGGCACGAACGAGGTTGCGAAGATCCGCAACCCGCTGGCCCCGGCCCTGCTGCCGTTCGTCACGCTCGGGATCTACAGCATCGTCTGGTACTACAAGATCAACAAGGAGATGGCCGAGCTGGGCAAGGCCCGCAACACCGAGGAGCTCGGCACGAGCCCCGGGACCTCGCTGCTGGCCGTCCTCGTCGGCTGGATCATCATCGTCCCGCCGTTCCTGTCCTTCTACAACACGTGGAAGCGCAAGCAGGCCGCCGAGCGGCTGACGGGGCAGGAGGGCATGGAGCCCGGCCTGGGCTTCCTGTTGACCATCCTGCTGTCGCCCGTGGGCTACTACCTGCTCCAGCGCGACTTCAACGAGGTCCTGCAGGCGCAGTCCAGCGGCGCGAGCTCGCTGCCCCCCGCGCCCACCACCCCGCCGGTGGAGACGCCCGCCCCGGCCACGGAGACGCAGCCGCCCGCCGCCGGCTAGAGCTCGAGCAGAAGCGTGACGGGGCCGTCGTTGACCAGCTCCACGGTCATGGCGGCTCCGAACACGCCTCCCTGGGCGCCCAGGCGCTCGCGGAAGCGCTCGTAGAGCGGCTCCGCGCGGTCGGGCGGCGCCGCCCGGACGTAGGACGGCCGGTTCCCGCGGCGCGCGTCGCCGTACAGCGTGAACTGGCTGACGCACAGGACCTCGCGGTCGCCGAGCGCCTCGTTCATCCGCCCCTCGGCGTCGGGGAACACGCGCAGCGCGCGCACCTTGTCGGCCAGGCGGTCGGCCCGCGCCTCGTCGTCGTCGCGGTGGACCCCGAGCAGGACGAGCAGCCCCGGTCCGATCTGCGCCACCCCCTCGCCGTCCACCGCCACCGAGGCCCGGGTCACCCGCTGGACGAGCGCGCGCATCGCAGCCGACTCTAGGTCACCAGCGAGGCGGCGAGCGCGACGGCCACCACCAGTCCGGTGCTCCAGGCCACGGCGCCCGCGGCGATCCGCATGTCCAGGCCGTAGGCGTGGGCCACGACCAGCGTGTTGATCCCGCAGGGCATGGCGGCCAGCAGCAGGTAGGAGTGGGGGAGGTCGATCAGCGGCAGCGCGAGCAGGTAGAGCAGCGCGGGCGCCGCCAGGAGGCGCAGCCCGAGCACCGTGGCCACCGGCCGGGTGAGCGGCGGCGGGAACACCGGCACGCCCTCCTCGGCCTCCGTCGCCAGGGTTATGCCCACGGCGAAGAAGCCCAGCGGCACCAGGCCCAGGACGGCGATGCGCGACGCGTGGACCATGAAGTCCGGCGCCAGCGAGTCCGGGGCCAGCAGCGCGGCGGTGACCGCGAGCAGCGGCGGGTTGCGGGCGAAGAACGCGCGCGTGCGCTCGCGCGCCCCCTGGCCCGCCGCCGAGCCGAAGGCCGCGCCGACCGCGAACACCGGCCCGAACAGCCACGGCGCGGTGACCAGCGCGTCGTACGCGGCGGCTTCGCCGAGGTGGCCGGAGCCCAGCAGGACCACGACGAGCGGGAGCCCGACGTAGCCGGTGTTCACCTGCATCGTGGCCGCGACCACCGAGCCGGTGGCGGGACGCGACAGCCGCAGGAGCCGCGTCGCCATCCACCACGCGGCCAGCCCGGCGAGCGCCAGCATGGTGTACGCGAGGACGATCCCGCCGCCCACGTTGGCGTCGATGTGAAGCCGCGCGATGTTGAAGAAGACGATGAATGGGACGAGCGTGTAGAGCATCGCGGCGAAGACCCCGCGGGCCAGGCCCGGCGCCGCCCGGGGCCAGCGCCGCTCCGTCGCGACGCCGATCGCGACGGCGGCGGCGATCGTCGCCGCGACCGCGATCACGCGTCGCGCAGCTCGGCGGCCGCCCGCTCGGGCGCCAGGATGTTGAGGTGCACGCCGGTCCCGAGCTCCAGGCCGGCCAGGTGGGTGAGACGGGGCACGACGTCGATGCGCCAGCACCACGAGTCCGCGCCGCGCGGCGCCGTGCGGACCCAGAGGTTGAGCGGCGGGCCGGCGCCCAGGCGGCGCTCCAGCCGTCGCAGGCCGTCGTGCAGCAGCGCGGCGCCGGTCGGGCCGTCGTCCTCGAAGCGCGCGCGGGGCCGCCGGGGGACGAGCATGAGCTGGAAGGGCAAGCGCGAGGCCCACGGGCACAGCAGCACCGCGTCCTCGTCGATGGCGACGATCCGGTCGCGGCGGCGGACCTCCTCCTGGAGCACGTCCTCGAGCAGGTTCTGGCCCATGGTGCGGGTGGCGTAGGCGCCGAAGCGCTCGCGCTCGCGCGCGATGGCGGCGGGGACGAAGTCGAGCGCGTAGAGCTGGGCGTGCGTGTGGGGCAGCGAGGACCCGGCCTCGCGGCGCTCGTTGACCATCACGTGGACGTAGGCCGCGTCGCGGTGCGCGCGCATCCGGGCGCGCCAGGCGTCCAGCGCCGCCGCCACCTGCTCGGGGGCCAGCTCGGCCAGCGTGGAGACCGGGTCGGGAGCGTTGACGATCACCTCGTGACCCCCGGTCGCGGGCTGGGCGCCGAACAGGTCCGGGTTGGCGTCGGGCGCGGGGGCCGTGGCGTCGGGAGCGAACGCGGGATACAGGTTGGGGACGACGCGCACGGTCCAGCCCGGGGAGTCGGGCGGGCCGGCGCCCGGGCGCACGGCGTGGACCTCGGGCGGGGTGCGGTCCTCGTGGCCCTCGAGGAAGGGGTCGGTCTCCGGGTCGACGGGCGGCGCCGGCTCGACCGAGAAGCCCCCGCCGGGGCGGGTCGCCCGGTCGCCCGCCACCACGACCTTGAGGCCGGTGAGCGCGTCGATGCGGACCTCAGGCAAGCGACAGGTCCATTCCGACGTGCTCGATGCCCGCCTGCTCGAACGGCTCTCCGCGCGCGACGAAGCCCGCGCGGGCGTAGAACGAGACCGCGCTGGTCTGCGCGTGCAGCGCCACCCGGGCGGACCCGCCCCGCCGGGCCTGGGCGATCCCCTCGGCCAGCACCCGCGCGCCGACTCCGCGGCCGCGCTGCGCGCGCTCCACCGCCATGCGACCGAGCTTGGCCGTCGGGCCGTCGAACACCAGCCGGCAGGTCCCGATCACCTCGCCGTCGCGCAGCGCCACCAGGTGCAGCGCGTCGTCGTCGCGACCGTCCCGGTCGAGCCCCGGCTCCACGCCCTGCTCCTCGCAGAAGACCCGGTGGCGCAGGGCCAGCGCGGCGTCACGCTCGCGCGCTGTGCGCACGGGGCGAATCTCGTGGGCGGTCCGCGTGTCCATCGGCTATCCTCATATCACTCACAGCGGGGGCGGGCCTGCTCGCGAGGATCAATCCTTCGAGCTCCATCGGGACGCTGCCGGGCCTTTTGTGCACCGCGCCGCTCCCCTTGCAGTCGCAGTTCCCCGCGCATCGCTTCATTCCGAAGGCCTCCATTGGCTGAATCCATCGCAGCGGCTCCGAAGGCCGCGCCCCTTCCCAGTTCCGCCGATATCGAGCGGGCCAAGGACTTCACCCGTGAGGACTTCCTGCACGAGGGGGAGGACGCGGCCGAGGCGCTGGCCCCGGGCACGGCGCGCCGCCGCGCCCTCGACGCGGCGCTGGCCGAGCTCGACGCGGGCACGGACCGCCCCTCGGTCGCCTGGCGGCGCGAGTTCTCGCTGCTGCTGGGGCTGGAGCGGCTGCTGTCCCAGGACGAGCCGCACCTGGCCGACGGCACCGACCTCACCGCGCACCAGGTCGACGCCCTCTCGGGCACGCTGATCGCCCTCACCGCCGAGGTGCAGCGGGGCAGCGGCGCCGGCTCCGGCAACGGCTCCGGAAACGGCAACGGCGCGGCCGTCGTGTCGCCCGACGAGCTGGCCTCGTCCGCCATCCCGGGCGAGGAGGACATCGACGAGGAGGTCGACCCCGACGAGGAACCCGTCGACTGGGCCGAGGAGGAGGTCGACGTCGACGACGACGCGGTCGCCGAGGCGGCCGAAGACCCCAACGCAGCCCGGCGCTTCTGGTTCGAGCACGCCACCGGCTCGGGCAAGACCGTCGCCGCCATGGGCTTCGTCGAGGCCTCGCGGACCGGCGGCATCCTGATCCTCACCCACCGGCGCAACCTGGTCGACCAGTTCCACGGCGAGCTGCGCACGCGCGGCTACGCCAAGCGGATCTCGCCCGCGTTGCTGGGGGACAAGGACCCGGCCAACGGCCCGGTCACCGTCGAGACCTACCAGTGGTTCGTGCGCAACGCCGGGAAGATCTCCGACGCCTACACCATCGTCATCTGCGACGAGGCCCACACGGCGCTGGGCGAGAAGACCTCCGCGGCGATCCGGCGCTGGGAGGGGCCGGTGTTCGTCGGCATGACCGCGACGGGCGCGCTGATCGCCCGCCACGTCACCGACCTGTTCCCCACGCAGACGTCGCGCTTCGACCTGGCGCAGGCCGCCCGGCGCGGCGTCATCGCGCCGCTGCGCTGCATCCGGATCCCGCCGGGGCCGGGCGTGCGCACGATCGCCAAGGTGCCGCTGCGCCGCGGCGAGGTCGACACCGAGTTCGACCAGGAGATGCTGGCCGAGCTGCTCGACCAGCTGCCCTTCAACGTCGCCGTGGCCGACCTGTACAAGACGCGCTTCAACGGCGTCCCGGGCGTCGTGTACGCCGCGGGGGTGCGGCACGCCTACAACGTCGCCGAGTCGATGCGCTCGGCCGGCCTGAAGGCCCAGGCCGTGTCCGGCGAGACGCCCAAGCGCGAGCTGGCCCGCGTGCTGGCCGCCTACGAGCGCGGCGAGATCGACGTCCTGGTCAACGCGCAGCTGCTGGCCGAGGGCTGGAACTCCCCGCGCGCCACCGTCTGCATGCACCTCGCCCCGACGGCCTCACGCCGGATCTACCAGCAGCGGGTGGGCCGCGTGACGCGCCGCCAGCCGGGCAAGGAGGCGGGGATCGTCATCGACTTCGTCCATCCCGCGACCAAGCACGACGACCCGGTCGTCACCCTGCACTCGCTGCTGGACCGCGACGTGTACCGCGGCGGCGCCATCGTCGTCGGGCCGGTGCGCCGGGGCCGCGGCCGCCGCGTGCGCGTGGAGCGCCGGGTCCTGCCGGTGACCCCGGAGGAGGAGCGCCGGGCGCAGGTCTTCGAGCGCGAGCTCTGGCGCATCGCGGTGGAGCACCTGGACTACGGCGAGCAGCACGTGTGGGCGGCCCTGGCCGGCGCTCGCGTGGCGCCGAACGGGTGGCGCCGCGCCAAGGCGATGCTGCACTTCGACCGCCAGGGCGAGCTCAAGCGCCGCTTCCTGCTGACCGCCGTCCAGCGCAACCGCAACACGCAGCTGCGGCTGCGCGCGCTGGCGGAGATCGCCTCGCTGCGCGACGCCGAGGCGTTCGACGACGCGGTGCAGATCATCGGCACGTGGTCGCGCGACGAGCGCCGCGAGGCCGTGAAGGTGATGCTCCAGGCGCTGGCCGAGAAGCGCATCGGCCGCCGCGACCAGGCCAACGCGTGGATCTGGCACCTGGCCGAGTACACGCGCGAGGTGCACGAGGAGTACGCCGTCCAGCGCTGGCCCGAGACCAAGCGGCTCCTGGGGCTGCTGGTGAACTCGTCGGGGCAGGCGCACGCCCGCAACGCCCGGCGCCTCGTGCACGCGGCGCGCAAGCAGGACCGGCGTCTGTCGGCGGCTCTGCTGGCGGCGGCGCTGGCGCACACGCCCGAGGCCCAGCAGGCGCTGGACGGCGCGCGCACGCGCATGTCGCGCAAGCCCTCCGCCCTGGCCCGCGAGCTCCTGCGCAACTTCCCCAAGGGTCGCCGCCGTGGCCGCAACCGCCGGCGCGGCGGCAAGGCCGGCGGCGGAGGCGGCGGCTCCGCCCAGTCGGCCAAGGCGACGTCGCGCCGCGCGGCCGCCGCGGCGGCGTCCAACGGCGACGTCGACGACGGGCCGCCCGATGCGGTCCTCGACGAGGCCCTCACCTCCGACGTCGACCTCGAGCCCGACGCCCCGCTGGAGGACGACGAGCGCGACGAGCTCGACACCGCGGTGCACGACGTGCTGGACGACGTCCTCGATGACGAGGACGACGCCGACGACGAAGCCGCCTAGCGGCCCGCCGGGGATGGCCGGCCGAGCCTAGCGGCCGGTCTTCGGCGGCCGGAGGTGGACCTCGCCCGCGTCGAGGGCCTGGACTTCCTCGCCGGCTCGCACCAGCAGGCGGCCCTCCGCGTCGATCCCCTCCGCGGTCCCCTCGCCGCCGGCCCAGGCGACCTCGCGGCCGTGGAGCGCGTCGCGGGCGCGGAAGGCGCTCAGGACCTCGTCGTGGGGCGCGGCGAGCCAGCGCTCCAGGCGCTCGAGCAGCCCCATCAGCGTCGGCTCGACCTCCGCGGGCTCGCGCCCCAGCGTCGTCGCCGTGTCGCGCAGCTCGGCCGGGAGGTCCTCGGGGCGCAGCGCGACGTTGAGGCCGATCCCCAGGACCATCCAACCCTCCTGGGGCCGGCCCTCCACGAGGATCCCCGCCACCTTGCGCCAGTCCAGCTGGACGTCGTTGGGCCACTTGATCGCCGCGCGGTCGCCCGCGACGTCGGCCACCGCGAGCGCCGCGGCCAGGGGCAGCAGCCGGGGCCAGTCGCGCAGCAGCAGGGAGGCGAGCAGCGCCCGGCCGGGCGGCGCGGTCCAGGTCCGGCCCTGGCGCCCCCGGCCGGCGGTCTGCTCCCCCGCGGTGACCACCGTCCCGTGCGGCGCGCCCGCGGCGGCGAGCTCACGCCCACGCGCGTTCGTGGAGTCCGTGCGCCGGTGATGCACGCGTGGGGCCCCGAGCCGCTCGCCGCGGCGGCTCACGCGGCGGAGATGCGCAGCTGCGCGTCGTCGGCCAGGCCCAGCATCCGGGCGGCGCTGCCGCGGTTCACCGCCACGGCGAGGGTGCGGTACGCGTCCTCGTAGACCAGGATCTCGCCGGGTCGCACGTCGGCGAACGTGACGGCGTACCAGGCGGTGAACCGGCGCTCGCCCACCTCCACCTCCAGGGGACGGCCGAGGCGGATGCCCGAGCCGTCCAGGTCGGCGTGGGAGGCGTCGAGCATGGCATTGCCGAAGCGGTCGACGGCCACGACGTGCACATTGAGCCCGCCGTCCACGGCCTCGGGGCGCGGCAGCTCCAGGGGCGTCAGGGTGTCCGCGTCGATCGGCTCGCCGGCCGCGGCGAGCGGCTTGCCCGCGGCCAGCCGGGCCGCGACGGGGGCGAAGATGTCGCGGCCGTGGAACGTCGCCGACACGGGCTCCAGGCGCCAGGGCGAGCGCCCGATGTCCACCGCCTCCACGGCGCCGCCGAAGCGCTCGGCGGCCAGGGACAGCAGCCCGTTGTCGGGGCCGACCAGGATGCGGTCGTCCTCCGCGCAGCGCAGCGCGACGGCGCGTCGCTCGGCGCCCACCTCGGGATCCACGACGGCGAGGTGGACGCCCGCCGGCATGTAGGGCAGCGCGTTGCGCAGCGTCAGCGCGCCGGCGCGGACGTTGTGACGCGGGATGCCGTGGGTGACGTCGACGACCCGCACGTCCGGCGCGATCCGCGCGACCACTCCATGGCACACCCCGACGAAGTCGTCCTGGACCCCGTAGTCGGACAGGAACGTCAGAACCCGGCTCATCCGGCGCCCGCGGCGGCGTCGGCCAGGATCGCCGCGACCACGCCGTCGACGTCGTGCTCCCCCGCCTCCCGCGACACCTCGATTCCGCTCTCGCGCAGCGCCGCGCTGGTCACCGGACCGATCGACACGACGCGCCCGCGCGGGGGCTCGCCGCCCGACGCCTCGAGGAACCGGTGGACGGTGGACGCGGAGGTGAAGGTGATCCAGTCCGCGGCGCGGGCGGCGTCCAGCGCGGCGGGGGAGGGCGGCTCGGCGACGGTTCGGTACAGCGCGAGGACGTCGACCTCGACGCCGCGCTCGCGCAGCCCGTCGGGGACGACGTCGCGCGCCTCGTGCGCGCGGGCGACGAGCGCGCGCCGGGCCGGGCGGTCGCCGAGCGCGTCGAGCAGCGACTCGCCGACGGAGCGCTCCGGAACGACGTCGGGCTCGATCCCGTGCTCGCGCAGCGCCCCCGCCGTGCCGGGGCCGATCGCGGCCACGGTCGCGCCGGCCAGAGAGCGGGCATCGCCCGTGGCACCGGTCTCGCCCGTCGCCGAGCCGGCGCGGTCGCGGCCCGCTGCGCGCGTCAGGCCGTCGAAGAGCAGGTGCACCCCGTTCGCGCTGGTGAAGACGACGAGGTCGTAGGGCGCGAGGTCGGGGACCGGCGCGTCGAGCGGCTCGATGCGGATGGTCGGCGCCTCCACGACGTCGGCGCCCAGCGCGCGCAGCCGGGCGGCCAGGCCGCTGGCCTGCGCGCGCGCTCGGGTCACGGCGACGGTCCGGCCGTGGAGCGGGCGGTCCTCCAGCCAGGCCAGCCGGTCGCGCAGCGCGGCGACGGGACCGACGACGGTGATGGCCGGGGGCCGCAGGCCGTCCTGGGCGGCCAGGTCGGCGATCGTTCCCAGCGTTCCCAGCACGGTGCGCTGGCCGGGGAGCGTCCCGCGCTCGACGACCGCCGCCGGCTCGCCGGCCGGGCGCCCCGCGGCGATCAGCGCCCGGGCGATCCGCGGGAGGCGCGCCACGCCCATGTAGAGGACGAGCGTGCCGGGGAACCTGGCCAGCGCCTCCCAGTCCAGCGCGGACTCCGGCTTGTCCGGGTCCTCGTGCCCCGTCACGAAGGCGACCGCGCTGGCGGCGTCGCGGTGGGTGACGGGGATCCCGGCGTACGCCGGCGCGGCCACGCCCGCGGTGATGCCGGGGACGACCTCGTAGGCGATCCCGGCCGCGCGCAGCGCCGCCGCCTCCTCCGCCCCGCGCCCGAACACGAACGGATCGCCGCCCTTCAGCCGCACCACGCGTCGCCCCGCCCGCCCGTGCTCCACGAGGAGCGCGTCGATCTGCGCCTGCGCCATCGCCGCCCGCCCGGGCTCCTTGCCGACGTAGACCAGCTCGGCATCGGCGCGCGCCCCGTCCAGCGCGCCGGCCGGGACCAGGCGGTCGTAGAGGACGACGTCCGCGGCCGCGATCAGCTCGAGAGCCCGCACGGTCATCAGCCCCGGATCCCCGGGCCCGGCTCCGACCAGCGCCACGAGCGGCCCGCGACCGGTCACGCCATCGCCTCGGCTTCGCGGAGGATCTCGGCGGCCCCCGCCGCGAGCATCCGGCCGGCGACCTCCCGGCCCAGGGCCTCCGGGTCGTCCCCCTCGGCGCGGTCGCGGATCCAGGTGGAGCCGTCGGGGAGCCCGGCGAATCCGGTGAGCGCCCACCCGTCCCCGGCCGGCTCGGCGTGCGCGCCGACCGGGGTGTGGCAGCTGGCGTCCAGCGCCGCCGTCAGCGCACGTTCGGCGCGCAGGCGGGCGTGCGACGGCGCGTCGTCGATCCAGGCCACCGTCGCCGCCTCGCCCGCCCGCGCCTCCACCGCCAGCGCCCCCTGGCCCGGGGCGGGGACGAACACCGCCGGATCCAGGACGCACGCCGGCGAGGACTCGGTCTTGAAGGTGCGGATGCGGAAGGGCGCTTGCGCCTGCACCCGCCCCAGCCGCTCCAGCCCCGCCAGCGCCAGGACGATGGCCTCCCAGTCGCCCTCGGCCAGCCGTCGCAGCCGCGTGTCCACGTTGCCGCGCATCGCCACGACGTCGAGGTCGTCGCGCGCCGCGCGCAGCTGCGCCGCCCGGCGCAGGCTCGACGTCCCGACCCGCGCGCCCGGCGGCACCGCCTCCAACGAGTCGAAGCCCACCAGCGCGTCGCGGGGGTCCGCCCGCGGCGGCACGGCCGCGATCACCAGACCGGAGGCGAGCTCGCCCGGCACGTCCTTGGCCGAGTGCACGGCCACGTCGACCTCGCGGTCCAGCAGCGCGCGCTCCAGCTCGGCCACCCAGCGCGACTTGTCGCCGCCCGGTGCGCCCCGGTCCCCCGCCGTGGCGATCTCGACCACCTCTCCGCCGCCCAGCCTGTCCGCCACCGCCATGGCCTGCGCGAGCGCCAGGGCGCTGCCGCGCGTCCCGATCCGCAGGCTCACCGCGGCCGGCGGCGCAGCTCCCGGACGTCGGCCGCCTCCTCCGGCGCCTCCACGTCCTCGACGTCGACGGCCTCGTCGAGGCCGAAGAGCTCGCGCGCCAGCTGCATGCGGCCGTGGGCGCGGCCGTCGCCGGAGTGCTTCATGCGCAGCGTCGGCTCGTGCAGCAGCCGGTTCATGACCGTCCGCGCCACCGCCCGCACGCGCTCGCGGTCGCGCTCGGACAGCGACTCCCAGCGCGCGTCGTTCTCGTCCAGGACGGACTCCACGATCGACGTGCCGTGCGCGCGCAGGGCGGCGATCGTCGGCAGCGCCTCCAGCGAGCCCAGCCAGCCCGCGAAGCGCTGGATCTCCTCCTCGATGATCGCCTCGGCCCGGCGCGCCTCGGCCTGGCGGACCTTGAGGTTGCGCGCCACGACACCCGAGAGGTCGTCGATGTCCAGCACCGTCACCCCCGGGAGCTCGGCGCACACCGGGTCCACGTCGCGCGGCACCGCGATGTCGATCAGCACCAGCGGGCGCCCGGCGCGCTCCTCCATGACCACGGCCAGCTCGTCCACGCCCACGATCGCGTGGGGAGAGGAGGTCGACGCCAGCACGATGTCGGCCTTGGCCAGCTCCTGGGGCAGCGCGTCGAAGCCCGTGACCCGGCCGCCGTAGCGCTCGGCCATGGCCTGCGCGCGGTCGCGGCGGCGGTTGGCGATGAACACCGGCTCCACACCGCGCCGGGCCAGGGCCTGCGCGCACTGCTCGCCCATCTCGCCGGTGCCGAGGATCACCACGCCGCGACCGGCCAGGTCGCCGATCGCCTCCTGCGCGGCCTCGACCGCCACGGAGGGCACCGACCCGGCGCCCTCCGACACGGCCGTCTCGGAGCGCACGCGCTTGCCCGTGGCCAGCGCGGCGCCGAACATGCGGTTGGACAGCGGCCCGGTCGTCCCCGCGGCCAGCGCGGCCTCGTAGGCGCGGCGCACCTGGCCCTGGACCTCGGCCTCGCCGACGATCATCGACTCCAGCCCCGCGGTCACGCGGTACAGGTGCCGGGCGGCGTCGCAGTTGCGCACGGAGTAGATGGCCTCGGCGAGTTCGGTGGGGCGGATGCCGGCCTGGCGCGCCAGCTGGCCCAGCACGGCGCTCTCGGCCTGCACGGCGTCGCCGACCACCAGGTAGACCTCGGTGCGGTTGCAGGTGGAGATCGCCACCGCCTCGTGGACCTCGGCGTCGGACACGGCGGCGCGCAGGAACTCCAGCGCGCGCTGCTCGGGCAGGGCGACGCGCTCGCGCAGCGCCACCGGCGCGGTCTTGTGCGAGATGCCGAGGAGGAGGACCTCGCTCACGACGTCCCCTCCCGCTTGTCCGCCAGGTCGTTGAGCTCGGAGAGCTCGCGCTCGATCCGCGACAGCTTGCTCGCCATGATCGACACGTAGACGAGGATCAGCGCCAGGAACACCACGTAGGCGCCCGCGACGTACTTGCCCGCCTCGTCGAGGGGAAGCGCCGGCATCAGGCCTCCACCAGCGGGGCGGCGCTGCGCTCGACGGCCAGCGGCGGCTCCTCGCCGGCCAGCTTGCGCCGCAGGGCGCGCAGCTGCATCGACGCCTGCTTGGAGGTCATCTCGTACTTCCACAGCGTCACGAACAGCAGCGCCATCCCGATCAGCGAGACGTAGAAGGTCAGGCGCATCTCGCCGGGCATCGACCCGCCGGTCGTGGACAGCACGCGCGGGTGGGTGAGCGCCTGGGCCAGCCGCACGGCGAGGAAGTTCAGCGGCACGAAGGCGCCGGCCACGATCGCGAACACCGAGGCGTAGCGCGCCTGGCGCTCGGGATCCTCGATCGAGAAGCGCAGCGGCTGGTAGGTGGCGTAGAGCAGGAACACGATGAGGAAGGACACCAGCGTCGGCTCGTCCCACACCCACCAGTGCCCCCACGACCCCTTGGCCCAGATCGCGCCGGTGGCCAGGACGCCCACGGCCAGGACCAACGACAGATGAATGGCCACGTACGACCGCATGTCCCACTCGCGCCGGCCCGTGCGCAGGTGCTGGACCGCCATCACGCCGCCCGCCACGAACCCGAGCAGCGCGACGATCGCCATGGGGACGTGCAGGTAGAAGATCTTCTGGATGAGGCCCTGGTCCGCGTCGTTGGGCGCGTAGAAGAAGACCAGCGCGAAAGCGGCCGTCAGGGTGACGGCCGTGGCGAGCGAGAGGGGGCGCAGGCCCTTGCCGTACAGCAAGCGTTCTAGTCCTCCAGCAGGTAGTCGAAGACCGCGTAGGCCAGGAGGGCGAAGACCACATCGTATAGGCCGAGGATCGCCAACCACTTGGCTGGGAGCGAGCCTGCGCCGCCCTCCGCCAGCAGCGGCGCGGTGGCCCGGGCCGACGCGATCACCACGGGCACGAGCAGCGGAAGCGCGACCAGCGGCGCGATCAGGTCGCGCGCGCGAGTCTGGACGGCCAGCGCACCGGCCAGCGTGCCGGTCACGGCGACGCCGGCGTTGGCCAGGACGAGCACGGCCAGCAGCTCGGGCAGCGCCTGCCCGGGGCCGGGCCCCAGCAGCAGGACCGCGAAGGCCGGGACGGCGACCAACTCGACCAGGGACAAATAGAGGAACAGGCCCGCCGCCTTGGCCAGGAACATCGCCGTGCGGTCCACGGGCGCCAGCAGGAACGCGTCGAAGCCGCCCTGCTCGCGCTCGGCCACGAACAGCCGGTTGATGCCGAGCATCGCGGCGAACAGGAGCGTCACCCAGAGCACGCCCGCGGCCAGGTCGCCCTCCAGGCTGCGGCGGTCCAGTCCGAAGTGGAAGATCACGAACGTCGTCAGCGAGAACAGCGCCATCGCGGGCACCGCCTCCTTGGTGCGCAGCTCCAGGCGCAGGTCCTTGCGCAGGATGGCGGCGGCCGTCCTCATGCGTACAGCGCCCGGACGTCGGCGGCGCTGACGGCGTCCGCGGGGCGGGAGATCTCCGCGCGCCCCCCGCGCAGGCCCAGCACCACGTCGGCCTGCTCGAGGTCGCGCTCGGGGTCGTGCGACGTCAGCACGCGCGTCCCCGCGGCCAGCAGCGGCCTGACCGCCGCCCCGGCGGCGGGATCGAGGTTGGCGAACGGCTCGTCGAGCAGCAGGACGGCCGGCTCGTGCAGGACCGCGCGGCAGACCGCCACCCGCTGCACCATGCCGCGCGACAGCGTCCGCAGCGGCTCGTCGCCGCGCAGCGTCATGTCCAGCGCGCCGAGCAGGGACTCGATCCGCTCGCCGGCTACGCCGTACAGCCGCGCGAGGTAGCGCAGGTTCTCGCGCGCGGACAGGTCGCGGTACAGAAGCGGCTCGTGGCCGAGGAAGCCGATGGCGCCGCGGGCCCGCCAGGCCTCGCCGGGCAGCGCGTGCCCCTGCACTACGACCTCGCCGGCGTGGGGCCGCAGCAGCGTGGCCAGGATCCGCAGCAGCGTCGTCTTGCCCGCGCCGTTGGGCCCGAAGACCACCAGCGTCCCGCCCGCCTCCACCGTCGCGGACACGTCGCGCAGCACCACCCGGTCGCCGTACGCCCGGCCGACGCCGCGCAGCTCGACGGCGTTCATCGCCCGGCCAGCCACCTTCGCGCGGCCTCCACCGCGGCCCGCGCGTCGCGACGCGCGCCCTCGAGCTCCAGCCGCGAGACCTCGGCGGCGTCGTAGAAGACGCGGTGGCGGGCGCGGCGCAGCGCGTCCAGGCGGTCGATCAGTTCGTCGGGGAGCTCCAGCCGCGTGCCGGCCTCGCGCAGGACCAGGACGTGACCGCCCGTCCCTCCGGTGACCCGCCGCCCGTCCCCGAGCAGCACCGCGATGAAGGCCTTCAGGACGGCCTGGTAGCAGAGGCCGTAGGCGGACTCGCTGTCAACACCGGCCAGTCTCGCGCTGTCGAGATGCGCCCCGGCCTGCGCGGCGATGCGCCGCGCCTCGGCAACGTCCGCCGCCACGTCCTCCACTCGCGCGGGTGTCACAGCTCTCCGATCAGCGGGGTGAGCGGCCGGGAGAGGATCGTGGCCACGAACCCCCCGCGGTCCGCGCGGCGCCGCTCGAACTCGGCGGAGTCGTAGGCGGTGACGTTCACCTCGCGGCCGGCGACGCGCTCGACCTCACGGATCTCGCGCAAAAGCCGGTCGCGCTCGACGTCGCCGACCACGAGGACGTCCACGTCGCTGTCGGACGCGACGCGCCCCGCCGCCCAGGATCCGAAGATCGCCGCGAGCTCGACGCCCGGAACGGCCGCGAGGCGCTCGCGGAGCGTCGTCTCCACGCCGAGGGTTCGCTCGAGCAGCTCACGGAGCGGTGCGTGGAGCGGTGAGCCGATCGCGGCCCGGTAGAGCTTCGATCGCCCGACGCGATCATGCTCGACGATCCCGGCATCCTCCAGCCGCCGCAGCTCGCGGTGCAGCGAGGCCGCCGACGCGCCCGTCGCCGTGCCGAGGTCGCGCGTGGAGGCCGGTCGGTCGTCGCCGAGGAGCAGCACGGCGAGGAGCCGCGCCTGGAGGTCGGAGCGGAAGATCGGAAGCGCGCCGGGTGGCTTGGTTCGCATAACTGCACGATATCACTCGGTTATACGAATCTATCGCCGCAGCGTGTCGGTCACGTGACGCAGGGTGGGGGCGAGGACCCCGAAGAGCTGGTCGATCGCGCGGGGGCTGCCGGGGAAGTTGACGATGAGCGTGCGCCCGGCGACTCCCGAGACGCCGCGGGTGAGGATGCCCAGGGGAGTGTGCCTCGCGCCCTCGACGCGCATGGCCTCGGCGAAACCCGGCGCGTCGCGCTCGATCACCGCCCGCGTGGCCTCCGGCGTCACGTCGTCCGGTGTGAGCCCGGTGCCGCCGGTGGTGAACACGAACGCCACGCCCGCCTCCACGTGCGCGCGCAGCCGCGCCTCGATCTCCGCGGCGTCGTCGGGCACGACCTCGGTGGCCACCACCTCCGCGCCGGCCTCCCGCGCCAGGGCCGCCAGCCGCGGCCCCGACACGTCCTCGCCCTCCCCGCGCACGAGCGAGGAGGACACCGTGATGACGGCGGTCTGCATCCGCCCGAACGTTACGGCTCCGGGCCGGGGGTACGCCGTTACTGCGTACCCCGCGTTTGACTCCGAGCCGCGAATCGCAGACGATCGACGCGGAAATGGATCGACGGAGCGAGCGGCCAGGGATGGCGTGCCGTGCGGCAGCGATCGCATGCGTGCTCGTCGCCGTCGGCGCCGTGGCTCCAGCGGCCGGCGCGGCGACGTTCACCTGGGGGACCGGAGTGGCCACGTTGGGCGCTGGCTCGAGCATCCCGGCCTACAACGGGATCGCGTGCCCGTCCGCGACCCGCTGCGTCGCGGTGACCGATGCCGGCCAGGAGGTCACGTTCGACCCGGCGGCCGTGGGCACGCCCAGCGCCGTGGTGGTGGACGCGGGCAAGACGCTGTACGGAGTCGCGTGTCCGACGCCGACCCAGTGCACCGCCGTCGACGACAGCGGGCACCAGGTCACGTTCGACCCGACGAACGCCGCGGCGACCGCGAACCTGACCACCATCCTCCCCGGAGCCGTCAGGGCCATCGCGTGTCCGGCGGCGACCCAGTGCACGGCGGTCGGCGACGCCTCGAAGGCGCTGACGTTCAACCCGGCCTCGCCTCCCAACGTCGCGGGAGGGACGGCCACGGGCGCCGTCGGAGAGCTGTTCGGGATCGCCTGCCCGAGCGTCACGCAGTGTGCCGCCGTCTCCCAGCGGGGCGATCTCGTCACGTTCGATCCCACGGGGTCGGGCTTCACGGTCACGACGATCGTTCCCGACCCCGCCCCCGGCAACAACCAGAACCTCAACGGCATCGCCTGTCCGTCCGAGACCCAGTGCACCGCGGTCGACGTATCGGGGCGTGCTCTGACGTTCAGCCCCGCCGCGCCCGGGATGCCGACGCGCGTCGCCACGGGAAGCCCATACCTGCGCGGGATCGCGTGTCCGGCGGTGAACCTGTGCGTCCTCGCCGACAACGGAGGCTCGTCGATCGAGGGCGATCCCACGACCCCGAGCAGCTGGACGAAGGGGTCGCTGAACCCGGTTCGCGGGATTAACTCCGTCGCGTGCACCTCGGTGACCCGGTGCGTGCTCGCCGGTCTAGAGGCCCGCGTCTACGTGGGCACCGGCACCGGCGTCACGCCCCCGGGCGGCGGGAACCCCGGCGCCGGGAGCCCCAAGGCGCCCAACCCCGGCCCGGCCAGTCCCGGGCCGACGCAGGTCGTTCCGCAGCCTCGGGGCGGGAACCCGATCCTCACCGGCTTTGGCCGCGGCCGGGTCAGGACGGCCCGGGTGGGCGGCAACGGCGCCTTCACCCTGCCGGGCACGACCGCCACCTGCGCGCCCGGCGCGGCGACGTGCCAGCTCACGCTCGATCTCACCGGCACGATCCTGGTCAACCGGCTCGTCGCGTTCGGCACTGCGCGTCGGACCATCAAGGTCCGGCTGGGATCGTCCAAGCGCAAGATCGCCCCGGGACGCAGCGTCACCGTGGTGCCCCGACTGTCGGCCACCGGCCTCAAGGCGCTGGTCAAGGCGAAGCAGCTCAAGGCGACGCTGACCCTGAAGATCGTCCAGGGCACGACGCGCCGGACCGCGATCATCCCGGTCACGCTCTTGGCGCCGCGGCCGCGCCGACACTCCTAGCGCCGCCAGTCCTCCTTGCCGCCGGTCTTCTCCAGCAGCGCGACCTCCTCGACGACCACGCCGCGCTCCAGGCCCTTGACCATGTCGTAGACGGTCAGGGCGGCGACGGCCGCGGCGGTCATCGCCTCCATCTCCACGCCGGTCTGCCCGGTCGTGGCCACGGAGGCGGTCACGGTGACGGTCCCGTCGGCGACGGCGACGTCGGCCTCCACGTCGACGTGCGACAGGGCGAGCGGATGGCAGAGCGGGATCAGCTCGGCGGTGCGCTTGGCCGCCTGGATGCCGGCGATGCGCGCGGTGGCCAGGACGTCGCCCTTGGGCGTGCCCCGGTCGACGATCGCCTCCGCCGTGGCCGGCGACATGCGCAGCACGGAGCGGGCGACGGCCCGGCGCTGCGTGAGCGCCTTGCCGCCCACGTCGACCATCGAGGCGCGACCCTCGGCGTCGAGGTGAGACAAGCCGCCGTCGCTCACGCCGGGGCGTGCGAGGCCTGGGCGGCGGCCACGAGGTCGCGCACCGCGCGCTCGTCGCCGGCCCGGAGCAGCTCGACGGGGTCGGGATCGCCGTTGACGATCCCCTCGAAGAACGCCTTGCGGTCCTGGTAGGTGGGCAGCGTCCCCTTCGCCCATCCCCGCGCCTCGTTGAGGATGACGGCCAGCCGCGCGTAGGGCTCGCCGTACTCCTCGGCGATCTGGCGCTTGATCCGCTTGGCCAGCGCGGGCGAGGCGCCCGCGGTGGAGATCGCGATGGCCAGCGGCCCGGTGCGCACGATCGCCGGGAGGATGAAGTTGCACAGGGGCGGGACGTCGACCACGTTGACCAGCATCGCCCGGCGCTCCGCATCCTCGTAGACGCGGATGTTCACGTCGGTGTCGTTCGTCGCGGCGATCGCGATGAACGTCGCCTCGAGGTCGGCCGGGCCCGCGTACTCCCGGCGCTCCCAGCGGATCGAGCCCTCGTCCGCCAGGGCGCGGAGCTCGGGCACCGCGTCGGGCGCCACCAGGACCACGTCGCCGTCGCACGCCAGCAGGCCCTCCACCTTCTCCAGGCCGATGTCGCCGCCGCCCACGACCAGGCAGCGCCGCCCGGTCAGGCGCAGGCAGGCGATGTAGAAGGGGGTGTCGAGCATCCCCTGGACGCAGGATTGGTCGCAGATCCCCCTGCGCAGCTGGCAGACGCACTCCTTGCCGGCGTAGGCCTGGGCGGGCATGGCGTAAAGGGTAGAGGGGCGTCTATCGGCGCCCGAAGGAGCGCAGCGTCCGTCCCGCCAGCTTGAGCAGCGGCCCGGCGCCCTCGCGCAGCGCCTCGCGACGGTCGGCGTCGCGAGCCGAGTACAGGAACTTGGCCGTGGAGCGGATCCCCTTGGCCAGCGCCTCGTCGTACGGGTGCCACCAGAAGTCGCGCACCCAGCCGGGCTCGTGCGCCACCAGCTTCACGTTGACGCACTCGTAGAAGCCGAACCTCGAGTGGGCGCGCCCCAGCCCCGAGTCCTTGACCCCGCCCCACGCGCACTGGGAGGCGCCGTGGGAGTACATGTGGTCGTTGACCCACACCATCCCCGACCGGATCTCCCGCGCCATCCGGTCGGCGCGGGGGCGGTCGCGGGTCCAGATCGAGGCGCCCAGCCCGAAGTCCGAGTCGTTGGCCAGCCCGACCGCCTCGTCCTCGGAGTCGACGACCATCACCGGCAGCACGGGGCCGAAGATCTCCTCGCGCATGATCCGCATGTCGTGCGTCACGCCGGTGAGGACGGCCGGCGCGTAGAAGTCCCCGTCGGGGAATCCCGGCACCTCCACCGGGCCTCCGCACTCGAGCCTCGCGCCGCTCGCCACGGCGTCGTCCACCAGCTCGCGCACCGTCTCGAACTGGTCGTGGGAGACCATCGGCCCGACCTGGGTGTCGTAGCTCATCGGGTCCCCGACGGTGAGCCGCCGCGCACCCGCGACGACGCCCTCTAGGAACCGGTCGGCCACCTCGCGCATGACGTAGACCCGCTCGATCCCCGAGCACGTCTGGCCGGCGTTGGCGAACCCGCCCCACAGCGCGCCGGAGACGGCGTTGGGGACGTGGGCGTCGGCCAACACGAGCATCGGGTCCTTGCCGCCGAGCTCGAGGACCGAGCCCTTCATCAGGCGCGCGCAGGTCTCGCCGACGCCGCGCCCCACCTCGACCGAGCCCGTGAAGAACACCTTGGCCGCGCTGGACTCCACCAGCGCCTGCCCGACGGCCCCGCCGCCGTGCACCGCGCGCACGATGCCCTCCGGCAGCCCGGCCCGCTCGAACACCCGCTCGATGCGCTGGCCGATCAGGCACGTGAGCGACGCCGGCTTCAGGACCACGCCGTTGCCGGCCATCAGCGCCATCGCCACCTCGCCCAGCGGGATCGTCCAGGGGTAGTTCCAGGGCGCGATGACGCCGACCACGCCGAGCGGCTCGAAGACGTGGTGGCCCCGCTTGGTCCTGAAGTAGGGCTGTGAGAAGGGGACCTTCTCGTCGGCCAGGATCTCCGGCCCGGCGTCGGCGATCCAGTGCAGCGCGTCGACCGTGGGGACGATCTCCATCAGGTAGGCCTCGGTGCGCGGCTTGCCCTGCTCGCGCGCGATCAGGTCACGGATGTCGTCGATCTCGTCCAGGATCACCTGGGCCGCGCGGCGCAGGTGGCGCCCGCGCTCGGCCGGCGGCAGCTGCGCCCAGAACGGCTGCACCTGCGCCACCTCGTCGACGATCCCCTGGACGTGCTCCGGCGCGACGGTCGGCACGGAGCCCAGCCGCTCCCCCGTGGCGGGGTTGAACGACTCCAGCGTGTCGGGGCGCGCGGCGACGGCCATGGAGCGCCGCTCAACGCGGCAGCGGCGGCCAGAGCTTTCCGGTCTCGGTGATCGCTATGCCCGGCGGAATCGGCGGTCCGGGCGGCGGCGGTGGTGCAGGACGTGGGCGGCGTCGGAACACGATTCTCAGTCTACTGCGAGACCCAGAGCCAGCAGAAGCGTCTGGGCGATGAGAGAACCGGACGCCCACGCGAAGCGCGCGCGCAGGCGGCCGACGGTTGGCTGGTTGCGCGCTCGAAGGCGCTCCAGCCACTGAGCGACCAACCGATGCGCCTCTTCCACGTCAAGGTTGCGGAGCGCTTCGTGCACGTTTGCTCCGGCGAGGGCGAACGTGAGGTCGTCCTTCGGCAGGAGGACGGACGTGCTGATCAGGACGACGGCGACAAAGGCGGCCAGGGCCAGAGCCACGGGCACGTCGAGACCTCCGCTCAGGGCCGGCGCGCCGAGGAAGGAGGCCGTCAGCGCGGACGCTGCGAGGAGAGTTCCGGTTCGGGAACGCAATTCCACGAGCGCCGCTTCCTGCTGACCGAGGGCGCGCAGGGCGAGCTCGTACGCGAGCTGCTCCAGGGTCGGCATGCCCCGGAGAGGTGCATGGCCGACGGAATTCGCCCTGCTAGCCCTTCCCCCGGGCGCGGCGGACCTCGTCGAGGCGCTCGCGCAGGGCGGCCTCGGCGTCGTCGGGGGAGTAGAAGCGCTCGGATTCGACGCCCTGCGGCATGACCTCCTGGGCGTTGAGGTGGCCGGGGTGGCGGTGGGGGTTGTCGTAGCCCTCGGGGTGCGAGCGGATCGCCGGCGGCGGGAGCTTTGCGCCGTGCTCGCGGATGTGGCCGCGGGCGGCGCCGATCGAGCGCTTGGCGGCATCGGACTTCGGGGCCAGGGACAGGTAGATCGCCGCCTGGGCCAGCGCGAACTGGCACTCGGGCAGGCCGACATGCTCCACCGCGTGCGCGGCCGCCACGGCGACCTCGAGCGCGCGGGGATCGGCGTTGCCCACGTCCTCCGAGGCCAGCACGACCATCCGGCGGACGATGAAGCGCGGGTCCTCGCCGCCCTCCAGCATCACCGCCAGGTAGTACAGGGAGGCATCGGGATCGCTGGCGCGCGTGGCCTTGATCCAGGCCGAGATCGTGTCGTAGTGCTGGTCGGCCTTGCGGTCGTAGCGCAGCGCCTTGCGCTGGAGCGCGTCCTCGGCGTGCTCGAGCGTCAGCGCGGACCCGGCCGCGGTCTCGCACGCCAGCTCCAGCGCCGACAGCGCGGCGCGGGCGTCGCCCCCGGCGCGTGCGGCCAGGAACGCGATCACGTCGTCGGGGACGTCGGCCCCCTGGCACTCTCCGCGCTCCAGCGCGCGCCGCAGCAGCGTCGCCAGGTCGGCGTCCTGGAGCGCGTTGAGCTCGTACACCGACACGCGCGAGAGCAGCGCCGCGTTGACCTCGAAGTAAGGGTTCTCCGTCGTCGCCCCGATCAGCGTGATCAGGCCCTCCTCGACCGCGGGCAGCAGCGCATCCTGCTGGGCCTTGTTGAAGCGGTGGATCTCGTCGAGGAAGAAGACGGTCCCCTCGCCGGTCGTCTGCCGGCGGTGACCCGCGCGCTCCAGCACCGCGGAGACCTCCGCCTTGCCGGCGTTGACCGCGCTGGCCTCCTCGAAGGCGGCGTTGGCGTGGGCGGCGACGATCCGGGCCAGCGTCGTCTTCCCGGTGCCCGGCGGCCCGTGCAGGACCATCGAGTGGGGCCGGCCCTCCTCGATCGCCCGGCGCAGGGCGGAGCCCGGGCCGAGGAGGTGCGCCTGCCCCACCACGTCGTCCAGCGACGCCGGGCGCATGCGCACCGGCAGCGGGCCCTCGCCGGGCGGCATCGGCGTGCGCCCCCGCGGAGCGTCGTCGGACTCGAACAGCCTTTGCATGGCGCCGTCCAGTCTGACGTAGCCTGTCCCCGCGATGGGAGACCTCCAGCAGGAGGCGGTGGAGCTGCTCCAGCGCCTCATCCGCTTCGACACGGTCAACCCGCCGGGCAACGAGCGCGAGGCGCAGGAGTTCCTGCGCGGCTACCTGGAGGAGGCGGGCTTCGAGTGCGAGCTGCTGGGGCTGGAGGACAGCCGTCCCAACCTCGTCGCGCGCCTGCCCGGCGCCACGGACGGGCCCACCCTCGGCCTGCTCTCGCATGTCGACACCGTCCTGGCCGATCCCGGCGCGTGGACCCACGACCCGTGGTCCGGCGACCTGGACCAAGGCTGCGTGTGGGGCCGCGGCGCGCAGGACATGAAGTCGCAGACCGCGGCCGAGGTCGCCGCGGCCACCGCGCTGGCGCGGGAGGGCTGGCGCCCGGCGCACGGCGAGCTGCTGGTCATGTGCGTGGCCGACGAGGAGGCGGGCGGACGCCTCGGCGCCCAGTTCCTCACCGAGCGCCACCCCGACCGGGTGCGCTGCGACTACCTGGTCAACGAGGGCGGCGGCACGCTGATGGAGCACGACGGCCGCCGGCTCTACGGCCTGTGCTGCGCCGAGAAGGGGGTGTTCCGCTTCGCGCTGACCACCGACGGCGTGGCCGGGCACGCGTCGATCCCCCGCATGGGCGACAACGCGTTGCTGAAGATGGCGCCGCTGCTCGAGCGCCTGGCGCAGCGCCAGCCCTCGCTGGACGTGGGTCCCGAGCCCCGCGCGCTGCTGGCCAGCGTGCTCGGGGAGGAGGCGGCGGCCGATCCGCCGCGCGCGCTGGAGACGCTGCGCGAGCGCGACCCGCTGCTCGCCCTGCTGGTCGAGCCCACCCTGGGGGTCAGCGTCACGCCGACGCGCATCCGCGCCTCGGAGAAGATCAACGTCATCCCCTCGCGCGCCGTCCTGGAGGTGGACTGCCGGGTGCCGCCCGGGATGGAGGCCAAGGAGGCCCGCGCGCGCATCGAGGAGGTGCTGGGTACCGACGGCTACCGCCTGGAGTTCCTGGAGGAGGTCGTGGGCAACCGCTCGCCCGCCGACGGCCCCCTGGCCGACGCCATCCGCGGCTGGGTGGCCGAGAACGACCCGGGTGCCGAGGTCGTCCCCACGATGCTCCCCGGCTTCACCGACTCGCGCTGGTTTCGCAACGCCTTCCCCGACTGCCAGGCCTACGGCTTCTGCCCTCAGCGCGAGATGCCGCTGCACGTCTCCGCGCCGCTGGTGCACGGCGCCGACGAGCGCATCGACGCGCGCGACATGGGGTTCGCGGCCACGTTCTTCCACGACCTCGTCCGGGAGCTGCTGGGGTGAGCGAGAAGCTCCGGCTGGGCGGGATGGCCCTGCGCAACGGCCTGCTCGTCCACGGCCCGACGCACTGGGCGGCGGCGGTGCGCGACCGCGAAGGCGAGCTGCGCGTCGCCTCCGGGCCCAAGCCGCGCCTGCGGCGCTTCGACGCCGTCCCCGGCCTGCGCGGCGTGGCCCGGCTGGCCGAGGCCTTCGCCGTCATCCCCCTGGTCAAGCGCGCGCTGCCCCAGGCCCGGCTGCCGTTCCAGGACGCCGGCGTGCTGGCCGGCGCCGCGGGCGCCGCCCTGGCCGGGACCGCGATGCGCCGGCGCGCCGCGGGCGCGGCCGGGGAGGCGGCGGCCGGGGTCGTCTCGCTGGCGCCCGCGCTGCTGGCCCTGCGCGCCGGCGAGACCGCCGCCTACCACGGCGTCGAGCACAAGTCGATCGCCGCCTACGAGACCGGCGACGACGCGGCGGACGCATCCAAGGAGCACGACCGCTGCGGCTCCAACCTGGTCGCGCCCATGCTGGCGGCCAACGTCGCCGGTGCCGCGCTGTTGCGCCGCGCGGTGGAGCGTCCCGGGCCGGTGGCCAACGCCGCGGTCGCCGTGGGCTCCATGGCGGTGGCGGTCGAGGTCTTCGCCTGGTCCGAGCGCCACGCCGGTACCCGGCTGTCGCGCGCCCTGCGCCGCCCGGGCTTCGAGATCCAGCACCGGATGGGCACACGCGAGCCGACCGCGGAGCAGCTGGAGGTCGGGCGGGCCGCGCTGGACGAGATCGTCCGCGTCGAGACGGCGTGAGCGCGCGGGAGCGGCTGGCTCCCGAGGTCTTCCGGCTCCCGGCCGAGCGGATCCGGGAGGGCTACTACTCCGACGCCTACTTCAACACCACCAAGCGGCTGCTGGAGGAGGACGACCGCCACGCCCGCGCGCTCGTGCAGGTCTTCCAGAAGCAGGACTCCCTGCTCGGCGGGGTGGACGAGGCCATCGCGGTCCTCAAGGAGTGCTCCGGGCGCCACGGTCCCGCCGGCGAGTGGGTCGACGGCTGGGACGAGCTCGAGGTGCACGCCCTCCACGAGGGCGACCCGATCGCGCCCCAGGAGACGGTGATGACGATCGAGGGGGACTACGCCCTGTTCTGCCACCTGGAGACCGTCTACCTGGGCTGCATGAGCCGGCGCAGCCTGATCATGCGCAACGTCCGCGAGGTGGTCGGCGCGGCCAACGGCAAGCCGATCTTCTACTTCCCCGCCCGCCACGACCACTGGCTGGTCCAGACCGGCGACGGCTGGGCGGCGCACGTGGCCGGCGCGATCGGCGTGTCCACCGACGCGCAGGCCTCGTGGTGGGGCGGCCGGGGGATCGGGACGGTCCCCCACGGGCTGATCGCCGCCTACGGGGGCGACACCGTCCTGGCGGCGAGGAAGTTCGCCGAGCGCTTCGCCGGCGAGATGACCGTCACCGTCCTGGTCGACTTCGACAACCACTCGGTGGACACCGCGCTGGCCGTGGCGGAGGCGCTCGGGCCGAAGCTGTGGGGCGTGCGGCTGGACACCTCGGAGACCCTGGTCGACCGCTCGCTGCTGGACGAGATGGGCGACTTCCGCCCCACCGGCGTGAACCCGCGGTTGGTGGAGAAGGTCCGCGGCGCGCTGGACGACTCGGGCTTCCCGGAGGTCCGGATCGTGGTGTCCGGCGGCTTCGACGCGGCGCGCATCCGCGCCTTCGAGGCGGCCGGCGTCGCGGTCGACGCGTACGGTGTCGGCTCCTCGCTGATCGGCGGTCGAAACGACTTCACCGCGGACGTCGTGAAGGTCGACGGGAGGCCCTGCGCGAAGGCCGGGCGTGACTTTCGTGCCAACGAGCGGTTGGTGAGGGTTGAGTGATCCTCTCTCAGGGCCGATGATGCGGTGATGGCGCTCGTCCTCGCTTTCACCTACGACCAGTTCGAGAACTGGGTGATCACGTGGATCCCGATCCTGTTCATGGGACTGATCGTCTTCTTCCTCTGGCGGACCCTCAAGGTCATGCCGAAGACGAAGCCCCAGCAGATCAAGCCGGAGTCCAAGCTCTCGATCGGCTGGAGCGACATGGCCGGGGCGGAGGAGGCCAAGCACGAGCTCCAGGAGGTCGTGGAGTTCCTGCGCGACTCGCGCCGCTTCAAGAACCTCGGCGCGCGCGTGCCGAAGGGCATCCTCCTGCACGGCCCGCCCGGCACCGGCAAGACGCTGCTGGCCAAGGCGGTCGCGCACGAGTCCGGCGCCAACTTCTACTCCCAGTCCGCGGCCTCGTTCGTGGAGCAGTTCGTCGGCCTGGGCGCCGCGCGCATCCGGCGCCTGTTCGCCATCGCGCGCAAGAACGCGCCGGCCATCATCTTCATCGACGAGCTCGACGCGGTGGGCGGCCGGCGCGGGTCCGACGTCTCCGGCGAGAAGGACCAGACGCTCAACCAGCTGCTGGTGGAGATGGACGGGTTCTCCACCACCGACGACGTCGTCGTCATGGCCGCGTCCAACCTGCTGGAGAAGCTCGACCCGGCGCTGCTGCGCCCGGGCCGGCTCGACCGCCAGATCTTCGTCTCGCCGCCCGACGTCAAGGGCCGCGAGGGCATCCTGCGCGTGCACACGCGCTCCAAGCCGATGGACGCCGGCGTGGACCTGACCCTGGTGGCCCGGCAGACCAGCGGCCTGACGGGCGCCGACCTGGCCAACATCTGCAACGAGGCGGCGATCCGCGCCGCCCGCCGCGGCGCCACCGCGCTGTCCGCGCAGGACTTCGACGCCGGCCTGGAGCGCGTCGTGGCCGGCATGCAGTCGCGCCGCAAGCTCAACGACCACGAGCGCCGCGTCGTCGCGTTCCACGAGGCCGGCCACGCGCTGTGCGCCGAGCTGCTGCCCGGCGTGGACCGTGTGCACAAGATCTCCATCGTCCCGCGCGGGCGCGCGCTGGGCTACACGCTCAACCTGCCCGCCGAGGACCGGTACCTCAAGACGCGCGAGGAGCTCGTGGACTACATGACCGTCCTGCTGGGCGGCCGCGTGGCCGAGCAGATCGTCTTCGGCTCGATCACCACGGGCGCCGCCGACGACCTGCACAAGGTGTCCGAGGTCACCCGCTCGATGGTCCACGAGTACGCGATGGGCACGGGGCTGACCTCCTCGAGGATGGACATGGGCGGCGGCGATCTGTCCGACGCCACGCGGCGCATGCGCGACCAGGAGCAGCACGACCTGGCCGACGAGGCCTACCGCGCCGCCTACGCCCTGATCCAGAGCCAGCGGGGCAAGCTCACCGAGCTCGCCGAGAAGCTGCTGACCGACGAGGTCCTCGAGCGCGCCGAGATCGACCGCATCATGGCCGGCGTCCAGCCCGCCGTGCGCCCGCCCGCGCACGGCATCTCGGTGGCGGCGACGTCCGACCGCCCGCTGGACCCGCCCCGCCAATAGACTGCGCGCCCGTGCTGGGCCGCATCGATCACGTCGGCGTCGCCGTGCAGGACATGGACGCCGCGCTCACCCTCTACCGCGACACCCTCGGGCTCCCGCTCGCCCACCGCGAGACGGTCGAGGAACAGGGCGTGGACGCCGCACTGCTCGACGTCGGCGAGAGCCATGTCGAGCTGCTGGCCCCGCTGGGGCCCGAGACGCCGGTGGGCCGCTACCTGGCCCGCCAGGGGCCGGGCCTGCACCACGTCGCGTACGCCGTCGACGACATCGACGCCGAGCTGGGCCGCCTGCGCGACGCCGGGCTCCGGCTCATCGACGAGTCGCCGCGGGTGGGGATCCGCGACTCGCGCGTCGCCTTCGTGCATCCCGGCGCGGTCGGCGGCGTGCTGACCGAGCTCGTCCAGCCGGCCGAGGGGAGTCACTGATGGCCATTCGCGACGTGGTGATCGGCTTCGGGGTCGGCCAGGCCCTGCCGGTCCGCATGGACGACGAGGAGATCGGGCGCCTCCAGGGAGCGCTGCGCGAGGGCGGCTGGTTCGAGGTCGCCCACGACGACGGCGTGGCGCACATCCGCCTGGACACCGTCGTCTACGTGCGCATCGACAAGGACGAGCACCGCGTCGGCTTCGGCTGACGTGCTCGGCCAGCTGGACGAGCGCGGCTACCGCCTGGCGCGGACCGCCGGGCACACCCCGGAGGCCGAGCGAGCGGTGCGGGCCTTCTCCGCGCTGGGGGAGCACGCGGCGATCTGGCTGGCCATCGGCGCGCTGGGCTGGGCGGTGGACGCTCCGCGCCGCGAGCGCTGGAGGCGGGGGCTGGCCGGCGTGGCGGCGGGTTACGGGCTCAACACGGCGGTCAAGCTGGCGGTGCGCCGCCGCCGGCCCGAGGTGCCCGGCCTGCCGGCGCTGACCGGGACGCCCACCGGCCTCTCCTTCCCCAGCGCTCACGCCACGTCGTCCTTCGCCGGCGCGCGGGCGTTCTCGGGGCTGCTGCCGGCGCCGCCGCTCTACGCGCTGGCGCTCGGCCTGGCCCTGTCGCGCCTGTACCTCGGAGTCCACTGGCCCAGCGACTCGCTGGCCGGGGCGGCGCTGGGCACGCTGGTCGGGTCCGCCGCCCGATGAGGGTCGGGATCGTCGGGCTGCCCAACGCGGGCAAGTCCTCGCTGTTCAACGCACTGACGCGGGCCGGGGCCGAGGCGGCCAACTACCCGTTCACGACGATCGAGCCCAACGTGGCGGTCGTGCCGGTGCGCGACGAGCGGCTGGAGCGGGTGGCCGAGCTCCTGCGCGCCTCAGAAGTCGTCCACGACACCATCGACTTCCACGACATCGCCGGGCTGGTCGCGGGCGCGCACCGCGGCGAGGGCCTGGGCAACCGCTTCCTGGGCAACATCCGCGAGGTGGACGCGATCGTCCACGTGGTGCGAGCGCACCACGATCCCAACGTCGTCCACCCGTCGGGCCGCGTGGACCCGATCGCCGACGTCGAGATCATCGAGACCGAGCTGCTCTATGCCGACCTCGAGCAGGCCGAGCGCCGCCTGGAGCGGGTGGAGCGCACGGCGCGCGGCGGCGACCGGGCCGCCGTCGCCGAGGCGAGCTGGCTGCGCGCGGTGATCGACTCGCTTCAGTCCGGGCGCCCGGCGCGCGACGTGCCGGTCCCCGAGGCGGCGCCGGACGCCGTGCGCCTGCTCCAGCCGCTGACCGCCAAGCCGGTGCTGTTCGTGGCCAACGTGGACGAGGGCGAGACGGAGGTGCCGCCGGAGCTCGCCGAGGCGGCCGCGGCGCGCGGCGCCCGCGCGGTGGCGGTCTCCTCGCGCCTGGAGTCCGAGCTGGCCGAGCTCGACGACGCCGAGGCCGACGCGATGCGCGACGAGCTGCACATCTCGGAGCCGGCGCTGGAGCGGGTGGTCCGCGGGGCCTACGACCTGCTGCACCTCATCGCCTTCTTCACCGCCGACACCGACAAGCCCGCGCAGTCCTGGCACGTGGCGCGCGGCTCGAGCGTCCACCGGGCGGCGGGGGCGATCCACACCGACATCCAGCGCGGCTTCGTCCGGGCCGAGGTGATCGGCTGGGACGCGCTGGTGGACGCCGGCTCCTACGCCGCCGCGCGCGAGCGCGGGACGTTGCGCGTGGAGGGCCGCGACTACGTCGTGGCCGACGGCGACGTGATCCACGTGCGCTTCACGCCGTAGGTCACTCGGAGCCCCACTTCTCCAGTCGCTCGGCCAGGCGGTTCATCCCCAGCTCGCGCGCCGCCTCGGCCGCGTCCTCGGGGTCCAGCCGGCGGTCGGGCGGCAGCTCGACGTCGACGTGGCGCAGCGTCGCGATGTCCTTGAACGAGCGCAGCAGGCCGGGGTCGGTGAGCAGCGCCTTGCGCACGCCCGGCTTCTCGCGGATCGCGGCGTCCAGCGCGGCCTCCAGCGTCCCGTGGCGGCGCAGCAGGTCGGCCGCCGTCTTCTCGCCGATGCCCTTTGCGCCGGGCAGCCCGTCGGAGGGGTCGCCGCGCAGGGCGATGAAGTCGGGGACCGCCTCGGGCGGGACCCCGTAGCGGGCGACGACCTCGTCGGGACCCATCTCCTCGGCGCCCTGAGGCCCGCCCGTCTTGAGGTAGAGGACCTTCACGCGGTCCGTCGCGCACTGGAACATGTCGCGGTCGCCCGTGAGGATGAGCGCCTCCCCGCCCGCCGCCACCTCGGCGGTGGCGAAGGAGCCCAGCAGGTCGTCGGCCTCCAGGTCCTCGCTGTCGGCCACGAAGAAGCCGAAGCGCTCGAAGAAGTCGCGCGCGCGGGCCCACTGCCAGCCCAGCCCCTCGGGCTCGGCGATGCGGTCGGCGTGGTAGGGCGGGTAGGCCGCCTTGCGGTAGTGCGCGGCCTCGGCGCCGAAGCACAGGACCACCGCGCGCGGCGCGTGGCGCTCGATCTCGAACAGCAGCAGGTTGGCCGTCCCCAGCAGGGCGTTGACGGGGTGGCCGTCGGAGTCCTGGATCGAGTCCGGCAACGCGTAGAACGCGCGGAACAGCAGCGAGGGCGCGTCCACGACGAGCAGCGGGGCCATCGAGGTCAGCCTCCCGGCGAGGTCAGCAGCGCGGCCAGGGCGAAGCCGAGGGTCACGATCAGGCCGGTGGCCAGGCTGCGCTTCTCGTCATCGAAGGCGTCGGGGATCATCGAGTCGGCCAGCATGGTCACGATCGCGCCGGCGGCGAACGCGTTGACGAATCCCAGGACGTCGCCGCTCGCGCCGTCCAGCAGGCCGTATCCCGCCGCCGCGGCGATCGTGGAGGCCAGCGCGACGCCCAGCCACAGCAGCAGGATCGACCGGCTGGAGCGCCGCGCGCGCAGCTGCGCCGAGGCGGACAGCGACTCCGGGATGTTCGAGAGGAACACGGCCACGACGACCGCGGTGCTCACCCCGCCGGGGTCCAGCAGCGAGATCCCGATCGCCGCCGACTCGGGGATGCCGTCGAGGATGGCGCCCACGACGATGGGCACCGCGCCCCCGCCCTTGACCACGCGGCTGGCGACGAAGAACGACAGCGCACCGGCCGCCAGGCCACCCGCGGCGACGTCGGCGCCGCCCGACGTGAACGCCTCCTCGGTGAGGTCGAACGTGGCGGCGCTGATGAGCACGCCGGCGCCGAACGCGGTGACCGCACCCACCGCGCGCGGCGGGACCCGCACGGCGAGCGCCACGCCCGCGCCGACCAGCAGCGCGAATCCGCCGACGAACCCCCAGAGCGCCGCTTCGAGCACCGCGCGAGCCTACCCACCGATAGCTTTCCGGCAACGGAACCGGACCGGAGGAAGCGATGCTCACCGTCAATGGGATGGACGACCTCAAGTCGCACGAGGGCCAGGAGGTCGGCGTGTCCGACTGGCACGAGGTGACCCAGGAGGACATCAACGAGTTCGCCGAGGTCACCGGCGACGACAACTGGATCCACCTCGACGTGGAGCGCGCCAAGGACACGCCGTTCGGCGGGACGATCGCTCACGGCTACTACACGCTCTCGCTCGCGCCCAAGTTCTCCTACGCCATGTTCAAGGCCGAGGGGTTCGCCTTCGGGGTCAACTACGGCCTCAACAAGGTCCGCTTCCCGGCGCCGCTGCCGGTGGGCTCGAAGGTCCGCATGCGCATGAAGCTGGCCAAGGTCGAGGACGTCCCGGGCGGCGCGCAGATCACCAGCGAGCTGACCTTCGAGCGCGAGGGCGCCGACAAGCCGGTCTGCGTGGCCGAGTCGCTCTCGCGCGTCTACGGCGCCACTCCGGAATAGGGCTGGACGGGGAGGCGGGGCGGGCGTACGCTGCGGGCGTGCTGGACCCCCTGATCGCCACCGTCGTCCTGTTCGCGGCGCTCTGCGTGCCGGTGTGGCTGGCCTCCTCGGCCCACCCGCGACCGGCGCGCCGGCCCCGTCACGGCATCGACCACGGCGCGACGGCCGAGATCGAGGAGAACGACATCGGCCAGATGATCGAGGGGATCAACGAGCGCCGGCGGCGCAACGGGCGCGCCGAGATCGGCGACCAGCTGGCCGAGGAGCTCCTGCGCAGCGCCCGGTCGCCCCGGCCCGAGCGCTGATAGCTTCACGCCGGTGAGCCGGCGCCGCGCCTCCGACGTCTTCGTCGAGTGCCTGGAGGCCGAGGGCGTGCGCTACGTCTTCGGGATACCGGGGGAGGAGACGCTCGACCTCAACGAGTCCCTGGACCGCTCCAACGTCGAGTTCGTCCCGGTCCGCCACGAGCAGGGCGGCGCCTACATGGCCGACGCCTACGGCCGGCTCACCCGCAGCGCGGGCGTCTGCCTGGGCACGCTGGGCCCGGGCGCCACCAACCTGGTCACCGGCGTGGCCGACGCGTTCCTGGACCACTCGCCGCTGGTCGCCCTGACCGGCCAGGGCGACCTGGAGCGCATGCACAAGGAGTCCCACCAGTACATCGACCTGGTGTCGCTGATGCGCCCGATCGTCAAGTGGAACGCCCAGCTCACGTCGCCGGCGATCATCCCGGAGGCGGTCCGCAAGGCGTTCAAGGTCGCGCAGGCGCAGAAGCCCGGGCCCACGCACCTGGAGCTGCCCGAGGACGTGATGGCGGCCGAGCTGGACGCCGAGCCGCTGCCGGTGCGCTCGGAGTTCCGCCGCCCCGAGCCCAGCGCGACCGAGCTCGAGCTGGCGGCGCGGCTCATCCGCGGCGCCGAGAACCCCATCGTCCTGGCCGGCAACGGCTGCGCGCGCGTCGGCGCCGCCCCGGCGCTGCGCGAGTTCGCGCGCGTGACGGGCATCCCCGTGGCCGAGACGTTCATGGGCAAGGGCGTCGTGGACCACACCGACGAGCACTTCGTCGGAACGGTGGGACTCCAGGAGCGCGACTACGCGCTGGCCGGGTTCGAGGACGCCGACGTGGTGATCACCGTCGGCTACGACCTCGTCGAGCACGCGCCGGTCAACTGGAACCCGCGCAAGGACAAGCGCATCGTGTGCGTCGACACCACCTCGGTGGAGGTGGACGAGCACTTCATCACCGAGGTGGACCTGATCGGCGACATGGAGGTGATCCTGTCCCGGCTGGGCGAGGCGTGCGGGCCCGTGGTGGCGCCGGAGTCGACGCCCGATCGCAGCCGCCTGAACCAGATCATCCTGTCCTACTTCGAGGCGGGGCGCGAGGACGACTCCTTCCCCGTGCGCCCGCCGCGTGCCCTGTGGGACATCCGCGCCGCCCTGGGCCGCGAGGACATGCTGGTCTCCGACGTGGGGATGCACAAGCTGTGGATCGCGCGGATGTTCCCGGCGCACGAGCCCAACACCGTGCTGATCGCCAACGGCCTGGCCGGGATGGGGATCGCGCTGCCCACGGCGATCGGGGCCAAGCTCGTCCATCCCGAGCGCAACGTCGTCACCGTCAACGGGGACGGCGGCTTCCTCATGAACGTCCAGGAGCTGGAGACGGCCGTCCGGATGAAGACGCCGATCGTCAACGTGATCTGGGAGAACCGCCAGTACGGCTCGATCGTGTGGAAGCAGGACAACAAGTTCGGCCGCCACTTCGGCGTGGACTTCACCAACCCCGACTTCGTCGCGCTGGCGGCCAGCTTCGGCTGCCCGGCCTGGCGCTGCGAGTCGGCCGCCGACCTGTCCCGGCACCTCGCCCACGCGCTCACGCTGGACGTCCCCTCCCTGATCGTCGTCCCGATCGATTACTCGATCGATGTGACGATCAGCGAGGAGCTGGGGACCCAGACGGTCAGTACGTAGGCGCGCGGGGCAGCTGGGCTAGCGGCCGTCGATCGTGTTGTGCAGCTCCCAGGTCTCAGGCGGCGTGCCCTGCCCCATCCGCCCGGGCGCCACCTGCTCGAAGGCGGGTCCGAGCCGGTCCTGGACGAAGCGGTCGAAGTCCTCCTGGGAGCGCCAGACGTCGTGCACGCGCACCTTGTCGCCGATCACGGCCGCGCAGTGGTAGATCAGGCCGTCCGGCGGGTCGTCCTGGATGTTCCCCGCCGCCACCACGCGGTCGTAGAGGTCCGCATCCCCGTCGAACTCCTGTCGCATCCCTATGGCCACGTCGGCTCCCTCGGTCGGTTGGGGCGACCCTAACCCGGGAACGTAGGATCAAGCAATGGCCACTGCCCGAAAGGGAGAGTCCCGCGAGTCGAGCGTCCTGGACGCCGTTCCCACGCAGCTCTACGTGGGCGGCGAGTGGCGCGATGCGTCGGGTGGGGAGACGCTGCCGGTGGAGGACCCGGCGACGCGCGAGACGCTGGTCGAGGTGGCCGACGGCACCGTGGAGGACGCGCAGGCCGCGCTGGGCGCGGCGGCCGAGCGCCAGGCCGAGTGGGCCGAGACCGCGCCGCGCGAGCGCGGGGAGATCCTGCGCCGCGCCTTCGAGGCGCTCACCGAGCGCGCCGACGACCTGGCGCTGCTGATGACGCTGGAGATGGGCAAGCCGGTCAAGGAGTCCAAGGCCGAGATCGCCTACGCGAGCGAATTCCTGCGGTGGTACGCGGAGGAAGCGGTCCGGGTGGCCGGGCGCTACCAGGTCAACCAGACCGGCCAGGGGCGGGTGCTGACGCTGCAGCAGCCCGTGGGCCCGTGTCTGTTCATCACGCCCTGGAACTTCCCCATGGCGATGGGCACGCGCAAGATCGCCCCGGCCGTGGCGGCCGGCTGCACGATGGTCATCAAGCCGGCCAAGCAGACCCCACTGTCGATGCTGGCGGTGGCGAAGATCCTGGAGGAGGCCGGGCTGCCCGGCGGCGTGCTGAACGTGATCACCGCCTCGTCGTCGGGGTCCGTGATGGAGCCGCTGATCCGCGACCCGCGGGCGCGCAAGCTCTCGTTCACCGGGTCCACCGAGGTGGGGCGCAAGCTGATGGAGCAGGCGTCCGAGCAGCTGCTGCGGCTGTCGATGGAGCTGGGCGGCAACGCCCCCTTCGTGGTCTTCGAGGACGCCGACCTCGACGCCGCGGTGGAGGGCGCGATGATCGCCAAGATGCGCAATATCGGCGAGGCCTGCACGGCGGCCAACCGCTTCCACGTCGCGTCATCGGTGGCCGACGAGTTCACGTCGCGCCTGGCCGAGAAGATGGGATCGCTGAAGCTCGGCCGGGGGACCGAGGAGGACGTGGAGGTGGGCCCGCTCATCGACGCCGACCAGCAATCGAAGGTGGACGAGCTGGTGCAGGACGCCATCGGCAAGGGGGCCCGCGCGGTGACCGGCGGTCGCATCCCCGACGGCACCGGCTACTTCTACGAGCCGACGGTCCTGGCGGACGTCTCCGACGACGCCGAGGTGCTCAAGGAGGAGATCTTCGGCCCGGTGGCGCCCGTGAAGGGCTTCGAGTCCGAGGAGGAGGCCCTGCGCTGGGCCAACGACACCGAGTACGGCCTGGTCGCCTACGTCTACACCCGCGACCTCGGCCGCGCCTTCCGCATCGCCGAGGGCCTGGAGACCGGCATGGTCGGCCTCAACCAGGGCATGGTCTCCAACGCCGCCGCCCCCTTCGGCGGCATCAAGCACTCCGGCTTCGGCCGCGAAGGCGGCCCCGAGGGCATCCGCGAGTACCTGGAGACGAAGTACGTGGCGCTGACGCTGTAGGCTGGGATCACTGGTGCGCGGACCCTGATATTTGGGGATCGGGTTACTTGAGACCCCAAGCAAAGGACGCCCGTCTTGTCGCGCCGCCCGCTGTTCGCCGCCTTCGTCCTGCTCGCCTTCTTGGGGCTCGCCTCCCCGGCCGTCGCCTCGGCTCCCTTCGCGAGCTCCCAGGAGGCCCAGTCGAAGAGCGCCACGAGCGCGTCCATCCGCGGAAACGTCGTCACCCGCGGCGAGGAGACCACCTACCACTTCGAGTACGCCCTCGCGTCGTCTGACTTCTGCTCCACCGGGTCGGGGGAGCACTCGTCCACGCCGGCCGCGAGCGCCGGATCCGTCGGGGGGACGTCGGTGTACTACACGCTCACCGGCCTGATCTCAGGCGCCGAGTACTGCTTCGCCACGCTCGCCGCCAACCCCAGCGGCCCGGCGGCCGGCGAGTCGCCGCGGAGGTTCGTCGCCGGCGCGCCGCAGCTGTTCGCGGACGAAGCGGAGCCGGTCTCGAGCACCAGTCACAGGATCAGGGGCGAGGTGAACCCGGCCGGGCAGGCGACCACCCTGCATGTGGAGTACGCGCTGGGCGCGTCGACGTTCTGCGGCGGCGAGAGCGCGAGCTCGCCGGTGCTGAGCACGGCGCCGCAGAGCCTCGGGGCGGCGGACACCGAGTTCCACGACGTGGCGGTGACGCTCACCGGTCTGGTCAACGGGCAGCGCTACTGCGCCGACATCGTGGCCACCAACGGATCGACCACCGAGCGCGACCGGGTCAACGGCCTCTTCACGGCGGGCCTGCCGGTGCTCTCCTTCACAGATCCCGACGCCCTGCCGCTCGGCCCCACGAGCGAGCGGCTCCGCGGCCGGGTCGATCCCGCCGGGCAGGCGAGCACCTTCTCCTTCGACTACGCCGAGGAGGGATCGGAGTTCTGCGACACCAGCGGCGACTCCGGCGACTCCCTCGGCGTGACGCCTCCCCAGTCCGCGGGGTCGGGCCCGGGCCCGATCGACGTGGAGGCGGACGTCACCGGCCTGGTCGCGGGGACCGGGTACTGCTTCCGCCTCATGGCGGCCAACGCGACCGGCGACAACTACGCGAGCAGCACCCGCAGCTTCACCGCGGGGCTGCCGCGCGTCGACGAGCGGGGGCTCTTCGACGGCACGCCGACCTCCGTGACCCTTCGCGCCATGGTCCACCCCGGGGGCCAGAGCACCGACGCCTCGCTGGGCGTCGCGGAGTTCCGCTCGGAGTGGTGCAACACGAACGGCAACTCGGGTGAGCCGCTGTACAGGGGCGAGCACAACGGCCTGACCGGCACCGAAGGCCACGCGATCTCGGACGGCGTGACCGGGCTGTCGCCCGGCACGAACTACTGCTTCATCTGGGTGGCGACGAACGCCTCAGGCACCGCGACCACGGGAGGGAGTTCATTCGGCACGTCGTCGGCCGGAGGCCCCACGGCGATCACCGACGATGCGACGAACGTCACCGGCAGCGGCGCCACGCTGAACGCCCAGGTCAACCCGATGGGCAATGCCGGGGCGCAGTACCACTTCGAGTACGGCCTCTCCGCCGCAACGCTGGACCAGTCGTCGCCCGCCGCCGCGGTGGGCCCGGGCTACGACGATCGCTTCCTCGAAGGGGACATCGAGTCCCTGAGCTCGGACACGGACTACTACTACCGGGTCGTGGTCGACCACGGCGGGACGCAGTTAAGGGGCGCCGTCCAGGAGTTTCACACGCGCGGCGCGGGTCTCACGCCCGCGGCGCCGTCGGGCCTGACGGCCAGGGCGGACGACGGCCCCGTCGTCCTGAACTGGGACGACGTGGCGGGGGCGACCGGGTACCGCGTGCAGCGGCGCACGCCGCCCTCCGGATTCCCGCGGCTCGACACGCCGATCGACGCCTCGGCGAGCGATTTCGTCGACAGCGACGTCACCCGGGGGACGCGGTACTGCTACCGCGTCCGCGCCCGCAACGCCGCCGGCGCCGGTCCGCTCTCGCCCGAGGTCTGCGCGACGTCCGGGGAGGCGAGCCCCGTCACCGCCGGCGCCACCGGCAACCCGCCCGCCGGCGGGGGGACCGCCAACCCGCCGGGCGGCGGCGGGACCGGCGGCACGCTGAAGTCCGCCGGGACGTCGTCGAACTCCGGGCCCTCCACCCAGACGGCGTCGGCGAACGGCCTATTTGACTCGGGCATCGCCGTGACCTGCGTCGGCCCGGGTGTGTGCACCGCCTACGGCAGCGCGAAGGGCACGGTGAACCTGCTCCACGCGGCCCGGCTCAAGACGCTGGTGCTGGCGCGCGGCCGGCGCGTCCTCTCGCCCCGTCGGCGCGGCGTGGTGAAGCTGCGCCTCAGCCCGGCCGGTCGCGCCGCGCTGCGCCGGCACAAGCGCCTGACCCTGAGGGTCACGGTGGTCCTGGTCGGCTTCGGGCGCTCCCGCGTCTCACGGACCCGGACGATCGTCCTGAAGGCTCCGAGGCCGGTGCCGCACCGCCGCTGAGCGTCAGTCGCCGGCCTGCGAGCCGGCGGCCATCCGGCGCAGGTCCAGCGCCTTGTCCAGCGTCGCCTCGTCCACGCCGTGCTCCAGCGCGACCTCGCGCAGGGTGCGGCCGGACGAGGCGGCGTCCTGGACTATCTCCGTGGCCTTGTCGTAGCCGATGTAGGGGTTCAGCGCGGTGGCCACCGCCAGCGTCAGCTCGGCCGACCGTGCGCATCCCTCCATGTTCGGCTCGATCCCGTCCACGCACTTCTCGGCGAACAGGTTCGCCTTGGCGCTGAGCAGCTGGATCGACTCCAGGAGGTTGCGCGCGATCAGCGGCACCCGGACGTTCAGCTCGAAGTTGCCCTGGGACCCCGCCACGGTGATCGCGGTGTCGTTGCCGATCACCTGGGCGCCGACCTGCATCACGACCTCGGGGATCACCGGGTTGACCTTCCCGGGCATGATCGACGATCCCTTCTGGAGCTCGGGGAGCAGCAGCTCGCCGAACCCCGCGCGCGGGCCCGAGCCCATCATCGCCAGGTCGTTGGCGATCTTGGTCGCCGAGACCGCGATCACCTTCAGCGCCCCCGACAGCTCGACCAGCGCGTCGCGGTTGCCCTGCGCCTCGAAGGGGTCCTCGGGCGCGCGGATGTCCAGGCCGGTCTCGTCGGCCAGGAGCTTGCGCACGCGCTCGGCGAACTCCGGATGGGTGTTCAGCCCGGAGCCGGTGGCCGTCCCGCCGAGCGGGATCTGCGCCACCTGCGGCAGCGCGTTGCGCACGCGCCGCGCGCCCAGGCGGATCTGCGCCGCGTAGCCGCCGAACTCCTGGCCCAGCGTCACCGGGACCGCGTCCATCAGGTGCGTGCGACCCGCCTTGACGATGTCCTTGAACTCCTCCGCCTTGCGGGCGAAGGACTGCTCGAGGCGCTCCAGCGCGGGCAGCAGGCGGTTGGTGCACTCGTCCAGCGCGGCCAGGTGCACGGCGCTGGGGAAGACGTCGTTGGACGACTGGCCCATGTTCACGTGGTCGTTGGGGTGCGCTCCCTCGCCGGCCAGGCTGGCGATCACCTCGTTGGCGTTCATGTTCGAGGAGGTCCCCGACCCGGTCTGGAAGGCGTCGACCGGGAACTGGTCGTCGAACTCGCCGGCCGCCACTCGGTCGCCGGCGGCGGCGATGCGCTCCGCGATGTCGGGGTCGAGCAGGCCCAGCTCGGCGTTCGCGCGGGCCGCCGCGGCCTTGATCCGTCCCAGCCAGTGCACGACCTCCGCGTCGATCGGGTCGCCCGAGACCGGGAAGTTGGCGACGGCCTTGTCGGTCTCGCCGCCCCACAGCTTTTCTCGTTCGGTGGTCGACACGCTCGCGGGCATTATCTCAGCCGCAGAAGGAGGCGATCTCCCGTGCCAGCCCGACCGGGTCGTCGTAGGCCATGAGAAAGCCCGTCCCCGACAGCGTGCGCAGCTGGGCGTCGGGCAGGTGGCGCAGGGCCTCCTCGGCGGTGGCCAGCGGGTGGTAGGCGTCCTCGGTGGCCCAAAGCAGCAGGACGGGGACGCGCAGCTCGGGATAGGCGCGCAGGTACTCGTCCTGCGCGTCCAGCGGCCAGCGGCGCGCCAGCTTGGCCCAGGACCGCGCGCGGTTGCCGTTGCCGCCCACGTCGGCGAAGGCGTGGCGGACCAGGTCGCGCGCGTCGGGGTTGCGCCGTGCGCTGAGCTTGACGCCCGCCTCCGGGCGGAACACGGCCTTGGCGCCGTAGGACAGCAGGCGGTCGAGCCCGGGCGCGGCCCCGGCCCGGGTGACCGCGCGCCAGGTGCGCATGCCGCGGCGGTTGGCCGCGGCGTGCAGGCGGCTGGACATGAGGACGAGGCGCGCCGGCTCCAGGCGCCCGGTGACCGTGGCGCGCAGGAGCAGGTCGGCGCCCAGGTCGTGGCCGCCGACGAGCGGGCGGGGGCCCAGCACGTCGCGGCAGAACCCGGCGATCACGTCGGCCATCCAGTCCGGGGAGTAGGGGTGGCGCGGGCGGTCCTCGGAGTCGCCGTGGCCCGGCAGGTCGGGGAGCACGACGCGAAAGCGCGGCGTCAGCTCCTCCACCACCGGCTCCCACTCGCGGTGGGTCAGGCCCGCCGAGTGCAGCAGCGCCAGCGGCGGGCCGGTGCCCGCGGCGCGGTAGGCGATGCGCGCACCGTCCGGGTGGTGGTAGAGGCGAAGCTTCATCCGCCGGCGCCTCCCGCCGCCACCCCGCGCCGGAAGGCCGCCCGGCGCGCGGCGGCCATCCCGTCCAGGCCGCTGCTGTTCTCCAGGCGGCGGATGAGCTCGGCGTGCAGCCCGCTGGTCCGGCTGGCCCCGCGCCGGGTGGCGCCGAGCAGGTAGCCGAGCTGGAGGGCCGCCGCGTCGCTGTCTCTTGCCCGGGCCGCCAGCGCGTCGGCGGTGGCCGTGAAGAGGACGCCGATGGTCTGGATCTCCGCTCCCGTGCGGGCGCGCTGTACGCAGGTGGACAGCGGGACGCCGTCGAGCGCCACCGCGCCGGGCGCCTTGGCCAGCGCGTCGCGGACCCTGGTCACGCTGTCCGCGCAGGCCGACGGGAGGCGCCCGCTCTCGTCGCTCCCGCAGCCGGCCGTGGCGGCCGCGAGCGCGGCCGCCGTCACGAGGAGGGTCACCGCCCGCCTCACCGCTCCGGCGGGTCGAGCCCGCGCTCGCGCATCCCGCGCTCGACCTCGGCGACCGTGGTCTCGAGCACCTTCACGCGCGCGTGGCGCTTGGAGTCGGCCTCGACGAGGTGCCAGGGCGCGTGCGGCGTGTCGGTGCGGTCGAGCATCTCCTCGGTCGCGGCGACGTAGTCCTCGCGCTTGGCGCGGTTGCGCCAGTCCTCCTCGGTGAGCTTCCAGACCTTCAGCGGGTCCTTGTCGCGGGACTCGAAGCGCTTGAGCTGCTCTTCGGAGCTGATGTGCAGGAAGAACTTGACGAGGACCATCCCCTCGGCGGCCAGCGTCCGCTCGAAGCCGTTGATCTCGTCGTAGGCGCGGCGCCACTGCTCCTCGGTGGCGTATTCCTCCACTCGCTCGACGAGGACGCGGCCGTACCAGGAGCGGTCCAGCACCGCCATCCCGCCCCAGCCGGGGAGCGCCGGGCCGAAGCGCCAGAGGAAGTGGTGGCGCTTCTCGTCGTGGGTGGGGGCGGAGAAGGACGCGACGCGGACGTGGCGAGGGTCCAGGCGGGCGACCAGTCGCTTGATGGCGCCGCCCTTGCCCGAGGCGTCCCAGCCCTCGAACAGGACGAGGACGGGCGGGCCGAGGTCCGTGGTCCCCTCCAGGCCGGCCAGGCGGAGGCGAAGGCGCAGGAGCTGCTCCTGCGCGGCCTTCAGGCGCTCGGCCTCCTCCTGCTTGGAGACCTTGCGCGAGAGGTCCAGCGCGTCGAGCCGTCCTGCCATGGAGCCGCCGATCCTAGCCGCGACGGCGTCTTTCGCAGCCCAAGCCTGTGCAAAAGCCTCCAACCCCTCGCTTCTTGACAGGAAACGCCGTCAATTAGCCATATGTCTACGCAATCCACCAGCCGGCTCGGCCTGTCGACCTCTCAGGCGGCACGCGAGCTCGGCGTGTCGTTGGGCACGGTCCGCCGGTGGGCCGACATGGGCTACCTGCGTGCATACCGCACGCCGGGCGGCCAGCGTCGGTTCAACGCCGAGCAGATCGATTCCTTCGTCTCCTCGCTCGAGCAGCGCGGCCACGCGCGCCCGGCCGATGTCGCGGTCCCGGCGGGCGATCCCGCCCCGGCCGCGCACGCCTCCTAAGACTTCCTCCACAAGACCCCGCGCCGATGAAGAGCGACGCGGCCGGCGCACTCCCTCCGCGCCGGCCGCGTTTGCTCTTGGCCCGGGCGGCGGCGGCGGCGGGCGCGGCGGCGGCGGGCGCGGGCGAGCCCACCGTGACCAGTTGACCGCGCTATCCACGGTCAAGTGGTCATCCTGCCGCGCGTCCTAGCGGCCGGCTTCGTCAGCGGCGGCCGCCGGCGGGCCGGTGGCTCCGACGGCCTCGCCGATGCGACGCTCCACGCCGAGCTCCTCGTCGAAGTCGGCGAGGTCGGCATGGCGGTACTCCACGCCGCGGCCGGCCAGGAGCTTCGCGAGCGCCTCGACGTAGCGGCCGTCGAGCTGGGTCCCACTGACGCGGCGCAGCTCGTTGAGGGCCTCGAAGGAGGAGACGGGGGTGCGGTACGTGTCGTCGGCGGTCAGCGTGTCGTAGACCTCGGCGACGGCGACGACCTTGGCGAGCTCGGGGATCCGATCCGCGTCGAGGCCGTCGGGATAGCCGCGGCCATCCAGCCGCTCATGATGCGCCCGGACGATCTCGGCCACGGGCCCGTAGACCCCCAGGTCCCGCAGGAGGTCGGCACCCATCACCGGGTGCTCCCGGATCGTGTCCCAGTCCTGCTCGGTCAAGGTGCGGCCCCGCTCCATGACCCGATCGGACAGCCCGAACCGCCCGATGTCATGCAGAAGGCCGGCGGTATGCGCGAGCTCGCAATCCCGGCCCGACATCCCCATCGCTTCGGCGATGTCCCGCGAGAACGCCGCGACCGCCGCGGCATGCCGCGCCGCCCGCGCATCCCGATGATCGAGCGTCCGAATCAGCCCGGAAAGAACGCCCCACGAAAGAGCCGCGTACTGCCGAGTCCGCTCCCTCGCGGTAACGACAAGCCGAGCCATGTACGTGAACGCAAAGATCGAGACGAGGACGAACAGGGCACCTGCTAGGCCAGTCCTCGCGTAAGTCGCCGCCGCCGAAACGGTAAGGGCAACGGTGATCGCCAAGGTTGGGACGATGCCTCGCAGGATCCCGATGTCCGGCCGGAACCTCCCGCCGTTGATCGGCCCCATAAAGGAGGTGAGCAGCAGGACATTCAAGACGAGCGCCGTGCAAGCGACACCAGCAAGGCAGCCGTAGAAGGCCAGAGCTCTGTCGTCGGTCGGAGCAGCAGCTTGAAACGCGAGTCCCGCGAGCAGGTTCGGCCCGCCGCTAGCCAAGACATTGACGGGGAGGGCTCGTAGGCGGTACTTCTCAACGGCCCAAGCCCCGATCTCAGCAATCGCAGCGACGACGAAGGCTTCGCCGGGACCCACGAACGCGACAGCAAGCATCGACGCAACGAATGAGCCCCCGGCCGCGATGCGACCATCGGCCCATTCGGCTGCCGCAACATTTGCCGCGACAGCGGTGCCGATCAGGACGAGCGTGAGGGGATGCAGTGCCTGACCCACGCCGGCAAAGGCGGCTGCGGCGCCAAGCGCGCAACACATCAACGCAGCCGCGACGGCCGCGATATCTCGACCCCAGAACCGACTATGCCCAGCCACTGGAGGAAACGCTAACGCGCCCCCTTCCAGCGCTTTTGACCCTACCTACCGGGCCCGGAAATACCCGCCACTCGCCGCGATCACGCCGATCGCCGCGATGAGGAGCGGGTAGAGCTTCAGCTTCAGATGGTGCACAAGACATCCCCTTTTGGCCGGTATGGCCAGGTTTGGATAGGCATGAGGCTACGCCCCATTTTGCCGAAGTGCACAACTTTCTGCTCAAGAGGTGTGCGGAAACTCATCACGCGACGGCGGATGCCGCGGTACCTGCTCCCATCCCCACCGCGTGCGCTACCTGAAGACCAGCGAGGCGGCCGCGCTCCTGAACGTCAGCCCGAACACGCTTCGGGCTTGGGAGCGTCGCTTCGGCTATCCGAAGCCGCAGCGCTCGCCGGGGAAGCACCGGCTCTACACGCATGGCGAGATCGCGGCTCTGAAGGACGCGCTCCAGGAGGGCCTGTCGATCTCATCGGCGGTTTCCCGCGCGCGAGAGGGCCTCAGTGCGGACTCCGACACCCTCATCGGCGCGTTGTCGTCGTTCGACCACGTGCGGGCGGACTCCGCGATGGAGGCGGCGCTCGCCCTGCGCTCGCTGGAGCGATCGGTGGAGGAGATCCTGCTGCCGTCGCTGGCCGACCTGGAGGAGAAGTTCGGTCCAGACAGCGCCCGGTGGGCGTTCTCCGCGCGGTGGGCCAGCGATTGGCTCAAGCGCGCCCAGCGCCTCACTCCTCCGCCGGTTCGTCACGTTTCGCTGTTGATCGGTGACGCCTCACGCGATGAGCTTGATTCCGATGCCCCCGCGATCCGCGCGCTGGAACTCCTCTGCGCCCGCGCCGGGGCTCGGCTCCTCTGTCTGTCGGTCAGGGGCGTCAGCGGTCTCAATGACGCGCTCGCGATCGTGGAGCCAGATGCGGTCGTTCTCGCGGGCGCGCACGCGCGCGACGACGAGGTCGCACGCTGGGCGTATGCCGTTCGCTCCGCCGCCGGCGCGCTGCCGGTCTGCCTGTACCGCCGCGAGGTACTGCGGCCATTGCGTTCCAGGACGACGGGAGCTGCCCATCTGTCGTCGGCCCCCTCCGAAGCCCAAAGCCAGATCCTCGAGTTGGTCGAGGCGCAGGGCGTCTCCATGCGCGAAAGCGCGCCGACTCGACTGGTTCCGCGCGAAACGCGCGCGGGATAAACGCGATGGAGCCACGGAAGGACATCACCCCATGAGCATGGACGCCCACGGTCAGTCGCTGCGAGTCCTGCCGCAGGACCGATCGGATCAGCCCCTCAAGACGTTCTGCGGACATTGCGGCCGCACGCCGGCGCCCGACGCGGACCCGGCGTCGCGCGTATGCGGAAAGTGCGGTCTGGGCCTGCTCCTGCAGGCGCCGGCCGACGCCGCGCCCGACCCGTCTGATCCCTTCCTCGTCGTCGATGGCGCGCTGAACATCTGCGCGCTCTCGCGTCACGCGGAGAAGCTGCTCGACGTCTCGGAGACGGAGGCCGTCAACCGCCACGTCGCTGAGTTCCTGGTCCCCGCGGACGCCGAGTCAGCGGCGGGCGAGAGCCTTGCCACCCTGCTCGCCTGGGCCGCCCGCGGCGAGTCACCGTCGGCTCAGGTCGTCATCCGCCCGTCGAACACGTTCGGCGTCCGCTACTGGGCGCGCATCGGACCCTGCGGCCCGCCGAGCGCGGCGCTACTGGTGTTGGCTGACGCTCGGTAGGTCCCGCCGTAGGGCCCTTCAGGCCCGTGCGCTGGGATGGGGAGGGTGACAGTCACGCGCGTCCCGGCCTCGGTGCTAACTGTGCAGAGCTCTCCCCCGAGTGCGTCGACGCGATCGGTCAGCGAACTTAGCCCTATGTGGCCCTGAGCGACGAGCGTTGCATCGGGCTCCCGCTGAACGCCAATGCCGTCGTCAGCAACCACCATCCGTAAGACGCCCGGCGCTCTACTGACCCAGATCGATGCCTCGGACGCGTGCGCGTGCTTGACGACGTTGTTCAGCAGTTCTCGAACCGCGCCAAACACCAGCCTGTCGTCGACTTCAGACGCCCGGGGGTCCACGTTGACGGTCACCGCCAGCCCGGCCCGCCCGGCGGCCTCTTCGGCGATCGCGCGGATAGCGCCTACGAGTCCTACGCGGTCCAGCACGGTCGGATGCGTTGCGCGAATAATTTGACGCGCCCGAGCAACCGCTATATCGAGGTGTGCACCTGCATGTGGCCCCGGCCCCGCAGGCTCTCGGAGGTCTTGGCGTATGGCAAGGAGCGTCTGGATGAGCTCGTCATGGATCGCATCCGCCACGGCTCTGCGCTCTCGATCCTCGACGGTAAGAAGCTCGGCGACTAGCCGGCCACGGCTCGTCGCCAGACTCTCGATCTCGGCCCGCTGCTGTCGGTCGGCCCTTAGCCGGTTGGCCACATAGGCGAACACAAAAACGCCGCTGATCACGAGTCCCGTCCCGAGAAGGCCCTCCCCTCTGTAGGCCGCGATCGCACCAAGCGCTAGGACGACATTCACAGCGATGGGGGCAAGGATTGTTCGGTGTCGGCTGAGGCGTGCGAGGATCGGGGCGTCGTACAGGACCCCGGCTAGCGCAGTGATCAACATCGCGTTCACCGCAATCGAACCGCAGACGGCAGTCGCGAGCAGCGCGTAGAAGCTGACCCCCTCTAGCGAGGAGCCGCCAGAAGTGAGCACCCATGAGGCGAGGAGATTCGGCGCGAGCGTGCCGACAAGGTTGAGCGGCACGACTTTGGGCGAGTAGCGCTCCCTTTGCCATACCGCGGCCTCGCTCAAGAGCGTGATGCCCGCTGTAGGTACCGGCCCGAGCAAAGCGGCGGAGCAGATCATGGGCAGAAATGACCCGTCCCAAAACAATGTGCCCTCAATGTCAAACGAGATGCGGCTCCCGACGAGGGCGCAGACCGCAAGGATGAGCATCAGCGGAAATTGGACACCCTGTAGCGACGAGTGGGCGAGAAGGACGAGACACGCAGCGAGCCCCGGGCTGGCAAGCGCAAGCATCGCGAAACGCCCGCGGAAGCGCCTCCCCCCACTCACTGCAGCACCCCCTCCCGCAGCGCCTTTGCCACCGCCGCCGCGCGGTCGCTTACTCCGAGCTTGTCGTAGATGTTGCTCAGGTGGGTCTTGATCGTGGCTGGGCTGAGGAAGAGGAGGCGGGCTATCTCTGGGGCGCTGCGGCCCTCGGCGGCGAGGAGCAGGACCTCGCGCTCGCGGAGGGTCAGGCGAGGGCGGGGGTCGTGGCGGTGGGCGCGGATCTGGTCGGCGATCCCGTCGTGGACGTCCGGAGAGAACACCGTGCGTCCCCGGGCGACGCGGCGGATCGCGTCGCAGATCGTCACGCGGTCGACGTCCTTGAGCAGGTATCCGCGGGCTCCCGCGGCCAGGGCGTCGTAGACGCGCTCGCTGTCGGAGAACGCCGTCAGCATCAGCACGCGGGTCGGGCATTCGACGTCGGCCAGCGCCGTCGTCACCTGGATCCCGCTCAAAGAGGGCATGCTGACGTCGACGACCGCCACATTCGGCACCAGGTCCTGGATCAGGACCAGTGCGTCGCGCCCGTCTGAGGCCTCGCCCACCAGCTCCAGGTCGGGTCGTGCCCGGATCGCCCGGGTGATCCCGTCCCTGTACAGCGGGTGGTCGTCGGCCACCACCACCGTCACCCGCGGAGGCCCGCCCATTGCTCAAGGGACTTTGACATAACGCCGCATCGCGGTGCGCCGAATCCCCCGGACGGACTAGGCCGGTCGGCTACTCCAGGTCCGCGAAGAGCCGCGGGTCGTTCGTGATGACTCCGGTCACCCCGAGCGACGCGAGCCGGCGGATCGACGCCAGGTCGTCCACCGTCCAGACGAACAGCTGGCCCCCGGCCGACGCGACCACCCGGACCAGGCGCGGCGTCACCAGGCGCCAGTGCGCCATGAGCGCGTCGCAGCGCCCCTCGCGCAGCGCCCGCTCGGCCCGTGCCGGCAAAGCAGCGCGGTACGCGGTCAGGACCGCCAGGGCCGGCAGCACCGTAACCGGATGGCTCGTGTAGTCGCGCCGGACGCGCGGCACGGACCAGCCCAGCCGAACCTCCGAACCGCCCAGCGACCGCAGGATCCGCAGCGACTCCACGTACTGCGTCGAGATCAGCGCCCGCTCCAGCAGCCCGAACGAGCGCAGCGCGCCGAGCACCCGCTCCTCGTAGCCCGGCAGCTTGAGGTCCACGTCGAGCTCCACGCCCCCGTAGGCCTCCGACGCGAAGACCTCCAGCCCCTCCTCCAGGGACGGCGCGTCCGCCACCGCGGTGTAGTCGTGCGCCAGCAGCAGCCGGTCGCCGCCGCCGCGCTCCGGCAGGACGTCGAACTCGATCATGTCGACCCCCGCGTCCAGCGCGGCCTCGAAGGACGCCACCGTATTGCCCGGCGCGATCAGGTCCGCGCCCTTGTGGCCCACCCGCCTCAGCGCTGGCATGCCGGACACCAGTAGGTCATTCGAGCGTCGTCGCCCTGCCCGCGCGACCGGATCCGACCGCCGCAGCGGGGACACGGCATCCCCGCCCGCCGGTACACGTCGCGCGGACGGGTCATGTGGCCGCGCGCCGCCGACTCCAGCATGCGCGGTCGCGCCGCCTCGACCACCGCGAGCGCCTCGGAGTCCGACACGCGCGCGACCGGACGCCAGGGATCCACGCCCGCCGCGAAGCAGGCCTCGGCCTTCCACAGGTTCCCGATTCCCGCGACGACCCGCTGGTCCAGCAGCGCATCGCCGATCCCCCGGCCCGGATCGGACGACGACCGCAACCGCGACAGGAACGCCCTCGAATCGAACGACTCCGCCAGCACGTCGGGTCCCAACGCGGCCAGCCGCTGGTCGAACCGCGTGCGCGACTCCGTCAGCAGCTCGAGGACCGGCCCGTTGAACTGCACCACCTCCCACCCCGGCGTGCGCAGGACCAGCCAGGCCAGGCGCGGCGAGCGCCCCCAGCGCCGCCCCTGCGCATACACGCCCCACGTCCCGGTCATGCGCAGGTGCGAGTGGACCACGAGGTCCCCCTCGAAGCGCACGAACAGGTGCTTGCCGTGCGCGTCGACGGACGTCACCGACCGGTCGGCCAGCCTTCCGGGCCAGTCGGCCGCGCCGAAGCGCGGGTGCGGAGTCTCCAGGGACGGGATGCGGCCGACGAGCGCCGGGCGCATGCGCCGCGCGGCGTAATGGATGGTGTCGCCCTCGGGCATGCCTTCAGGCGGTGAGGGTGAGGGCGCGTGGGCTCTGGCGGAAGCCGAGCTCCACCAGGATCTCGCCGTACGGACCCCCGAACACGGGCTCGCCGTCCACCCGCTCCAGCGCCACCCGCTTGATCCGACCCGCCCGCACGTGCTCGGCCAGCGCCTCGAACGCCGCGCGCATCCGCGGGTCGTCCGGCTCGGCGAAGGTCAGCGCGCTCTTGCCCGAGCGCTCGACGTAGAGGACCGGCTCGGCCCCGGCCTGCACCACGTAGGCGCCGGCCACGCGCTGGGGGCGACGTGCCTCGCCGTCGCGCTTGGGCCAGGGCAGCGCGGCGCCGTAGGCCTGCGCCGGGTCCACGGCCGACAGGACGAGCGGCGACTCCTCGCCGGGGTCGCGGCCCGCGCGCAGGCGCTCGACGGCGCCCGGGAGCGCGAACTGCGCGCCGCCCAGCCCCTCCACGAAGTAGCCGCGCCGGCACACGCCGAGCGTCTCCAGCGCCGACAGCGAGTCGTAGAGCGTCGAGAACCCGCCGGGGATCCCCTCGGCCAGGACCTGCTCGCGGGTCACGATCCCGTAGCGCTCCAGCAGCAGCTCGGCCTGCGCGCGGCGCTGCTCGCCGGGCCCGGTGGCGTCGCGCAGCAGCGGCTCGACCAGGGACCAGCGGCCCTGGACGGGCGCCGCGGCGCCCGAGCGCCGGGTGGAGAAGCGCCGGCCGGCCCGGGCGCGGGCGCGCTCGCGCTGGGCGCGGGCCAGCGTCAGCCGGGGCGCGCGCAGCGGGGCGAAGGCGTCGTTGGTCGCCTCGCCGGCCCAGGCCAGGTCCCACAGCGCCTCCTGGAGCTCCTCGGGCGCCAGCTCGACGTCGGCCAGCAGGTCGGTGAAGAAGCACGCGCCGGCGCCCAGCCGCTCGCGCACCAGCTCGTGCGCGGGATCGGCGGGAGCGTCGCCGCGCCGGGCGGGCGCACCGAGGTGGGGCAGGTCGTCGCGGAAGTACAGCGCCACGCGACCCGAGCGCCGGCCCACGGCGCCGGCGCCGATCCACACCAGCTCGCCGGCCGCGCACAGCTGGTCCATCCAGGTGGGCGAGTAGGCGCCGACCCTTCGCGGCAGGACGTCGCGCTCCCACGCGTCCGCGGGCAGCGCCAGGCCCTGGAGCGGCACCAGCGCCTCGCGCAGCCGATCCACGCCGGCGCCGCCGGGCGGATGGCGGTCGACCCCCTGCCACGACGGGAGGAAGCGGGCGAAAGCGCGCTGGTCGGCCGGCTCGATCTCCTTGCGCAGGACGGCCAGCGAGGCGCGGCGCAGCCGGCGCAGCACCTCGGGGTCGCACCACTCGCGCTCCGACCCGCCGGGGCGCAGCTCGCCGCGCACCAGCTCGCCGGCCGCCTCGATCGCGCCCAGCACCGGACCGGGGTCCACTCCGTAGCGCGCCCGCAGCTCGGCGGTCGTGAAGGGACCGTGGGTCTGCGCGTAGCGCCGGGCGAGGCGCTCCAGCGCGTCGGGCACCGCCTCCAGGAAGGCGTCGGGCAGGCCCCCGGGCGGCGCCACGCCCAGCGCGTCGCGATACAGGCCCGCGTCCTGGGCGTCGATCCAGCGCGGCTCGCCGTGGATGCGCACGCGCAGCGCCCGGCGCTCGTCCACCAGCGCGGAGAGCATCCCCCCGGCGTCGACGCCGTCCAGCACGCGCGCGGCGACCTCGTCGGAGTTGAGGTCGCCGACGCGGCGCAGCACGTCGTGCAGCGCGTCGCGCGTGGCCGCCTGCGTGCGCGGCGAGCGGTGCTGCAGGTCGTCCTCCACCGTGGCCAGCGCGTCGGCGTCGATGAGCTCGCGCAGCTCCTCCTGGCCCAGCAGCTCGCGCAGCAGGTCGCGGTCCAGCGACAGCGCGGCCGCCCGGCGCTCGGCGTTGGGGGTGTCGCCCTCGTACATGTACGACGCGACGTAGTCGAAGAGCAGACCGGAGGCGAAGGGCGAAGCCGTCGGCGTCTCGACCTCCACCAGCGACAGCTCGCGGCGGTGCAGCTGGGTCAGCAGCTCGGTCAGCCCGGGCAGGTCGAGCACGTCGCGCAGGCACTCGCGATAGGTCTCCAGCACCACCGGGAAATCGCCGTAGCGCTTGGCCACCTCGAGCAGCGTCTGCGCCTTGAGTCGCTGCTGCCACAGGGGCGTGCGCCGCCCCGGATAGGCGCGCGGGATGAGCAGCGCCCGCGCGGCGTTCTCGCGGAAGCGTGCGCCGAACAGGGCGCTGCCGCCCAGCTCGCCGACCACGCGGTCCTCGAGCTCGTCGGGGTCGATCAGCACCAGCTCGGCGCCGGGCGGCTCGTCGGCGTCGGGAAGGTGGACGATGATCCCGTCGTCCGACCAGATCGCGTCGGACTCCAGTCCGTACTCGTCGCGGATCCGCGCGGACAGGGCGAGCGCCCACGCCGAGTGGATGCGCCCGCCGTACGGGGACAGGACGCACAGGCGCCAGTCGCCGATCTCGTCGCGGAAGCGCTCCACCACGATCGTGCGGTCGGACGGGATGACGCGGGTGGCCTCCTGCTGTTCGCGCAGGAGCGCCAGGAGGTTGCGCGCCGCGCGCTCGTCGAGGTCGTAGTCGCGCTCGAGCACCTCGGCCGGCTGGTCGACGGCCCAGCGGCTGAACTCGCCGATCGCCTGGCCCAGCTCCTTGGGACGGCCCACGCTGTCGCCCTTCCAGAACGGCACCGCGCCCGGGACGCCCGGCGCCGGGGTGACGATCACGCGGTCGCGGCCGATCTCCTCGATCCGCCAGGTCGTCGCGCCGAGCAGGAACGTCTGGCCGGGGCGCGCCTCGTAGACCATCTCCTCGTCGAGCTCGCCCACGCGCCGGCCGTCGGGCAGCGTGACGGCGAACAGGCCGCGGTCGGGGATCGTCCCGGCGTTGGTGACGGCCAGCCGCCCCGCGCCCTGCCGGGGGCGGATCGTCCCGGCCACGCGGTCCCAGATGATCCGCGGTCGCAGGTCGCCGAACTCGCTGGACGGATAGCGCCCGTCGAGCATGTCCAGCACGTTCTCCAGCTGGGTGCGGGGCAGGTCGGAGTAGGAGTGCGTGCGCGTGACCAGCGCGTGGAGCTCGTCCACCGCCAGCGGGTCGTCGGCGGAGGCCGCGATGGCCACGACCTGCTGGGCCAGGACGTCCAGCGGGTTGCGCGGGACGACGGTCGGCTCGATCGCTCCCTCGCGCATGCGCTTGACCACGACCGCGCACTCCAGGAGGTCGCCGCGGAACTTGGGGAAGATGCGGCCCTTGGACACGTCGCCCACGTTGTGGCCCGCGCGCCCGATGCGCTGCAGCCCGCGGGAGACCGACTTGGGCGACTCGACCTGGAGCACCAGGTCCACCGCGCCCATGTCGATGCCCAGCTCCAGCGAGCTCGTGGCCACCAGGCAGGGCAGGTCGCCGGACTTGAGCATCTCCTCGACGACCAGGCGCTCCTCGCGGGCCAGCGACCCGTGGTGGGCACGCGCGATCTCCCTGCCGGCGAGCTCGTTCAGTCGCAGGGCGAGGCGCTCGGCGCCGCGGCGGTTGTTCACGAAGACCAGCGTGGACCGGTGGGCCTCCACGAGCTCGAGCAGCTCGGGGTAGATGGCCGGCCAGATCGAGCGGGTCGTCGCCTCGCCCCCGCCCAGCGGGTCCAGCTCCACACCCGGCTCGGGCTCGGTCATCGACTCCACGGGGACGTGGATCTTGAGGTCGAGCTCCTTGCGCATCCCGGCGTCGACCACGGTGCAGGTGCGCTCGGGGCCGACGAGGAAGCGCGCGACCTCCTCGAGCGGGGACTGGGTGGCGGACAGGCCGATGCGCTGGAGCGGGCGCTCCGCCAGCGCCTCCAGGCGCTCGAGCGTCAGCGCCAGGTGCGCGCCGCGCTTGGTCTGCGCGACGGCGTGGATCTCGTCCACGATCACCCACTCCGCGCCGGTGAGGATCTCCCGCGCCTGGCTGGTCAGCATCAGGTACAACGACTCGGGGGTCGTGATGAGGATGTCCGGGGGATGGCGGCGCATCGCCGCGCGGTCCTTCTGCGGGGTGTCGCCGGTGCGGATCCCGACGGTGATGTCGGCGCCGATCCCCTTCAGCGGGGCGCGCAGGTTGCGCTCGATGTCGTAGGAGAGGGCCTTCAGCGGCGAGACGTAGACGAGCCGCGTGCGCTTCTCTTGATCGGTCCCACCCACCCGGGGATTCGCCGCCAGCTGGTCCAGGCCCCACAGGAAGGCGGCCAGCGTCTTGCCCGATCCGGTGGGCGCCGAGAGCAGCACGTTCTCCCCCCGCGCGACGGCGGGCCAGGCCTGCTCCTGGGCGGGTGTCGGAGCCTCGAAGGCGCCCTCGAACCACTGGCGAACCCGGGGTGTGAAGGCGGAAAGCGGCACCTCACCCAGGATAGAGGCGCCTAGGCCGCCAGCTCGCGCGCGCGCAGGAAGACGGCGTCGAGCATCGGCTCGGTCAGCTTCCCCGTGAACGTGTTCTGCTGGGAGGGGTGGAAGCTGCCCACCAGGGTGAAGCGCCCGATGCGCGTCTCGGCGAGATGGCCGAAGCGCGGCCGCGGTCGCGGGACCGGCTCGCCGAGCGCGGTGACCAGCCGCAGGGCGGCGTCCCAGGCGAAGCTGCCCAGGCAGACGATCACGTGGATCGTGGGGATGAGCTCCAGCTCGGCCACGCTCCAGGGCAGGCAGTTGTCGCGCTCCCGCGGCAGCGGCTTGTTGGCGGGCGGCGCGCAGCGCACGGCCGCGGTGACCCAGGCGCCCTGCAGCTCCAGGCCGTCGTCGGGCGCCACGGACGCCGGCTGGTTGGCGAACCCGGTGCGGTACATGGACGCGAACAGCCAGTCCCCCGAGCGGTCGCCGGTGAACACGCGGCCGGTGCGGTTGCCGCCGTGCGCGGCGGGGGCCAGGCCGTACACGAGCACGCGGGCGTGCGGATCGCCGAAGCCGGGAACGGGGCGGCCCCAGTACTCCTGGTCGGCGAACGACGCGCGCTTCTCCCGGGCCACGAGCTCGCGCCACTCGACGAGACGCGGGCAGCGCCGGCAGCGCGTGACCCGCGCCTCGACCTCGGCGAGGTCGGGCGGCAGGCCCGCCTGTCGCCCCGGCGCGCCGCTCAAGAGGGCGGCGTCTGCTCGGCGACGAGCCCGAAGATCAGCCGCTGGACGAGCGGCTCGAGCTCGCGGACGTCGGCCGGCTCGCCGCGGCGCAGCTGGCGGGACGCCAGCTCGCCGACGGCGCCCACGATCGCGTAGGCGTCGTGGGGGGAAGCGAAGCGCGGCATCGTCCCGCGCCGCGCCGCCGCCGCGTTCTCGGCGTCGATGGCCTCGGCGAAGGCGTTGAACACGTTGTCGCGGCGCTCGGCGCCGCGCTCGCCGGCCCCGATGATCTCGACGAGCAGCGTCTGGGACTCGTTGGGGTGCGCGGCCAGCATCTCCAGGAACGCCGCGGCGCCGGCGCGCATCCGCTCGCGCGGGTCGTCGCCCGCGTCCGCGGTGGCCTGGGCCATCGCCTGGAGCACCACCACGACCGCCGCGTCGAACAGGGCCAGGACGCACTCCTCCTTGTTGGCGAAGTGCTCGTAGAAGGTCGCCTTCGACATCCCGGCCTCGCGGGCGATCGACTCGGCGCTGGCCTCCGCGTAGCCGGCGCGCGCGAACTCCGCCGCCGCCGCCTCGTACAGGCGCTGGCGCTGGACCGACTGCCGCACCTCCAGGGGTGGGGCATGCCTCCCCCTGGGTACGGTCGCCCGCTCCGCCATGGGGCCGAGTCTAGAGAGCATGTGACACCCTCAGCGCCGTGAGGACCCCGCTCGCCGCCCTGGCCGCCTCGCGGGCCTTCGTGTGGGCGGTGGGAGTCACCGCGTTCGGCATCTACGGCGCGCGCGACCCCCGCGTGCCGCACGTCGGGACCGTGGCGAACGCGCTGGCCGCGCCGGTCTCGCGCTGGGACTCCGTGCACTTCCAGGCGATCGCGGCGCACGGCTACACGCGCGAGGACCAGCTGGCGTTCTTCCCGCTCTATCCGCTGGCGGCGCGGGCGGCGGGCTGGGCGTGCGGGTCGCTGCTGGCCGGGGGCTTCCTGGTGTCGGTCGCGTCTTTCCTGATCGGGCTGTGGGTGGTCCGGAAGCTGGCCGAGCTGGAGGTCGGGCCGGACGCCGCGCGGCGCACGGTGTGGCTGCTCGCCTTCTTCCCCACGTCCGTCTTCCTGTCCGCCTTCTACACGGAGGGGCTGTTCCTGGCCCTGACCGCGGGCGCCGTCTACCTGGCCCGGACGGGGCGCTTGGGCTGGGCCTGCGCGCTGGGCGCCGCGGCCTCGGCCACGCGCAACACCGGGGTCGCCCTGATCGTCCCGATCGCGCTGCTCTACCTGTACGGGCCGCGCGGCGAGGGCACCCCACCCACCCCGGGGAGGTCCTGGCGCGCACGCATTCGTCCCCGCTACCCCGTCCGCCCCGACTTCGCCTGGCTCGCCCTCGTCCCGTTGGGCCTGGTGGCCTATTCCGTCTACCAGGCGGTGGAGTGGCACGACGCGCTGGCCACGTGGCACGTCCAGACCTACTGGAGCCGCGGCTTCCACGGCCCGTTCAGCGCGGTGCGCTACGCCGTGCCCGAGACGATCCAGGCCATGGGCGAGCTGTTCACGGGCTCCCACGACTCCTTCGAGTCGCCGATCGCCAAGCTTGCGCTGTTCGGCGCGCTCGGCCTGGCCGCCGCCGGCCTGGCCGGCGTCTTCCGCCGCCTGCCCATCGCCTACGGCGCCTACGTCCTCGTGGCGCTCCTGCCGCCCCTTTCGTCGCCCTGGCCGGAGCACCCGCTCATGTCCTTCCCCCGCTTCCTCGCCGTCCTGTTCCCGCTGCACATGTGGCTGGCCCTGCACACGGCCGACCGCCGCCGCTTCATCGCCGTGCTGCTCGCCTTCGCCGCGATGCTCGGGTTCCTCACCGCCAAGTTCGCGACGTGGGGCTGGGCGGGCTAGGCGCCGGCGTCAGCCCAGCGCGCGGCCGTACTGGCGCTCGTAGTACTCGCGGTAGGCGCCGGAGCGGATGGGCTCCCACCAGCTCGCGTTGTCGCGGTACCAGGCGACTGTGCGCTCGAGGCCGTCGTCGAAGCGGGTGCGGGGCTCCCAGCCCAGGGCGCGGACCTTGTCCGAGGACAGGGAGTAGCGGCGGTCGTGGCCGGGGCGGTCGGGGACGAACTCGATCAGCGAGTCGTCTCGGCCGGTGTGGCGCAGGATCCCGTGGACGACGTCGAGGTTGGGGCACTCGTCGGGACCGCCGGCGTTGTAGACCTCGCCCGGGGCGCCGTGCTCGAGCACGTGCCCGATCGCGCGGGCGAAGTCCTCGACGAAGATCCAGTTGCGCACGTTCATGCCGTCCCCGTACACCGGCAGCGGATCGCCCGCCAGCGCGTTGAGCACCATCAGGGGGATCAGCTTCTCCGGGTACTGGTAGGGCCCGTAGTTGTTGGAGCCGCGGACGATCAGCGTCTCCAGCCCGAAGGTCTCGAAGTAGGACGACACGAGCAGGTCCGCGCCCGCCTTGCTCGCGCTGTAGGGGCTGGACGGCGCGAGCGGGGACTCCTCGGTGAACGTCCCCGCCTCGATCGAGCCGTAGACCTCGTCCGTGGAGACCTGGACGTGGCGGACCCCGCGCTCGCGCGCCGCCTCCAGCAGCACGTAGGTGCCGCGGCCGTTGGTGGTCACGAAGGCGTCGGGCTCGGCGATCGAGCGGTCGACGTGCGTCTCGGCCGCGAAGTTGACCACCGCGTCGGCGCCCTCGATCGCCTCGGCCACCGCGGTCGCGTCCTCGATCGCGCCATGGCGAAACGCGAACCCGGCGTCGTCGCGCAGGTCGGCCAGGTTCTCCTCGCGCCCCGCGTAGGTGAGCTTGTCCAGGACCGTCACCTGGTCGCCGTGCTCGCGCAGGCGCTGGCGCGCGAACGTGGACCCGATGAAACCCGCGCCGCCGCAGACCAGCAGCTTCATGCCGTCACCTTGCGCTCGGCCAGGTACGTGGCCAGCCCCTCCTGCCACGGGGGCAGGCGCGGAGCGTCGCGGCGCTCGCTGGCCAGCACGCTGAACGCCGGCCGGGGGGCCGGGCGCGGGAACTCGGCGGTCGTGGTCTCGTGCAAAGCGACCGCGACGCCCGACGCCGTGAAGATCTCGCGCGCGAAGCCGTGCCACGACGCGGCGCCGGTGCCGGCGACGTGGAAGAGCCCGGTGGCGCCGCCCGCGGCCAGCGCCACGAGCGCCGGCGCCAGGTGCCCCGTGTAGGTGGGGCAGCCGATCTGGTCGCCGACGACGCGGACATCTCCGCGCTCGCCGGCCAGGCGCAGCATGGTCTCGACGAAGTTCGGCCCGCCGGGCCCGAACAGCCAGGAGGAGCGCACGACCGCGCGCGTGCCCTCGCCCTCCAGCACGGCGAGCTCGCCGGCCAGCTTGCCGCGGCCGTAGGCGGACACCGGCGCCGTCGGGTCTGACTCGACGTACGGCGCGTCCTTGGTCCCGTCGAAGACGTAGTCGGAGGACACGTGCACGACGCCCGCCCCGGCGCCCACCGCGGCGGCGGCCACGTTCCCCGCGCCCGGCCCGTTCACGCGCGTCGCGGCGTCCTCGGCCGACTCGGCCCCGTCCACGTCCGTCCACGCGGCGCAGTTCACCACGGCGCCCGGCGCGGCCACGGCCACGGCGGCCCGCACCGCGCCGGCGTCGGTCACGTCGAGGTCGCCGTGCGCCAACCCGACGACGTCATGCCCAGCCGCCTCGGCGGCCCGCACGACATCCCGGCCGAGCATGCCGCCGGCACCGGTGACCATCAGGCGCATGCCCTAAGGCATAGCGCAAAGCGTTGAAACGGGAGCCCTGGCTACGACCCTGACCTGAATCTGGCCGTCAGGTGAGCTTTCCTATCTTGAAGATCTTCGTGCCGCAGTCCGGACAGACGCCCTGGATGGCCGGGCGCCCGTTCTTCATGGTGACCTGCTGCGGGTCCTTGATCTCGACCTTCTTGCGTTCCTTCACGCAGTAACCCTCTGGCATAGCCGCCTCCTCCGAGGTGGTTGACGCGCCCACCGTAGGGCAGGTCGCGGACGCTGCAACCAAACTGTGTATCAAATCTCACAATCCCTCGCCAAAACTGACCTCGCTCGAAGGCCTGGGCGGAGACTTGCGACGGATCAGAGGATCCCGATCTCGCTGTTGTCGCCCACCATGAAGCGGTAGGCGCGGGGCTGGCGGCCGTCGCGGCCGATCTTCACGTTGCGCCCCAGCAGCGAGCTCTCCATCCGGCCCTCGAGCCCGATCACCGACGAGCCGGAGAGCAGGATCGAGTGCTCGATCTCGGCGCGCTCGATGACGCAGCCCTCGCCGATCGCGGTGTAGGGCCCGATGTAGCAGTTGGTCAGCCGCGCGCCCGCGCCGATGATGGCCGGCCCGCGGACGACGGTGCGCTCGAGGCGGGCGCCCGGCTCGATGACGACGCGCCCGTCGACCTG
>JAWVFQ010000032.1:0-55243 GCA_033856025.1 Solirubrobacteraceae bacterium | reverse complement strand
CGCGCCCCGGCGCGCAGGACGGCGCCGGGGATCTGGTCCAGCTCGGGCGCCCGGCCCGCGTGGATGTCGCGGTTCATGGAGGAGCTCAGCTCGGCGTGCGCGTCGAGCAGCTCCTCCATGACGGACTCGAAGGCGACGGACGCGCCCTCGGCCGTCGCCACCGCCGCGCCCTCGCGCACCGCGCCCTCCAGGTCCGCGCGCAGCTCGGGCGTGTCGCGGATCGGGCCGAGCGGAAGGTCGTAGGCGCTGGTCGTGCAGGCCAGGGCGTTGAGCCGCACGAGCTTTCCCCACAGCACCTGCGCCTCGGAGTCGAGCACTCGGGCGGGGATCTCGGACGCCTCCAGCGTGGCGGCCAGCGGCGCGAGGTCGAGGCCGCGGTCGGAGGCCAGGTCGATGCGCAGGAACGGGCTGGTCTGGGTGATGTGCCCGGGATGCGGCCGATCGGCCTCGATTCGAATCGTCCCCGCGGCCACGCGCCCGGGTCCGTAGCGCTCGTGCAGCGCGTCCATGTGGTCCAGGCCGTTGAGGAGCGGGACGACCAGCCCGGGTGGCCCGGCGACGCGGTCCAGCGCCTCGTCCAGCCCCCCGGCCTTGGTCGCGACGAGCAGGACGTCCACGGCCTCCTCCAGCCGCGCGACCGCGGCCGGGTGGACGGTGAAGTCCCCCAGGCGCAGGCTCTCCACGCGCAGGCCGTCGCGGCCGATCGTCTCGGCGGTCGCCTCGCGCGCGACGACGGTGACGGGCGTGCCCGCGCGCGCGAGAGCCGCGGCGACGAACCCCCCCACGCCCCCGGGGCCCAGGACGGCGATGCTCGGTGCGGACCGGGCGACGCTCACAGGCGCACCGGCCGCAGCGGGTTCGACCAGAAGGCGCCCGCCATCGGCCCGGCCCCGAACCGGTCGGCCTGCCGCGCGCGCACGCGCGCCTCGCGGCGGTGCACGAAGGCCAGCGAGTAGGTGTGCGGGCCGAACGTCGTGACGCTGGTCGTCGACCACAGCCGCACGCGCGGGGCGGGCACATAGCTCGCGTCCAGCGCCGAGCGCCCGTCCAGGTCGCCGCGCGCCGGCAGCCCCGCCGCGGACAGCACGGTGGGCAGGACGTCCACGGTCTCCACGTGGAAGGCATAGCGCAGCGGGCCGCGCTGGCCGGGCGACTTGACGAAGAAGGGGACGGGGGCGATCCCGCCGATCGTCCGCCGCGTGGCCATCCGCCGCGAGGTGAAGGGCAGGAACGAGACGCCGTGGTCGGCGGCCAGCGCCACCACCGAGCGGTCCCACAGGCCGACCTGCTTGAGCCGCCGGGTCAGGCGGCGCAGCAGCAGGTCCGTGTAGCCCACCTGCAGCAGGTGGCGCTTCCAGCCCTGGTCGACCAGCCGGGCGTCCGGCCCCCACAGGTTGTCGCCGTGCAGGCCGGGGATCCCCGGGTGGGGCTGCGCGTAGCGCGTGCCGTCGGGCCTCCACATCCACGGGCGGTGGGGGAGCAGGACGTGGATGAAGTAGAGCGGCGGGCGCCCGCGCCGCCACGGGCGGATCCGCCGGATCCAGCGCGCCAGGGCGGAGCGCTGCTCGGCGTCCGCCTTGGCCCGCGGGATCAGCCGAGCCAGCCGGTGGCCCTGCTGCGCGCGGGTACCGGGCAGGCGGTTGCCGCACAGTCGCGGGGGGCACAGGCGGGTGACGGGCTCCACGGCGTGGATCCGGTGCGTGGGCGCCAGCAGGGTGAACAGGTTGGGCTCGTAGTCGAACCACGCGGGCAGCCGCCGGCGGTCCGGCAGGCGCCCGCCGAGCAGCGTCGGAACCGCCCAGCGCGTCCCGTCGGCCACGGTGGTGGTGTCGGCGAACCACGTCGACGTCCGCGCGAAGGCGGCGAAGCCGGGGAAGCGGCGCGCGTCCAGCCCGCCGCGGCGGTCCTGGAGCGAGGTGACGGGGAACTCGTCGAAGGCCACGAGCACCACCGGCGTGCGCGCCGGGTCCGCCGCCGGTGCGGGCGCCGCGGGAGCCAGCGCGCCCAGCCCGACCAGCGCCAGCGCGATGCCCGCTCGCCTACCCATTCAACCGTTGGAGGGTCAGTCCCGAGCCGGCGCGCTGGACCGCGAACACCCGCACGTCGTTGGCTCCCGCCCCGAAGAAGCCCTCCCGGGCCATGAACGAGAACCGCGTGTGGCCCAGGAAGTCGTAGGTGCGCCCGACCGCGGCGACCCGGCCGCCCACGATCAGCGCCAGGTCGCGCCCGGCGGGCAGGCCGTCGACCTCGCCGCTGACGTGCGAGGGGCTCCAGCCGGCGTCGGGCGTCCACGCCGTCAGCTCGTCGGGACGGTCGAAGCGCACGCTGCCGGCCACCGGCGCCGCCTCGGCCGCGCCCGCCGCCAGCGCCTGGCCGACCTGCTCGCGGTTGGGCCCGACCGCCCACAGCAGCTGCGGGTCCTGGTCGCCGGAGCCGAACAGCCCCGCCTGGCGTCCCATGACCTCCGAGCGCCGGCGCAGGAAGGCCTTCCACGGCACGTTGAGGCGCTTGAACTCGCGCGTCGAGGTGGTCGACCAGATGCGCACCCCGTGGTAGGTCCGGAAGCGCCGCGCCAGCGCCGACTGGCCGTCCACCCGCCGGGGGAGACGGAAGTCCAGGACGTCGGCGATCGTGGGCAGGATGTCGATCGTCTCGACGTGGCGCTCCACCACGCGGGCCTCGCCGGCGCGCGGCAGCTTGACGAAGAACGGCACGGCGCCGATCCCGCCGACGTCGTCCCTGGTGATCCGCCGCCGGGGCGAGTTGGTGCCGAAGGCGACGCCGTGGTCGGCGGTCAGCACGACGAGCGAGCGGTCCCACAGGCCGGTCGCCCGCAGCTTGGCCATCAGGTCTCCCAGGACCCGGTCCACGTAGCCCACCTGCAGCATGTGGCGCTGCCAGCCCTGCTCCACCGCGACGCGGTCGCCGTTCCACACGTTGTCGCGCAGCCCCGGAATGGCCGGGACCGAGGCGCCGTAGATCCGGCCCGAGGGCAGCAGGCGCCACGGGTGGTGGGGGAGCAGGACGTGCAGGAAGTACAGGGGCGGCTTGCCGGTTCCGCTCCAGGGCCGGATGCTGGCGACGAAGCGCGGGAAGGCGGGTGCCGACTGCTCGGCCTCCTTGGCGGCCGGGATGAGCTCGGTGAGGCGGCGGCCGGCCTCCCGGCGCGCCCGGCGCTGGGCCTCCGGGCTCCCGCGCGGCGCGGCGCGCCGGGGGATCGCCGCCGGCGCCTGGCTGTTCTCCTTGGCGAAGTCGCCGAGCTGCTCGGACACCGAGGGCAGGCGCTCGCGCAGGTCGTCGGGCAGCACGAGGTGCAGGGAGACGATGCCCACGTCGGAGCCCAGCGAGCGGATGCGCTCACCGAAGGACTGCTCGCGCGTGTCCGACCCCGACTCCGTGGCGCCGGTGGACTCGGATTCCCGGGGGCCCGTGTCCGCGCACAGGTCGCGCGGGCACAGGCGCGTCACCGGCTCGGTGACGTGCAGCCGGTAGCCGCCGCCCAGCGCGGTGAACAGGTTCTGCGGGTAGTCCTGGGAGGTCGGCAGGGCGTCGCGCTTGGGCAGGACCCCGGAGATCACGATCGGCGTGGCCCAGCGCGTCCCGTCCGCCACGGTCGTGGCGTTGCGAAACCACACCGAGCGGTCGGCGAAGCGCGCGAAGTTGGGGTAGCGCTCGCGGTCCAGCGTGCCGTCCGCACGCAGCAGCGACGTGAGCGCGAACTCGTCGAAGGAGACCATGATCACCGGGGTGCGCGAGTCGACGTTGGCCGCCTCGGCGTGCGCCTCGCCGCTCCACACGAGCTTGTGGACGGGCGACGTGACCAGGAACAGGAAGAGGAAGAGGACGGGCGCGGCGGCCAGCACGCTGGCGAAGCGCCGCACGGTCGCCTCCCGCCAGTACCAGAGCGCGAGGCCGGCGCCGGCGGCCAGCGACAGCGGGATGAGCAGCCCGCTGGAGGCGTCCAGCGCCTTCTTGGCGAACCCGAGCACGACGAGCGCGGCCAGCAGGGCCACGAAGACCAGGTGGGCCGCGTCGCGGGCGCGCCCGCTGACCAGGCCGAGCAGCGCCTCGATCCCGAACAGCGCCAGCGGCGGGACCAGCGTCACGAACAGCGCGAAGAACAGGATGTCCCCGCTGGTCGACCCGCGGGCGACGAAGAAGTCGGCGTTGCGGCCGAGCAGGTCGAACAGCGGCTGCACGAGCGCGAACGCCCACAGGGCGAGCAGGTGCGCCCCGTTGAGCCAGAGGGGCTGGCGCCGCCTGGTCACCCGCCGCGCGGGTGGGCGAGGAAGATCACCCGCACGCCGCCCTGGAGCTCGGCGCGCCGCTCGACCTCGAAGGCATCGCCGAGCAGCCGCTCGAAGGTCTCCAGCGCGTAGTCGTCGTGCGTGCCCTCGCGCTTGCCGGCCAGCAGGCGCTGGACCATCGGGTCCTCGCGCGTGGGGAACTCCACGACGAGGCTGGCGCCCAGCGACGCCAGCCAGTCGACCACCTCGGCCAGCGGCACGTTGGCCGTGATGGCGAGGTGGTGGACGAGGGCGAGGGCGAGCACCAGGTCGGGGTGGCCGCGCTCCTCCAGGCGCTTGCGCTCCCGCCCGCGCCAGCCCAGGCCCGGTGACGGGTCGGCCAGGTTCATGACGAGCGCCAGGACGTCGTCGCGGCCCTCCTCGCGCAGCGTGCGGTAGAGGCGGTCGACGGTCAGGTGGTCGATGTCCACCGCGACGGTCGTGTCGGAGTGCTCGGCCGCGAGGCGCGCGTAGCGACCGTCGTTGGCGCCCAGGTCCCAGGACAGGGCGCGGCGGCGCGCGGCGGCCGCCTCGCGCACGAAGTCGGCCTTCTCACGCGAGTCCTCGTCCGTGTAGGTGCACGTGTCGCCGTAGGCCGACCACTCCGAGCCCTTGGGCTCCCAGCGCAGGCCCGACACCAGCTTGGTCAGCCCCTTCACGTTGGCCTTGATGAGCTCGGAGTTGAAGCCCGCCTTCTTGAGGTCGCGCTTGACGTCGCGCTGCGAGGCGTCGTCGTAGCGGCGCTCCAGCTTGGCGTGGAGCTTCACGTGCTTGAGCACCCCCCCGCGCATTCCGCCGAGCATCGCCGCCGCCTGGGCGGGCGGGATGCCGTCCAGGCTGCCCCGCAGGAGCGGGTGGTAGTCGATCCCCTCGTGGGCGCAGAGCAGCAGCGGATACAGGAAGAGCATGCAGAACTGGCGGTAGCCGACCCACGGCTCGCCTTCGCGCAGCGCCTCGAACGAGCCGACGTCCACGAACACCGGCCGGCTGCCGCGGAACTGCACGTTGTAGGGCGAGGAGTCCTTGAGGATCATGCCCTCCTCCAGCGCCGCCGCGACGAGCTCGAGCTGGAGCAGCGCCGCGTCGCGCAGCATCGAGAACGGCCACTCGTAGGGGTAGGAGACGAAGGGGATGCGCTCGTGGCGCAGCATCCCGGCCGCCTCGCCGCGCAGCACTCCCTCCAGGCTCCCGTTGGCCTGCGCCTCCTCGGTGCGCACGACCTTCCCGGCCTCCATGAGGCGGGGGAAGAAGGACGTCCGCGCCAGCGCGCGCCAGTCCTCCAGGCCGCGGGCGCTCAGCGCCCGGACGACGCCGTCGGACGTGTACAGGACCCGGCTGTCGGGGTCGCGGAACGAGCCGGGCTCGATCCGCACGTCGCTCAGCCCGACTCCTCCGGTGCGGCGGGGTCCTCGTCGCGATTGCGACGGAAGATGCCGGTCACCCGGCGCCACCACAGCTTGGCCGTGACGGCGAGGGCGGCGAACCCGCCGACGATCGCCTGGAGGATGACGCTGCCGCTGCCGGGGTCGAGGTAGCCGAAGAACATCGCGGCGAGTCTAGACGAGGACCCCGGGATTGAGGGTCCCCGCCGGGTCGACCGCCGCGCGCGCGCCCCGCAGCGCCGCCGCGAAGGGGTCCGGCCGCTGGCGGTCGTACCACGGCCGGTGGTCGCGCCCCACCGCGTGGTGGTGGGTGATCGTGCCGCCGGCGGCGATGACGGCGTCCGAGGCGGCCGTCTTGACCGCCTCCCACTGGTCGAGCTCGTCGCCGCGGCGGGCCGGAGCCAGGAACGTGTAGTAGGGCGCCGGGCCGTCGGGATAGACGTGCGTGAAGCGGCAGGTCAGGCGCCCGCCGCCGCACGCCTGTTGGAGGGCATCCCGCGTGGCCGCGGTCACGCTCTCGTGGAAGGCGGGGAAGCGGTCCCAGGTGATCGCGGTCTCGAACGTCTCCGACAGCACGCCCATGGCGATGAAGGTGTCGCGCAGGTAGGGCGCGCGCAGGAAGGCGTCGCGCCAGGCGCCGACGGCGCCGTCGCGTCCCGCCCCGGTGCGGACCTCGTCCCACTCGCCGCCGTGCTGTTTGGCCAGGGCGAGAGCCCGGTCCATCCACGCCGCGGGCTCGTGGTCGGCGGACTCGAAGCCCAGGACGAGGAGCGCGTGCTCGCCGTCGCCGCCGCTGGTCAGCTGGGCCTCGCCGGGGTCCAGCAGGCGGCAGTTGGTCGGGAAGAGGCCGGACTGGGCGATGGCCCGGACGCCCTCGGCCCCGGCGGCGAAGCTCGGGAAGCGCACGCCGGCGCTCGTGCGGTGCTCCGGGCGGTCCTGCACGCGGACCCAGGCCTCCGTGATCACGCCGAGCGTCCCCTCCGAGCCGATCAGCATGCGGTCCGGGCTGGGGCCGGCGCCCGAGCCGGGCAGGCGCCGGGACTCCCACGCCCCGCGCGGCGTGATCGCGCGCACGGACTCCACGAGGTCGTCGATGTGCGTGTAGAGCGTGGCGAAGTGGCCGCCGGCGCGGGTGGCGATCCAGCCGCCCAGGGTGGAGAGCTGGAAGGACTGGGGGAAGTGGCGCAGGGTCAGGCCGTGCTCGTGGAGCTGCGCCTCCAGGTCGGGGCCCAGCGCGCCCGCCTGGATGCGGGCGGCGCGGCTGGTGCGGTCGACCTCGAGCACGCGGTCCAGGCCCTGGAGGTCCAGGCTGATGGCCGGGTCGTCGAAGCGCGGCTCCACGCCGCCCACGACGCTCGTCCCCCCGCCGTAGGGGACCACCTTGGCCCCGGCCGCCTCGGCCCAGGCGAGGACCGCCTCGACGTCGCGCTCGTCGCGCGCGCGGGCGACCACGTCGGGCGGATGGTCGAAGCGCCCGCGGAAGCCCCGGACCACGTCGCGGTAGCCCTTCCCCTGGGCGTGGGACGCGCGGTCGTGCTGGTCCGTGGAGCAGATGTCGCGCAGCGGCGGCGGCGGGTCCAGGCGCGGCTCGGGCAGGGTCACCGCGTCGAGCGGAACGGGCGCCTCGACGTCGGTCTCGCCGAAGCCCAGCAGCGGGACGATCCCCTCCGCCGCCGCGCGGACCTCCTGCGCGGACGGCCGCTCGTCCTCGTAGCCCCATCCCCAGTGGCTCCTTCTGCGCGGGCCCATTGGACGCGGAGCGTAACGTTGGGGGCCCGCCACGAGACGGAGCCGACATGCTCGAACACCTCTTCCGCCACAAGACCAGCCTCGTCGACGCCGACGAGGCCATGCCCGGGCGCGACGCGCCGCTGCCGGGGATCCCGGAGCGGCACGCCGTCCTGGACGCGCCGCTGAAGCCGCCGTTCCCCGAGAACCTGGAGCAGGCCGTGTTCGGCCTGGGCTGCTTCTGGGGCGCCGAGCGCCTGTTCTGGGAGGTCCCGGGCGTCTACACGACCGCCGTCGGCTACGCGGGCGGGTTCACGCCGAACCCGACGTACGAGGAGGTCTGCTCCGCGCGGACCGGCCACACCGAGGCGGTGCTGGTGGTCTTCGATCCCGACCAGGTGTCCTACGAGGACCTGCTCAAGGTGTTCTGGGAGGGCCACGACCCGACCCAGGGGATGCGCCAGGGCAACGACGTGGGGACGCAGTACCGCTCCGCGATCTACACGACCACGGACTCCCAGCGCCAGGCGGCCTACGAGTCGCGCGCCCGCTACGCCGAGGCCCTGTCCGCGGCGGGCCGGGGAGAGATCACGACCGAGATCGCCCCGGCGGGCCCGTTCTTCTACGCCGAGGACTACCACCAGCAGTACCTGCACAAGGTCCCCAACGGCTACTGCGGCCTGGGCGGGACCGGCGTGTCGTGCCCGGTCGGCTCGGGCGTTTCGGCCGACTAGCCTTCCGCGGCATGCCGCCGCCGCCCGCCCTGCTCGCCCGTGGTCCGTGGGCGCCGGAGAACGTGGCGGCGCGCTGGCGCGAGGATGAGTACGAGCCGCACGGCGAGGCGACCGCGGCCGCCGACAGCGCGATCGCCGCGCTGCGCGAGCGCGGCTCGCCGTCGCACGACGGGCTGGGGGCGCGGCTGGTCGACGTTTCGGCGGCGGACGACCGGCTCGACCTCGAGCTCCAGCCCGTGCGCTGGTCGGTGCGGCTGGGCGACGACGCGCTGTCTTCGCTGTCCGCGCTGTGCGTCGTGCGCGACGCCGAGGGGCGCTGGCTGGCCGGCCGTCGGGCGGCGTGGCTGGCCACGTGGGCCGGGCGCTGGGCCCTGGGCGCGGGCGGCGCGGTCGAGGTGGGGGAGAACCCGGCGGACACCTTGGGGCGCGAGCTCGAGGAGGAGTGGTCGGTCCGGCCGGCGCGGTTGTCGGTCGAGGCCCTGGTCCGGATCCCCTCCGGCCTCGTCCTCCTCGTCGGGCTGGCCACACTGCCCGCCGGCGCCGAGGTCGTCGCCGACGACGAGCACGACGCCCACGCCTGGTGGCCGGCCGACATCGCCGACTGGCCGCCGGAGGCCGACGAGCCGCTGCGCCGGATGGCGGCCCTGCTGGCCGGTTCCGGCGGGGGTGGCCGGGGGCGGGAGTAGCCTGTCCGTATGCGCGACCAGGGCTTGTTCGGCCCGGAGTCGATGGCCTGGAGGGTGATCGGTCATCCGGTCTCGATCGTCGGTGGGCTGCGCGCGCTGATCATCCAGTCGCTGCATCCCCTCGCCATGGCGGGCGTCGCGCAGCACAGCGACTACCGCAACCGGGCGATCGACCGGCTGCGGCGCACCGCCTACTACGTCACCGCGACGACCTTCGGCGACACCGCGACGGCCTATGCCGCGGCCGCGCGCGTGAAGCAGGTGCACCGTCGCGTTCGCGGCACCGACCCGGTGACCGGCCGTCCCTACAGCGCCGCCGACCCGGACACCCAGCTGTGGGTCCACTGCGTCGAGTGGCACTCCTTCCTCGCCGTCTATCGCGCCTACGGCGGGCGGCTGACCCCGGACGACGCGGACCGCTACATCGCCGAGGGCGTCCGCGCCGCCGGCCTGCTCGACGTCCCGGCCGACGCCGTTCCGGCATCCATGGCGGAGATGCGCGCGTACTTCGAGGAGGTTCGCCCGCAGCTCTGCGTCAGCGCGAGCGCGCGCGAGGCGATCGGCTTCGTGATGCGCCCGCCGCTCACCCGCGAGCTGCTGCCCTACCAGGTCCCGCTGCGCATCGTGGCGAGCGCCGCGCTGGCCACCGTGCCGCGCCACCTGCGGGCGATGGCCGGGATCGACCGCCCTGCCGCGCTCGACACCCTCACCGTCGCCGCCGTGCGCCCGGCGGCGGCCGCGCTGGCGCTGCCGATCCTCCGCGACGCGCCCTCGCTCGTCCTCGGCCGCGAGACCCGCGCCGTCGCCCACGCGGCCCGCGACCGCGAAGCCGCCTGAACCGGCCCGGCGGTTGCACTTAGCCGCCATATGGGCGGCTAACCGCAACCGCGACGCTCCTGCCGCGGCCACCGTGTCCAGTTGACCGCGCTATGCGCGGCAAAGTGGACGCGGTGCGCCCGGCGGCCGCGGTCTGGGCGGCCCTCGATGGGGCCGTTACGCTTGGCGTCGCATGGATGCGCGGAGATTTGTCGCGGTCGGAGCGGCCGGTGTGGGCCTCGCGGGCGCGGGCGCGGGAGCGGCGCCCGCCGCCGCCGCGCCGACGGTCAGCCTCGGCCTGTCGGGCGTCCAGCCCTTCGAGGGGCACCGGGTGGCGCTGGCCGGGGAGCGGCTCGTCGCGCAGGTGCGGGTCGCGGAGGCGACTCCCGGCTCGCACCTGGAGGTCCGTGTCCGCCGGGGCCGGCACGAGGCGCGGCTCGCCCGGCGCGACCTCCACGGGGGCGCCAACACGCGTTCGATGGCCATCCACGCCCCCGGCGCCGGCGCCGTCTGGATCCGCGTTCGCCTCCTCGGCGGTCAGGGCGACCTGCAGGCGTGGACGCCGCCCGTCCGCCTCAGCCTGATCCAGCCGACCGCCGCTCCGGGCGACCGCGGGCTGCGCGTTCGCTTCCTCCAGCGCCGCCTGGCCAACCTGCGCTACGCCGTGGGTCAGACCGGTCGCTACGACTGGGCGACGGAGAACGCCGTCCTGGCCTTTCGGAAGGTGAACCGGATGCGCCGTGTCCTCGTCGCCTCGCGCGACGTCTTCCGCCGGGTGGCCTGGGGCCGGGGCGCGTTCCGCCCGCGCGACCGCGGCTCCGCCCACGTCGAGGGCGACCTGACCCGCCAGGTCCTCGCCCTCGTCGCGCGGGGCGGCCGGGTCGAGCGCGTCTACCTGACCTCCTCCGGGCGCTCGGGCCTGCGGACACCCACCGGCACCCGTCGCTTCTACCGCAAAGAGGCGGGGTGGAACTCGCACGGCCAGCTCGACAGCGCGTACTTCGCCCCCGCGAACGGCGATCACCCGCTGCCGTGCGCGATCCACGGCTACCCCTACGTCCCGACGTGGAACGACAGCCACTGCTGCTTCCGCGTGCCGATACCCGACGCGCGCCACATCTTCGACTGGGTCCGCATCGGCATGCGGATCCGCGTGTACTACTAGGCGAGACCCGCCCCGACGGGGCCCTCCCGCGCGCTACCCTGCGCGACTTCGTATGACTCCGCGCCGATACATCCCCCTCCTCGCCGTCGCGGTCACGGCGGTCCCCGCGAGCGCGAGCGCCCAGGCCCCCGCCACGCCCACCGTAACGCTCCAGACCGCCGGGACGCAGACGTTCGAGCGCGGGCTCGTCGCGGTGGCGGGCGACCGCGTCGAGGGCAAGGCGACCGCGGCCAACGCCGCGCCGGGTTCGACGCTGACGCTCACCTTCGTCCAGGGAGGGCGGACTCTGCGCACGGTGCGCCAGGTGCTGGCCACGGGCGCCGGCGAGGCCGCGGGCAACGTCACGCGCCCGCCCGGGCTCCTCACGATCCGGGCCAGGGTCGGCGCGCCGGGCGCGGCCGCGTCGAGCAACGGCGGCTCGAACGCCGAGGACGCCGCCGCCACCCCGTCGGCGCTCGCGCGCGTGACGCTGCTGGAGCCCAGCTCAACCCTCGGCGCGCGGGGGCTGCGCGTCCGCTTCCTCCAGCGCCGCCTGGCGGCGATGGGCTTCGCCATCCGCCTGACCGGCGTGCACGACTTCAGCACCTCCAACGCCATCCTGGCCCACCGCAAGGTGCTGGGCCTCCCGCGCGTCGGTTGGTCCGACGCGCCGGAGTTCCGCGCCGCCGCGGCCGGGCGCGGCGCCTACACGGTGCGCTACCCGCTGGCCGGGCGCCATGTGGAGGGCGACCTGACCAAGCAGGTCCTGGCCCTGATCGAGCCGGGCGGGAGGATCGCCGCCGTCTACCACACGTCCTCGGGGCGCCCGCGCTTCAAGACCCCGCTCGGCGTTCACACGTTCTGGCGCAAGGAGCTCGGGCTCAACGACCGCGGGATGCTGCACAGCGTCTACTTCACGCACGACAAGACGAGCAAGCCCACCCGGCCCGCGTGCGCGATCCACGGCTACTTCGTGGTGCCGACGTTCAACAACAGCCACTGCTGCTTCCGGGTCCCGCTGGCCGACGCGCTGACGATCTACCGCTGGACGCGACTCGGCGAGCGCATCTACGTCTACCGCAGCTAGCCGCCGCCGCGGCTCGTCAGTCCGACCACCAGCCCGCGACCAGCTCGCCGTCGCCCTCGTGGCGCGGCCCGAAGGCCAGCAGCTCGAGCCCGTCCGGGCCCGCCTCGAACGAGCGCATCACGCCGGGGGACACGCGGATGGCGTCCAGCCGGGAGACGTCGATGATGTCGTCGTCGAGCTTCATCCGCCCCGACCCGCCGAGGACCACGTAGACCTCCTCGGCCTCGTCGTGGCGGTGGCCGAAGGCGTGGCGCTTGTCGGGCTTCAGGCGCTGGAGGCTGAGGCCGGTGCGCTCGGCGTCCACCGCGCCGGACGCGAAGCGCGCCTCGCCCAGGTCGCCGAAGCCGAACCCCGGCGCGGAGTCCTCGACGGAGTCGAGGTTCTTGAGTGTGTAGGGATCGCTCATGGCGTCCAGCCTAATCCCGCGAGAATGCCCGCGTGAGCCTGTTCGCCCTCCTGCGCGCCATGTCGTTCGTCAACTCCGCGGTGTTCAGCGGGCTGCTGTTCTTCTGGCTCGCTCCCGGCTTCGCCACCGAGACGACGGTGTGCGGATGGGCGCACGGGTGCCTGTGGATCGCCCTCTCGATCCTGTGCCTGATCGCGGTCGGGCGGCGTGAGATCCCGTTCTGGCTCGCCGTCGTGGTGACCGTGGTGGGCGGGGTCGGTCCCTTCGCCGGAACGGCCGGGTTCGTGGTCGAGACACGTAGGCGGCGCCTTGCATCGGCGGCCGGGGGCCACCGCTAGACTCGAACCGGATGGCAGTGGAAACGACGATGGTCCCGGTCACGATGCCGGCGATGGGCGAGTCGGTGACCGAGGGCACCGTCCTGGAGTGGCACAAGCAGGTCGGCGAGGCGATCGAGGCCGACGAGACGCTGGTCGAGATCTCCACGGACAAGGTGGACGCCGAGGTCCCCGCGCCCGTGTCGGGGACCCTGGCCAAGGTCCACGTGTCCGAGGGCGACACCGTCGAGGTCGGACAGCTGCTGGCCGAGATCACCACCAACGGCGCCGCGGCCGCCCCGCTCACCCAGAAGGAGGCCGAGGTCCAGTCCGAGGGCGCCGACCCCATTCCGGGCACGCCGGCCCACGCGCAGGCCGCCCAGGAGGAGGCGGAGCAGAACGTCGAGGTCGGCGGGGAGAAGGTCCTGGACATCGTCACCCCGGCGGCGGGCGAGTCGGTCACCGAGGGCACGATCCTGGAATGGCACCGCCAGCCCGGTGACGCCGTCTCCGCCGACGAGACCATCGTCGAGATCTCGACCGACAAGGTCGACGTCGAGCTGCCCGCCCCGGCGTCCGGGACGCTGACCGAGATCCTGGCGCAGGAGGGCGCGACCGTCGGCGTGGGGGAGGTCATCGCGCGCATGGAGGTGGGCGCGGGAGCGGCCCCCTCGGGCGACGCGCCCCCGGCCGGCAATGGCGCCGCCGCGGCCACTCCCACCCAGACCCCGTCCGAGGCCGGCGACGGCAACGGCGCCGCCGCCACGCCCGTCGCACGGCGCGTGGCCGCCGAGCACGGCGTCGATCTGTCCAACCTCGAGGGCTCCGGTCCCGGCGGCAAGATCTCCAAGGCCGACGTCCTGGCCGCGGCCGAGGGCAACGGCGGGCGCGCCTCGACCCCGGTCGCGCCCACCGAGGCGCGCGCCGAGCCCCTCAAGGGCGGCGCCGCGATGCTCGCGCGCTACATGGACGAGAGCCGGTCGATCCCGACCGCCACGTCGTTCCGCTCGATCACCGTCAGCACGATGGACGCGCGCCGCCGCGAGCTCAAGGCGGCCGAGCGCAAGGTCTCCTTCACCCACCTCATCGCCTACGCCATCGCCAAGGCGGCGACCGAGGAGATGCCGGTGATGGCCAACCACTTCGAGGAGCGCGACGGCAAGCCCAACCGCATCGACGACGGCGCGGTCAACCTGGGGATCGCCGTCGACGTGGAGAAGAAGGACGGCTCGCGCACCCTGATGGTCCCGGTCATCCGCAACGCCGGCGCGATCGGCTTCGAGTCCTTCTTGGAGGCGTTCAACGACCTCATCGCCCGCGCGCGAGACAACAAGCTGACCGCGGACGACCTGGCCGGGGCGAACGTCTCGCTCACCAACCCGGGCGGGATCGGCACCATCGCGAGCGTTCCCCGGCTCATGCCCGGCCAGGGCACGATCGTCGCCACCGGCGCGATCGGCTACCCGACCGGCCTGGCCGGGATCGGGGACATGATCGGCGCCGAGAAGGTCATGACCATGACCTCCACCTACGACCATCGGATCATCCAGGGCGCGGAGTCCGGGCGGTTCCTCAAGGTGGTCGAGGAGTACCTGCAGGGCGAGCACGGGTTCTACGAGGAGGTCTTCGACGCGCTGGGCGTCAAGCTCGGTCCCGCGCCGTCGCCGCCCGCGCCCGCCGCGGCCGCGGCCGCCGCCCGGGCGACCGACGCCGCGGCGCCCTCCGCCGCGCCCGACGAGGAGATGCTCCAGGCGGTGCAGGCCGCGACCTCGCTGCTCAAGGCGCACCGCACCCACGGCCACCTGGCCGCGCGGCTGGACCCGCTGGGCTCCGACCCCAAGGGCGACCCGGCGCTGGACCCCGAGCCGCTCGGCCTCACCCCCGAGCTCATGGCCAAGATCCCGGCGTCGATCCTGCGGATGTACGTCCCGGGCGCCACGCTGGCCGACGCGCTGCCCCACCTGCGCGAGACCTACTGCGGCCCGATCGCCTACGAGATCGAGCACATCTCCTCCCATCGCCAGCGGGTCTGGCTGCGCGAGAAGATCGAGTCCGGCACCTTCCGCAAGCCGCTGACCAACGACGAGAAGCGCGCGCTGCTCAAGCGCCTCACCGAGGTCGACGCGCTCGAGCGCTTCATGCACAAGGCCTATCTGGGCCAGAAGCAGTTCTCGGTCGAGGGGCTGGACATGACCGTGCCGATGCTCGACGAGCTGATCCAGCTCTCCGCCTCGCAGGGCGCGCGCGAGGTCGTGATCGGGATGGCGCACCGCGGCCGCCTGAACGTCCTCGCCCACAACCTCGGCCGCCCCTACGACACGATCTTCGCCGAGTTCGAGGGAGCCTCCACGCTGGAGGCCGTCACCACGCTGCCCCAGGGCGGGACCGGCGACGTCAAGTACCACCACGGCGCCGAGGGCTCCTACCAGCTGCCCGACGGCGACTCGGTCAAGGTGGTCCTGGAGAGCAATCCGTCCCATCTGGAGTTCGTCGACCCGGTGGTCACGGGCGCCGCGCGCGCCGCGCAGACCACCCGCACCGGGCCGCACGCGCACCGCGACTCCAACGCCGCCATCCCCATCGTCCTGCACGGCGACGCCGCCTTCCCCGGCCAGGGCGTCGTGTCCGAGACGCTCAACCTCCAGGCCATCGAGGGCTACGCGGTCGGCGGCACGGTCCACCTGATCCAGAACAACCAGGTCGGCTTCACCACGAACCCGCGCGAGGGACGCTCCACCCGCTGGGCGTCCGACCTGGCCAAGGGCTTCGACGTCCCGATCATCCACGTCAACGCCGACGACGTGGCCGCCTGCATCTCCGCGGTGCGGCTGGCCTTCGCCTTCCGCCAGGAGTTCGGCCGCGACGTCGTCATCGACCTCATCGGCTACCGCCGCTACGGCCACAACGAGGCCGACGAGCCGGCCTACACGCAGCCCGCGATGTACGAGCGGATCAAGGGGCACGCGCGCGTGCGCGAGCTCTTCTCCCAGCGGCTGGTCGAGGAGAAGACGGTCTCCAAGGAGGAGGCCAACGCGCTGGACGAGGAGGTCTGGGGCCGGCTGTCCGAGCTGCACCAGGAGCTCAAGCGCACCATCGAGGCATCGCAGCAGGTGGAGCACACCACCGGCCAGTACGAGCTGGACCGCTCGCCGTCGCCCGAGGTCAGCACCGCGGTGTCGGCCGAGCGCCTGCGCACGCTCAACGAGGAGCTCCTGCGCGTCCCCGACGGCTTCACGGTCCATCCCAAGCTGGTCAAGCAGCTCGAGCGCCGGCGCGAGGCGCTGGGCGCCGAGGGCGGGATCGACTGGGCACACGCCGAGGCGCTGGCCTTCGCGTCGCTGCTCACCGAGGAGATCCCGATCCGCCTGACCGGCCAGGACACCGAGCGCGGGACGTTCTCCCAGCGCCACATGGTCCTGCACGACTACAAGACCCACCAGCGCTTCGCGCCCATCCAGGAGCTGCCCGGCGCGCTGGCGCCGATCGAGATCCACAACTCGCCTCTGAGCGAGATCGCCTGCCTGGGCTTCGAGTACGGCTACTCCGCCGAGGCGCCCGAGACCCTGGTCCTGTGGGAGGCGCAATTCGGCGACTTCGCCAACAGCGCGCAGGTGATCATCGACCAGTTCATCGTGTCCGGCCTGGCCAAGTGGGGCCAGACAACGCGCCTCACGCTGCTGCTCCCGCACGGCTACGAGGGGTCTGGCCCCGAGCACTCCAGCGCGCGCCTGGAGCGCTTCCTGGCGCTGGCCGCCGAGGGCAACATCCGCGTGGCCAACCTGACCACGCCCGCCCAGTACTTCCACCTGCTGCGCCGCCAGGCGCGGATCGCCAAGCAGCGCCCGCTGGTGATCATGACCCCGAAGTCGCTGCTGCGCCTGCCGCAGGCCACGAACCGCATCGAGCACCTCTCCGACACCCAGTTCTACCCCGTGCTGGGCGAGCCGCGGGTGGACGCGGAGAAGGTCCGCCGCCTGCTGCTGTGCACCGGGAAGATCTACTACGACATGGTCGGCTCGCCGGCCCGCGAGGACAACGAGGGCGTCGCCGTGGGGCGCCTGGAGCTGCTCTACCCGTTCCCGCAGGGCCAGATCCTGGAGCTGATCGAGAGCTATCCGAACCTCCAGGAGGTCGTGTGGGTGCAGGAGGAGCCGCGCAACATGGGGGCGCGCGCCTACATGTCCCCGCGGCTCATGCAGATCCTGCCCGACCACATCTCCTTCGGCTACGTCGGCCGGCCCGAGCGCGCGTCGCCCGGCGAGGGCTACCCGGCCGCCCACATCGGCGAGCAGAACCGCATCATCTCGACGGCGCTCAACCTGCAGATCCCGGTGTCGATGTTCCCGCAGACCGCACCGGGCGCTCGATAGGGGTTTTCCCCGCGCCTCGGGCGTCGCGGATAGGGTGTCCCATACCGTTCAGGCGCTCCACGGAGGGAGCCGCCGTCGTCCTCGCCGTCTTCGCCTTGACGTCTGGCCTGGCCTCCGCCGCCACGATCGACGTCACGCGCACCGATGACGTGCTCGCGAACGACGCGACGTGCTCGCTGCGCGAGGCGGTCCGCGCGGCCAACGCGAACACCGCGTCGGGCGCGGCCGCCGGCGAGTGCCGCGCCGGGTCGGCCGGCGATACGGTGCGGATCCCGGCCGGGACCTTCACGCTGTCGATCGCGGGCGTCGACGAGGACGCCGCCGCGACGGGCGACCTCGACGTGACGTCCGACCTCACGATCTCCGGCGCGGGCGCGGCGTCCTCGGTGGTCGACGCCGCCGGGATCGACCGTGTCCTGCACGTTGTGGGCGCCGCGACAGGGGTGGAGGTCTCGGGACTGACGCTGACCGGCGGCCACGCGCCCGGCGCGGCGCCGGGAGCGGACCAGGTGGGCGCCGATGCTGCCCACAGCTTCGACACGCCTGGGACCGGCACAGGTGGCGCGGCGGCCGGCGCCGGCGCCGGCGCCGGAGGAGGGATTCGCAACGACGGCTCCCTCGCCCTCGACGCGGTGGTCGTGCGCGGCAACCGCGCGGGGAACGGCGGGCCCGGAGGGGCCGGGACCGGCGGCCGTGGCTTCAGTTCCCCCGGCGCGGGCGGAGCCGGGGCCCCGGGCACGGGCGGAGCCGGATCGGCCGGCGGCTCGGGCGGCGGGGTGTTCAGCGCCGGGCCGCTCACCGCCACCGACAGCACGATCGTGGACAACGCCGCGGGAGCCGGCGGGCCGGGCGGCGCCGGTCAGGGAGGCGCGGGCGGCGACGGTGGCGAGAATGTAGGCGGAGCGGGCGCGCCCGGGACCGGCGGAGCGGGCGGGGCGGGTGGCACCGGCGGCGGTCTCGCCGGCCCGGGCGCGATGACGATCGTGCGCTCCCTCGTTCAGGCCAACCGCGCCGGTCCGGGCGGCGCCGGAGGCGGCGGCACGGGCGGTGGCGGCGGGTCCGGGGGGGACTCAAACCAGAACACCGGCTGGGTCGGCGGGGCGGGTGGCGCCGGCACGGGTGGGTTGGCCGGCGCGGGCGGCGCCGGCGGCGGGCTGCGCGCGCTGGGCGCCGGCGTCACGGCGACCAACACGACGTTCGGGCTCGGGTCCGCCGGGGGCGGCGGGGCCGGGGGCGCCGGGACCGGCGGCAGCGGCGGCCGCGGCGGGACGAACGCCGGGCCGGCGTCATCGATCGGCGGCACCGGCGGCCAGGGCGGCGACGCCTCCGGCCAGGACGGCGCCGCTCCCGGAGACGGCGCCGCGACCGCGGGTGGAGTCTCGCTGACCCATGGGACCGTCGCGGCGAACGTGGCCGCGGCGGGGGGCGGAACGGGGGCGACGGTGCCCGGGACCGGCGGCGCGGGCGGGGGCGCGAACCACGGCAGCCCCGGGACCGCCGGCGCGGACGGGACGGCGACACCGGTCTCCGGGCCGCCTTCCCCGCCGCGTGGCGCCGTGTCCGACGGCGACACCCTCACGCGGTCGGTGGTCGCCGCCAACGCGCTCGCCAACTGCGCCGGGTCCGTGGTCGACGGGGGCGAGAACGTCTCCTTCGGCGACAACACGTGCCCCGGCCTCCACGCCGACCCGAAGCTTGGCCCGCTCCAGGACAACGGCGGGCCGACGCCGACGATGGCGCTGGGGGCGGGCAGCGCGGCGATCGACGCGGCGGCCTCGGCGGGTTGTCCGGCGACCGACCAGCGCGGCTTCGCGCGGCCGGTGGGCGCCGGCTGCGACGCCGGCGCGTTCGAGGTGCAGCCGGCGCCGGTGGTGCCCGGCGGCGGCGCCGGTCCGGGCGGCGGACCGGGCGCGCCCGGCCCGGGTGGGGGAGGCGGCGGCGGCTTGGATCCCGCGCCCGACCTCAGCGCCGCATCCCTGACCGCGCGCCGCTTCGCGGTGGCGCCCGGCGCCACCGCGCTCACCGGCCGGGTTGCGGCGACGCGGCGGGGGACGGCCATCCGCTTCACGCTCTCGGAGAACGCGCGCGTGCGCATCGTGGTGCAAGGGTCCGCCGCCGGCCGGCGCGTGGGCGGGCGCTGCGTCGCTGCGTCGCGGCGCAACCGGGCGCGGCCCGCCTGCGTGCGCTGGCTCGCGGCGGGCGCGCTCACCCGCGACGCGAAGGCGGGCCGCAACCGGGTCGGCTTCACCGGCCGCGTCGGCTCCCGCGCGCTGCGGCCCGGGTACTACCGCCTGCGCCTTCAGGCGACCGACGGCGCGGGCGGGAGGTCGCCCGTCCGGACGCTCACCTTCAGGATCGTCGCGCGGTAGCGCGCGCCCGGCGGGCCGTATCCTCGGCGGCGTGATCGGGGTCGACGGCGCCCGGGCGCACGAGGTCCTGGAGCGGATCCGCGCCATCCCGCCCGGATTCGTGCGGACCTACGGCGACGTGTCGCCGGGGGCGCCCCGGTTCGCCGGCGCGGTGCTGGCCGGGGTCCACGACGACTCGCTGCCCTGGTGGCGCGTCGTGCGCGCCGACGGCTCGCTGGCCAAGGCCGGCCGGCAGCGGTCACGGCTGGAGCGCGAGGGCGTCCCATTCCGGGGCGAGCGCGTGGACCTCGCGCGTGTGAGGATCCCGGCGTGATGTGGCTCCAGCGCGACGTCTCGCTGTCTCCCCGGCCGCGGGGGTTTCACCTGGTCACGGGCGAGGTCCTCGAGGCGGTGCCGGAGCTCGGGTCGATGAGCGTGGGGATCGTCCACGTCTTCATCCGCCATACGAGCGCGTCGCTGACGCTCAACGAGAACGCGTCGCCGGACGTCCGGCGCGACTTCGAGACCTGGTTCACGCACGCGGTGCCCGACGGCTGGTCTGCGTTTGCGCACACCCTGGAGGGGCCCGACGACATGCCGGCGCACGTCAAGGTCTCGCTGCTCGGCCCGTCCGTCTCCTTCCCGATCTCCGACGGCCGCCCGGCGCTGGGCACCTGGCAGGGGATCTACCTGTGCGAGCACCGTGACCACGGCGGCCCGCGGTCGCTCGTGGTCACCGCCTGGGGCGAGGGCTAGCGGCCCTTCCAGACCGGGTCGCGCTTCTCGGCGAAGGCGGTGGCGCCTTCGCGGGCGTCCTCGGACACCATGACCGGGCCGGCGATCGCGCCCTGCTTCTCCCAGGCCTCGGCCTCGGTCCAGTCCAGGGCGCTCTGGACGATCTGCTTGGAGGCGTCGAGCGCCAGGGGGCCGTTCTTGACGATCGCGGCCGCCAGCTCCAGCGCGGTGTCCAGCGCGGCGCCGGGCTCGGCCAGGCGGTTGACCAGCCCCAGGTCGTGGGCGCGCTCGGCGTCGATGGGGTCGCCGGTGAGGGCGAGCTCCATGGCCAGGTGGTAGGGGATGCGGCGGGGCAGGCGGAAGAGTGCGCCGGCCGCGGCGACCAGCGAGCGCTTGACCTCGGGGATCCCCAACCGGGCGCCGCGCGCGGCCACGATGAGGTCGCAGGACAGCGCGATCTCGAACCCGCCGGCCACGGCGAAGCCCTCGATCGCCGCGATCACCGGCTTGCGGGGGCCGCGCTGGGTGATCCCGGCGAAGCCGCGGTCCTCCACGTAGGGCCGCTCCCCGGCCACGAACGCCTTGAGGTCCATCCCCGACGAGAACCCCTTGCCGGCGCCGGTCAGCACGCCCACCCGCAGCGCGTCGTCGCCGTCCAGCTCGTCCATCGCGTCAGCGATGCCCTGCGCCAGCGCCCCGTTTACGGCGTTGCGCGCGTCGGGGCGGTTCAGCGTCACGACGAGGACGTCGCCCCGGCGCTCGGTGAGGACGGCGGGCTCTTCGGCGGCCATGGCGCGGGAGCCTAAACCGCGACGCCGGACGGCGCCGTCGCCATCGTGCACGCATGACGTGCATTTTGGCGACGACGATGATGTTCAGGCTGCGAAGAGGACGAGGTCCGGCTCGCGCTCGCCCCGCAGGACCTCGAGGTCGACCTCGACCCAGGCGATCCCGCGGGACTCGGCCAGGACGCGGGCCTGGGGCTTGACGACCTGGGCGGCCAGGACGCCGCGGCAATCGCCCAGCGCCGGGTCCAGCCGGATGCGCTCGAGGTAGCGGGTCAGCTGCTCGACCGCGTCGATCGTCCCGATGCGCTTGATCTCCACGGCCACCCACCCGTCCTCCTCGTCGCGGCACATGAGGTCGACCGGGCCGATGTCGGTCGGCCATTCGCGGCGGACCAGCCGGAAGCCCTCGCCGCACCACCCGGGCGCGGCGGCCAGCGCCTCCTGCAGGTGGGCCTCCACGCCGTCCTTCTCCAGCGCCGCGGCCTCGCCCATGTCGTGCTCCACGTCGGACACGACCTCGGCGATGCGGATCTCCAACTGGTCCTCCCCGCGCAGCTTGCGCACGACGATCGCCTCGGAGGACTCCTCGATCACCGTGGGCGCGGTCATCCAGTTCTGCGGCTTGACCGCCGAGCCGCCGTCGTGCCAGATCGAGACGCCGCCGTCGGCCTTGATCATGATCAGGCGCACGGCCTCGGGAAGATGCGTGTCGAGGCGGCCGGTGTAGTCGACGGAGCAGCGAGCGATCAGCAGACGCATGGACGAAAAGCTAGGGCCCCGGCCGGATGCGTCTAGCATCCGCGGCTTGCCGCTGCCGCCCTTGATCTGCCCCCGCTGCCGGGCGCCGCTGCAACCCTCGGGCGATGAGGTCTCGTGTCCCTCCTGCGCCGCGGAGTACAGGAGAGAGGGGTACTGGGACTTCGCGCCAGATCTGCGTTTCGAGGACATCGAGACGCCCTGCCATGTCGACGAGCGCGGTGAGCGGCTTCGGGCAGAGCGTTACTACCTGCCGCTGCTCCAAGACCTCGCTGCCGAAAACGGGAAGGCCTTGAGCGAACTTCGGGTGCTCGATGACGGTTGCGGCTTCGGCGCCGCCGTCGAGGTCTTGCGAGCGCATGGCGTCGACGCGATCGGCGTCGATGTGGGATGGCGTGCCCGCGACTGGGGAGAGCGGGAGCCCGCGTGGCCTTACGTGCGCGCTGACGGACGAGCGCTTCCGTTCGCGGACGCGACCTTTGACGCCGTGGTCTCGTTCGGGGTGATCGAGCACGTCGGAATCGAGGGGGAGAGCGGCGTGTCCGAGCAGGTCGCTTGGAACTATCAGGAGCACCGGGGCAGGTACGTCGCGGAGGCGCTGCGCGTCCTGCGTACGCCGGGGGTCGTGGTGCTGTCTCAGCCGAATGGAAGTTGCCCGGTGGACTTCTGGCATTACTCCGGCTCGGTGCCGGCTCGGTGGCACAGCCCCCGGCAGCCGTTCCTCCCTCGCTACCGCGAGATACGCCGCTGGGCCCACGACGCCGACACAGAGATCGACGTCAGGGCGGTTTCGCCATATGGCGTCGTCAACTTCGAGCGGATCCGCGCGTGGTGGTACGGGCGCCTCTTCTCGCGCGCGATACGGGCGTGGTTCTCAGCGCTGCGGTTTCCGCTGTTGCGTGCGCTGACGCGGAGCCCGCTCAATCCCTTTCTCGTCGTTCAGCTGCGACGACGCCGGTAACGCCCTAGCGCCGCAGCAGGCGCGCGACGAGGCTCGCCGCCACCAGGTACACGACCGCCGCGAGGCCCCAGTTGACCGCGACCGCGGTCCGGGCGTTGTCGAACGTGAACATGTCCTTGAACGGACCGGCCAGCCAGCGCGCGGCGTCCGTGACGGCGTTGACCACGTCGTTGGCCGGATTGGCCTTCAGGACGACGAGCAGGATGCCCGCCGCGATCACCGCGGCAACCGCCCAGGCGACGAGCATCACGAGCCGCGCCAGCGTCCAGGCGCCCCGGCGCGCGCCCTCGGCGACCGCCGCCGTGCGCGGCGCTCCCTCACGGCGCCTTCCCAGTGTCATCGATCGTGCCATGCGAATCCCTCCGATCGTTTCGATCCTTCCCCCGCAGGGAGGATCGCCCGCGGAGCCGATCGCCAAACGCCCTAGGCGGCGGCGCTCTCGGGCAGCACGCGGGCCTCGACCTCGCGCAGGTGCGTGAGGAGGTCGCGGACCTCGTCGCCGGCGTCCAGGGCCAGCGCGCGCTCGCAGGCCGCGATGGCCTCGGACACGCGGTCGGTGCGCGCCAGCGCGTGGGCGTAGCGGGTCCAGGCCTCGCCGGACTCGGGGTCCAGCAGCGTCGCGTCGTGGCAGGCCGAGACCTCGCCGCCCACGTCGCCGCCCAGCTGCCGGGCCAGCGCCAGGTCGAGCAGGCCGTCGACCGACGGCTCGAGCTCGCGGGCGCGCTCCAGGGCGTCCAGCGCGCCGGCGCGGTCCATCAGGCGCAGCCGCATCCGGCCCAGGCGCTCCCAGGCCGAGGCGTCGCGCGCCGCGCGGGCGGTGGCTCGCTCGGCCGCCTCGGCGGCCAGGGGGATCGCGCCCATGTCCTCGTAGATCCGGGAGGCGTAGCGGTGCGGCGTGGGCCGCTCGCCCTCCACGCGAGCCCAGTCGCGCATCGCCCGCGCGGCCGCGGGGAGGTTGCCCGCCTGCCAGAAGGCCACGGTCAGCAGCCGCAGCACGGCCGGGTTCGACGGCTCGGCGTCGCGCGCGTAGACCAGGCGCTGCGCGGCCAGCGAGAAGTCGCCCTCGGCCAGCGCGTGCTGGGCCGCGGTCATGAAGCGCTGCACGCGGTCGGCCCCCGCGTCGGGCTTGGAGAAGTCCACGAACTGAAGCGAGCCGGCCGGGACCGTGCGCACGCCGACCTGGAATTTCATCCGCGCCCACTGCTGGACGTCGTCGCCCTCGCCGGAGAAGAAGATCCCGGTCACATTCCCCACGCCCCACTCGGGATAGGACAGGCAACGCGCGTAGCGGTGGACCACCGAGTGGTCGGGGACCCGGTCGCCGAACGGGTCGTTGCGCTGCCGGTCGGCCGCGTGCTCGCGGGCGCGCTGCTCGGCCTCGTAGGCCCGGCGGCCCTCCTCGGCGCGGGCGGCGCGGGCGGCGGCGGCGCTGGCGCGCACGGCGTTGGAGGACACGCGGCCCCCGCGCGAGCCCTCGGCCAGCGACTCCAGCTGGTCGGCGGCGCGGTTGACGGCCTGCAGATGGCGCTCGTGCTCGACCTGCTTGCCGGGCGGCGCGAGGTCCGGATGCCAGCGCTTGGCCTGGCGCCGGCGCGCCAGCTGGACCGTCCGCTGGTCGAAGGGCGCCTCGAGCTCGAGGAGCAGAAGGGACTGCTCTACGTCCAGTACCTGACTCATGCATCGCAAACGGTAGCGGCCCCCGCCGAGATAATCCGCCCGTGGCCTTCGAGTTGCGAGACGTGACGGCCCGCCGCGGCGGGCGCCCGGTGCTGGAGAACCTCAGCGCGGTCCTGCCCGACGGGGCCAGCTGCGTGGCCGGTCCGTCGGGCGCCGGGAAGTCCACGCTGCTGCGCCTGCTCAACCGCTTGGTCGACCCCGACGAGGGCGCCGTCGTCTACGACGGGGGAGACGTCCGCGCGCGCGACGTGCTCGAGCTGCGCCGCGAGGTCTCGCTCGTGCCCCAGCTCCCCGCCCTGCGCGAGGGGACGGTGCGCGACAACGTGGAGCTGGGCCCGCGCCTGGCCGGGCGCACCGCCGACGTGGAGCGCGCCCTCACCCTGGCCGGCCTGGACGCGTCGTTCGCCCCGCGCGACGCCACCCGTCTGTCCGTGGGCGAGCAGCAGCGCGTGATGCTGGCCCGGGCGCTGGCCCTGGAGCCGCGCGTCCTGCTGCTCGACGAGCCCACCTCGGCGCTGGACCCCGCGGCCCGCGACGCCGTCGAGCGCACGCTGCTGGACCTGCGCGAGCGTCTGTCGCTCTCCTACGTCCTCGTGACCCACGACGAGGCCCAGGCCCAGCGCCTGGCCGACACGGTGCTGCACCTGTGACCGGCACGAGCGTGGGCCTGGCCGACGTGGCGGGCGCGCTGGCGCTCGTGGCCGTCGCGATCGGCGTGTCGCTGTGGGAGCGCGCTCGCCTGGAGGGCGAGATCGCCGTCGCCGCCGCGCGGGCCTTCGTCCAGCTGACCGCGGTCGGGTTCGTCATCAAGTTCATCTTCGAGCGCGACAACCTGGTCTACGTCTTCGCGCTGGTCGCGGTGATGGTGACGGTGGGGACGTTCACCGCGCGCCGCCGGGCCCGCCGCGTCCCCGGCGCCTTCTGGGCCCTGTTCACCGCGCTCACCGTCGCGGCGGGATCCACGCTGGGCCTGGTGGTCGCGCTGGGCGTGTTCGACCCCAAGCCGCGCTTCCTCGTCCCGGTCGGCGGGATCGTCATCGGCAACGCGATGACGGCGTCCGCGGTGGCGCTCAACCGGCTCGGCGACGAGGTCCGCGCGCGTGCTCGCGAGATCGAGGCGACCCTGGCCCTGGGCGCCACCGCCACCGAGGCGGCGCGCCCGCTCATCCGCGCCAGCCTGCGCTCGGGGCTCATCCCCCTGATCGACCAGACGAAGACGACCGGGCTCGTCGCGTTCCCGGGGATCATGGTGGGCTCGCTGCTCGCGGGGGCGGATCCGGTGGACGCGGTGCGTCTGCAGCTGGTGATCCTCTACGCCCTGCTGGGAGCGGTGAGCCTGTCCGCGCTCACCGCGATGGCGCTGACCTACCGCAACTTCTTCACGCCCGCGCACCAGCTGCGCGAGCTGCCGGAGGACGACGGCTAGCCCCGGAGCGTGCCCAACGCTCCAAGAATTAGGATCTCGACACGGCCGGGTGTATGTTCGAAGCACCCCAGAGAGAAGGTGTGCCGTGCAGCAGTTGCCCCGCTTCGTCGTCCGGGCAGCTGCGTTGACGGTCCTGGTGCTGGCGATCGCCGCGGTGCCCGCGGGCGCGGAGATCGTCTTCGAGCGCTCCGGCGACATCTGGGCGATGGGCGACGACGGATCCAACCAGCACAAGCTGGTCGACCAGCAGTCGGTTCCGGGGATGGACCTGCTGCGCCAGCCGGGGATCGACCCCGGGGACACCGCGCTCGCGTTCGTCGGTGAGACCCTGGGCGACTGTGAGATCAACTGCGAGGGGATCTACACCCTCGACGGCGGCGTGCTGCGCCGGATCAGCGGCGCCCCTCACGGCTGCGCGGGCACCAACTTCTCGTGCTCGAGCTCCGACACCCACCCGATCGTCGCGCCGGACGGGGAGGTGCTCTTCGAGTACTTCAACGTGACCGGCGGCAACAGCGTCAGCAAGCTCGTGCGCCAGTCGATGTTCGGCGGGCCCCAGACCGAGCTCACCCCGCCGTGCAACACCAGCAACTCGGGCGGGGAGGTCCAGCGACCCACGATCAACCCGGCCAACCCGGCACAGATCGCGTTCGCCAACTGCATCGTGGGCGGGAACCGGGCGATCCACGTGGCGAACCGTGACGGGACCGGCGCCGTGGCGCGCCTGGTGGACGACCAGCCCTTCCAGGACGTCGCGTTCACGACCGGCGGCTTCCTGCTGACGAACGAGTCCGGCGGCGGTCCGGGGATCTGGGTGGCGGACCTCTCCGTCAACCCGGCGGTCTCCGAGCAGATGCTGGCCGAGCCGAGCGGCATCGTGTTCCACTCCCCGCGTGAGATCTCCGGCGGCCGGGTCGCGTTCGTCGCCGAGGACAACGTCTGGACGATCCCGGACTCCTGCGACGTGGCGACGTGCACGTACCCGGCGAACGCGACGCAGCTCACGACCGGCGGCGCGCAGAACCTGACCTGGACGTCGCAGACGGTCGCCCCGGTGTCGGCCGGCGCCGGCGGCCCCGGCGGCGGCGCCGTCGTGCCGTTCGTCCCGCCGCCCCCGCCGCCCCCGCCCGTCGACGTGACGCTTCCGGTGTTCCAGGGCGCTCTCGGGCTCGGCAGCGCCACCTTCCAGGCGGCCGGCCGCGGCGCGAGCATCGCGCGAGCGGCCGTGGGCACGATGGTTCGCTACCGCCTCTCGGAGGCCGCCACGGTGACGTTCACGATCGAGCGCCAGCTGGCCGGCCGCAAGGTCGGCCGGCGCTGCGTCGCGCAGACCCGGGCGAACCGCCGCCGGCCCGCGTGCCCGCGCTTCGTGCCCGCGGGGAGCTTCGTGCACGCCGGAAAGGCGGGCGCGAACTCCTTCAAGTTCAGCGGGCGCGTCGCCGGCCGCAAGCTGGCGCCCGCGCGCTACCGGCTCGTCGCCGTCGCCGTGGACGCGGCCCGCAATCGCTCCGTCGCGATTCGGGTGAGCTTCCGCATCGTGCTTCGCTGAACCTCGGACACCAACGCCGGTAGCTACCCTGACCGGCCGTGTCCCAGCAGTACATCTTCACGATGCACCGGCTCACCAAGGTGCACCCGCCCTCCAAGACCGTCCTGGAGGACATCACGCTGGCCTTCCTCCCGGGCGCCAAGATCGGCGTCCTGGGCCTCAACGGCGCCGGCAAGTCGACGCTGCTGCGGATCATGGCGGGCGTGGAGACGGAGTTCCGCGGCGAGGCCCAGCTCGCGCCGGGCGCCACCGTCGGGCTGCTCGAGCAGGAGCCGGCGCTCGACGACTCCAAGGACGTCCGCGGCAACGTCGAGGAGGGCGTGGCCGAGGTCAAGGGCCTGCTGGACCGCTTCAACGAGCTGTCGATGAACTACTCCGAGGAGACGGCGGACGAGTTCGCCCGGCTCCAGGAGCGCATCGACGCGGTCGACGGGTGGAACCTGGACAACCGCCTCGAGCAGGCGATGGACGCGCTGCGCCTGCCGCCGCCCGACGCGGACGTGTCCACGCTGTCCGGCGGCGAGCGCCGCCGCGTCGCCCTGTGCCGGCTGCTGCTGCGCCAGCCCGACCTGCTGCTCCTCGACGAGCCCACCAACCACCTGGACGCCGAGACCGTCGCCTGGCTGGAGCAGCACCTGGCCGAGTACCCGGGCACGGTCGTCGCCGTGACCCACGACCGCTACTTCCTGGACAACGTCGCGGGCTGGATCCTCGAGCTGGACCGCGGCCGGGGGATCCCCTTCCAGGGCAACTACTCCAGCTGGCTGGAGCAGAAGCAGGCCCGACTGGCCCAGGAAAAGCGCGAGGACACGGCTCGCCAGCGGACCATCGAGAGCGAGCTGGCCTGGGTGCGCATGAACGCGTCCTCGCGCCTGACCAAGAACAAGGCGCGCCTGAATCGCTACGAGGCCCTGCTGGCCGAGGAGCGCAACGTCAAGCTCGACACGGTGGAGATCCACATCCCCGCCGGCCCGCGCCTGGGCAGCGTGGTCGTGGAGGCCGAGGGACTGCGCAAGGGCTACAGCGACCGGCTGCTCATCGAGGACCTGACCTTCTCCCTGCCGCCCGCCGGGATCGTGGGCATCGTCGGCCCCAACGGCGCCGGCAAGACCACGCTGCTGCGGATGATCACCGGCCAGGAGGATCCCGACGGCGGCTCGCTGCGGCTGGGCGACAGCGTCGAGCTGGCCTACGTGGACCAGTCGCGCGACGCGCTGGACCCCGAGAAGGCGGTGTGGGAGGAGGTCGGCGGCGACCGCGCCTACGCGGCGCGCTTCAACTTCAAGGGATCGGACCAGCAGAAGAAGGTCGGCGCCCTGTCGGGCGGCGAGCGCAACCGTGTGCACCTGGCCAAGCTCCTGCGCCAGGAGTCCAACCTGATCCTCCTGGACGAGCCGACCAACGACCTCGACGTGGACACGCTGCGCGCGCTGGAGGAGGCGCTGCTCGCGTTCCCCGGGTGCGCGGTGATCGTCTCCCACGACCGCTGGTTCCTGGACCGCGTCTGCACCCACGTCCTGGCCTTCGAGGGCGACTCGCAGGTCGAGTGGTTCGAGGGGAACTTCGAGGCGTGGGAGCGCCGCCGCCGCGAGCGCCTCGGCGAGGACGCCGACCGCCCGCACCGGATCACCTACAAGCGCCTCACGCGGGCGTAGCCCCGAGCCAACGACGCACCGAGGGGGGCCGGGTCCGAACCGGGTGCAGTTAGCCGCCTATATGGCGGTCAAGTGCAACCGCGACCCGGCGGGGCGGCCGATCCCAACCCCTCGATGCCGCCGTTCACGGCGCCAGCGCCGCCGCGAGCAGCGGGCTGAGCTCCGCCGCGTTCGCGGCGACGGCGTCGGCGCCGCGCAGATCGTCCGCGGAGAACGGCCCCGTCGCCACCGCGAACACGCGCACCGCGTCGGCGCGGGCGCAGGCGATGTCGTTGGGCGTGTCGCCGATGACTACCGTCCGCTCGCGCGGCCAGGGCGCGCCGTCGCCGCCGGCGCGGCGGCGCGCGATGCCGGGGAGGGCCGCGCGGTCCTCGTGGTCGGAGCCGAAGCCGCCCTGGCCGGGCTCGAACCAGGCGCCCAGGCCGGCGCGGGCGAGCTTCACGCGCGCCACCGGCTCGTAGTTGCCGGTGACGAGGCCGAGGCGCACGTCGTCGCGCTGCTCGAGCTCGGAGAGCAGGTCGGGGATGCCCGGCGCGACGAACCGCGACAGGTCGTCGGGCACCCGCCGCGCGTACTCTCGGCACGTGACGTCGCGGACGTCCGCCGCGCGGTCGTCCACGCGCGTGGCGCTGATCCCGCACTGCAGCGCGATCGCGCGGGCGATCTCGCCGTCCGTGCGCCCGGCCGGGGCGACGTGGGCGGCGCCGGGGTCCTCGATCCCGTGCACCTCGCGCAGCGCGGCGTGCAGCGCGTCGCGGTGGGCGTCCGAGGCGCGCAGGAGCAGCGTCCCGTCGATGTCGAACAGCAGGAGGAGCGCCGTCAACGCTGGAACGACGTCGACGCGTCCAGCCGGTACGCGAACGCCGCCACCAGCCGCGCCGCCGCGTCCACGTCGGCCAGGTCGACCATCTCGACGGGGGAGTGCATGTAGCGCAGTGGCACGGACACCACGCCGGTGGGCACGCCGGCGCGCGAGATGTGGACCGCGTCGGCGTCGGTCCCGGTGAAGCGGGCGGAGGCCGACACGGTGAAGGGGATGCCCTCATCCGTCGCGGTGTCGTGCAGCAGCTCGAAGACGCCGGGCGCGATGATCGAGCCGCGCTCGATCACGGGCCCGGAGCCCAGCTCGTGCTTGCCCACCTCCTTGGGGTCGATGCCCGGGGCGTCGGTGGCGTGGGTGACGTCGACGACGATGGCGACGCCCGGGTCCAGCGAGTAGGCGCTGGTGCGCGAGCCGCCGAAGGTGATCTCCTCCTGGACCGCCGCGACCGCGGCGTACTCACCGGCGGCGCCGCCGGCCTCGGAGACCAGCCGTCCCGCCTCCAGCGCGATGTACGCGCCGAGGCGGTTGTCCAGCGCGCGGGAGGCCAGCCGCCCGTTGGGCAGCTCCACCGGCTCGGCGGCGATCACGGCGACGTCGCCGATGCGCACCATCTCGCGCGCCTGGTCGCCGTCGCGCGCGCCCACGTCGACGTGGAGGTCCTTGATCTCGGCGACCTTCTTGCGCTCCTCCTCCTTGAGCAGATGGATCGGCTTCTTGCCCACCAGGCCGGGGATCGGGCCGTCGCGGGTGATGACCTCGACGCGCTGGCCGACCAGGATCTGCGCGTCCCAGCCGCCGACCCCGATGAAGTGCAGGAAGCCGTCGTCGGAGACGTGGGTGACGATGAGGCCGATCTCGTCGATGTGTCCGACCACCGCGAGGAGCGGGCCATCGGCGGTCCCCTTCACGCGGGCCACCGAGGAGCCCAGCGTGTCGCCGGACACCTCGGCGAAGGCGCCGGCCGCGTCGCGCCAGACCTTGGCCGGGGCGGTCTCGTAGCCCGAGGGCCCGGGCGCGGTGAGCAGGGCGCGCAGCGTGTCGGGGACGCCGGCCATCAGGAGCGGGGAGCGGCGAGCGACTGGGTGAGCACCGTGCCAGCCGCGGTCGTGTACGCGAAGCGGTAGGTGGCGCCGGGGAGCGCGCGCATGGTCCGGGCCCAGTAGCCGCCGGCGTCGGTGCTGGCGGTGGCGGCGTTGGTGAAGGCGGCGCTCCCGCGCGGACGGACCTGGAGCGTGACGCGGCGCTGGGCGTCCGGGCGCACCTGGCCCCAGAAGGTCGTGCGCGCCAGCCCGCGGGTGGCGTCGATCCAGAACGGGTTCGGGTACTGGAAGAAGGCGGGCTTGGGCTGGCCGTTGGCGAAGTGCAGGCCGGTCGGGAAGTTCGGGTCGTCGTTCCACTCGTACTGGGTGATGAGCTTCACGCGCGAGCGCAGCCGCCAGGCGATGTAGGCCGACTGGGCCAGGTAGCGCGCCTGGAGCGCGAGCGAGACGCCGAAGCGAGGGTTCGGCGGGTTGGAGATGTAGCCGAACTCGGTGAGGTAGAGGCGGAAGCGCCCGGTCGTCGAGCGCATGCGTCCGGCGCCGGTGAGGCGGTCCAGGACGCCCAGCAGCCGCGGCAGGTCGCCGATCTTGGCCAGCTCGCGGTTGCGCTGCGGGACGTTCGGCGGCGTCTTGTTGTTGACGTAGGGGTGGTAGCCGAAGCCGTCCCCGCGCACGGCGCGGAAGCCGCGGCAGCGGGGGGCGCTGAGGCGACGGAAGCGGGAGTCCACGCACGCCATCTCGCGGATGAACAGCATGGGCGTGAGGCCGCTGGTGCGGCTGGGCGGGCTCCCGATGGGGGCGAGCTCGCCGATCAGGATCTGGGCGCCGGGGTCCGCGGCCTTGATCGCCGGGTAGGCCGCGTTGAGCAGGTTGCGGTACTGGTGCGGGGCCGACGGCGTGCAGGTCCGGCCCACACAGGCGAACTGCGGCGCCAGGAACGGGAGCTGGTTGGGCTCGGAGCCCACCAGGTAGCGGTCGATCCGGGCGCCGTAGCGCCTGGCCACCGCGGTGGCGAACTGGGCGTAGCGCGCCGGGCTGGGCTTCCACGACTTCGTGGCCACGCTGGGCTGCGTGCTGGCCCAGCGCGGGCCGGACTGGTTGATGGTGACCATGATCCGCAGGCCGTTGCGCCGGACCGCCTCGACGGCGGCGTCCAGCGGCGCCCAGTTGTAGCCACGGCTGTTCGGATTGGCGGGGTCGAAGCCGGCGGGCATGGTGGGGGAGGTGGTCGCGGGGGAGAGGGCGTCCCAGAACGCCTGGATGCGCACGTAGTCGACGCCGAGCTGGCGCCACTGGGCGGCCACCTGGGCGGCCTGGGGGCCGAAGATGACGCCGGTGTCCTCGATCCCGACCTCGGGGTTCCCGGCCACGGCCGTGGGCGTCGTGCTCGTGCCGCCGCTGCTGCCGGCGCCGGGCGAGGTGCCGCCGGAGTTGCCGCCGCCGCCGCCGGCCGACGGTGTCCCCCCGGGCGTTCCGCCGGAGTTCGCGCAGGTGACGTTGGGGATGCAGGGGAGCTGGGCCTGCGCGGGGCCGGTCGTCGCCGAGGCGCCGACGGTGAGAACGGCGGCGACGAGGATTGGGGTCGATCGCATCGTCGGGCTCATGCTCGCACAGGCAACCCGGGCTCCGACCGGACCCGCCCGGGGCGGGTGATGGCGCCCGCCGGCGGGGTCGCCATAACAAAGCTGGTTTCCGTGGCGGGTGGGGCTGGGCGGGCGGGGCCGTGCTAGCGTGGCCGGGCCGGCCGGATTTCCCCTGCAACCGGGGTGGTTCGGTCGCTTTCGCATGGCCCGCGCTCGTGTCCTCCTGTGTCTCGTGGTGCCCGTGGTCGCCCTCCTGGCCGCGTGGGCCGCGCTGCCCCTGTCCTCGGGCGCCCAGTCGTCGGGCGACCTCCAGCAGCAGATCGACTCCAAGCGCTCGACGGAGGGCAAGCTGTCGGCGGACGCCGCGACCTTCGCCCGGATCGCCGCGCGGCTGGAGCGCCAGGTGGCGATCATCGAGCGCCGCCGCGCGCAGGTGCAGTCCGAGCTCGACGCCAACCAGGCCAAGCTCGAGCGCCTGAAGGCCGACCTCCTGCGCGAGCGCCGGCGGCTGGCCCGCCTGAAGCGCCGTCTCGCCTTCTCCCGGCGCGTCCTCTCGCGGCGCCTGATCGAGATGTACACCGCCGGCCGCCCGGACCTGGTCACGGTCGTCCTGAACTCTCGCGGCTTCGCCGACCTGCTGGAGCGCGCCGAGTTCCTGCGCCGCATCAAGGAGCAGGACCAGGCCACCATCAAGGCCGTGCGCCGCGCGCGTGACGCCTCGCACCGCGCCACGACACGGCTCGCGCGCCTGCGCGCCCGCCAGGAGCGGATCACCGACGCGGTGCGCAAGCAGCGCGACGCGCTGGCCTCGATGGGCCAGCTGCTGGCGCAGCGCCAGGCGTCCGCCGAGCGCGTCCGCGCCGCCCGCCTGGCCGCGCTGCGCCACGCGCGCGGGTCGCGGCGGCGCCTGGAGCGCGAGCTCGCGCGTCTCCAGGGCGAGTCGTCGGCGTCGATGTCCCACACCGGCCCCGGCGGCCCCTGGGCCATCCCGTGGTCGATCGTCCAGTGCGAGTCCGGCGGCTACAACCACCCGCCGAACTGGGCGGGCGCCAGCGGCTACTACCAGATCATCCCCGCCACCTGGTCCGGGTTCGGAGGCCACGGCCCCGCGGCCTGGCTCGCCCCGAAGTCCGAGCAGGACCGGGTCGCCACGCTGATCTGGGACAACGGCCGCGGCGCCCGAAACTGGGACTGCGCCTACATCGTCGGCATCCTGTAGCTCCCCGCGCGTAAGACGTCACCGAGGAGCGGCCAGGATCGGGTGCGTGCCGACGCCGCGCGACGTTAACGCCCATATAGGTAGTCAACGTCGCACGGACCCTTCGGCGGCGCGCCGGGAGGGGCCGGCGGACCGGGCGATCGCGGCGCTCGCCGAGGGTCAGCATGGCGTGGTGTCCCGGGCGCAGCTGCGGGAGATGGGGCTGACGCCGCGGTCGGTGCAGCGCCGGTTGGAGGCGGGACGGCTTCACGCGGTGCATCGGGGTGTGTACGCGGTCGGGCACCGGCTGCTGGCGAGGGAAGGGTGGTGGCTGGCTGCCGTGTTGGCCGGTGGTGAGGGCGCCGTGCTGAGCCATGCGACGGCCGCGGCGCTGTGGGGGATCCGCGGGACGGCGGCCACGAAGGTGGACGTCACGGTGGCCAGGGACAGAAGGCAGCGCGCGAGGATCCGGTTCCATCGCACGGCCCTACAGCCCGATGAGGTCACGACGGAGGAGCGGATCCCCGTCACGACGCCCGTCAGGACCCTGCTCGACCTCGCGAAACGCCTCGACCAAAACCGCCTGGCCCGAGCCGTCGACCGAACGGAGCTCCTGCGACTCACCAGCCCACACTCCCTCGATGCGTCGTTGGCCCGCCACCCCACGGCGCCGGGGGCGAGGAAGCTGAAGGCGATCGTCGAGAGCGGCCGCATCGGAGCCACCGTCACCCGGAGCGAGCTCGAGAACCGCTTCCTCGCCTTCCTCGATGAGTCGTTGCTACCCAGGCCCCAGACGAACGCGCGGATCGAAGGATTCGAGGTCGACTGCGTCTGGCCGAAGCAACGCGTCATCGTGGAGCTCGACGGCGCCGCCTTCCACTCCACGACAACGGCCTTCGAGAGGGACAGGGAGCGGGACCGCGTCTTGACGGCGGCCGGCTGGAGAGTGGTCCGGGTGACGTGGCGCCAACTCCGGGCGGACGCCCCGGCCGTGAGAAGGGACCTCTCCGGGCTCCTCCTCGATGGCCGTTAGCCGGCCATCATCCGGCGCACCACGAAGTTCAGGATCCCGCCATCCCGGAAGTACTCGACCTCCTTGGGCGTGTCGATCCGGACTCGCACCTTGAACTCCGTGTCGTCCGCGCGCACGACGGCCTCGTGGGCCGAGCCGCCCTCCAGGCCGGTGATCGAGAACGTCTCCTGGCCGGTCAGGCCCAGCGACTCGACCGAGTCGTCGCCGGAGAACTGCAGGGGCAGCACGCCCATCCCGACCAGGTTGGAGCGGTGGATCCGCTCGTAGGACTCGGCGATCACGGCCCGGACGCCTAGGAGCTTCGTCCCCTTCGCCGCCCAGTCGCGCGACGAGCCCGAGCCGTACTCCTTGCCGGCCAGGACCACGAGTGGCACGTCGTCGGCCGCATACCGCATGGCGGCGTCGTAGATCGGCATCTCCTCGCCGGAGTCGAGATGGATCGTCACGCCGCCCTCCGTGCCCGGCGCCAGCAGGTTGCGCAGGCGGATGTTGGCGAACGTCCCGCGCATCATCACCTCGTGGTTGCCGCGCCGCGACCCGTACGAGTTGAAGTCCTTGGGCTCGACGCCGTGCTCGATCAGGTACTGGCCCGCCGGTGATGACTTGCGGATGGAGCCCGCCGGCGAGATGTGGTCCGTCGTGACGCTGTCGCCCAGCACCGCCAGCACCCGAGCCCCCGAGATGTCCGAGACCTCCTCGGGCTCCCCCTCGATGCCTTCGAAGAACGGTGCCCGCCGGACATAGGTGGAGTCCGGGTCCCACTCGAAGCGGTCGCCCTCGGGGACGGACAGCGAGTTCCACCGCTCGTCCCCCTCGAACACCTCCGCGTAGGACTTGCGGAACATGTCCGACTGGACCGCGCTCTCGATCAGCTCGTGCACCTCGGCCTCGGAAGGCCACAGGTCGCGCAGGAACACCTCGTTGCCCTCGCGGTCCACGCCCAGCGGATCCGAATACATGTCCACGTCCATCGAGCCGGCCAGCGCGTAGGCCACGCACAGCGGCGGCGACGCCAGGTAGTTCATCTTCACGTCCTGGTTGATCCGCCCCTCGAAGTTGCGGTTGCCCGACAGCACCGACGCCACGGCCAGGTCGCCCTCGTCGACCGCCGCCGAGATCTCCGGCGGCAGCGGCCCCGAGTTGCCGATGCAGGTCGTGCACCCGTAGCCCACGAGGTGGAAGCGCAGCGCCTCCAGGTACTCGGTCAGGCCGGCGCGGTCCAGGTACTCCGTCACCACCTTGGACCCCGGCGCCAGCGACGTCTTTACCCACGGCTTGACCTCCAGGCCCCGCTGCACCGCGTTGCGCGCCAGGATGCCCGCGCCGAGCATCACCGATGGGTTCGAGGTGTTCGTGCAGGAAGTGATCGCGGCGATCACGACGTGGCCGTGGTCGAGCTGGAAGGTCTGGCCGTCCAGCGTCACCTCGACCCCGCCGCCGCGCGCGGTGTCCACCGCGACCCGCCCGCCCCCGGATGGGGAGTGCACCGGGTCTCCCGACGTGTCCCGGTGACCGGGCGCCCCATTGGAGGGCGGATCGGAGGAGGGGAACGTCTCGGCCATCGCCTCGTCGTGCGCGTCGCCCCCCGACCCGTCGTCGTCCACGTAGTCGCGCAGCGCCTCGCGGAAGCGCTCGCGCGACTCGGTCAGCGGCACGCGGTCCTGCGGGCGCTTGGGCCCGGCCAGCGACGGGACCACGTCGCCCAGGTCGAGCTCGAGCGACTCGGAGTAGGTCGGCTCCTCGGAATCGGCGTCGTGCCAGATCCCCTGCTCGCGGCAGTAGGCCTCCACGAGCTCGATCTGCTCGGCCGGGCGGCCGGAGAACGCCAGGTAGCGCAGCGTCTCGGCGTCGATGGGGAAGATCGCGCACGTCGACCCGAACTCGGGCGACATGTTGCCGATCGTCGCGCGGTCGGCCAGCGGCAGGTTGGGCAGGCCCGGCCCGTGGAACTCGACGAACTTCCCCACGACGCCGTGCGAGCGCAGCATCTCGGTCACGGTCAGCACGAGGTCGGTCGCGGTGGCGCCCTCGGGCAGCTCGCCGCGCAGCTTGAACCCGACGACCTGGGGGATCAGCATCGACATCGCCTGGCCGAGCATCGCGGCCTCGGCCTCGATCCCCCCGACGCCCCAGCCCAGGACCCCGAGGCCGTTGATCATCGTGGTGTGCGAGTCGGTCCCGACGAGGGTGTCGGGATAGGCGCGGCCCGTCTCCTCGTCCACGAAGACCACGCGCGCCAGGTACTCCAGGTTGACCTGGTGGACGATGCCGGTGTCGGGCGGGACGACCTTGAAGCCCTCGAAGGCGCCCTGGCCCCAGCGCAGGAAGGCGTAGCGCTCCTGGTTGCGCTCGAACTCCAGCTCGGCGTTGCGCTGGAAGGCCGAGCTGGTCCCGAAGGCGTCGACCTGGACGGAGTGGTCGATCACCAGCTCGGCCGGCACGAGCGGGTTGATCCTGGACGGGTCGCCGCCCATGTCCGCCATCGCGTCGCGCATGGCGGCCAGGTCGACCACGGCGGGGACGCCGGTGAAGTCCTGCATGAGCACGCGCGCGGGGGTGAACGCGATCTCGTCGGAGGGCTCGGCGCTCGCGTCCCACGTGGCCAGGGCCTCGATGTCCTCCCGGGTCACGGACTCGCCGTCCTCGGTGCGCAGGAGGTTCTCCAGCAGCACCTTCAGGGAGAAGGGCAGGCGCGCGACGTCGTAGCGCGACTGGAGCGCGTCGAGGCGGAAGATCTCGTAGTCGCGATCCCCCACCCGGAGCGTGTCGCGGGCGCCGAAGGAATCCTGGGACATACCTGCACACTAGCGACCGTCAATCGGGCTGATCGACCGGGCACCAGAACGTCGTGCGGCCGCCGATCCGGGCGCGTCGCAGGGGGGTCCCGCAGCGCGGGCAGACGCCGCCCTCGTGGCGGTGCTCGTTGATCTCGCCGGTGTGCGCGCCGCCCCGGCGGATCGTCGTGCGCAGGACCCGCCGGGTGGTTCGCCACAGGTGGTCCAGCTCGCCCTCCTCCAGGGTGCCCGTGCGCCGACGGGGCGAGATCCGGGCCTGCCACAGGATCTCGTCGGCCAGCAGGTTGCCGATCCCGGCGATGGCGGTCTGGTCGAGGAAGCGCGCCTTGAGCGGCGCTCGGCCGCGCCCGATGCGCTCGCGGAACTCGGCGCGCGAGACCTCACCGGCGTCCGGGCCGACGTGACTGAAGTCGGGCTCGAGGATCGCGCGGCCCAAACGCCGGCGGTCGTGCAGCGCCAGCCGGGACCCGTCGGCGAACTCCAGGACGAAGCGGTCCCAGCGCGGGTGGGGCGGCTCGTCGATCGCGATCCGCCCGGCCATCCCCAGGTGCAGGCCCAGCTCGGGGCCGCCCTCGCCGGTCTGCACCCACATGAACTTCCCGCGGCGGTGGGCGGCGCTGAGACGGCGGCCGGTCAGGGCCGCGGCGATCTCACCCGGCGCGTGGGGGCGGCAGACGTAGGTGTCGGAGTCGTCGACCGCGACGATCTCGCGGTCCAGGACGCGCTCGATGGCCTGGCGCGCGCGCTCGGCCTCGGGCAGCTCGGGCATGCGGCGAAGCTAGCGCGCCGGCGCGGCTAGCCGTACGTCGGGCGCAGTCCCAGGAGCTCCGGGACCGTGACCATGCTGTACCCGCGGCGCTTGAGGGTGGCGATGATGCGCGGCAGCGCCGCCACCGTCTGGTCGCGCGGACCGCCCCCGTCGTGCATGAGGATGATGGAGCCCGAGCGCGTGTTGCCGAGGATCCGCGCCGCGCTGGCCGGCCCGCCGGACTCGATGGCGCCCGAGCCGGGACGCGACCAGTCCTGCGGGTCGACGTCCCACCCGATCGTGAGCATGCCCTGGCTGCGCGCCTGGCCGATCAGCAGGCTGCTCACGGCGCCGTACGGCGCGCGGAAGATGCACGGCGTGTAGCCCGTGGCGCGCCGAATCGCGCGGTTGGTCTGCGTCAGCTGGCCCCCCGCGCCGCCGGACAGGTCGGCGTGGTTCCAGGAGTGGTTGGCCAGCACGTGACCCTCGCGCAGCGCGCGGCGGGCAAACGACGCGTAGCCGGACACCTGCTGGCCGATGAGGAAGAACGTCCCGTGCACGCCCGCGCGCTTGAGGATGTCCAGGACCTGCGGCGTGTAGGAGCTGGGCCCGTCGTCGAAGGTCAGGGCGACGATCTTGCGGTCGCGCGAGCCGTTGGAGCGGTAGGAGTCGCCGCGGGCCGCGCAGCCGGTCGGGGCGGGCGGCACGAGCTCGCCGGACACGGACCCGCGGTCGGGCAGGCGGTCGTTGCAGGCGCGCACCGGGGTGGCGCAGCCGCCGGAGTCCGCCCAGGTCGACGTCACCGTCCACGTGAAGCGCCCGACCTGCAGGCCCGTGGCGCGGGAGGCGAAGCGGGCGGTGAGCGTGCGCAGGGTCGGGCGGTCGATCCGCGCCGCCAGCGGGCTGGGCGAGCCGCCCGCCGCGTTGATGGTCAGCGCGGGACCGTTGGTGGAGCTCGCGCTCGCGCACACGAACCGGCGAGCGCCCTGGGACAGGACGAGGCAGAGCGAGCGCCCGCGGCGCGCCGTCAAGACGCGCGAGGCCCAGTCGCCACGGGTGCGGACCGTGAAGACGAGGTCGGTGCCGTCCTGGGTCAGGGTGGCGGCGGCGAGGTCGAGCGGCGACGCCGCCGCGTCCGCCGGGTCGCTCGCCGCCCGGGCGGGCCCGGCCAGGCCGAGGACGAGAAGGGGAGTGAGGAGGAGCGCGCGGGTCCGCAAGGGCGCCGCAGGCTACCGGGGCGGGACGACGTAGATCCGCTCGCCGCTCAGGGAGCGCCCGCCCGAGTCGGAGTCCGGCGCCGGGCGGTACACGTCCACGTGCTTGCCGCCGATCGCGCCGCCCGTGTCCTCGGCGACGAACCACCCGGTGCCCAGCTTGCGCTTGGCGTAGTAGGGGATGTAGACGCGGCTGCCCAGCGGGATCACGCGCGGGTCCACGGCCACCGACGCGTAGTAGGTGAGGTCCAGGGAGGGACCGCTGTCGAAGCGCACGCCGGGCAGCGGCACCCACTTGCGGCCCACGCCGTTGAACCACCCGCCCGCGTCCAGCGGATAGGTGAGGCGGTTGGCGCTGTTGCGGTAGAAGCCGCCGGCGCGCCAGTACACGCCGCGCGCGCAGCCGATGCACGACCGGCGGCCCAGCCGGTCCACCCAGCCGGCGCTGCCCACGGACTCGATGGAGTAGCGCTGGCCGTCCAGCCCGACGCCATCGCCCTCCATCGTCAGCCCCCGCGCCGAGTACAGCCAGTCGATGCGGTGCAGCCCGGGAATGCCCGGCCCCCGCACCTTCTCGCCCACGAACCAGGCCTCGGGGACGGGGAAGTACTCGGTGACCGAGACGCCGCTGACCCACGTCGGCTTGCGGATCTTGCGCGTCGCCGCCTTGGAGCCCGCGTGGGCCAGCGCGGCCCGCGCCGCCGGACGATCGACCAGCCGCGGGCCCGCCACCGCGGGGGGCGCGAGGGCGAGGACGAGCGCGAAGGCGAGTGCGAGCAGCGCGAATCGCATGGACATCCTTGTATTTCGGCGCGAGCGCAAGTTCCCTACAGCAACACGCCCAGACCCCGATCGTAGCGGTCGGTGAGGGGTCCAGGGCGGTAGGTTGACCTCATGACAGGAATTCGGGGCAAGCGCGTGCTGGTCACCGGAGGTGCGGGGTTCGTCGGCGCGCCGGTGTGCCGGCGCCTGCACGCCGCCGGCGCGGCGCAGGTGATCGTCCCCCGGCGCAGCGACTGCGACCTCACCGACGCCGGCGCCGCGGCGGCGCTGTTCGACGCGGAGGCTCCCGACGTCGTGATCCACCTGGCGGCGGAGGTCGGCGGGATCGGCGCGAACCAGGCCAACCCGGGGCGGTTCTTCTACGCGAACATGGCCATGGGCCTGAACGTCGTCGAGGAGTCCCGGCGCCGGGGCGTGGACAAGCTCGTCGTGGCGGGCACCGTCTGCGCCTACCCCAAGCATTCGCCCGTCCCCTTCTCCGAGGCCGACCTGTGGGACGGCTACCCCGAGGAGACCAACGCGCCGTACGGCATCGCCAAGAAGGCGCTGCTGACGATGCTCCAGGCCTACCGCGACCAGTACGGCCTCAACGGCGTGTACCTGCTCCCCGTGAACCTGTACGGGCCGCGCGACAACTTCGACCTGGACACCAGCCACGTGATCCCGGCGCTCATCCGCAAGTTCGAGACGGCGCGCCGGCGCGGCGACGACCAGGTCGTGTGCTGGGGCACGGGCTCGGCCTCGCGGGAGTTCCTCTACGTGGAGGACTGCGCCGAGGCGGTGTTCCTGGCCGCCGAGCGCTACGACGGCGCCGAGCCGGTCAACGTCGGCGCCGGCCAGGAGGTCACGATCCGCGAGCTCGCGACGGTGGTCGCGCGGCTCGTCGGCTGCGACGCGGAGGTCGTGTGGGACGCCTCGCGCCCCGACGGCCAGCCCCGGCGAGTCCTGGACACCTCACGCGCCGAGCGGAGCTTCGGGTTCCGGGCCAGCACGGCCCTGGAGGACGGGCTGCGGCGGACGATCGACTGGTACCGCAGCGAGGTCAGCGAGGTCGCAGCCACGCGGGCGTGAACCGCGGCGCCGGCAGGCGCGCGGCGACGCGGTGGGCGGTGTGCAGGGCGACGTGGCGGCGGAAGTAGCCGCGCAGCCGGCGCCAGCACTCCTCCCAGGCCACGGGGCGCCCGTGGACGCGCTCCAGCAGCATCGCCGACTCGGCCAGGCCGACGTCCTCCATCGCCGTGGTCTTCTGCGCGGCGTGGACGCGGAAGGCGCCGAGGAAGCGAGGGATCCGGTGGAAGCGCACGCCGGCGTCGCGCATCCGCAGCAGGAGGTCCCAGTCCATGGCGAAGTGGAACGACTCGTCCAGCCCGGCGCCCACGCGCTCCCATGCGCTGCGCCGCCAGAACAGCGTCTCCTGGGGGACGCAGTCGCTCCAAACCAGCATCTCGTCGTCGTGGGCGGGCGTGACCCAGATCCCCACCTGGCGGTTGGCGTCGTCGACGAGGATGCGCTGGCCGTACACCGCGTCGACGTCGGGGTGGGCCTGGAAGTGCCGGGCCACCGTGGCCAGCGCGCCGGGCAGCAGGACGTCGTCGGCGTTCAGGTAGGCCATGATCTCGCCGCTCGTGCGGGCGAAGCCCCGGTTGATCGCGTCGGCCTGCCCGTCGTCCGGGCCCGAGTGGACGTGGTGGAGCCGGTGGCGGTGGCGCTCCAGCACCTCGGCGGTGGAGTCGGTCGAGCCGCCGTCCTGGACGACGTACTCGACGTTGGGATAGCCCTGGTCCAGGACGCTGGCCAGGGTGTCGCCGATGAACTCGCCCTGGTTGAGCGAGGGCGTGACGATGCTGATCTTGGGTGCGGCCCGGGGCGGGCGCGCCAGGGTGTAGCGGCGCGGGAGGCGCACGGGGACGGGCGCGTGCTGCCAGAGGATGCCGAGCCGGGGGCGCAGCCACATCGGGACCCGGGTGCGCACCGTCCAACTCAGCGCGCGCAGGGAGGTCTGGCGGTCGACGAGCAGAGAGCGGCGCTCGAGGTCCAGCAGCGCCACGCGGTCGCGCAGGTGGTCGTGGACGTCCGCGTCCGGGCCGGGCGCCCGACGCCCGAGCCCGCGCCGCAGCGCGGTCGCGTGGTCGGCCGCGAGCACCGGCAGCCGCTCCACCACCTCGCCGACCTCCGCGCGCATGGCGTCGCGCTCCTCGAGCATGCACGCCAGCAGCGTGGCCAGCGCCGCCTCGCGGACCCACACGCCGGGCCGTCCCGGCAGCGCCACGAACCCGGCCGGCGCCTCGCGCGCGAAGCGCACGTCGTCCCCCAGCCAGTCGGGCAGGCCGTTGCTGTCCGCGCTCGTCATCGCGCCAAGTATCCGCGAGACCGGGGGCCGGACCGCCGCAGCCTAGCCCTGCAGGACGGCCTCGTCCTCGTACAGCTTCAGCACGCGGACGGTGCCGGGCGGCGACGCGTCCAGGCACAGGCCGCACAGGACGCACTCGTCCACGTTGCGCTCGACGATCTGAAGGGCCCCGTCCTCGCCCTGGGCGTAGATGTCGACGGGACACACCTCCGCCAGCTTGGCGGCGAGCTGGGGGTCGCGGGCCGCCGCGTCGTCGACCTCGATGCCGATGAACAGGCCGTCGGTCCTCATGCCGCCGCGCGCTCCGCGATCTTGGACCGCACGAGGTCGGGGATCTCCTCGATGCGCTCGGCCACGACGATGCCCGCGCTGGCCAGGCGGGCGATCTTCTCCGTCGCCGTGTCCTCCTTGCCCTCCACGATCGTGCCGGCGTGGCCGAAGCTCATCCCCGGCATCTCGTCCATGAAGCGCCCCGCCATGAAGGCGACGATGGGCAGCGGGTCGCCGTTGTCGGCCACCCACTGCGCGAGCTGGGCCTCCATGCGCCCGCCCGGCTCGGTGTAGATGACGATCGCCTCGGTCTGCCCGTCGGCGGCGAAGAGCGGCATCAGCTCGGCGTAGGAGGAGCCGATGATGGCGTCGCCGCCGATCGACACGGCGGTGGACTGGCCCAGGCCGGCCGCGGTCAGCGTGGAGGAGATCTCGGTCGTCATCCCGCCCGAGCGCGACATCACGCCGATCGGGCCCGGGCTGTACGCCTTGGCGGCGTCCTTGGCCGGGCCGCCGATCCCGCCCATCTTGATCACGTCGGGCACGATGACCCCCAGGCAGTTGGGGCCGATGATGCGTGCATCGTTCATCGTCGCGAACTCGACCATCTGGGCCACGTCGGCCCGCGGGATGCGCTCGGTGACGATCACGACGAGCTTCACGCCGTTGGCGATCGCCTCGATCACGGCGTCCTTGGTGAACGCCGGGGGGACCGTGACGACGGAGCCGTCGATCGGCGCGCCGTGGTGCTCGACGGCCTGGGCGACGGTGTCGAACACCGGCACGCCGTGGACGTCGCGGCCCAGGCGGCCGGGCGTCACGCCGCCGACGACCTTGGCGCCGGCGCCGTAGTCCAGGCACTCGCGGGTCAAGTTCACCGCCTCGCGGCCGGTGATCCCCTGGACGATGAAGGTGGTGTCGGCGTCGACCAGGATCGACATCAGACGGCCTCCGCCGCGCGCTTGGCGGCCTCGTTGAGGGACACCGTCCGGTCCGCGTAGGGCACGCCGTAGCGCTCGAGGATCTTGAAGCCCTCCTCCTCCCACGCGCCGGGGATGCGGAAGATCGCGATCTTCTCGGCCGGGTCGAAGCCCAGCTCCACGCACGCCTTGATCACGCCGCGGGCCACGATGTCCACGCGGGTGTTGGACACGATGGACATCATCACCGCGATCTTCTCCACGCCCGGCTTGGAGAGCACCAGCTTGGCCAGGCCCGCCGCCTTGGCCACCGAGGGGTTGCCGCCGATCTCGCAGTAGTTGGCGGGCTTGCCGCCGTGAGCGCGGACCGCGTCGAACAGCGTCAGCGAGCCGCCGCCCGCGCCGATGACCAGGCCCAGGTTGCCGTCGAACTCGGTGACGTTGCCCGCGACGCCGCGGTGGTCCTGCGCGTCGACCGCCTCGCCGGCGATCTCGAACTCGGTGGCCTCGCGGGCCTCGCGCGTCTCCTCGTCGGCCACGCCGAGGTCGGACAGCAGCGCCTTCTGGCGCCCGCGGGCCTCGTTCTCCATCTCCATGTGCGCGTCGACGGCGACGAACGAGCCGTCGGCCAGCTGGGCCAGCGGGTTGATCTCGGCCAGCGTCATGTCGCGCTCGACGAACAGCTTGGCCAGGCGCGTGACGATGGGAGTGAGGCGGTTCAGCGCGCTGCCGGTGACGCCGACGGAGGCGATCACCTGCTTGGCCTGGTAGTCGCCGAACGGCAGGACGTTGGAGAAGTGCCCGCGCCCGACGTGGTCGGGATGCGTCTCGGCGACCTCCTCGATGTCGATCCCGCCCATGTCGGAGAAGAGCATCACCGGCTGCTTGCGCAGGCCGTCCCAGACGACGCCCGCGTAGTACTCCTGGGCCACCTCGACGCGCTCGTCGACCAGTACGCCGCGCGGCATGTGGCCGTTGATCTCGAGCTTCAGGACGTCCTCGGCGTGCTTGGCGGCCTCGTCGGGCGCGTCGGCGAACTGCACGCCGCCGGCCTTCATCCGCCCCCCGGTCAGGACCTGGGACTTGATGACGACGGGGCCGCCGACCTCCTCGGCGCGCGCCCGTGCCTCGTCGGCGGTGGTGGCGAAACCGCCCTTCGAGGTGGGGATCCCCGCCCGGCGGACGATCTCCTTGGACTCGTACTCGTAGAAGCGCATCGCGGCGCGGAACCCTATATCGCGGCGAGCTCAGGCTTGCCCGAGGATGATGCCGAGCGCCTCGTCGAGCGACTCGACCCGGTGGTCCGGCCGGCTGCGCTCGGCCTCGGACCAGTCGCGGTCGAGGAGGATCGTCGTGCAGCCGGCCTGTCGCCCGGCCTCCACGTCGCGCCAGCGGTCGCCCACGACGAAGGAGGCGCCGAGGTCGATCCCCAGGTCGCGCGCGGCGTCCAGGACCAGCCCGGGACGCGGCTTGCGGCAGGCACAGTCGTCCGCGTCGTCGTGGGTGCAGACGCGCACCTCGTCCACCTGCAGGACGGCCCGGAGCCGGTCGTGCATGCCCTCGAGCGCCTCGGGGTCGAGCAGTCCTCGCGTGATCTCGGGCTGGTTGGTGACCACGACCAGCCGGAAGCCCGCCTCGCGCAGCCGGGCGCACGCCGCGGGCGCGTCGGGGAGCAGATGGAAGTCCGCAACGGACCTCGGCGACTGGGACCCGTCGCCCACCGTCGCGTTGAGGACGCCGTCGCGGTCCAGGAAGACCGCGCGCTCACCCATCGGTGACCGACTCCCAGCGCGGAGTGCCTCGCGCGAGCGCCGGATGCGTGACCAGCAGGTGCCAGATGACGGCCTGGAACGACTCGGTGTGCGCGGTGACGGAGCGCGGGTTCACCTCGGGGATGACGATGCAGCAGTCGGCCACCTGCGTCGTGTGGCACTCGGCCGACCCCACGATCCCGCAGATGCGGCACCCGACGTCGCGCGCGTGTTCGAGGGCGCGGACGAGGCCCGGGGACAGGTCGCGCCCGCGGTCGCCGCCGCTGACCGACATGACCAACACCGCGTCGCGGGCGGAGAGGCGGCTCGCCCGCAGCGAGTCCACGAGCGCGCGGTCCCATCCGTCGTCGTTGGTGCGCGCGGTGATCTCGGCCACGCTGTCCGTGGGCGCGTAGGCCTCCAGGCCCGCGAGGGCCCTGAAGTCCGCGGCCGCGTGGCCCGCGTGGGCGGCGCCTCCGCCCACGCCGAGGACGAAGAGCCGCCCGGTATCGCGCACGCCGGCCAGCGTCTCGGCCATGCGGTCGAGCTGGCCGGGGTCGAGCTGGGAGGCGATCTGCGCCACCTCCTCGAGATGGCGCCGGCTGTGGTCGCTCAAGCTCGCGTCCCCTCCAGCCGCCGGGAGAAGGCCTCCAGGCCCGCCGGGGACCCGATCTCGTGGTACGGGCGGTTCGTCTCGAAGGCGTCGAGCTCGTCGCGGCGCAGGAGCTCCCGGTACAGGTCGGCCAGCTCGGCGGGGCGCTCGTCCGGGACGAGGTCCAGCGCATCGGCGCGCAGGGCGCCCAGCCCGGCGTCGACGTGCTCGGCCCCCGTGCCCGGAGTCCGCTTGTCGTAGGAGACGATGACGCCGTCCTCCACCCGCGCGTTGCTGGGCTCGCCCGCGCCGCGGTTGTGGAAGACCGCCATCAGTCCCAGCCGTCCGCCGGTCCGGAACGCGGACGCGACCGCGGCGTGGTCGACGTCGAGGTAGGTGTCCCCGTTGAGCACCAGGAACGAGTCGCCCAGCATGTCCGCGGCTTTGACCAGGGCGCCGGCGGTTCCCAGCGGACGGCCGCCGTCCAGGGAATAGCGCACCCGAACCCCGTACGCCCGCCCGTCGCCGACGTGCTCGCGGATCCGATCAGCGAGGTGCCCCACGCAGAGCACGACGTCCTCGATGCCCTGGCCGCGCAGCAGCTCGAGCTGGTACTCGACGAACGGGCGGCCGGCGACCGCCACCAGCGCCTTCGGGCAGTCGTCGCTCAACGGCCGCAACCGCGTGGCCAGGCCACCCGCGAGGATGGCCACCGGCAGCGTCAACTGACGATCACCTTGGTGCCCTCCATGTCGAAGCGGAAGCGGACCTCCCGCAGCCCGGCGCCTGCCATCGCCACCCGCAGGCGAAGCGGGTCGTCCGCGTAGAACAGCAGAAACCCGCCGCCACCGGCCCCCACCAGCTTGCCGCCCAGCGCCCCGTTTGCGCGCCCCAGCGCGTACCACTCGTCGATCTGCGGGGTGGAGATCCCGCTGGAGCGTTCTCGCTTGCGCTCCCAGTGCTCGCCCATGACCGCGGCGAACTCGTCGAGCCGGCCGGTCAGGAGAGCGTCGCGCGCCCGGAAGGCGAGCTCGAGGACGTCGTCGAGGTTGCGCAGCATGTCCTCGTCGGCGGCGCGGGTCCGGCGATCCTGGTCCGCGAGCACGCTGCCGGCCGAGCGCGTGTATCCCGTGAAGAACGCGCACAGGTTGTCCTCCAGGGTGTGCAGCGTCTCGGGCGCGAGCGGCAGCGGAGCCGCCTCCACCGCGCCCGAGCTCCGGAACGTCATGCAGGTCACACCGCCCAGCGCGGAGATGTACTGGTCCTGCTTGCCGATCGGCTCCCCGAGCCGCTCGATCTCGATCTCGCAGGCCTCCTCGGCCAGGCGCTCGGGCGTCACGAGATCGCGCCGGTAGGTGTGGAGCGCCCGCAACAGGGCGGTCGTGAAGCTCCCCGACGAGCCCAGCCCGGCCCCGTCCGGGAGGTCGGCCAGGCTCGTGATCTCCAGGTTCGGCTCGGCGATGTCGACGGTGCGCAGGGCCTCGCGGACGATCGGGTGCTCGATGCCGTCGCGATCGGCGGCCCGCTCGAGCTTCGAGTACTTGACGATCAGGTGGTCCAGGAAGGTCTGGTGGACCGAGATGTAGACGTACTTGTCGATCGCGGCCCCGATCGCAAAGCCGTCCTGCCGCGCGTAGTAGGAGGGCAGGTCGGTGCCGCCGCCGGCCAGCGAGACGCGCATCGGGCTGCGCACGATGATCATCGCGCCTCGAGCATCCACTCGTTGGCCCGCAGCCAGCGCACCGTGTCCAGGACCGAGTCGCGCACGGTGACGGTGGGTCGCCAGCCCAGGGCGTGCATTCGCGCACAATCCAGGAACACGAACGGACTATCGCCGATCCAGCCGCGGGCGCCTCCGGTGTACTCGATCCGCGGGCTCAGCCCGAGCTCCGAGGTGATCCACGCCACCGAGTCCTTCACGGAGCAGTACTCCACGTTGCCGAGGTTGAAGAGGTTCAGCCCGTCCCCGGCGCGGTCGAGGGCGAGCAGGATCGCGCCGACGCAGTCGTCCACGTGGAGGTAGGACTTGCGCTGGCTGCCGTCGCCGAGCACCTCGAGCCTCTCCGGGTCCTTGCGCAGCTTCTTGAGGAAGTCGAAGACGTGCCCGTGGGAGTAGCGCCCGCCCAGGATCGATACGAAGCGGAAGATCGAGCCCGTCATCCCGTATGCCTCGCAGAAGGCGGCCACGAGCCCCTCGCCGGCGAGCTTCGACGTCCCGTAGAACGAAGTCTGCACCGGGAAGGGCGCGTCCTCGGGAGTGGGGTGGACGGACGGCTCGCCGTACACCGCTCCGGTCGACGCGAAGACGATGCGCCGGACGCCGGCGTCCCGCATGGCCTGCAGCACGTTGAACGTGGCCATCGTGTTCTGCTCCAGATCGCGGCGGGGGTCGTCAGGGCCGCGCCGCACGTCGGCGTTGGCGGCCATGTGGAAGACGACGTCCACCCCTGCGACGGCCTCGGCGAGCGCGCCGGCGTCCTCCAGCACGTCGCCCTCGATCAGGCGAAACGCGTCGTGCCCGTCGGCCTCACGCAGGAACTCGCGCCGCCCGGTCGCGAGGTTGTCGAAGGCCGTCACGTCCCAGCCGTCGGCGAGCAGGCGATCGGCGAGGTGGCTTCCGATGAAGCCGGCGCCGCCGGTGACCAGCGCCCGGCTCACCCTGGGCTTCGCTTCCCGAAGCCCAGGAAGGTGATGTGGGCGGCCGCCGGGCGCAGGTCGGGCGCGGGCAGCGGCAGGGTGGACCCGAAGCGCAGCTCGACGCGCACGCGCCGCCCGGCCACCCGGGCCGGCGCGTGAACGCTGAAGTGCCCCGCCGGCAGCCGGGTGCGCAGCGCTTCGCGGCCGTCGACCAGGACCTGGAGGCGCTCGGCGCTGCGGGTGTCTCCGGTCACGATCACCTGGTCCCCGCGGCCAGCCGCCAGCACGGCATGGGCGGACTCGCCGACCCACCCGTCCTCGTAGATCCCGGAGTACTCGAGCGAGGGATCGGCCAGGTCCGCGGGGAAGCTGCGCAGCGCCGTCGGCACGCGCAGTCGTGACAGCTCTCGCTCGTCGATGAGGGAGACGTCGCGCACGTACGTCGTGACGTACCGGGTGTCGAGCGGGACATTGGCTCCGTAGATGCGCTCCAGGCCGTGGCGGGGCACGGGCGGGAGCCTTCCAGGCTCGCCCATGTCGAGCATCACGTACGCCTGGCCGGCGATCATCTGGGGGCGCAGCGCCGCCGAGAAGACGCGGGCGGATCCGCGGCCCGTGATCGGAAGCGCAACGCGCGCGGCCCCGATCGCCGAGGCGGGTGGGAGCCGGTTCACTCCGTCGCCGCGCAGCGAGGCGGTCAGCTCGACCGCCAGACGCACACGAGAGGACGGTCCCAGCGCGCGGAAGAGCGCGTAGCGCCCGAACGCCGACATCGTGTGGCCCGGGTAGAAGTAGTCGGGCTGGAGCTGGAAGAAGCTCACGGCGGAGCGCCGGGGGCTGAGGTAGTAGTGGCGCCCGACGTCGGAGTTCGTGAACGCCAGCAGGTTCTTCGGCGCCCGGCACGGCCGCACCGCCAGGTCGCGTCCTCCCTCGGGCAGCCGCCGGCGGTTGAACGGCACCTGGCTCCCGCTGGGCAGGACCAGCAGGCATTCGCCCGACCGCAGAAGCGCCGACGCGGCGCCGTCGTCCCTGAAGGTCGTGTGCACCGGCGGCCCGGGCTGGGCGAGGTCGAAGCGGCGAACGCGCCACGGGCCTCGGCGCAGGCCGGCGATGGCAGTCTTTCGGTCCTCGGCGTCGGCGTCGTTCGGCCCGAGGACCTGGTCGACCGACGGGTGACGGCTGATGAAGCGCACCTCGTGCCCGCGGCCGACCGCTGCCTGGAGCTTGATGAGCACGACGTTGTCCGTCGCCGAGACGATGGGGAGGGCGCCGGCCCGGTCGAGCGCGTCGCGAAATGCGGGAAGCTGCGCCGGCGACGAGGCGTGGCGCACGTCGATCGGGTCTCGGCTGGCCTGCACGTAGTCGCGTTGCGTGGGGACCTGGGCCACGACGAGCGGCACCAGGGCGGCCAGGCCGGCGAGCGTCCAGCGCAGCCGGCGCAGGCCGACCAGCCAGGCGGCCAGCGTTGCGGCGAGGAACGGCTGGACGAACATCATCAGCTTGAACAGGCCGAAGTCCGCCCGCTGCTTGTAGAGCAGGGCGGCCAGCCCAGCCTGCACCAGGAGCACGAGCGCCGCCGCCCGGCCGCGCCAGGCGCCCAGCGCGGCGATGATCAGCGCGCCGGCCAGCAGCGCGGCGCCCACGGCGATGGGCACGTCCAGGTTCCGCTGGACGTCGGGGGCGAACGAGTCCAGGCCCATCGTCGCCGGCAGGGCGGTCGGGGTGAGTGAGTAGCCGAACAGCGGAGGTCCGGCGGAGTGCCGCGTGCCGTGGCTGACCTGGTCGCTCAGCCAGCCCGCCGTCTCCGGGACGAAGACGTTCAGCGAGAAGAGCGCGAACGCCGCGGCCGGCCACCACAGGCGCAGCGCCGCCGTGGGGTCGATCTGCCGCCGTGCCGCGAGCACCCCGAGGTAGGCGAGGTAGGCGAGGCCGATGGTCGGGGTCAGCTCCGGATAGGCGAGCAGGAGCGCGGTGAAGACCACGCCGATCAGCACCGCGTCGCCGATTGCGGGCCCGGGGGCGGTGTGCAGCTCGCGGCGCATCAGGAGCGCGACCAGCGCGCACCCGAGGGCCAGCCCCAGCACCTGCGCGAGCAGCTGCTGCGTGATCCCGTACGTGGCCAGGGGGGAGACCGCCAGCAGGGCCATGGCGACCGGCGCGGCCCACCAGCGCCGGACGGCCTGGAGTGCGAGTGCACCGGCGGCGCACAGTCCCGCCAGGTGCATCGACACGATCACGGGCATGAAGACCTCCTGCCCGGTCAGCCCGGTCAGGCGCTGGACGAAGGCCAGGAAGATCGACGGGGCGGGCCGGGCGTGCGCCACGTCCATGTGCGCCGTGACCGTCGGGTAGTCGATTCCCCTCGCCAGGCCGTCGAAGTCGATCGCGGCGGAGAACGGCGTGTGGAGCAGCCGGGCCGCGCCGAGCACGAAGTTCGCCATGTCGTCGTTGCCGTTGCCGACCCATCGGTAGCCGAGGTCGAGCATGGGGCCGGCGACCATGGCGAGCCCCAGCGCGGCCACGGCGAGCGCGGCTGCAACCTGCGCCCAGGGAAGCCGGGGACGGGCGCGGATGAGCCCGGCGAGCGCGAGGAGGCCCAGCACGGCAGCGAGCGGGATCGCGGTCCGCGAGATGTCCAGTCCCGCCCGGCTCAGCGAGAAGAGCCCGATCAGCACCGGACACGTGCCCGCCGCCGGGGCGACGAGGACGGCGCGAAGCGACCTCGCGTCGCCGCCCAGAGCGACGATCATCGCGAGCCCGATCACGGCCCAACCGGCGAACAGGGCGATCGTCAGGAGGAGCGCACTCAAGGGGGCGGTGCGCCGTGTCCGGCGGCGAAGCGGATCCTCATCAGGTCGACGGCGCTTCGCGCGTTGCTGGCCACGAGGCTCACCCGGCTGTCGGCGTCGTCGCGCCAGCGGACCGGGACCTGCGCGATGCGGTAGCCGGCCTGCCGCGCGAGGTAGAGGATCTCCGCATCGAACATGTACCCGTCGACCCGCTGGCGCCCGAACAGGTCGCGGGCCGCCGCCGCCCGGAAGAACTTGAAGCCGCACTGCGTGTCCGGGATGTCCTGGAGTCCGAGCAGGGCGTCCCGCGCCAGGTTGAAACCTCTGGCGCCCACCCGCCGGTACAACGGTTGGGGCACCTCGACCTGTGAGCCCGCGAGGCGGCGCGAGCCGATCGCGATGTCGAACCCCTCGTCCAGGCGCGCGCGCATCGCATCGAGCGACTCGAAGGGCGTCTTGCCGTCGGCGTCGGCGAAGCCGACGACCTCCCCTCTGAGGATCGCCATCGCCTCGCGGACGCCCCGCCCCTTCCCCCGGCGGCCCGGGCCGCCGATGATGCGGATGTGCGGGTCTCGCGCGGCGATCTGCCCCGCGGTCTCGCGCGTGCGGTCGTCGCCGTCGGCCGCGACGACGATCTCGTACGTCAGCCCGCGGTCGGAGAAGTAGCCCTGCGCCTCCGCGAGCGTGCGCGCTATCGACCGCTCCTCGTTGTAGGCGGGCAGCGCGATACCGATGTCGACGCGAGCAGCTGTCATTGACACCCCCCGGGCAGCGGGAGAGTATCGGGGCCATGCCAGCGCCCCGGGTCAGCCTTCTGTTCGCGCTCTACGACGCTCGGGGCGACTCGGCGGAGCACCTGCGCACGTGGACGCACGAGCAGACGCTGCCCCGGGAGTGCTACCAGGTGGTGGTGGCCACGGCGGGGGGCGACCCCGCCGTCGAGCGCGAGCTCCAGGCGCTGCTCGCTCCGGGCGACGTGTGGGTCCGCGCGCCCGGCGTCGAGGAGATCGGGCTGTACGACGTGGCGGCGCGGAAGGCCACGGCGCCCTGGCTGGTGGTCACCGAGGCGCACTGCATGGCCGACCCGGACTGCCTGGCCCAGCTCACGCGCACGCTGGACGCGTCTCCCGAGCTGGAGGTGGCCCTGCTGGAGCTGCGCCAGGTGGCCCACGATGCCGAGGGCCGACTCGGCGCCCGGTGGTTCGAGCAGTTAGACGAGCAGCAGGCCGCGCTGGAGTGGGACCTCCTGCCGCTCGCCGGGTTCGCCATCCGGCGCGAGGCGTTCTTCGGCTCGGGCGGGTTCGACCGCCGCTACGAGGTGTTCGCCAACTTCGCGCTCAGCGCCCGCCTGCACGCGCGCGGCGCGGCGGTGGCGGTGGCGACGGGCGCCGTCGTGAACCACATCCAGGAGGGGGTGCGACCCCACCACGCGCACTCGGCCGAGTTCACCCGGGGCGAGTTCAGGTTCCGCGCCGACCACGACGCCGAGTTCTGCGAGCGCTACTTCGGGCATCAGGAGCTGTGGGGGCGGCGCCTGGGGTATCGGGGCGAGGTGGCGCGCGGGCTCGCGCGCTCCCTGCTGACGGCCGGCGTGGAGGCGGCGGCCGGGCGCAGCCGCGACACGGGCTGGCTGCTGCGCGAGCTGGCCCGCCGGGTGCCCGCCGCGGCGGCCGGCGTCCACCCCTACGTGCTGCGCGACCGGGTCGGGATGACGGCGAGCGAGCGGCTGCTCGAGCGCGCGAGCCTGCCCGAAGACCGCCGGTTCCCCGGATACCTGCGCGCGCAGGACCGCATCGTGCGGCTCACCCAGCTGCGCTGGATCCGCGACCACGTCGAGCCGCCGGGCCCGCCCGCCCGGGCGACGGGCACCTGGACGGCGGACGCCCTGGACGGTGAGGCGCTGGTCGGAGCCCACGGGCTCGAGCGCCGCGACGGCCGGGCCTTCCGCTGGATCGAGCCCGTCGCCCTGCTGCGCCTGGCGCCGCCGCCGGGCGAGCATGTCGTGACCATCGATACGGGCGGGCTGCGCGGCTCGCCGCTGGACTACGTCTGCGGTGTCTACGCCGGCGGGCGACCGGTCGGCCGCGGGGCGATCGAGGCCGTGGACGGCCGCCTGGACGTCCGGCTGTCCCCGCAGCTGGCCGAGCGGGCCGCCGCCGGCGGGCTCGCGGTCCTCAGCCGCCCGCTGGACACGCGCGGCAACGGCTTGCGCGACCCGCGGCGCCTCGGGATGCCGGTGGTCTCGGTCGAGATGCGCGCCGCCGGGTGAAGGCGGTCATCGTCAACACCGCCGACGTGGGCGGCGGGGCCGAGCGGATGGCCATGACGCTCCTGGACGGCTTCGAGGCCCTGGGCACCGAGACGTGGCTGGCGGTGGGGGACAAGCGCACCGACCACCCGCGGGTGATGCCCTTCTACCTCAGTCCCCACCTCGACTACCGGCCCCACGCGCGCCCCGCGCGCCGGGCCGCCCTGGCCGTCCGGCGCGGGCTCACGCGCCGCCTGGGCCACGAGGACTTCGACCACCCCTACACGCACCGCCTGCTCGAGCTGACGGGCACCGCGCCGGACGTCGTGCTGTGCAAGAACCTGCACGGCGGCTACTTCGACCTGCGTGCGCTGGGCCCACTGGCCCGCCGGGTGCCCGTCGTGCTGTCGCTCGCTGACAGCTGGATCTTCACCGGACACTGCGCCGTCCCCTCCGGGTGCTCGCGCTGGGAACGGGGCTGCGGGTCCTGTCCCGACCTGGCGCTGCCACCGGCCGTGCGGCGCGACGCCACCGCGGGGAACTGGCGCCGCAAGCAGCGGATGCTGGCCGGCGCGGGCGTGTTCGCGCTCGCGCCCTCGCGCTGGATCGAGGAACGCGCCCGGCGATCGCTGCTGGCGCCCGCCGTCCGCGACTGGCGCGTGGTTGCCAACGGGATCGACCTGGGCGTCTTCGCGCCCGGCTCGCGCCGCGAGGCCCGGCGCGATCTCGGCCTGGACCCCGACCGCCACGTCGCCCTGTTCGTGGCCAACCTGGGCGCCGCCAGCGGCATCAAGGACTTCGCCACGGTCCGCGCCGCGGTCCGGCGCCTGGCCGAGGAAGCGGGCCGCGAGCTCGACCTGCTCGTCGTGGGCGGCGGCCCCGAGATCGAGCCGGTGGGCGGAGGCGTGCGCATCCGCCGCGTCGGCTTCCAGGCGCAGCCGGAGGCGATGGCGCGGCTCTACCGCGCCGCCGATGTCCACGTGCACTCGGCTCGCGAGGAGACGTTCGGGCTCGCGGCGGCCGAGGCGATGGCCTGCGGCATCCCGGTCGTCTCGGCCAGCTCGGGTGGGATCGAGGAGGTGGTGCGACACGACCGGACCGGCGTCCTGGTGGCGCCCGGCGACTCGGCGGCGCTCGCCTCGGCCCTGGGCGGGCTGTTGGACGACGACGCCCGCCGCGCGCGCCTGGGCGCCGCCGCCGCGGCGGACGCGGCCCGGCGCTTCGACAGCCGGCGCATGGTCTCCGAGACCCACGCCTGGTGCGTCGAGGCGGCCGAGCGCTGGCGCGCGACGCGCGGCGCCCCCGCTCAGGCGGCGGCGCTCGGCTCGAGGCCGTAGGCCTCGGCCAGCTCGGGGTCCTTGCGGGCGAGCATCTCGGCGAGGTCGACCATGACCTTGCACTGCATCCAGGTCGCGTCGTCCTGCATCTAGCCGTCGATCATGTGGACGCCGCGCCCGTCCGGGATCGCCTCGATGACCTTCTTGGCGAGAGCGATCTGGGCGGGATGCAGCGACCAGGCGCCGACACAGCCCATCAGGAACGCGGCGCGGAACTGCGCCTCGCAGCCGTCGAGGTCGCGGATGTCGCCGAACGGACCGTAGAACGGGAGGATGCCCGT
>JAWVFQ010000031.1:0-93894 GCA_033856025.1 Solirubrobacteraceae bacterium | reverse complement strand
CGGCGCAGCGCCACGCCGCCTCGGCGATGTCGCGCATGAGCTCGCGCGCGGGGATCGGCTCGCCGATCGGCTCGCCCGTCGTGCGCGCAATCGTCCGCCAGTCCTCGTCGGTCTCGACCGCGCGCATGAAGGCGTCGGTCACGCGCACCGAGTTGTTCGCGTTCTGGTACTGGATCGACTGGAAGCCATCGCCGTCGATGGACATGTCGCACCCCGCGCGCGCGAGGGCCTCGGCCGTCTCCTCCTCGTGCGCCTTGCACCAGATGAACTGGCGGATGTCGGGGTGGTCGACGTCGAGCACGACCATCTTCGCCGCGCGGCGCGTCTTGCCGCCGGACTTGATCGTGCCCGCCCAGGCGTCGGCGCCGCGCATGAAGGAGACCGGCCCGCTCGCGGTGCCGCCCTTGGCCAGCGGCTCCATCGACCCGCGGATGTTGGAGAGGTTGATCCCCGAGCCCGAGCCGCCGCGGAAGATGTTGCCCTCCTTGGTGTTCCAGCCGAGGATCGACTCCATGTTGTCCTCGACGCTCAGGATGAAGCAGGCGCTGCACTGCGGCGACTCCTCGAAGCCCACGTTGAACCAGACGGGCGAGTTGAACGCCGCCATCTGGTGAAGCAGGATGTGCGTCAGCTCGGCCTCGAAGGCGTCGGCGTCCTCGTCCGTGGCGAAGTAGCCCCGCTCGCGGCCCCAGCCCGCGATCGTCCCGGCGACGCGGCCCACCATCTGCTTGACCGAGCGCTCGCGCGCGGGTGAATTCAGCTGCCCCCGGAAGTACTTCTGCGCCACGATGTTGGTCGCGTTCTGCGACCAGGTGACCGGGAACTCCACGTCGCGCTGCTCGAACGCCACGTTGTCGCCCTGGCCGATGCGCGCGTCGCGCAGCTCCCACTCCACCGCGTCGAACGGGTGGACGCCGGGGGTCGTGAACCGCCGCGGGATGCGCAGGCCCTCCCCTGTATCGAGGCTCTGGGTGGGGGTGGTCTGGCTGGGCGGCGTCATGGTTGGAGCTCCTCTCCGAACGGCTTTGCGTGGGGCTTCCTGGGGCGGAAGGTGGACCACGCAGCTTCGCGGCTGGGCCGGACGGAATCGGACCCTTCGAGAGGGTCCCTAAAGGGTAGTCCCCGCAACTTGCGGGGAAGCGTTCAGGCGCCTCGTCGGACGAGCGCGCGGAGGCGGTCGGCGACGCCGGCGAGGCGCAGGCGCGCCTCCCCGAACGCGTGGCGCGCCGGGTCCAGGCGGTCCACGCCCCAGCCCATGTAGCGCCAGGTCGCCGTGAGGGCTCCGCCCACGATGAGCAGGAGCAGCAGCAGGCCGAGCGCGAGCACCGGCAGCGGCGCCTTCGTGTCGCTGGAGGTGGAGAGCGGCAGATGGCGGACCGGCCGTGCCGTGGTGCCCGAGACCTTCGGCGGTGCCGGCGGCTTGGGGACGAAGGCGGTGCCGGGCGGCAGCGGGTTGCCGCCGGAGTCGACCGGGCCGGCGGCCGCGGTGGCCGTGGGCTTGGTCTGCGACACGCCCGGGCGCTCGCAGCCCGCGCGGCGGGCGGCCTGGTAGGCCTGGAGGAAGTCCGGCGCGTACTGCGCGACGTCGTTGGGGATGTCCCCGGCGCCGCCGGTGAGCGTGCAGGGATTGATCCGGCCCGTCCGCTGGTACTGGTCCAGCGCGCTCTGGCCGAAGGCCGCCGGCGCCAGCGCCAGGAGGGCGATCGGCGCGGCGAGCAGGGACGCTGTCCGGGGGCTCCGCATCGAACGCGGGATGCTAGCGTGGCGCGCCCTCGATGGCCGCGACCGCGCCGACCCTCAGTCGCCCGGCCGGTGCCGCCCCCGGCGCCCTGGGAGAAGCCCCGCCCCGCCCCCCCGGCGCCCGGGTGGGCCGGGCCCTGCTCGGGGCCCTGTTGGCCGTCGTCCTCTACGCCGTCTTCGCCCACGGCGCCACCTCCCACCCGCATGACGCGCGCGTCCAGGTCGCGCTGTGCGCGGTGGCGCTCGCGGTCGTCGCGATCGTCCTGTGGCGGGGCGCGCCGCTGGGCGGGTCCCCGGCCGCCTGGACCGGTCTGGCGCTGCTGGGCGCCTTCGCCGCGTGGACCGCGCTGACGCTGGCCTGGAGCGCGGCGCCCTCGGACACGTGGACCGAGCTCAACCGCGCCGCCACGTACGTCCTGGTGGTGGGACTCGGGCTGGTGGCCGCCTCGTGGTACCCCGACGCGGTGCGCCACGCGGCGCTGGGCTTCGCCGGGGTGGCCTTCGTGGTCGCGCTCTACGCCCTGGGCGGCAAGGTGGCCCCGGGCCTGCACGCGGGGCCCGTGGACCTCAACCAGACGGTCGTGCTCGCGCGCCTGCGCGCGCCGCTGGAGTACTGGAACGCACTGGGTCTGTTCCTGGCGCTGGCCCTGCCCGTGGTCCTGCGCCTCGTGGTGGACGAGACGCGGCCGCGCCGGTGGCGGCTGGCCGCGCTCGGAGCGCTGCCGGTCTACATCGTCACCCTGGCGCTGACCTTCTCGCGCGGCGGGGTGATCGCGGCGGTCGTGGCGGTGGCGGTGACGGTCGTGCTGGCGGGGTCGGGACTGCGGACGCTCATGTACCTGGGACTGGCGCTGGCGGCGTCGGCCGCGCCGATGGTCCTCGGCTTCACGGCGGACGACCTCACCGGCAACCGCGTGGCGCTCTCCGACCGCACGGGGGAGGGCCTGCTGCTGGGACTGCTGCTCGTCGTCTCCATCGCCCTGCTGGTGGCGGTGGGGCGGTTCGTCCTGAGCGCGGAGGAGCGCACGCCGGCGTCGCCCGCCCGCTCGCGGCGCATCGGGCGGGCGCTGCTCGGGGCCCTCGGCGTCGTGGCCCTGGCGGGCGTCGTCGCGATGGCGGCGTCGGACCGCGGCCTCACGGGGACCGTGTCGCACCAGTGGAAGACGTTCCGGTCGGTGCACGAGGCGCCGGGGCAGTTCGACCCGGGCCGGCTGGCGTCCTCGAACGCCGGGAACCGCTGGGTGTGGTGGTCGGAGGCCGTCGGCGCGTGGTCGGACCGGCCGCTGGAGGGCCATGGCGCCGGGTCGTTCGGGGCGGTGCATCGCGAGTACCGCACCAACGCGCTGGACGTCCGCCAGCCGCACTCGGTGCCCCTCCAGTTCCTGGCCGAGACCGGCCTGGTCGGATTCGTCCTGGCCTTCGGCGGCCTGCTGGCGCTGTTCGCCGGGGCGCTGGGCGCGGTGCGCCGGATGCTGCCCGGGCCGGAACGGGGCCTGGCGGCGGCGCTGCTCGGCGCATCGGCGGGGTGGCTCGTGCACGGGTTCTACGACTGGGACTGGGACATCCCGGGCGTGACCATCCCGGCGCTGCTGTTCCTCGGCCTGCTGGCCGCCCGCGGGGGGATGGACCGGGCCGTGCGGCCCGTGGGACGGCTGGGCGGCCCCTCTCCGGTCGCGCGAGCGGCGGCGCTGGGCGCGGCGGCGCTGGCGCTGGGGACGCTGGCGCTGTCGGCGATCCTGCCGTCGTGGGCCGCGTCGAAGACCGACGCCGCGCTGGGGTCGGTGACGCGCACCGACTCGCCGGCCGCGCTGGAGCGTGCCGAGACCGAGGCCGACCTGGCGTCGCGGCTGGACACCCTGTCCGTGGAGCCGCTGCTCGCGGCGGCGTCGTTCGCCCAGCGCCGGGGGCGGGCGGGCCAGGCGCGCAAGTACCTGGTCGACGCGGTGCGCCGCCAGCCCAGCAGCGTGCCCGCGTGGGTGGAGCTGGCGCGGCTGGAGCTGCAACGCGGCGACCTCGCCAACGTCCCGATCGCCCTGCGCCGGGTCCGCGAGCTCGATCCGCGCAACGGCGTCGTGCCGCGCCTGATCGCCGTGCAGGTGCTCACGACGGTGCCTCCCGCGGGGTCCGCGACGGCCACGGGGACGCCGCTGGTGGCGATCGTGGGCCGTACGCGCTCGACGGCGCAGGCGCTCAAGCGCCAGTACGAGGCGGCCGGGCTGCCCGTCCCGCCCGACGTGGCGCGCATCGCCGCCCAGCCGCCGCCGCGCTAGAGGACCTTTCCGACCCAGCCGGTGATCACGGCGAGGACGATGAGCGCGCCGAGCGCCATCAGGAGCGCCGCGAAGAGCCATTCCGGCGGCATCCACCTGGGGGGTGCGGGAGGCTCGGGAACGAACCGCGCGGCGGTCCGCGCGGCTCGCGCCTGAGCGGCGGCCGCGCCCCGATGGCGCCGGGCCTCCAGCTCCGCCGGGTCGAGGTCGGCGTCCGGCTCGCCGTTGGGGCCCGCCGGGTCCTCCTCATCCTCCGGCGCCGACTCTGGGACCTCGGGCTGGTGGCCGCCGGCGGCCACGGCCGGCACGGCCTGCATCTCCTCCGCCCGCCGCTCCGCCTCCACGCGCAACCCCGCCTCCTCGTCCAGCCGGGCCTGGAGCGCCTCGCGCTCCTGGGCTTCGGCGGCGAGCTGGGCCTGGAGCGCGTCGTGATCCCGCGACGCGGCGCCGAGGCGCGACTCCAGCTCTCGCCGCGCCTCCGCGTGCGCCTCGAGCTCGCGCGCGTGGTCCGCGGCCGCGGTCTGGGCATCCGCGAGCTCGGCCGTCCGCCGCTCCGCGTCCGCGCCAGCCTCGGCGAGCTGAGATTCGAGCTCGGCGGTCCACCGCTCGGCGTCCGCGCGGGCCTCGGCGAGCTGGGCCTCGAGCGCCTCGGCCTGTCTCCCGGCCGCCGTCCCCGCCTCGGCCAGGGAGCCGGCCTCGGCGAGCCGCGCCTCGAGCTCCACCGTTCCGCGCTCGGCCGCCGTCCGCAGCTCGGCCAGCTCCCGCTCCAGGGTCTCCGCGAGCGCGGCGGTCAGCGCGGCCGCCGCCTCGGCGTCGCGAGCGCGCCGCAGCGCCTTGGCGGTCTCGTGCTCGGCCACCTCGGCCCGGCGCTCGATGCCGGTACGCGTCTCCGCGTCGGCGGCGAGCGCGCGCTCGGCCTCGCGGCGGGCCGCGTCGGCTTCTTCGGCGCGGGCGCGCAGAGCCTCCAGCTCGTCGGCCGCGCGGGCGGCGGCGGCGTCGGCCTCCTCTCGGGCGCGGGCCTCGTCCTCGTAACGGGCGCCCGCCTCGCCGGCCTCGCGCCGCAGCGCCTCGACGGCCGCCTCGAGCTCGGCGGCACCGGCGACCGCGCGCTCGGCCTCCGCGCGGACCTCGGTCTCGCGGGCCTCGGCCTCGACGAGCCGGACGGCGGCGGCCTGCAGCTGCGCCCGGACCTCCTGCACACCCGCCTCCGCATCCCCCGACCGAGCCTCGACCGCGGCGACCGTCGCCCGCAGCGAGTCGGCCTCCTGGCGCGCCTCGCGCTCCCGCGCGTCGGTCGCCTCGGCGTGTTGGCTTGCCTGTGTCGTCGCGGCTTCCAGCTGGCCGATCCGTCCGGCCAGCTCGTCGGCCTGGGCGCGGGACTCCGCCAGCTCGGCGGATAGCGCGGTGGTGGTGGCGGACCCCTGGCCGCGGACCTCGACCAGCTCCCGTTCCAGGGCCTCGATGCGGGCGCCGGCGCTGTCCGACTGCGCCCGGGCCTCCGCCAGCGCCGATTCGAGCTCGGCCGCCCGCGGGCGCACGTCCTCCAGCTCCGCCGTGAGGCGCTGCACGTCGGACCCCGCGACCTCGGCGGCGCGCGCGTCCGCGCGCAGAGCATCGACCTCCTCGCGCAGCGCGCCGGCCTGCGACTCGAGCAGCTCGGCCCGCTCGCCCGCCGCCGCGCCGGCCGTCTCGGCTTCGGCCAGCCGCGCCTCCAGCGCGGCGGCGGCCTGCGCCATCTCGACCCGATCGCGCTCCGCGCGCGCCAGCGCCTCCTCGCGCGCAGCTCCGCTGCGCTCCAGCTCCCCGACGCGCTCGGCCTGGGCCAGCGCCTCGTCGCGCTCGCGCTCCAGCCGTGCGACCGCCTCGGCCCGGTCCGCCGACTGCAGCGTCGCGCCCGCGACCTGCGCCTCCATCTCCTCGACCCGGCCACGTGCCGCATCGCGCTCGGCCCCGACGTTGGCGGCGTCGGCTTCGAGCTCGGCGACCCGGGCCTGGGCGGCGTCGCGGTCCGCCGCGGCGCTGGCGGCGTGGGCTTCGAGCTCGGCGATCCGCGCCTGGGCGGCGGCGGCCTGCGCTTCGAGCTCCGCGGCTCGGGTGGTGGTGGCCTCGGCGTCGGTGGCGGCTTGGAGGAGTTGGTCGCGTTCGGCCTGCAGGGCCGCGAGCCGCCGGTCCCGGGCCTGGACGGCCTCCCGCGCCTTGGACCGGATCTCCTGGAGCCTCTCTTCGGCGCGCGAGCGGATGTGGTCGCGTTCGGCGGTTCGGAGCTGGGCCTCGGCGCGCGCCTTCTCCAGTTCCGCGAGGTGCGGGCGGGTCTCCGCGAGCTCGCTCGCCTGGAGCTCGGTCTGCGCGCGTGCGGCCTCCAGCTCGGCGCTCCGTGCCTCGGCCTCCGCGCGGAGGTCTCGCAGTGCCCCGGCCTGGAGCGCGACCTGGGCCCGCGCTTCCTCCACCTCGGCGGCCTGGCGCTCCGCCGCCTCGGCTCGCTCCCGCTGAGTCTCCAGGGCGCGGTCGAGCTCGGCCGCCCGCGTGCGCTCGGCCTCCGCCGTGACCTGCGCGTGACGCAGTTCCTCGGCCAGCTGCTCGCGCTCGGCGTCCAGAGCGCGCCGCGCCTCGGCGAGCTCCGCCTGCTGGGCCTCGTCCATCTCGGCGCGTCGCGCCTCGGCCTCCTGAACGCCGGCGTCCGCGCGGGCGAGTTGCTCCTGGAGCGCCTCATCGGCGGTCCGGGCCCGCGTGGCCGCTTCCTCGGCGTCGGTCCGGGCGGCTGAGAGGTCGGCCTCCATCCGCGCGCGCTCCTCCGCGAGCCGCGACTCCAGCGCGGCGGCGACGAGCTTGGCGCCCGCCCGCTCCTCCTGGATCTGCGCCTCGAGCGCGGAGGTGGCCTGCTCGGCCGCGGCGCGCTCCTCGGCGAGGCGGGCGTCGAGCGCGGCGGTGGCCTGCTCGGCGGCGGCGCGCTCCTCGGCGAGGCGGGCTTGGAGCGCCGCGGCGGCCTGCTCGCCGGCGGCGCGCTCCTCGGCGAGCTGGGCGTCGAGGCCCGCGCTGGAGAGCGCTGCGGCCTCGTGCGCCTCGCGGAGGGCCTCCAGGGCGCCGCGGGCGTGCTCGCGCTCCTCCTCGAGGCGCTCTTCGAGGGCCGCCGCGGCCTGCTCGGCCGTGACCAGCTCCTCGCGGAGCTCCGCCTCCAGGGCGGCTCTGGTGAGGGCGGCGCTCTCGCGCTCCTCGCGAAGACGGGTCTCGGCCGTGGCTTCGGCGGCCTCGCGTTCCTCGCGCGCGCGCGTCTGCGCGAGGCGTTCGGTGGCGGCGCGTTCCTCCAGGAGCTGCGCCTCCAGGGCCGCCCGCTCCAATGCGGCGCTCGCGCGCTCCTCCTCGATGCGCGCGTCGAACGCGGCGGCGACGCGCGCGGCGTTGTCGCGCTCCTCGCGCACCCGGTCCTCGAGGGAGGCGGCCGCCTCCTGGCGCGCGGTCTCGGCCGCCTCCGCGCGCAGGCGGACCTCCAGGGCAGCGGCCGCCTGGCGCTGCGCCTCGGCCGCCCGCTCCGCCTCCATACGCTGGGTCTCGGCGGCCTCGGCCGCCTCCGCGCGCAGCCGTTCCTCCACGGCGGCCGCCGCCTCCAGGCGCGCGGCCTCCACCGCCCGAGCGGCCTCCGCGCGCTGCGCCTCGGCCGCCCGCTCCGCGTCCAGGCGCTGGGTCTCGACCGCCCGCGCCGCCTCCAGGCGCTGTGTCTCCGCCGCCTGCGTCGCCTCCGCGCGCGCGGCCTCTACCGTCCGCGCCGCCTCCAGGCGCGCGGCCTCGACCGCCCGAGCGGCTTCCGCGCGCTGCGCCTCGGCCGCCTCCACCGCCCGCGCCGCCTCCGCACGCTGCGCCTCGGCCGCCTCCGCGGCCCGGACCCGCTCGGTCTCCAAACGCTCGTCGACCGTCGCCAAGGCCTCCGTGAGGGACCGCTCGCGCTCCGCCGCCCGATCCTGCTCCTCGGACAGGCGCTCCTCGAGCTCCGCGGTCCGCTTGACCAAGCCCGCCTCGACCGCCCGGGCCTCCCGCAGCGCCTCGGCGCCGGCCGCCTCGAGCTCCGCGACCCGCGCCTCCAGCTCGCCGGCCCGCGCCGAGTCCGCCGCGGCTATCAGAGCCGCCGTCTCCCGGGCCGAGGCCGCCGCCTCCGCGCGGCGCTCCGCCTCGGCCCGCCCCGCGCGCTCGGCCTCCAGCGCCTCCTCCAGCTCGCGCATCGCGTGGCGGCGCAGCTCGGCCGTGCGCTCGGCGTCGGCGCGCAGGCGGTGCTCCTCGCGCAGCGCGCGCTCCGAGCGCCGCTCGGCTCCGGGCGCCGGGCCCGCGGCCAGGGGGGAGGGGACTCCGCGGCCCGAAGCGCCCCGCCGGCGCCCGCCCGCCGGGTCGACCGGCCGCGGCAGGTCCACCACCGCGCTCCCGGCGTCCAGCGCGAACGCGGGCCGGCCGTCCAGCAGCCCCGGGGGGGCGGAGAAGGCCGCGCGCCAGACCTCCCCCGGCGCCGGGGCGCCCAGCCCGGGCCCGGGGAGCGCTGGCAGCCGGTGCGTCCCGCGCCCGTCGTCGACCACGAGCGTCGGGACCTCCAACTCCGAGGATCCCCCGAACCGCCCGGCCACCCGCAGCAGCGTCAGCCCGTCCGACGCGGCGACGCGCTCGAACGCCTCGAGCTCGAACGAGACCGGGGAAGGGCTCATCCGCGCCCTGCGGGGCGCGGGTACGACACGGCCGCGGCCGTCCGACTGCACACTGGCGAGAGTCCCACCTCCACGGCGGCGCTCGGAGAATCCGGCCGCGCGATTCTAGGCGGCATCCCGCGCCGCCGTGAGCGCCGGTCAGACCAGGTCCGACACCGCGTCCAGCACGGCCGCCCGCACCGCCTCCGCGGCGCCGCCGGCCTCCACGACCCGCACGCGCTCGGGGTCCGCGGCGGCGATCTCGTCGTAGGCCCGCGCGACCGCGGCGAAGAACTCGCCACCCTCCCGCTCCAGGCGATCGGGCTCGGACCCGCGCGCGCCCTGCCGCGCCCGGCCGGTCTCCACGTCGACCCGCAGCAGGACCGTCCGGTCGGGAGACAGCCCGCCCGTGGCAAAGGCGTTGACCGCCGCGACCGAATCCACTCCCAGCCCGCGCCCGCCTCCCTGATACGCCAGCGACGAGTCCACGAAGCGGTCGAGCACCACCCACGTCCCGTCCGCCAGCAGCGGCTCCAGCAGCTCCTCCACCAGCTGCGCCCGCGCGGCGGCGTACAGCAACGCCTCGGCGCGGGGGGAGACCGTCAACGCCGGGTCCATCACCAGCGCCCGCACCCGCTCGGACACCTCGACACCTCCCGGCTCGCGCAGCAGCCGGACCGCGAGCCCCCGATCCGACAGCGCCTCGGCCAGCCAGGCGGCCTGGGTCGTCTTCCCCGCTCCGTCGAGCCCCTCGATCGTGATCAGCCGCCCGCGCGCCATCGCCGCGACGATATCTACGATCAGGGTTCGTGCCGACCACCCTTCCCGGAACCGAGCCGCATCCCCACGCCCGCGCCGTGCTCGGCGCCGGCCTCCCGCCGGACGGCCAGCCGTCCCACGCCTACCTGTTCCACGGCCCCTCGGGGACCGGCAAGCGCGCCGTCGCGCAGGCCTTCGCCACCGCCCTGCTGGCCCAGGACGCGCCCGACCCCGAGGCGGTGGCGATACGGGTGGAGCACCGCGCCCACCCCGACCTGATGTGGGTCGCGCCCAGCGGCGCCCACGAGCTGCTCGTCGACGACGTCCGCCCCGTCGTGACCGCCGCCGCGCGCACCCCCTTCGAGGCGACCCGGCGCGTCTTCGTCATCGAGCGCGCGGACACCATGAACGACGAGGCGGCCAACCGGATGCTCAAGACGCTCGAGGAGCCGCCCGCCTTCGTCCACATCGTCCTGCTCACCGACCGGCCGAGCGAGGTCCTGGAGACGATCGCCTCGCGCTGCCAGGCGGTGCGCTTCGACCCGTTGCCCACCACGGAGATCGCCCGCCGCCTCACCGAGCAGCACGGCGTGGAGGCGGACGCCGCCACCGCCTGCGCCCGCCTCTCCCTCGGCGACGCCGCCCGCGCGCAGGCCCTGGCCACCGGAGAGGGTCCGCAGCTGCGCGCCGCCGCCGAGCGCTTCGCCCGCGCCGCTCGCGCCGGGGACATGGCGAGCCGGCCCTGGATGGACGTCCTGGCGCGGGCCCGCGCCCGCGGGGACGCCGCCGTCGCCGCGCTGGACGCCGCCCACGAGGCCGACCGCGAGCTCGTGGCCAAGCGCGACCGCCGCCGCAGCGAGACCGAGCACACCGAGCGCAGCCGCCGTGCCCAGCGGCGCGCCTACACCGAGACGCTCGACCTGGCGCTCGGCCTGGCCGGCCTGTGGTTCCGCGACGTGGCCTGCGTGGCCTGGGACGCGCCCGACCTGGCCGCCCACGCCGACCGCGCCGCCGAGCTCGAGCAGGACGCCGACGGCGCCGACCCCCAACGCCTGCGACAGGCCGTCGAGCTCGTGGAGGACACCCGCCAGCGCCTCGTCCTCAACGTCAACGAGGAGCTGGCCTGCGAGGCGCTCGCCTACCGGCTCGAGCGCCTCCTGAGCGGCGCCTAGCCCCGCCCGATCGGGCCGAGGTTCGGCTCGCGCCCGAACAGATCGAACGCGCGAAAGCGCGAGTAGCGCGGATGCTCAGGACCATGGAAGTCCGCCGACCCCGTGCGCAGCAGCCCGCGCGCCTGGCACAGGTCGCACAGCGCCTCGGTCTGCTCGCGGGTGTGCTCCACGTAGAAGCACTCGACGCCGTCCAGCCCGTCCGCCCGGAACGTGTCCAGGCATCGCTCCAGCTCCGCCGCCGACTCCACGTCGAACCAGGGGTGCGCCCACACCGCGACGCCGCCCGCGCCGTGGATCGCCGCGATCGCGCCGGCCACCGTGGGCTGGGTCCGCGGGACCCAGGCCCGCGCGCCCGCCACCAGGTAGGCCGCGAAGAACCCGTCCAGCGTGTCGGCCTCCTCGGCGCGCAGCCGGGCCGAGTTCTCGGGCTCGGCCAGCACCGCCTGCGCCAGGTGGGGGCGCCCGATCGGCTGCCCGGCGGCCCGGCGCGCCTCGATCTCGGTGCGATCGAAGCGCAGCCCCAGCTCCTCCATCCGGTCGGCCATCCGCTCCATGCGCAGCTCGCGATCCGCCCGCCCCGCCTCCAGGAACGAGGCCAGCCCCGGGTCGCCGTGGTCGATCTCGTATCCCAGCATGTGCAGGTCGAGGTCCGGGCCCCGGACCGCGGTGATCTCCACGCCCCGGACCACGCGGATACCCGCCCCGCGCCCGGCCTCCAGCGCCTCCGCCACCCCGTCCACGGTGTCGTGGTCGGTCAGCGAGAGCATTCGCACTCCGGCGCGCGCGGCGCGGGCCACCACCGCGGCGGCGGGCAGGGAGCCGTCGGAGTGCACGGAGTGCGACTGGAGGTCGAAGTCGGGACGCGCGATGCCCGGACGGTAGCTCGACCGACGGCCCGAGCCTGTATCGTCGAGCCGAATCGCAGACCAAGCCGAACCGCCGACGCGCCCTGGCGCCGAAGCGGCCGGGGGACCCACTTTTCGGGGCGAATCGCCTTGTGCGTAGCGCCGCTCTTTCCGGCGCGAGCCCGTCAGCTAACCCCGGAGGCGCTCATCTGGAAAGAGGGTCGTCCCGTGGACAAGCTGAATCGCCGGTTCTCAGATCCCTATGTGGTCCTCGCGGGCTGCGCCGTGGGCGTGCTCGTGGCCGTCGCCATCCTCGTCCTGGCCGGCCCCGCGTTCGCGGCGACCGCGGACGGCGGCTTCGGCAAGCGCACCCTGGCCCGCGGCGCGCGCGGCCCCGACGTGCGCTACCTCCAGTCGCTGCTCGGCCGCCTGGGCCAGCCGACGGGCGTGGACGGGATGTTCGGGCCGGGAACCGAGTCGCGCGTGCGCGCGTGGGAGCGCAGCGTCGACGGCCTGGTCGACGGGCGCGTCACACCGGGGCAGGCCAACGAGATGCGCCGCCGCGCCGCCAGCGGCGCCCAGGCCCAGCCGCGCGCGACGCCGGAGCCCATCCCCACGGACGGCTACGTCTTCCCGGTCCGCGGCCCGCACTCCTTCGGGACGTCCATCAACCGCTTCGGCGCGCCGCGCAGCGGCCACACCCACCAGGGCCAGGACATCATGGCCCGGGCCGGCCTGCCCGTGGTCTCGGTCACCGCGGGCAAGGTCTCCGCGACCGGCTCCAACGGCGGCGCGGGCAACTACGCGGTCGTGGACGGCGACGACCAGCGCGACTACGCCTACTACCACCTGCAGTCCAGCGCGGTGGTGCGCAAGGGCCAGAGCGTGGCCGCGGGGACGGTGCTGGGCCGCGTCGGCTGCACCGGCAGCTGCTCGGGCGACCACCTCCACTTCGAGATGTGGACGCCCCACTGGTGGGACGGCGGCGAGCCGTTCGACCCGCTGCCCTACCTGCGCCGCTGGGACGCGTCCAGCTGAGCCAGCAGCTCGGCCGCGGGGCGCTCGCGATCGTCGAGCGCGTCGAGCAGCCGGTCGCCGGAGAGCAGGACGAGCTTGCGCAGGACGTGCGCCGTGTCCAGCGGGCGCTCGGGTGCGCCGCGTGAGACGCGGACGTGCGCGACCTGCGCGCCGTCCGCGCGCAGGACCGCCTCGGACTCCCCCAGCGCGGGGTCGGTGCGGACGGTGACCGCGCGGGCCGCGTCGCGGACCTCGGGGTCGACCGCCGCGAAGCTGGCCGGCTCGGGCTCGCCGCGCAGGCGCGCCCAGGCCACGAGGTAGGGGATGGAGAACTTCGCCTGCAGGCCGTCGGCCACGTCGTCGTAGCGCGCGGCCGCGCGGGCGACCGGATGGACCGTGACCTCCAGCGGACCGTCCCCGTCGAGGCCCAGTGCGGCCTCGATCGACGAGTGCGCCATGAGGCAGCACGGCCAGGGCTTGGTCCAGTTGCGGTCGATGGCGCGGTCGGCCGGGTCGGGCTCGGCCCAGGTCCCGCCGAAGACCTCCGCGAACCCGGACGGCGCCCCGGCGGCGTCCGCGACGCGCGCCCCGCCGTGCGCCACCAGCGCGGCGTGCACGCCCGCCGCCGCCGCCAGGCCGACCTGGAGCGCCTTGCCGTCGGACCCGAAGGCCGCCCGCATCCCTCCGGCGCGCAGCAGCGCCAGCGAGACGGCGGAGCGCTCCGCCTCCGGGTCGAGCCCGAGCACCCGCGCCGCCGCCACCGCCGCGCCCGCGCTCCCGCACACCGCCGTCGGGTGCCAGCCGCCGTCGTAGAGAGCGGGATGGCTCGCGCGGGCCAGCGCGCCCATCGCCTCGAAGCCGGCGGCGTAGGCGTCGAGCACCGCGCCGACCGTGGCTCCGCGCGCGGCGCCCAGCGCGAGCGCCGCGGGAGCCGTGGGCGCGCTGAGGTGGGCGATCCCCGGCAGGTAGGTGTCGTCGAAGTCCAGGGCGTGGCCCGCGGTCCCCAGCCACGCCGCCGTCTCCAGCACGCCGTCGCCCGCCGCGCGGGCCGCCCGAGCGGCGCGCTCCCCGGCGCCGCCGGCGGCGCAGCCCAGCCAGTCCAGCAGCGCGCCGGGGTAGGGGTCCATCCGCCGGACGCTAGCCGCAGGCGCGGCTCGCCAGCATCGCGCGGTAGCGCGTCATCGCCCGGCGGCCCATGTCGCCGTGGGTGGAGTGCCCGTAGCGCTCGGGGTGGATCTCCGTGTAGAAGCGCGAGGACAGGGTCTCGGCGTGGCCCACGACGTCGGGCACGCGGACCCCGTAGCGGCAGGCCAGCCAGCGGGTGAGCGCGAGGGAGGCGGCGAGCTGGCGGGGGTTCCCCATGACCTCGGAGTCGGAGAAGCCGACGTGCTCGATGCCGATCGCTGCGTGGTTCATCCCGAAGGCGTGGCGGCAGCGGATGGACGTGGGGACCATCTGCACGATCGTCCCGTCGCGCGCGATCACGAAGTGGCTGCACACGCCGGGGAGCTCGTGCAGCTCGGGGTCGGGGGCGTTGGGCGCAAAGGTGTTGATGGTCTGGGACACGCTGGAGTTCTGGGTCCAGTGCTCGACGATCGCGCGCGGGGTCAGCCGCCATTCGCGCTGCCCGTAGTGGCGCAGCGAGTAGGCGGCCATGTCGGCGCGGCGCTTGGGGCCGTAGGGGATGGGGCGCTCGAGGATCCGGGGGCGCGCGACGGCGGCGGTCGCGGCGCGCGGGGCCTGCTCCGCGGCGAGCGCGAGGGCGGCCCGGGCGTGGCGCGTCGCCGCCCGTGCGGTCAGCGCGCCCGCGGGAAGCTCGACCACGATGCCCGTGCTGCTCGGGTACGTGTGCACCTGCCAGCGCGTGATCGATCCGGGCGCGGCGTAGAAGGCCTTGTAGGGGAGGCCGGCGCGCCGGGCGTAGCGGCGCGCGATCGAGGCGTCGCCGTAGGAGTCGACCAGCGCGGCGTGCTGGTGGTACCAGAGCGAGACCGCGGGCCGCTCCCGGCGGATGAGTCCCTGGATGGCGCGCGACTCGGGCTCGGACAGCGGGCGCGGGCCGGAGTGGAAGGTCCCCTGCGGCAGGCGCTCCCAGCGGTAGGGGAAGTTGCGGTTGAGGTCGACGCCGTGCGCGTTCTGGCGCGTGTGGGCCCGGCAGCCGTCGGGGTTCGCGTCGCGCACCAGCCACAGCGCGACGCCGGAGGGTGGCGTCGCCGCGCGCGCCAGGCGATCGATGACCGCGCGCCCGGCCGTCTCGTCCCCGTGGATGCAGCCGACCACGAGGACCGAGGTGGCGGCTCCCGGGTCCCCCAGCCGCAGCGCGCGGATGGGCGCGCCGCGGACCGAGCGCCCGATGGTCTCCCAGGTGCGGGTGGGACCGGCGGGACTCGCGGCCCGCGCGGCGTGCGGCCGCGACGCGACGGTCCAGGGGTGGGCCAGCGCCGCCGCCGCGACCAGCGCCGGCGCCGCGATCGCCAGGAGCCGTCGCACGCCTACAGGTAGCCCATCGGGTTCACCGGGCGGCCGCCGATGCGCACCTCGAAGTGCAGGTGCGGCCCCGTGGAGTGGCCGGTCGACCCGACCGCGCCGATCACCTGGCCCTGCGTCACGACCTCGCCGACGTGGACGAGGATCCGCGACTGGTGGCCGTAGCACGTGCTGATCGTGCGGGTGTGGCGGATGCAGGTGTAGTCGCCGTAGCCGCCGTAGGTCCCGGCCAGGACGACCTGGCCGGTGTCGGCGGCGCGAATCGCGGTGCCCGTGGGCGCGGCGAGGTCGATCCCGGCGTGCAGCCGTCCCCAGCGCATCCCGAACGGAGAGGTGAACGTGCCGTTGACCGGCCAGATGAAGCGTCCCGAGCCGGGCCGGATGGGGGCGGAGGAGTCCAGCAGGATCCGCTGGATCTTGGCCTGCTCGCGCTGGACGTCCTCGAGCTCGGCGCGGATCTGCGCGTCGCTCGGCGCGCCCGGCGACACGCGGTCGCGCCCGTTCCCCGCTCCCTGGCCCGGGGAGGTGGGGAAGTCGGTGGCGCCGGCCTCGATGACGATGCCCTCGGGCAGGCCGGCGGACGGCTCGACGGCCCGGGCGCGCGAGCGGCCCTGCGCGATCAGGCGGTCGATGGCATCGTCGTGGGCCCGCTGCTTCGCGGGGGCCCGCGGCGGCGGCTTGTCCGCGCCGGCCAGCACCGCGGCGGCCGACACGGGCACGCCGACCACGGCGGCGCCAAAGGCCGCGATCAGCCAGGGACGGCTAAATACGCGCCGCATGTCGGCCAAGTATCGACACATCGCGCGCCCGGCGCGACGTTTCGGCGCGCGTACGATTCGGCGGATGCGCCGCCTCCTCCCGGTCCTCGTGCTCGCGGCCGCGCCGGCCGCGCCGGCGGGCGCGTCCGCGTACTCCTTCCAGCCGGGGCGTCAGCGCCGGGAGATCGCACGGGTCCCCTGATGGCGCAGCTGCGGGCGGACGGCGTCCTGGAATGGCGCGACGCGCAGGGTCGGCTGCACCGGGCCGGCGGGCCCGCGCGGGTGTTCCCCAGCGGGCGCGAGGAGTGGTACCGCCACGGCCGGCTCCACCGCTCCGATGGGCCGGCCGTCGTCCACGCCAACGGGTCGGAGAAGTGGTACCGGGACGGTGTGAGGCACCGCGACGGCGCGCCCGCGTGCGTGTACGTGAACGGCACGGAGAAGTGGTATCGAGACGGGTTGCGCCACCGCGATCCGGAGGACGGCCCGGCGGCCACGTATCCCGACGGGCGCCGGATCTGGTTCGTGGATGGGGTGAAGGTGCGTCAGGAGCGCCGGGCCGTCTCGTAGCATTCGGCGGGCGATGGCCACGGCTACGCCCCCGATCTGGCGCGAAGGACGCGCGGCAGGCGAGCTGGCGGGCCTGCTGCGCTCGCCCGTGTGGTCGTCGCCGCCTTCCGCGCCCGTCCCCGGTCAGCCGGTCCTGCTGGTGCCGGGGCTGCTGGCGTCGGACTCGACGCTGACGCTGATGGCCCGCTGGCTCAAGCGGGCGGGCTACGCCCCGCGCCGGGCCGGGATCGCCGTGAACGTGGACTGCTCGGAGGCGGAGATGGGTCGCCTGGTGGAGCGCCTGGAGCGCTCGACCTCGCGCGCGGGCCGTCCGGCCGTGGTCATCGGGCACTCGCGCGGTGGAGTGTTCGCGCGGGCGCTGGCCGTCCGGCGCCCGGACCTGGTCAGCGGGATCATCACGTTGGGGTCCCCGCTGGTGGACCCGCTGCGCAACGTCCATCCGTTCCTGCACCTCCAGCTCGAGCTGCTGTCGTCCCTGGGGGACCTGGGGCTGGGCCGCGTCCTGCGCCACACGTGCGCGGACCGCCGGCTGTTCGATGAGATCCCCGTGCATCCCCTGTCGCGGGCGCTGCTGGGCCGGGCGCGCCGGCGCCACGAGGCGGCCGAGGCCGCGGGGACGGTGTGCTGCACGCAGTTCTGGGAGGACTTCCGCGCGCCCTTCCCGAGCGACCGCGTCCGCTTCGTCTCGGTGTACTCGACGACCGACGGGATCGTCCACTACGAGGCCTGCCTGGACCCGGCGGCCGAGCACGTCGAGGTGGCCAGCACCCACTGCGGGATGGCGGCGGGCGCCCCGGTGTACACGCGCGTGGCCCGGATCCTGCGGGAGATGACGGCGCAGGCGGGGTCGGAGGGGCTCGCCGCTTAGGGACCCCCGCGGCGGGGCAGAAGGGGCCCCGGCGTGTTCGTCTTCTTCTCCAACCGGCTGGGCTGCGGCGGCTCGCTGCTCGTGTCGGCGGTGGTGACCCTGTTGCTGCTGCTGGCGACGGGCATCGTCCGGCTGGGCTAGGCGGTCCCGGAATGAGCGGACGCGCGCCGGACGAGATCTGGGAGGAGGGCCTCGACGAGGGCGAGCGCCGGCTGGGGCGCAGCGCGGCGGCGCTGGCGGCGACCGGCTTCGCGGGCGGGGCGGACGTCTTCTTCGGGATCGTCGCCGTGGTCGTGACGACGGGAGCGCTGAGTGCGGTGATGCCGATGGAGACCGCGCACGTCCTGGGTGCGCTGACGTTCGGGATCGCCTTCGCGCTGATCACCCTGGGCCGCGCGGAGCTGTTCACCGAGAACTTCCTGATCCCGGTCAGCGCCGTGTTCGCGGGCCGCTCGCCGCGGGGCGCGCTGCTGCGAATGTGGGGGATCACGTTCGTGTTCAATACGGTCGGCCTCCTGCTGGGCGCCGCGCTGTTCGCGCCCCACGGAGTGCTGCCCCCGGCCGCCCTCGACGCGGCGGGATCGCTCGCGGACACCGTGGGCACCCGTGACGTGCTGCCGGCTCTGCTCAGCGCCATCGCCGCCGGGACCGTGATGACGCTCTTCACCTGGATCGTCGCCGCGGCGGACGACTCCACGGCTCGCCTGATCGCGTCCCTGCTCGTCGGCTTCCTGCTGCTCGCGCCGTCGCTCAACCACGCCGTCGTCGGGTTCGGCGAGGTCCTCTTCGGCCTGCTCGCGGGGACGACCGACGCGACATGGGGAGACCTCGCGCGCAACACCGGCCTCGCGATCGCCGGGAACCTGATCGGCGGGGTAGGCCTCGTGTTCGCGACGCGCCTGGCCCAGGTGCGCGGCGAGCCCGGGAGCCGGTCGGGGAAGACGGCGACGGGGCGTTAGTCCAGCGCGCCCCGCGCGCGCTCGAGCTCGACGATGTCCAGGAGGTCCTGGTCGCGGCCGGCGGCGCGTTTCATGGCGACCAGGTCGTCGAGCCCGGCGAAGAGCGGAGCGTGGTCGAGGCCGGGGATCTCGTAGGCGACCGCGCCCTCGCGCAGCTGGTCCCAGCCCTTGACCCCGGCGACGTACTGCATGACGTCGAGACGGCCGTGGACCGTGGAGAGGACCCAGTTCCCGCCCGCGCCGAGCCCGTCGGCGTCCAATTGGGCGGGGAACTCGTCGGGCGCGAAGTCGTCCATGCCGTGCACGCGGGCCTCGAGGTCGCCGAGCGCCTCCGCGAGCCGTTCGAGGTTCTTCGGGTCCGGGTCCGGGAAGACGTCGACGTCCTTGGTGCCGCGCACGACGCCGTGGGCGGCGAGGGAGAACCCGCCGATCACGACGTACTCGACGCCGCGGGCGTGCAGCGCCCGGAACAGCGCGAGGGGGTCCAGGGGCGCCGGCGCCTGCGTCATCGGCCGCGCGCTCGCGTTCCGGCCGCGATCGCGGTCAGCGCCCGACTGAGCTCGGCGGCCTGGGCGACGCGCTCTCCGGGGGCCAGGCCGCGGAAGTCCGCGCGCAGCTCCGCCGTCGACCGGTTCCCGCGCGGCCCGGCCGTCACGCCAAGGTCCAGCCGCTCGCCCATCGCCTGCATCAACCGTTCCAGAGTCGCGACCGACGGAGAAATCGCCCCCCGCTCGATCCGGCTCACCTGCGCCTGCGTCGTACCGGCACGCCGAGCCAGCGACCGCTGGTCGAGGCCATGACGGATCCGAGCATCTTTGAGGGTGGCGGCAGCGAGCATCGCTTGACATCGGAAAAGATATCACCAGCCACACGCGCCCCGCCCTACAGCGCCGCTACGATGAACCCGCGCGCCGACGTAGCTCAGCTGGTAGAGCACTTCACTCGTAATGAAGGGGTCCCCGGTTCGAGTCCGGGCGTCGGCTTCCTTGAAAAGCCCTGCTAATCCCAGGCTTACGCTGGGCGTGTGTCCGCTCTGTAGGGTTCGTGGGGGTCGGCGAGCGGCGGGTTACGGAGGGGGAAGCGGTGGACGAGAATGCAGAGTTGGAGGCCGCGATGCACGCGATGGCGGACGCGCCGAGCGAGGACGCGTGGGGCGCGCTCTTCGGGGTGCTGGCGCGAAGCACGCTGATCGTGCCGGTGGGCGTCGTCGACGGCGAGCCCACGGATGAGGTGCTGATGCAGGAGCACGAAGACGGAAGTCGCAGCTTGCCGGCGTTCACGAACGGGGAAGCATTCGCGCGCTGGGCGGAGAGCCCCGGGCCCTATGTGCGCCTGGACGCGCCTATGCTCGCGCGGATGGCGCTTGGGGGTGGCGCAAATGTGGCGCTCAATCCCGCTGACGCGTTCGGCGGCCAGTTCGTGACGCCGGACCTCCAGGCCCTGGCGGGGGACCCGGTGACCGAGCCCGCAGGCACGAGCTTCCGCGTAGCGAACACGCCGCCGTCGGTGCCCGAGGACACGGTGGCTTCTTTGCGGGACTGCGTGCGCGGGGTCGAGGGCGTCCGTGCGCTCTGGCTTTTCACCGGGGCGTACGGAGATGACGAGCCCGGTCTGTTCCTGGGCGTCGAGTCGGACCCGGATGTCTCTCGTGATCGCGATGAGACGATGCAGGCGCTCGCCGGCGCCCTGGGGTCGGCGCTACCGAGTGGCGTTGACGCAAGGATGCAGCCGCTCGACGCGGGGATGCTCGAGTTCGTGCGGGACTCGGCGATCGAAGTCTCCGCAAACTGAACTCCTGGACCGACGTAGGGGCCGGAGGGCCCTGACTGCATTCGGCAGCATGACGCCGGGCTTTGGCATGCGGGTCGTAGACCTCCTGGCCCTCAGATGTCCGGGTCTCGCCATGTCGGAGGGGCGGTGACTGGCGTGAGCCCACGGCCGACTGCTTCATGGGCATCCCGGCAGTACTTCAGCCTCAGCCCGTGTGAGCTCGCGCGCCCCTCTGCCGTGCGGCTTCGATCAGCGCGAGCTTCTCCGCGCGCGCCATTCGCTTGATGCGAGCCTCCTCGCGCAGCGCGGCGGACCGGTCGGCCACCGGCATCGCGACCTCGAGCTCGACCGGGAGCCGACTGCGGGTGTATCGGCTGGCCCGGCCGTCGCAATGTGCGGCCAGTCGCCGGCCGATGTCGGTGGTCCATCCGCAGTACAGGCTGTCGTCGCTGCATCGCAACAGGTAGACGTACGCCATTCGCCGCCTTTCGACGGCTGCCTAGCGGGCACCTGTTCGGTGATGGCCTTCTCAGCGACGGAGCGTGGCGAGCGGCCGAGGGGGTTTCTCGCGGGCGGACCTGGTGGGCGCGGCCGTACGGGTTTGCACGGCCGCGCCCGCCCGGATCACTTACTGCATTGCCGAGTAGCGTCGCTCGGCCGCCGGGGTCCGCTCGCCGCGGAGCCGGCCGCGCCCGGACGGGTTGATCTGGAAGGCACCGATATAGGTGATGCGCTGCCAGCGGGACCCGCCCGCTCTAGCGACGGTCTCCTCCCACTTCCCGTCGTTGCACTTGTAGGTGTGCGTCTTGCCCGTGCTCTTGTTCTTGATGCTGAAGCTGTATCCGTCGTCGTAGACGATGCTCTGCCCGGGGCTTCCGTCGGGGTTTTGCATGTTGACCGTGCAGCCCTTCTTCCCCGGCGTCCCGTTGCCGGCCGGTTGGGCCTGCGCGGCAGCCGCCAGCGTGAGGGTGACCGCGAGCATGGCCGCGACCGTCACGAGTGTCTTCGAGATCTTCATTTCTGGCCTCCTGGCGTTGGTTTGATTCGGTCCTCGTTGGAGGCAAGAGCGTTTCCGACAACGGCCGGCGCGTCTGTCGCCCGCACGACACATGCTGTGCACGGTGCGACACCGGAAGGCGCAGGTCGAGCGCCGACCGCTTAGCGGGCACTCAAGCAGTCTGCGCCCTGAATGGTCGAGCCCACTGAGCGGCCCCTCAGCCGGTGGCGGTCAGCTCGGCGACGATTTCGGCCGCGGGCTGGACTTGTCTTACGTCGTCGACGGACTGGCCTGCGTAGAGCGCCATCGCGGCGATCTCGCCACGGACGTCCCGGGTGACCGGTCGTGGGCTGAATCTTCCGATCTCAAGATCGCCGACAACTGCGACGACCTCCCCGCTGTAGTGCTCAGCCGCCTCGAGGGCAGATCGCAGAACGCGGTGGGGAGCGTCCGGCCAGCCGTTCCCGAAGGCTTGGGTCAGGACCGTCTCTCGCTGTGAGGCGGCGATCAGCCGCGCGACGTAGTCCGGGTGGGCGTCCGCTTCTTGGGCGGCCACGAACCTCGTGCCCACGCGAACGCCCGCGGCGCCGGCCGCAAGCAGGTCCTCGACTCGCCGCGCGGTTCCCACTCCTCCGGCGGCGAGGACCGGGACATCCACGCCCGCCAGCGTTTCGGCGAGGACGTCGTCGAGGCACTGCGCCCCGCGCACGTGACCGCCGGCCTCGATCCCTTGAGCGATTACGTAGTCGCAGCCCGCCGCTGCCGCCGCCTGCGCCTCGGCGACCGAACCGGTCTGCCACCCGGCGATCGCGCCGTGAGCGCGGGCAAGCCCAACCAGTTCGGGATCAGGGTCACCGTAGAAGAACTCGACCACCTCGACCGACGCGGCTGCCTCTTGAACCGCCTCGACGGCAACGAAAGGGATCAAGAATCCAATCCCGATTGCCTGGCCGGTGAGCGCTCGCGCGCCTTCCACCAGCTCGCGCACCTCAGCCGCCGACGAGGGGTTGGCGATCATCCCCAGGCCGCCGGCCTCCGACACCGCCGCCGCCAGCGCCGAGGTGGAGATCGGGCCTCCCAACGATGCGGACTGGAGCGGCACCCGGCAACCCACCAGATCCATCAAGCTTTGGCTTGTCGCCACGACTCGCGACTGTATGCATTACCGAACGCAAGTGCGAGTCGCCGGACGACACCGCCCGGATGCCCGGGCACTCAGCGCGCGTTGCAGACGATCCGGGCCGCGGCAAGACCCTTCAGCTCCGACCTTGTGTCGAACGCCCGGTGCCTCGCCTCGATGCTTGTAAGGCCGGCGCTCTCGGCGGCGCTGAGCGCACAAGTACCAGGCAGTCGCGGCCCGACCGCTTCATGAGCACGTCGGCAGTCACCGGCCTCTTGCGTCGTCGGGCCGGAGTTGAGAGGCTAGCCGGAGGAGCACGGATGGCACGGACGCCCGAGAGACAAGCTGGAGCGGCGAGCCTCGCCTTGGCGGCGGCGCTGTTCGTAGTGGTGGTGGGACCGGGTGCGGCGGTTGCGGGGGCGGACGTGGTCTCGATCACTTCCGGCGACCAGGTGGACGCTCTGCGCCAGGGCCTGCAGACTCCGGGCACCACGGTCGAGGTCGCCGACGACGTGCGGATGGACCTGACCGGCCAGGGGCGGTTCTCAATCGCGGAGGGCGTGACTTTTAGGGGCGGGCGGACCCCGAAGACGCCGGGGCCACTGCTGTTCATCAAGAAGCCGGCGTCCCTGTTCGAGATTGACGGCAACGGGGTCCGCATCACCGGGATGCGGATTGGCGGCCCGGACCTGGGAGTTCCGGAGGGTGGCTATCCGTTCGGCATCTCCGTCGACTCCCACAGCGGGATCGAGATTGATCACAACGAGGTGTACGGGTTCCGGGGTGAGGCGATCGACATCCGCGACAACGGCAACGTGATCGGACTTCACGACCACCGCATCCGGGTCCACGACAACTGGATCCACCACAACCAGCACATCGGGTCGCACGGCTACGGGGTGGTTGTCTCGGACGGGGCGATGGCGGACATCGAGCGTAACGTCTTCGACTGGAACCGGCACGCGATCGCCGGAGACGGCAGCGACGGCTCCGGCTACCGGGCCTACGACAACCTGGTGCTCCAACACGGCGGGCTTCACCGCTGGATCGGCTTCTGGGTCCATACGCACCAGTTCGACATGCACGGCCAGCGCAGCTGCGGCGTGCGCGGCACCTTCAGCGACTCCGCCTTCAACTGCGGCCGCGCCGGCTACTCGATGGACGTTTCCTATAACAGTTTCCTCTACGACGACGGGACCGCGGTAAAGCTGCGGGGCACGCCCGAGCGCACGCCCTGCGGCGCCAGGGTCACGTCCAACGTTTTCGCACACGACGATCTCGACGACGCGGTCGAGCAGACCGAGCGCGGCCTGTGCATGAGCCGCAACCTCACGGGGGTCAACAGCCTCAAGCGGGTGCGCGCGTGCGACATCGACGGAGACGGCACCGCCGACTCGTTCCTAGCCACCGCGCGGACCTGGTGGTACTCCGACAGCAAGACGAGCCCGTGGGTCTTCCTGCGGCGCTCTTCCTCGCGCCCGACGACCTGCCCGGCCCCGGCGGCTTGACCGTGGCGCGGCTGAGTTGAGCAGGGGCCTCTCGCCTGGAGACCCCTCGCTTGACAGGCGAGAGGTCACCACGGCTGGCAGTCTCGGCCTGACCGCTTAAGACACGCTCTGGCCAGTCGACGAGATAGCGCAGTTAGGAGGAAACGTCAGAACTACAGGTTAGGGAGTCACTCCCGGCTGGAGCGCCGGTCTCGCGCTAGGGGGCCACGTTGGGCGAGGTCGCGCTGCCCGTGGCCTGGGGGGCGTTAAGCGCCCGCACGGCGACGTCGAGCGTCATCGGCGAGCCCACGGCGGCGGCCGATGGTGTCACCCTCACGAGCACGTCCTTCGTGCCGGTGCCCGAGGGCAACCGGCACTGAGCCTGGCCCCCGGAGGGCGCGTCGCAATCGAGGTCTCCGGTGCCGATCCTGATCGAGTCGAGCGTCGTGTTGGCGGGCAGCGTGAACGTCGCCGTCGGCTGATCGAGCCCGCCACCCCCCGCGTCGACGGTAACGGTAAACAGCGACATCACCCCGGCTTGGGGAGTGGGAGGTGACGTGTAGCTCGGCGTCAGGGTGATCGACGTGCTCCGAAGACTGGTGTTGAGCGTGTTGATCTCGGTGTCGTCGGTCAGGTTGAACGCCCCGGGGTGAAAGGCGCCGGCGAGACCGAAGTTCGCTGGCTGCGTGTGTCCGGGCGCGTCGGGCGGCATCGCGAACGTCACCGCGCGCGTCTGCTGCTGGCCGGCGGCGATGACCGGCATCGCGCACGTGACCAGACCCGCGGACCGGCTCCCAGGTGCGGTCGTGAGCGTGCACCCGGGGTCGGCCGAGACCAACGAACTGCCCGCCGGGAGGGTCAACGTCGCCGGACCGCCGGGCAGCGCCGAGACGCTCGTCACCGGGTTGGGGGTGAAGAGCACGCTCGTCGCGGGAACAGCGGTCGCGCCGGTGGCCACGGCGTCGACGGAGCTCTCACCGGTTCCGAGGGAGTAACCCACGAAGGCGGCGCTTCCGCCCGCGGTATTGGTGCCGGGGTAGTCGAACCGGAATCGCCCGTCGGGTAGGAGGACGAGCTGGAATACGCGCCGAGGCGCACCGTTGCCCCCATGCTGGCCGAGGTCCCATTGGAAGGCGACCGAACCGCTGTCGGGGGGCACGACCATCTTGACCGTGCCGGTCCCGGCGACGCCCTGATCGCTCACGTCGAGGTCCCCCATGTAGGGCATGATCCCCCGCTCGAAGCGTCCAACGACCGCCGTGACACCCCGGTAGTCGCTGAGCTGGTTGTCGTCCCAGTAATCCCAGGCAGGTGCGCCGAAGCTGAGCCAGCCGTTGGTCGAGGCGCTCGCCGTGCTCGAGCTCACGCCCCCGAACGGGAACGGGAACGGCAGCGCGGCGGCCGCCGCCCCGTCGTCCGGGTTGTTGGCGGTGCCCGAGTAGTCAAAGGTGGTGGTCGTTCCGGTCACGAGCGGCTGGGGCGCGATGGCCGATCGCGTGTAGCCCGCCTGGCCCGGCTGCCCGTTGCCGGCCGCAAGCGTGACCGTCACCGGGTCGCCCGCGGCAGGCCTGTGGTAGGCAGCATCCTGGACGGAGCCCCAGTCGATTTCGGCGGTCAGGGTGAACGCGGGCGTGGCCGGAGGGGGAGGCGGCGGCGGCGAGGGCGGGGTCGGGGTCGGGGTCGGGGTCGGGGTCGGGGTCGGGGGCGGTACCACGACCGGCGCGGCGAGGCGGATCGCGGACGAGGCCCTGCAGTTCTCGTTCTCGTTCGACTCCCGGACCTGCTTCGTGTCATCGGCGCACGCGATCAGCCGGTACACACCCGCCTTGGTCACCGCCGCCGTGACGGCGGGCAGCATCGCGGTGATCTTGACCTGCGCGGTCTTGCCCCTCGTCAGCTTCGTGACGCTCTTGCGCGCAAGACGCCGGTCGCCCCTGGAGCGCCTGGTGCCCCTGGCGAGGTACAGCCCGACCATGCTCGCCTTCGCCGTGGCGTTGCCGCGGTTCTTCACGTTGACGGTGACCGTGAGCTTTCCCTGACTCCCCAGGGTGGCCGGGGGCTTGGCGATCGAACTCACAACGAGGTTGGGCCGCGGCAGCCTGCGCTTCGAACCCGCCACGCCGGGCACCGCGACGCCAAACGCCAACGCCAACGCAAACGTCAACGCAGCCATCGTGACCCTCGACTGACCCATGACCGCCCAGGCATGCACCGACATCGGTGCTCGTCTCATGGGTCCGACCTCCTCGCCCGTCCTTGGGATTGCGTACCAGACTGGAGGAACGATCGGTCGGCCAGTCTTCGGCCTACGGCTAGATCGACTACTCAGTCCTCGCTGAGAACGACACTACTCCCCTGTGACGGGAAAGCAACCGCACCAGGCGCGCGGGTAATCCCAACCACCTCGCGGCCCTCGCGCCATGAGCCTCACCATCGATCGGCGGCCGGCCGCGCAGTCGGGGGCGTCGAGGGAACCAGGGCCATGAGTGGGAGGTCGCGTCCAGCCTTGCGCGCGGCGCGCTCCAGGTAGCGGTTGGCGGCCCTCAGCCGTTCCCAGAGCGCCCCGCGCTCCTGGCCGGCCGCCTCCTGCGCCCGCACGTCGATGCTGCGTGCACCGACCCGAATCCGGCGTGCGGGTTGGCGCGCAGGTTGAGGTACCAGGCTGGGGGGCGGGCGGCGCCGGAGTTGGAGGCCACGACGACGAAGGCGTCGCCGTCTGCGAGGTACTGCACCGGTGTGGTGCGGGTCAGCCCGGAGCGACGCCCGGTGGTCTGCAGCAGCAGGACGGCTGACCGCCCATCCGTCCGAGGACCCGTCCGTCCGAGCGCCGGTACGCCCAGGCGTGCAGTCGCGTCGTCCAGCGTGTCATCCGGCGGACACCGCTTGACGCTCCGGAGCGGTGCCGCTGGGCACCGACTCGGCGCGGCGGCGTAGGCCGGCGAACTGCTTGAGCTGCATCACCCAGTGCGCCGGGTCCCAGACCAGCCAGTTGGCGGCGGCGATCAGCGCGTGCGGCTGCCCGCGCGCCTTGCCCGTGACGACGAGCCGTGTGTGTCCTTCGACGGTCGGCCGGAGGAAGAAACCCCACGTGCTGTCGCTGTACGCGCCCGGCATTCCGTCCGCGGGGTCGAAGTTGCGCGCCGCCGGGAGGCTCAGCGATGCCCGCAGGACCAGGGCCCGCTCGGGAGCCAAGAGCGCGACGTCGAACCAGCGGCTGGCGTCGGGGGCGGAAGCGATGCGGTCGCCCTCTCGCAGGTACTGCCATCGCGGCTCGATGTGGTTGGCGCTCGGCCGGCCGCCGTTGTCGAGGCGGTCGAAGCTGTAGAAGCCGGCGCGGTCGCAGCCCATCTGCACCAGCCACGGCCAGATGTGCTCTGGCGGTGCCGGGATCGTGGTCGCCATCGCGCCGTAGCGGCGGCCGCTGGGGATGAGGTCATCTCCGAGGTAGGTGGCCGTCCGCTCCTCCTCGCTGGTGCCGAGCCACTGGATACGGGGACGCAAGACCGATGCGTAGACGGCGAAGGCGCCCGCCGCGCCGGCGGCCGCCCGCTTTCGGGCTGCGGCGCGGATCATCGGGCGACCAACGGGGGCGTCGCGGCGGTCTCTACCGCCACGGCGCCGGATGCCGGGGCTTCCCGCGGCGACTCGGGGGACCGTCGCAGGAGCCTGGTAAGGCGCAACGCGGCGGTGACCAGCAGAAAGGCGCCGATGAGGACGATGACGGTGAACAGATCCGGTTGCCAGAGGAACGAGGCCCGCCACCCGAATGCGAGCGCGGGAAGCGCCACGAGCAGTCCGCCCCCGCCGGCACGTGTCACCACGCCGGCGACGGCGAGCCACCGGTGGCGTGGGCGCGTGCGCGTCCGTAGGGCGCGGACGGCACGTACGACCGGCCATGTCACGGCGATCAGCAGCGCGAGGGCGATGAGGTCGAAGTACAGATAGAAGCGATGCAGCGAGGTGCCGGTGTCGATCGGGTCCCCGATCAGCGCGTCGACGGCGTTGCGCTCGACGCGGTCAACCGAGGCCGGATAGCTCGGCAGGAGCGAGAGCTCGTTCGCGGCATTGGTCAACGTCACCACCGCCAAGGCACGGCGCGGGAACATGACCATCAGGGCGCTGGAGTCCGGCGCTCGCCCGGGATGGAGCTGGGCGACCTGTGACCACGGGCCGCCGACGTACCAGCCCATCGCATAGCGGGCATCGGCGTGGTCTGACCATGCACCCAACTTTCCCGGGCGTCCCGGGGCGAGCATGGTCCGCAGCCCTCGTCGCGAGACGATGCGGTCCCCGTTGGCGGTCACGCCGTGGTTGAGGTACATGGCGAGGTAGCGGCCCATGTCCTGTGCGGATGAGATGAGGTAGCCGGCGGACTGGATGCCACGGCGGAAGGTCGGCCCGTGGGCGGTGCTCAGGCCGAACCAGTAGCGGTGCCCTGTCGCCAGCCCGGCGCGCTTCGCGGCATCGAGCGCGACGTAGCTGTCACGCATGCCCAGGGGGGTGAAGATGTGGCGCTGGACGTACTGCGCGTAGGGCTCGCCCGAGGCTCGCTCGACGATCAGCCCCGCCAGGATGTAGTTGGCGTTGGCGTACTCGAACTCCGTTCCGGGTCGTGTGGCCAGCGTCGTGCCCTGCAGCTCCTGCAGGGCCTCGAGGGCGGTGCCGTCGGCCGCGCTCCGGACGACGGGGCCGCCCGCGGTCGCCGGCATCCCGGTGGTCTGCTGAAGCACCTGGCGCACCGTGATTCGGTCGGCGGCCCGCTGGTCGGCGAGCCGGAACTCGCGCACATAGCGCCGGGCGGGCGCGTCAAGGTCGAGTCTGCCCGCGTCGGCGAGCTGCATCGCCGCCAGCGCCGTGAAGGACTTCGAGGTCGAGCCGAGCAGGAACGGCGTCCGCGACGTCGCGCGGCGGTCCTTACCGGAATCCCCGTAGCCGCGCGCGTAGACCAAACGGCCACCGGACACCACGGCGACGGCGAAGCCCGGCATGCCGGAGCGCTCCATGCCCTTGCGGATGACGCCGTCCATCCGCGCGAGCGTCGCGCGGTCGGGTGCGGCAGCGGCGGCCGCCGGCGACGCGATCACCGAGACGAGAAGCAGCGAGACGATGGCCGCAAACACCCAGCGCCCGACACCGCCGGAACCCGCTGTGGTCATGAGAGCCCGGGTGCCGGCTCAGGCCTGATGACGTCGGTACCAGCGGTGTCGGGCCCCGGCTCCCGGCCGCCCATGTCCAGACGGAAGGGCGGGTAGGCGTCGGTCATCAGCGTCGCGTAGGCGGCGACGCGGTAGACCCAGCGGTTCATGCCCATGACGAGGTCGAAGATGCTGCGCGGGTAGCGGCTGGTGAACAGCAGCACGACGCCCGCTATCAGGACCAGCAGGCCGATCAGGCCGCCGCCTGAGGTCCATCCCCCGTAGTTGCCGGCCGCGTTGAAGCCGGCCCACGCGCCGCTCACGAACACCGCGACGATGAGGTAGTGCGGCAGCGCGAGCAGCCACCACTTGACGAGGACCAGGCCGCGTGACAGCGCCTGCGGGTACTCGACGTCCAGCCGCGCGGGGTAGTCGGGGGCGTCGGCGAGCGTGAACGGCGGATAGCGGTCGGTTCCGAGCGCGCTGTAGGAGTAGAAGCTCACGCGCCATGACCAGCGGAGCACGCCGACGTAGAAGTTGAAGATCGAGCGCGGGTCGCGGCCGGTGAGCAGGATCGCGAAGAACGCGACGACGGTCAGGACGACAAGCGCGACCCAGAGGAACAGGAGCGCGATGACGTGCGGGATCATCAGAACCCACTTGACCAACCAGAGCCAGCGGCTGAGGTGAGCGTCAAGCTCCCCCTCGACTCGCAGCGGATACACGGATGGGGCGGCGTCCACGTTCATGGCACGCACTCCTCTCAACACAGCATGTGGGCGCCGGCGGCGCCATCTTCAAGGTCTCCCGAGGGTCACCTGCGCCGGTGCTACGAGCGCCTGCGGCAATCGAGGCGCGGCGGAAAGGTTCCCGTTCCTTGGGATCCAGAGTTGCCACGCACTGATTTGCTTCTACGAATATCCTACTCCCTTCCCTGGGACGGGCCCTAGGAGCTGATCCGGCGCGGTCGCGGGCCCGCCGGTCGCGTAGGCGGCGGCGATCGTCGCGGCGAATCTCTCGGTCACTGGGGCGGCGGCTAGCCGCTGGGGGGCGAGGCCGTCCCGTCATCCATGAGGGAGCGGATCTCGTCCAGCGCAGCCTGCTCGGCCCCGCTGATCTGCTTGCCCCCGATGCCGGCGAAGCCGCCTTCCTTGTGCGCCTCGGCGGCCGCCTGAGCCACGCTCAGCACGAAGCGCTTGTACGCCTCCACGTCTTCGGGTGCGCCCTTCGCGCTCACGAGCTGGAGCGCCTCGCGAAGACGTTTCTCGCTGGCGGCGCCGAGGTCACCGGCGCCCTTGAGTCGCTGGGGGTCCGCGACGGGCGGAGACGCGGTCAGCTCGTCGAGCAGCTCGCTCTCGCCATGAGCCTGGCGCGCGTGCGAGTACACCTTGCCGATCGCCAGGCTCTCGCGGATCGTGCCGCCGCGGTCGGCGACGACGACGCGCATGCCGGCCAGGAGCGGAGCCTCCACGACGGTGGACCACTCTTCGGCGTTGAAGTCGGCCTTGGCTGTCACCTGTCCTCCTCGGTCTTGTTGAAGGAGAGAGCTACCCCAGCGCGCGGGCGGGTAACCGCAGCGCGGACACGCGACGCAGGCCCGTCACGCCGCCGGGCAGGGGCGGACCGAGAGGCTCGTGCGCACGGCGCTGACCTGAGCGCGCAGCACTCCGGTGGCGCGGTCGTAGGACCACTGCGCGCGGGGCAGGGCCCGCGTCCCGGCGCGCACGACGCAGGGGACGAAGGGCCGGCGCAAGGTGGCCAGGGAGGCCTCGATGGAGTAGGTGCGCCGGCGCGCCCCGTCGATGCGCAGGGTCCAACCGCGCCGCGCGATGTGTCGCGACTCGGCGGAAGCGAGGGCCTCGCCCTCGAACATCGTGCCGCGCCAGCGCCCGCGCGGGAAGGCCAGGAGCGTGAGCCGGTCCTCACGGTCTGCCAGGTGCACGAGCTCGCGCCCCCCGTAGGGCGCCAGCGTGTCGACGTCGGCGCTCAGGAGCGGCAGCACGGCGCCGGCCCGCGCGAGCAGCGGCAGCTCCTCCAGCGGGGCCGGGAGCGTGTGCGTGGCGCGTCCGCGCACGAGCCGCGGGGCGCGCAGCCCAAACGATCCGTCGCGGGGCTCGTAGCGCACGCTGCGCCACCAGTCCACCCAGGTCCCCACGGGAACGTAGACGGACCGCCGGGTCGCGCCCGGGGCCAGGACCGGCGCGGCGAGCAGGTCGGGCCCGAACAGCAGCTCGTCGTCGACGGCCAGCGCACGCGGGTCGAACGGCGTCACGAGGCCCAGGTGTCGCATCAGCGGCATGCCGGTGGCGCGGTAGTGGGCATCCGCGGCCAGGATGTAGGGGTACAGCTGAGTGTGCAGCTTCGTGTAGCGGCGCCAAAGGGGCAGGATCTCGGGGTCGAACACCTGGGGGCGGCGATACGACGGGACGGCCAGTCCCGAGGCCTTGGTCCGCATCACCCCTGACACCGCCCCGAACTGGATCCAGCGGATCAGGAGCTCCGGGGTGAGCCGCTCGCCGGGCCCGAAGCTGTTGTAGCCGCCGATGTCGGTGCCGAAGCGGCTGACGCCCGACATCCCCAGGCCCAGGGCCTGCTTGACGCCCGAGGCGAGGCCGTCGTAGTCCCACACCGTGGTCGGGTCGCCGCCCCAGACGTCGATGGCGCAGCGCGCCGCGCCCGTCCAGCCCGAGCGCTGGTGGCGGACCAGCGGGCGACCGAACCCGGCCACGGCCCGGTGGACCGAGCAGTGGTAGTCGGTGGGGTAGCGGTTGTGCAGCGCGGTTCCCGTCGAGCCGTCCGCGGCGCGGCCCTGCGGCGGCACGCCCTCGCCGAAGTCCTCCATCCATCCGTCGTGGCCGCCCGCGACCGCCTCGCGCAGCAGGCCCGCGTAGAACGCCTCGGTGCCCGGGGCGCGGAAGTCGAACTGGGACAGCGGCTCGGAGGTGAAGCCCGCCGGTCCGCTGCCTCCCACGAAGGCCGGGTACACGTGGGTCTGACCGCTGGCCTCGCGGATCAGCAGCCCGCGATCGGACGCCTGGGACCACACCGGCTGGTAGGAGGTGCACAGCGACGGGTTGAAGTAGACGAGGTGCGCCAGCCCCGCGGCGTGGAACGCGCGGGTGCGCGCGGCGTTGTAGGCTGGGTCGTCGCGCTGCGCGCCGCACGGCAGGAAGTGCATCTGGGTCTCGGCCGCCGAGACCGGGACGTCGGCCTGGCGCTGGGCGCGGACCATCGCCGCCTCCTCGGCCAGCTCGACCCGGTTGGGCTGGCCGGTCTGGAACCACGGGCCGAACGTCCACGGCGTCGGCGGGGGAGGCTGGCGGCCGGTCGCGGCGGTGAAGCGCCGCAGTGCATCTGCGGGCCTGGGCCCGGCGAACACACGCAGCGCCAGAGCCCCGGCGTCGACGTCGACGCTCCAGGTGTCACCGCGCTCGGAGAGCAGGCGGAAGTGGGACGTCTCGTCGCGATCCACGAGCACCCCGTAGCCGCGCGAGGAGAGCAGCCACGGGACCGGGTAGTAGGTGGCGTCGTCGCGCTCGCTGTGCGCCCACGGCGGGACGACCCCGCGCGCGTACTGGCGGTCCTCGGGGCGAAACGGGCCGTCGGACACGTAGTTCTCGACCTCCTTGCCGCGGTGGTCGACCGCGTCCGAGCGCGAACCGAGGCCGAAGAAGCGCTCGTCCGCCGGCGCGTCGAAGCCCATTCCGACCGCGTCGACCCCGGTGGGCGAGACCGGCGACGCCTCGATGGCTATGGCACCCTCGCCCGCCGGGCGCAGGCGCACCCGCAGGTCGCCGCCGCCCGCGGTCGCCACCACGGCGACGACGCCGGAGCCGTCGCGGCGCAGCTCCCGGGCGTGAGTCGCCCGCGACCACCCGGTCGCCGTGCGGTAGCCCAGGGCCGTCGCCGCGCTCTCGCGCAGTCGCAGCCCGCCCGGGCCGTCCAGCTCGACCCGCCAGGGCTGGGCGCGGACGGTGGCGCGCAGCGCGCCGGACCGCACCTGCTCGTCCGCGCGCGCCGGCGCCGCGGCCAGGCACGTCACGCACGACGCGACGCAGAGCGCAGGCCAGGCTCGTCGCGTCATGGGGCGAGCCTAACCCAGGGTCTGCGGCCGGCTCGACGGTCACCGTCCTCGGTCGCCCTGACTCCGACTACGGCTAAATCGACCACTCAGTCCTCGCTGAGAGCGACACTACTCCCCTGTAACAGGAAAGCCACCGCACCAGCTCGCGCCGGGTAGTGTCGGGCCCGAGGTGCCCATGCCGATACGACCCTGCATCACGTTCGCGCTCTGCCTGCTGGCCGGTCTTGTCGCGGCGTCGCCGGCGGCTGGCCGGGACTACGGGCGCTGGCGGATGGCCCTGACCGGTGAGATCCACAAGCAGTGGAGCGCGCCGGCCACCACGCCCTGCGCGATCACGGGCAGCGGGGGCGTCGACCTGCGCTTCTCCGCCTCCAAGACGCTGCGCCTGCGCTGGGTGGCGGCCAGTCCGAGGTCGCCGGCGCACTGGGACGCCGGGCGCACCGTGTTTACCTTCCCGGCCGCGGCCTCGGGCCGCACCTCGGCGAGCGCGGTGCGCCAACCCCCGAGCGATCCGGAGCGCACCTGCTCGTGGCCGGATCCTCAGAGCTGGTCGTGCGGAGCCTTCGCGTACTCCGCGCCCTCGCTGATCCAGGGAGCGTGGCTGCGCCGCCCGCCACATCCCTCGGGCTTTCTCGTCAAGAGCTCCGACCGCGCCCTCAGCCCCAGCGCGCACGAGCCGGCGGACAGCGTGGGCTGCTTCGAGGCCAGCACCATCGACTACACGCTCGGAGACTCGCTGGCCGGCAAGGCGCTGTACTTCCAGCTGCCGGGCCCCGCGCGCGTCGCGGGCCTGCGCCGGATCGCGGTCTCCGAAACCGGCGCCGCCACGACGGGGAGCAACTTCGACGAGCCCAACGGCGGCTCCTTCCCCGTGACCGACCGCTTCCAGCGCCGGTCGCAGCTCGTGCTCACGCGCCTGCCCTGAGCTTCGACGAAGGCCTGCAACCCCTGACGGAATGCAGTTGATTTGCGCGCGGGGCCGCCGCTCACCTCGACGGCCCCCCCGCCCGCTCCTCCAGCAACGCCCGCTCCCGCGCGTTCTGCGTAAGCCCCGCCGCGCGCCCGAACTCCGCGCGCGCCTCCTCCCCGCGGCCCAGCTTCGCCAGCAGCTCACCCCGCACGGCGGGCAACAGGTGGTACTCGCTCAGAGCGGGCTCCGACCGCAGTGAGTCCACCAGCTCGAGCGCCGCCTCGGGACCGAAGGCCATGTCGATCGCCACGGCGCGGTTGAGCTCCACGACCGGAGAGCCCGTGATCTCGGCCAGGCCGTCGTAGAGCGCGACGATCTGGCGCCAGTCGGTGTCCCGCGCGGCGCGGGCGCGCGCGTGGCAGGCCGCGATCGCGGCCTGGAGCGTGTAGGGACCGGCCGTGGCGCCGACGCTTCGCGCGCGGTCCAGGGCGGCCAGGCCGCGGCCCACCAGCACCCAGTCCCAGCGGGCGCGTTCCTGGTCGAGCAGCAGGATCGGCTCGCCCGACGGTCCCAGCCGGGCGCGGGTGCGCGACGCCTGCAGCTCCATCAGCGCGACGAGCCCGTGGACCTCGGGCTCCTGAGGCAGCAGCTCGGCCAGGATCCGTCCCAGTCGCAGCGCCTCCTCGATCAGCTCGGGGCGGATCCAGTCCTCCCCGGCCGTGGCGGCGTAGCCCTCGTTGAAGATCAGGTACACGACCTCGAGCACCGCCGCGACCCGATCGGGCAGCTCGTCGCGCTCGGGGACCTCGAAGGGGACCCGCGCCGCGGAGAGCGTGCGCTTGGCTCGAACGATGCGCTGAGCGACGGTCGCCTCGGAGACCAGGTACGCGCGGGCGATCTCCGGCGTGGTCAGCCCGCCGAGCAGCCGCAGCGTCAGCGCAACCCGGGCCTCCGTCGAGAGGACCGGGTGACAGGCGGTGAAGACCAGGCGCAGGAGGTCGTCGTCGAATGGGTCGTCGATCGCCGACGCGAGCTCGAGGCTCTCGACGTCGTACCCGTGGATCCGGTGCTCGTGTCCCATCTCCTGCGTCTTTCGCTCATGGACCTCGGCGCGGCGGAGACGATCGATCGCCCGGTGCTTGGCCGTGGCCATGAGCCAGGCGCCCGGGTTGTCCGGGACGCCTGACTCGGGCCACTGCTCCAGGGCCGCGACGAGCGCCTCCTGGGCGAGGTCCTCGGCGAGGCCGACGTCGCGCACCATCCGGGCCAGGCCGGCGATCAGCCGAGCGGACTCGATCCGCCAGACGGCCTCGACGGCGCGGTTGACGTCGGTCGTCGCCATGGCCCGACATGGTCGCGCACGGGCGCTCGCCTACTGGTTGGCCTCGGCCTGCTCACGCAGCCGCTCCTCGCGCTCGCGCAGCTCGGGGGACAACGCCTCGCCGAAGTCGTCGGCCTCGAAGACCGGACGGATCTCGACCTCGCCGTCCTGGAACGGGGCGCGCTTGAGCCATTCGACGGCCTCGTCCAGCGACTTGACCTGCCAGACCCAGTAGCCGGCCACCAGCTCCTTGGTCTCGGCGAACGGACCGTCGATGACCTTGCGCTCGGTGCCCGAGAACGCCACCCGGACGCCCTTGGAGCTGGGATGGAGCCCCTCGCCGGCGAGCATCACGCCGGCCTTGACCAACTCCTCGTTGAAGTCGGTCATCGGGGTCAGGAGATCCTCGCCCGGCATCTCGCCGGCTTCGCTCTCGGGGCTTGCCTTGACCAGAACCATCACTCGCATGTCTGCCTCCTGGGGGGTGGGATTTCGACTCTCTACCAACAGCGTCGAACGAGGAGGACCGAAATCGACACGGTCACCGGGTCTCGCTTGACCCGCGGCTCAGCAGCGCAGCCCGACGGGCCCCGGCGTGAGGGCGAAGCTCCAGCCGTAGTAGAGCGTCGCCAGGCGAATGGCGTCGGTCTCCTTGGGGATGGTCACGCTGCGGTTGGCCCGCAGGTCGCTGCAGATCGCCTCGTCGACCTGGCCCGGCGTCGCGCGGGGCCCGAGCGCCATCACGATCAGGTTGAACTTGGCGTAGTACTGCCAGGCCAGGCTGTTCAGATCGCCGTTCGGGCACTTCAGCGGCCCGGCGGTCCCGTCCACGCCGAAGCGCAGCTGCGTCGCGCACTCGTCGACCTTCGGCGGGACCGTCGCGGGCACGAGGATGGCCCGCCGGGCGGGCGGGCCCGGTGAGGTGTGCGTCGAGCCGCCGGTCGCCAGCAGGACGATCGCGGCGACGACCGCGGCCAGGACGACCGCCGCGGCGGCGGCCCAGGCCCAGCGAGGCACGTTGCGCGCGACCCGCCGCACCCCGCCCTCGTAGCGCTCGGCGATGTCGCAGAGCTGTCCGAGGTCGTAGTCCCAGCGCTTGTTGCTCAGCTCGAAGGCGTTGATCTTGGCCAGGCCGGAGATGTCAGGCGGCAGGTCGGCCGGGGAGGGCATGCGCGCTCCCTCCACGAGGACCGGGACCACCGTCACGTCCGCGCGCGACAGGGCCGCGGCGATCTCGTGGCGGACGTAGTCCGCCTCGTCGTCGAGCCGGCGCTGCCCGTCGGGGAGCTGGGCGCTCAGCCACCGGTCGCCGATCAGCACGAGCGCGACCTGGCATGCCGCGAGCGCGCCGTCGATGCGGTCCTCGAAGTTGACCCCCGGGGAGATCGAGTCGACGTCCATGAAGATCCCCGCCCGGCCGAAGCGTGACTCCAGGTCTTCGGCCAGGCGCCCCGCCTCCCCGGACGTGTCCTCGCGCCGGTAGGAGATGAAGATGCTCGGCATCCCGTCCGGTGCGACGCTAGCCGCCGTACTCCGGCGGGATGCTGAAGCGCTTCCGGGTCTCGGGCGGGATCGATCCGTTGCCGTCGAACACGACGAGCCATGTGTCGTCGGCCTTCTTGAGGATCGCGTGGGCGTCGGTGGCGACGAGGACGTCGGCGAACGTCCCGTCGGTCTTCTGGACTTGCAGCTGGTCGCGGGGAATGCCGCTGCCGCTCAGGCGGTAGAACGTGAAGGTCGCGTCGACGATGGCCTCCCGGTCGCTCGCCGGCTTCGAAGGCGTGGTCGCGGTCACCGTGACGGTCCTCGTCTCGGTCACCGTCTTGGTCTTCGCGTCGCCGCAGCCGGCGAAGGTCACCGCGGCGAGCGCGATGGCGACTGCGGGAAGGCGCATGTGGGCGATCCTAAACCGATGACACCGCTCCATGGCGGCGCTTAGGCATCGGGCCCGGTGGTACAACCCGAACATCAGGACCGCAGGGGGAAGAAGGTGCAGGGGTCGGCGCTGCCGTACGCGCGCGCTGCTGGTCGTCGCGCTCGCGGCGACAGCCACGGCTGCCACCACCCCCGCCCACGCCGCCTTCCAAGCCGGAGCCGGCGTGCAGGACACCACTCCGCCGCTGGCCGGCACCCCCGCCGCGACGGAGGCCAACGGGCAGAGCTTCGCCGCCTGTCCCAGCGCGGCCTTCCCTCACCTCGGCCGCTTCGCCCTGCAGGAGCCGTTCAACGACCAGAACGGCAACGGTCAGTGGGACGCGAACGTCGACATCGCCCCGGTCGTGGGCGACCAGAACCCGCCGACGGCCACCGGACCGCCCGAGCCCTACTGCGACGCGAACGGCAACGGGCACTGGGACGGCATCTACTCCGACAAGGCCTTCCCGGCCACCGGCGTCCACGATCGCCTGGAGGCGCGCGCGATCGCGCTCTCCGACGGGCAGCACAAGCCGGTCGTCTACGTCACGCTCTCCCAGATCGGGATCTTCGACTACTACACCGACCAGGTCCGCGCGATCCTGGCCGGCAAGTACTCCCGGACCGCCGACGTCGTGGTCTCCGCCAACCACAACGAGAGCTCGCCGGACAGCATCGGCCTCTACGGCGCCGGGCAGACGGGACTCGGCGCGGGCACGCGGTCGGGGATCGACGAGTACTACATGAGCTTCCTGGAGGACCGCGCGGCGCACGCGGCCGCCGACGCCCTGGCCAACCTCCAGCCCGCGACGCTGCACGCCAACCAGATCGGGAGCTCGATCCCGCCCGGCCTGCAGGGCAGCAGCTACCCGCTGCTGACCGGGATGTCCGAGCGCATCTCCGACCAGTTCCCGACCGCGGTGAAGCTCGCCGGCGACGACCGCGTCGCGGCCGTCGACCCGAAGCTGGGCGTCCTGCAGGCTCGGCGCCCGGACGGGTCCAAGATCTTCACCGCCGTCACGCTCGCCGCCCACAACCAGGAGATGGGCAACGCCGGTCAGGCCCTGAGCGGCGACTGGCCCGGGGCGATGGAGCGCTCGCTCGACGCCGCCCACGAGGGCGTCGGCGTCTTCCTCGTGGCCGACAACGGCTCCGAGGAGGACCCCCAGACGTCGCCGACGGTGATCGACAAGGGCTCGGAGAACCACACGAACCAGGCCACCCAGTACGTCCAGGCCCAGGCCACCGGGCAGCGGCTCGCCCAGATCGCCGCGGACGCCGGCAACCACGCCCAGGAGCTGAACCCGGGGACGGTGCGGCTGACGCGCAAGCAGGTCTGCATCCCCCTCGAGAACAACGCGTTCGTCGGGCTGGGCGCTGGCGGCGTGTTCGGCAAGCGGCAGGGCTACGTGTGCGACCCGAGCGGCAACCCGATCGCGCCGGCCCCCAACGGCTTCGCCGCGCCGAACGCCTCGACCCAGTTCCGCAGCTTCCTCAGCTACGCCGACGTCGGCCCGGACCTGCAGATCATCAACAACCCCGGCGAGGCCTTCCCGGCCCTGATGGTCGGCAGCCCGTTCGGCAAGGAGACCGAAAGCTGCGACCGGCCCAACCCGGCCGTCCCCTCCTGGCACGCCCGCGCGCCCTTCCGCTTCCAGACCGGCCTGGCCGACGACATGATCGGCTACCTGATCCCCGCCTGGGGCTTCGCCTCCGGCGTCCCCGGGCTGTTCAGCACCGACAGCTGCTACGCCGACATGAACGGCCACGGCCACAAGCTCGAGAGCGAGTCGATCGGCCCCACCGGCTCCAACATGGTGGCCGACGGCCTCTCGGGACTGCTCGACGCCCAGAAGGACCCGTCGGCGCACATCGTCCAGGGCCGCTTCCTCCTGCCCGACGGCACGTATTCGCACTGGCCCACCGGTCGCGACAACGCCCCCGCCGGGCTCAAGGCGGTCGGCATCCTGATCCCCGCCGCGGGCGCGACCGGGCTGGACCCCAATGCCGGCCTGCTGATCGGGGCGCCCGACCTCGTCGGGATGGGCGCTCGCGCGGTGGACGCCACCGGCGTGTTCATGGACTACAACGGCCAGCCGCAGCCGGGCCCCGACGTCACGACCCGGGGGATGATGCTCTTCGGCTCCAACGGGTGCGTGTCCGCGCGCTACTACCTCAACGTGTTCCCGACGCTCGACCAGACCCGCAAGCTCGGGACCGCCGCCACCGGACCGGAGATCGTCCCGAACGGGCTGTGCACCAACCCGGGCGCCGGCGGGATCCCCCCGGTCCAGATCGGCGCCGGCGTGAAGGCGGGCGTCCTGCCGTCCAGCGCCGCCGGCGCCCTGTCGCTCGGCGCCCAGCAGGGCCTCGCCGCGACGGCCCGGCGCCAGGCCGCCCGCTGCGCCAGCGCCGGCCCGCTCTCGACGTTCGACCGCGGCGGCGTGCGGGTGCGCAACCGGCGCCTGCTCCTGCACGGCCGCGCCCGGCGCGCGCTGCGCACCGGCTGTCGGTTCCCCGTGCGGCGGGTGACGGTCTTCGTCTACCGCAAGGTGCGGGGCGGGTGCCGGTTCCTGGCCCCAGACGGACGCGTGACGCGCACGCGCACCTGCCGGCGCCCGATCCTGCTGCGCGCCCGCGGCACCGCCCGCTGGAGCCTGTCGCTGCGGCTCGCCTCGCTCCCGCGCGGGATCTACGGGGTGGTCGTCCGCGCCACCGACAGCGCCGGTCGCACCGAGTTCATCCGCCGTCCGCGCAACAACTTCCGCCTGCGCGTGGCGTCCCCGCGCCGACCCGCCTAGCGCGTGCCGGGATAGGCTGCAACCCACCCCACGAGGAGGAGAGCAGATGGCCCAGACCAAGGCTCAGCGGAGCGCAGCGGCGAAGAAGGCGGCCGCGACGCGCAAGCGCAATGCCGCGAAGCGCAGCGAAACGTCGGCGAAGAGCGCGGCGCGTGGCGCGGGGAAGGACATCTCCAAGGCCGCCAAGTCCGTCGAGGGCGCGGCGAAGAAGGTGGCCAAGGCCGTGAGCAAGCGCGTGGAGGCCGAGACGTCCGGCCGAGGTGGCCGCGGCAAGGCCAAGCGCAAGTCCGGCCGCTAGGCAGGTCGCCGACACGGAGGTCGGGTCCTGCTTCGCTCAGCGAAATGCATCGCGCTCTGCGCCGCTGCGCTCCTGGCGCCGGTGGCCGCGGCGCGCGGCGACGACTCGTGGCGCGCGACGGAGTTCTCCGCGGGCATCACCTCCGGCTGCAGCATCACCGACATCGTCTCCGGGCCCGACGGCAACCTGTGGTTCGCGGAGTACGCCAACCAGGCCATCGGGCGGATCACGCCGAGCGGCGTGGCCACCGAGTTCCAGCTGCCCAACCACCCTGAGCTCGGGCCCTACGGCTTCCCGGGCGGGATCGCGGTGGGGCCCGACGGGAACCTGTGGTTCGTGCGGCGCAACGGCATCGTCGGGCGCATCACGCCGCAGGGCGCGATCACCGAGTTCCACGACGGCATCACGGGCTTCACCTCGGACCTGGCCACCACCGAGCTTCCCAGCCGCATCACCGCCGGCCCCGACGGGGCGCTGTGGTTCACCGAGCCCGACGGCGTCATCGGGCGCATCACGACGGCCGGCGCCGTCACCGAGTTCCGCGACGGGATCCAGACGTACGACAGGAGTCAGCTCGGCGGGCTGGCCGGAATCGCGGCGGGCCCCGACGGCAACCTCTGGTTCACCGATCCCCAGGGCCTGGTGGGGAGGATCACGCCGCAGGGGGCGGTCACCGAGTTCGGCGCCGGCATCTCGGACAGGTCGGTCCCCGCCTACATCGTCGCCGGCCCGGACGGCAACCTGTGGTTCACCGAGCTCTACGGGGGCCGGGTCGCGCGGATCACGCCGCAGGGCGCCGTGACCGAGTTCGCCGCGGGGATCACGGCCAACAGCGCGCCCTCCGGTATCGGGGCCGGGCCCGACGGCAACGTGTGGTTCGCCGAGCGCCAGGGGCGGGTCGGGCGGATCACACCGCAGGGCGCGGTGACCGAGTTCGCCTCGGGCGTCACCACCAACCCGACGGCCGTGACCACCGGCCCGGACCGCGCGATCTGGTTCTCGGAGTCCGACCGGGTGGGCCGCCTGGCGCCCGCCGGGACCACGGGCGCCGGCGGCGGCACGGCGCTGCGCCCCCGTCTCACCCTCGGCCGGCTGCGCGGCCTATGGCTCACCGTCACGGTCTCGCAGGCCTCGACGCTCACCGCGCGCTCGGGCCGGCACCGCCTGCGCAAGGCGCTGCACCGCGGGCGCAACGCCGTCCACGTACCGACCTGGCTCGTGACCGCCGCGCGCGCCCGGCGCGGGGTCACCCTGACCGTCACGACCCGCGCCGGCCGGACCGGTCATGCCGTCCTGCATGTGCGGCGCTGACGGCGCGCGCCCGGAAGGACGCGCCTACCCCTTCGCGCCGATCATCGCGTCCCCCGTCCGCGGCAGGTGCTTCCACCCGGCCCGCAGCCCCTTCACCGCGCTCACGCTCGACTCGATCACCACTAGGTACATCAGCTGGCGGTACACGAACTGCTGGAGCGGGAGCGCCCACAGCGGCCGCGGCGACTCGCCGTCCAGCCGGAACCCGTACAGCGCGACGCCGAGCTGGAGGACGTTGAACGCGAACCACGCTCCGATCACGCGCACCGGGTCCGTGAACAGGACGCCGTACACCGCGAAGAGGTCGATCAGGGGGGCCGTCACCGGCAGCAGGATCTGGAACAGGAAGATGTAGGGCAGCGCGCGGCGGCCGATCCGGCGCTGGCGCGGGTCGCGCGACCACAGCGCGTCGCGGTGCTTCCAGATCGACTGCATGGTCCCGAACGACCAGCGATAGCGCTGGCGCCACAGGGCGCTCACCGTCGACGGCGCCTCGGTCCATGCCCGCGCGTCCTCCGCGTACACGACCCGCCGCCCCGTGCGCCCGATGGCGAGCGTCAGGTCGGTGTCCTCGGCCAGCGTGTCACCTGGCACGCCGCCCACCTGGGCGAGCACGTCGCGGCGGAATGCGCCGATCGCGCCCGGCACCGTCGGCGTGCACTGCAGGACCTCGTACATCCGCCGGTCCAGGTTGAACCCCATGACGTACTCGATGTGCTGCCAGCGCCCGAGCAGTCCGCCGCGGTTGCCCACCTTGGTGTTCCCCGACACCGCGCCGACGTCGGGATCGGCCAGCGGCGCGACGAGGTGGCGCAGGGTGTCGCGCTCGAACAGCGTGTCGCCGTCGACCATGACCACGACCTCCGCGTCCGTCTCCGCGATGCCCGTGTTCAGCGCGGCTGCCTTGCCGCCGTTGTCCTGGCGCACCAGCCGCACGCGGTCGAGCGCCAGTCCGGCGACGATATCCGCCGTGCGATCGCTCGAGCCGTCGTCCACCACGACGACCTCCAGCGACGGGTAGTGGCTCGTGGCCAGGGAGCGCACCGCGCGCTCGATGCCCACCTCCTCGTTGAAGGCCGGGACGATCACGGCCACGTCCGGGAGGTCGCTGCCCAACGGGGCCGGGCGCCGACGCGTGCTGCGCGTGTGGTGCGTGGCCAGCGCGAAGAGCAGCAGGGCGCGCAGACCCACGAGCACCGCGATCGCGATCATGGCCCACGCCAGCGCGCCGATCACCGCGAACGCCAGGCGGACGCTCCCCTCGAACACCAGCCCGCGCGCGTGCTGCCAGCCGGTCGCCTCCGGGTGGGTGACCGACCGGGGCAGGCCCGCGAGCTCGGACACGGTCACGAACCGGAAGCCGCGGGCGCGCAAGCGCGGGATCAGCACGCGCAGCGCCGCCACCGTCCGCCGCCGGTTCCCGCCCCCGTCGTGCAGCAGGATCGTCCCGCCGGTCGTGCCGCGGGGAGAGGCGTGCGCGACGATCGCGGCGACGCTCCCGCGGCGCCAGTCCTCGCCGTCGAAGTCCGCGAGCGCGATGAGGTAGCGCCGCCCCGCGAGCCGCGCCAGCGCGCGCTCCTGCCGCGGCGTGACGGCGTCCGGCGTCGCCGAGTAGGGAGGCCGGATGAACCTGGCGTAGTGGCCGGTCACGCCCGCCAGCACGGACTCCGTGAGCTGGACCTGCAGCCGGCGCTGCCACAGCGGGCCCTCGCTCAGCGCCGTGTGCGTGAACGTGTGGTCGCCGAGGTCGTGCCCGTCGCGCGCGAGTCGCCGCACGATGCGCGGATGGCGGGCGGCCTGGCTGCCGACGACGAAGAACGTCGCGGGCACGTGCTCCGCGCGCAGTACGTCGGCGATCTGGGGCGTCCATTTCGGGTCCGGCCCGTCGTCGAAGGTCAGCGCGATCCGGCGTCCCGGGGGCGGCTGGGCCGTGACGAGCCGCTCGCCGCGGGCGGCCAGGATCGACCGCAGCCCCACGAGCGGCGCCGGCGACCCGGGCTCGAGACGCGGTTCGGCGCTCGCTCCGACCGAGTGGGTGGCAACGCCCTGGAACGTGAGCACCACCACTCCGACGACCGCGCAGAAGGCGAGCAGCCGCCAGTGACCCGGCGGGTCCCAGATCCGGAGCGGGACGCGCCGGGTGGCGCGGGCGGGCCAGGGACGCAGTCGGCGCCGCGGCGCGTCAGCGGGGCGGCGGGCCATGACCCGTCGTCCTTGTCGGGTCATGCCCGGGCGCGGTCTCCGACCGTCCCGGGGCGGCGGTGTCGCTCGGCGCGGGGCTGGGGGTCCGCGTCACGCGGTTGACCTGCCCGGGTGGGGTACGCGTCTGGCCGGGCGCGTTGGCGGAGGGGGAGGGCCGGGTGGGGCTCGCGACCTGCGGAGCGGTGGCGGGCGTGGTGGTTCGGGACGCCGGGGCCCGTCTCGTCGCCGGCGAGGACCGGGTGGTGCGCCGCGTCACTCCGCGCGCCGAGCCGAGGGAGGCCGTCCCTCCGGCTCTCGCGGCCGCCTGGGTCGACCCCGGTAGGGCCGCCGGACGCAGGTCCGCCCGGGCCGGGGTCTCCGGCCGCGGGAGCGCCGGCAGCGCCTTCGGCTCGCTGGTGGGCGCGAGCACGCGGCCGAGCGGCAGGTCCGCGAGCGGGAACAGCCCCAGGCCGGCCAGCACGAGGCCGACGAGCCACAGCAGGAACAGCGCGGCCACGGCGCGGCCCGCCTGGCGCAGAAGGGCCGCCCGGCGCCCCGTCGGGTCCGAGAGCACGGGCGCGACCGCCGGCACGACGCGGCCGCGCAGGTCGGTCACCTGGACTGAAGAGCTCTCCGGCATGGGCACCTCATGTGTACGAACGCGCCGGTCGCAGCGAAGTTGCAGAGTTCGCCGGGCACGCGCGAGAGCCCCCGCGGGGGCGGGGGCTCTCGGACCGGCTCGGGTGTCGGGACGCGACCGCTCAGAAGGAGCGCCACACCTCGTTGCTCTGGCCGCTGACGATCGTCGGGCCGTGGCGCAGCTTGCCGCCGGTGTACGACGTCCAGGTCACGAGGCGCACGCCGGCGTAGACCTCGTCGACGCCCCAGTCCTCGTCCAGGACGCTGTTGCGCACGACGGCCTGGCCCTTGAACTCCAGGCCGCGCGACGTGGCCACGACGCTCGCGGGGTCGGGCCCGTAGAGGAAGTCGTCGGAGAACGTGTCGCTGCCCCACAGGCGGAACACGACGCGGTAGTCCTTGCGCAGCATCTCCTGGGTCTCGGCCGGGGTCGCCTTCACGACGCCGGTGACCAGGACGCTGGAGTAGCCGTTGCCGGCCTTGGTGATGGTCAGGCTCGCGCTGAGCGGTCCCACGGCGGCGTCCGCCGAGGCGGCGGAGATGCCGAACGTCATGGCCGCGACGGCGACGGTGGCGATGGCGAGGACGGTGCGGATCTTGGTGCTGAACATGGGTTTTCTCCTTGGGAAGAGTCGTTGAGCGGTTGCACGACTCAAGCTACGAGCGTTCCGTCCGGCCGACAGCCGCCCGCGCGACGCCTGAAACGTCAAGCCCGCGACACAACGCCCCGGATAACGTCCCTCCGGCATGGCCGGCGCCGCGTCACCCCACAACACGCACGCCCGCCGCGGCGTCAGGCTGCGGCGCTGGTGGGCGCGCTCGGGCTGGGCGGTGCTGGCCGGGCTCCTCGGCCTCTCGTTCACCCTCGGCTGCATCGGGGCGGACCGCGTCCAGTCGCGCCCCCTCCTGGACCTCGTCTACGAGAGCGCGCAGCTGGTCTTCTTCCAGAACGCCGCGTCGCCCGACCACGTCCCCTGGGAGCTCGAGGTGGCCCGCTTCGGCGCGCCGATCTTCGCGGCGCTCCTGGGCTTCGGCGGGCTCGTGGCCCTGGTGCGCCGGCACGAGTGGAAGATGGCGCGCGTCAAGGACCACACGATCGTGTGCGGGATCGGGCGCAGCGGCTCGACGCTGGCCACGGCCCTCAACGACGCCGGCACGCCGGTCGTCGGCGTGACGCGCTTCGACGACAGCGCCGAGGTCCTGCGCTGCCGCGCCCGGGGGATCCCCATCCGCATCGCCGACGCCTCCGACCCCGAGCAGCTGGTGTGGGCCGGCGTCGACCGGGCCAAGCGCGTCATCGCCGCCTGCGGGGACGACGACGTCAACGCCGAGATCGCCGCGGCGCTCAAGCAGCTCTCCGACGAGGGGTATCCGCTGCGCGACGACCTCACGGCGTTCATCCACATCGCCGAGCCGGAGCTGGCCCAGCTGATCGACCCGCTGCTGGAGGACCGCTACCGCACGTTCAACGTCTACCAGGACGGCGCGCGCGCGATGCTGCGCGAGCATGTCGCGCCGGTGCTGGACGCCGGTCCGCCCCCCCTCGTCCTGATCGTCGGCTTCGGCAGCCTCGGGCAGAGCGTCGCCCTGGAGGCCCAGGCCGAGCGCTACGGCGACCGCATCGAGGAGATCCTCGTCGTCGACGGCAACGCGCGCGAGCGCGTGGCCGAGCTGCTGGCGCGCATGGACGACGACGCTCCGCCCGTCCGCCTGCGGCCGATCGAGCTCGACGTCGAGGGCGCGGACTTCGAGACCACGGCCTTCCTGACCGACGCGGACCGCGCGGCCCTGCGCTGCGCGCTGGTCTGCTTCGACGACGAGCCGCTCGCCCTGACGTCCGCGCTGACGCTGCACCGCCGCCTGGACGACAACGTCTCCGTCGTCGTGCGCGTGAGCGGGCACCGCCGCGGCCTGGCCGACCTCATCGACCACCCCGCTGCGAGCAGCGACTACCGCAACCTCCACGCGTTCCGCCTCCTGGAGAACGCGTGCGAGCCGCGGCGCTTCGAGCTCTAGGTCGTGGGACCCGCCGTTCGATCCGCCGCCGCCCACGCGCCGCCGCCGCCGGTCGACCACGGGGTGCGCTGCACGTTTCCACTGCCTGTTCGCGCGCGTGAAGCTGACCCGCCGGCTGCGCTACCGGTCCATCCTCGTGCCGGTCGTGCAGGGCGTGACGGCGCCGCCGCCCGAGCCCGAGTACCACGAGGACAACACCCTCGTGCACTGGCGCTTCGGGCCGGACCTGACCGCCCGGCCGCGCGGGCACGGCTGCTGGCACGCGCGCCGGCCGGCGCGGTTTCGGCTGCCCTGGCGCCGGCGGGCGGGCTAGCCGACGAGCCAGCGGGTGACCGCGCTCGCCGGGCCGGCGGCCGGCACGAACCAGGTCCGCACGTACAGCCGGGTGCGGTAGCGGCGCACCAGGCGCCGGGCGAAGGGCGACAGGCGGCAGCGCAGGTCCACGACCGCACCCGCGAGGCGGCGCGCGCCCGCCGTGCACACCGTGTGGACGCGCCCGGCCGCGCGCAGCGTCGTGCGCTGACCGGCGCGGCCGGGACCCGGCATGACGACCCGGGTGAGGACGTAGCCGGCCGACAGGCGCGGGACGCCAAACCGCAGGCGCAGCCGGGTCGGCGCGGGGGCGAACGCCGGTCCGGGGCCGGGCGCCGTGAGCACCGCCGAGCCGCCCGGCGCGGCCGCCGCCGGCGGAGCCGGCCACGCCGCCGCGTCCTCGCGGCGCAGGCGTACGAACCCGCGCATCGCGGTGACGGCGTCGTCGATCTGCCGCATCGAGGCCTCGCGCCGCGGGTCGGCCTCCTGGTAGGGCCGCAGCACGCCCGCCGTCGCGGTGATCAGCCCGTCCAGGTCCAGGCCGCCGATCGTCGCGGCGCTGTCACGGACCGCCTCGCGGTAAGCCGCGGCGCACTCCGCGTCGCTCCGGCAGCGCGCGTAGAGGACGCCCTGAGCCGGGCCGTCGAACGCGATCCTTCGACTCCACGTCTGGTCGGTCCCCCAGGGCAGCTGCGAGAAGCGCCCGCCGGAGTCGCTGTGCAGGTAGTAGTTGTTGGGCAGCTTGGCCCCGGTCTGGCCGCTGTAGCCGTCCACGTGGCCGATGTAGCGCTCGACCGCCCACATCCGCCGCATCTCGGTCAGGTCCGCGACGGCGGCCATCCGCGCCGGGTACCCGGGCGTGTCGGGCGCCGCCGCGGCGACCAGCGCGTCGAGGTCGGAGCGCTCGGACGTGCTGCCCTCGTCTACCTGGAGCTCGCCGGCCCGGTCGGGCGTCGCGTCGGCGCCGTACTCGCCCTCGTAGAGGTGGCGCGTCGAGTCGAACCATCGCCCCAGGAAGACGTGGTCGGGCGTCTCCACGTCGAGGTACACGCCGTAGTCCGAGCCGTTCACGTGCACGTACGCGTAGCCCGTGCGCGGCGCGGGGACTCCGGCGGCGCGGAAGGCCGCGTACGCGGCGACCTCGTGGACCATCGAGCGGTCCTGGACCATGTTGTTCAGCGTCAGCTTCTCCAGTCCGACGAAGCGCTGGCCGGCGACGGAGTGGTTGAACTTCAGCTTGAACGCGGCCTTGCCGCTGAGCGGGCGAAACGATCCGATCCCGCCCTTGAGCCGAGCGCCCACGGACATCGGGCCGTATGTCGCCGTCGCGGTCCGCAGGGTGAAGGTGGCGTCCTGGTACTCGCCGGGGTCCGCGTTGAGCGCGTCGATGGAGGACTGGGGCAGGGTCAGGTCGATGGTCGCCACCTTCCCCGGGTCGAACAGCCAGCCCGCCAGGTCGGCGGGAGGTCCGCCGGTGGCGCTCGACGGCTGGTTGGGCTGGCCCTGCGTGGAGGTCGTCTCCGTCCAGCTCCCCGTGCCGTTGGGATAGCGGCCCCACGTGTCGTTCCCGTCGAGCAGCGTGGGGACGGCCTCCTCGTCCACGAGCGCGCCGGCCGCGTCGGCCAGGCGGATCGTGTCCGAGCCGCAGCTGACGCCGAAGGCGAAGCCGCCCGTCCCCTTCTGGACGACGAGGTCGTCGCCGGCCGGGACGACGGTGCCCGAGGGGAAGAGGTAGCGGTGGTCGGCGCGCGTGGAGGTGAGCGGGTCGTCGGTGAGCAGCCAGCCCGAGACGTCGACCGGCGCGCCCGTCGGGTTCGCCAGCTCGATCCAGTCCGTTCCCTCGCAGTTGATCTCGTTCAGGACGACGCCGGTGGCGGCCGCGGCGGCCTCGGCCGGCGCGCCCAGGCAGGCGCAGGCGAAAACGGCCACCAAGGCCAGGCAATATCTCACCTGCCCACCTTAGGGTGTGCTGTCCAGGCGCAGCGGACGGAGGACGCCGCCGCGGGGGCCGGGTGGCCCGGCGGTAGACATCTGGCTAGCCGCGCCGGCGCGTGACCGGGCGGACGACCTTGATGCACAGCCGGACGAACGCGCGCACGCCCGTCTGGGACAGGTGGAGCCCGTGCGGCTCGGAGAAGTACTCGCGGTGGCCCTGATAGGCGCGGACCCAGTCCAGGACGCGCACGCGCCGGGGCCAGCGGCGCCCGGCCGCGCGGATCGTGGCGGAGTCGTGTCCGCCGCGCGGCGTGACCAGCACGAGGACCCGCCGGGGGCCGAGGATGCCCAGCGCCCGGATGATCTCGCGCGTCTGGATCCCGGCGTTGAGGCCGAGGTGCATCAGCACCACGTGCGGAAGCCGGCGGCGGCGCTTGCGCTGGGCCAGGATGTCGATCCCCTCGTAGACGGGTCGGCAGCCGCGCGCGTTGGCCTCGAAGCCCGCGCGGGCCAGCGGCTTGACGGCGAGCAGCATGGTCGAGTCGCCGATGGCCAGCGGCGGTCTGTGGCCCGGATCGGCGGCGCGCCGCGGCTTGGCGTAGACCACGCCGCCGCACGACGCCCCGGCGGGGGCGGCCAGGGCGAGCGCGAGAGGGAGGGCGAGGACCAGGGCGCGCGGCACGGCGGGGGCAAGGTAGCGGCTTGCCCCCCGGCGCGGCGCTCGTTACCTTGGAGACAGGGAGCGCGGCCGCGGGGGTCGCGCGTGGCAGGGAGGCATCCGTTTCGATGGGGTGGAGCAGGGGAGCGACGGTGTTTGCCGTGGCGGCGGTGGGCGCGACGTTCGCCGTCGCGGCGCCGGGCGCGGGCGCGCAGTCGCAGTGCAGCCACACCGATCCGGCCTGCATCGGCCTGGGCAAGCTGGGGGAGCGCGGGTCGGCCGAGTGCCGACGGGCGGGCGACGCGATCCCGGGCGGGCCGGTCAGCGATCCGAGCTGCCAGGCGCCCGTGGGCCGCGAGGTCGACCGCGCGAAGGTGGCCGCGCACGCGGGGACCTGGCTGCACCGCGCCCTCGCCTTCCAGTACGCGCTCGGCGAGACGCTGCCGTTCCGCGAGGCGCCCTGGCTGGGGACCCACAACTCCTTCAACAGCACGAGCGAGTTCCCCACCGCCTCGCACACCGACTCCAACCAGCAGCTCTCGCTGGTCGACCAGCTCGCCCTGGACGTCCGCAGCCTGGAGGTCGACGTGCACTGGTCCCCGACCCCGCGCGCCGGGGCGGACGGTCTGGCCACGGAGGGCCGCGCGCCGGTGGTCTGCCACGCCGAGGAGCGCCAGGGCGTCCATGCCGGCTGCACGACCGAGCGGCTGCTGGGGGACGTGCTCGCGCCGGTGGCCGAGTGGCTGAACCGCCCGGAGAACCGGCGCCAGGTGATCCTGCTCTACCTGGAGGACCACCTGGAGGGGCCGGCCGGGCACGCCGCCGCGCGGTCCGTTCTCGACGCCACGCTGAAGCGCCCGGGGCAGGCCGCCGGGTCACTCGTCTACCGGGCGGGCGCCAACGACGGCGACTGCCGGTCGCTGCCGTTGTCGCTGACGCGGCGCGCCGTGCTGGACGCGGGCGCCCAGGTCGTGATCGTGGGCGACTGCGGCGATGGCTGGGACGGCTTCGTCCACCAGTGGGGCGGCAGCGTGCGCTACGAGGACCGTCCCACCGGCTACGTGGCCAAGGGCTGCGGCGGCGTGTCGCGGGCGACGTACGACTCGCACCTCGTGCGCTTCTACGAGGACTCGACCTTCCTGACTCCCGCGGCCGCCCAGGCCTCGGGCGACTCGCTGGCCTCGGCCGACGAGGGGATCGACCCGGCGACGGCCGCGGCGATGGTGCGCTGCGGGGTGGACCTGTTCGGCTTCGACCAGCTGCTGCCCGACGACGGGCGGCTGGAGAGCACCGTCTGGAGCTGGGCGCCCGGCAAGCCCGCCGCCGCCGACGGCGGCTGTGCCTTCCAGGGCGCGGACGCGCGCTGGGCCACGGCGCCGTGCGCCGGCGCCCGGCCGGCGGCGTGCCGGACGGCGGGCGGCTGGACCGTCACGCCGGGGCCCGTGGCCTGGGACGCCGCCGCGGCCGCGTGCACGGACGCCGGCGGGTCCTTCGGCGTGCCTCGGACGGGCTACGACAACGCCCAGCTGCGCACCGCCGCGGGGGCGGCCGAGCCCTGGCTGGCCGAGCACCCGTTCACGGAGGCGGGCGGCGGTGGAACGGGCGGCGGGCCCGCGGGCGGAGCCGCTCCGGGCGGGCCGCCGGGCAGCGGCTCTCCCGGCGGGGGCGCGTCGGCCGGGTCCGGTCCCGGGCCGTCCCGCACGCCGTCACCGCGCCCGGTGAGCCACGCCGCGGCGGCCTCGTGCCGGCTGCTGCCCGGCCGGCGGCTCGCGCGGCGGACCCTCGTCTGCGCCATCCGCCTCGCGCCCGGCGCGACCGGCACCGCGACGCTGACCCTGACGCGCGGCGGGCGCACCTACGCCCGCGCCGTCCGGCGCCTGCGCTCCGGCGGCGCGACCGTCACCGTGCGCAGCGCCCCGCTGCCGCGCGGCGCCTACGCCCTCACCGTCGCGCTCTCCGGTCAGACCCGGGCGCGGCTGCAGCGGCGCCTCTCAGCGGGCTGACCGGCCGGGAGCCGCGCCGACCCCCGCGGCGAGCGCCGCGAGGGTCAGCTTGGCTGCGCGATGGGACAGGCCTAGGCGGTGAAGCCCAGGCTCTTGCCCAGCTTGGTGGAGCCGTAGAACCAGCTCGCCGTCCAGCGTCCGCGCGCCGGCGGGGTGAACGCGACCGTCGAGACGTACATCTGGCCCTGGCGGCGCAGCGGGAACGCCTTGCAGCCGTGCCCGCCGGGACCGGCGAGGCAGAGCCGATAGGTGCCCTTGAAGGCGAGCGAGGCGATCGACAGCAGCGCCGTCGTGCCGCGCTTGCCCACGCCGACGCAGTAGTCGCCGGTCGGGCTGCAGTACGTCGACGGGCCACCACCGGCGGCCTGCGCCCGGAACGCGCGCGCGCGGCGGGCGATCTGGTTCCCGCGATAGCGGAAGCCCGACGACTGCTGCGCCGTGACGAGCGACGCGCCGATGTCGCCCTGCGCGGTGGTCTGGGCGGTGGAGGCCGGGGCGGGCGTGGATGCCTGGCCCTTCTTGTCCTTGTTGTCGCTCCCGCAGCCGCCGACGATCAGCGCGACGAGCGCCACGGCGGGCAGGAGGGCATGACGGACGTTTCGCAATTCTGTCTCCTCGATTCGGGGTGCATCAGCCTAACCGCGTGAATGACCGCGGGGGAGAAGTCTTGGTTTGCCGCCCGCGTCGCGGGTAAGAGACACATCATGATCGGTGCGTTGATCCTCGGCCTGGTGGCCGGCTTCGTCGGCAAGGCCCTGATGCCGGGCCGCGATCCGGGCGGCTTCTTCGCCACCATCCTGCTCGGCCTGGGCGGTGCCCTCGTCGGCTACCTCGTCTTCACCAAGCTGCTGGGCATCGGCGACAACGACGCGTTCGACCTGGGCGGTCTCATCGGAGCCATCATCGGCACGATGATCCTGCTCTTCGCCTACCGCCAGATCGCCGGGCGCGACGACGCCCGCCCGGCCGCGCGCTAGCCGCGCCCGCCTTCAACGCGCCGAAACCCTGGGGTGGTGACCCCGGTGCGCTGCGCGCACACTCCCCGTAGCGTGCAGCCGACCTTCACCATTCTCAGGAGGAACGGATGCGTTCTCGCCACATCGCGTGGATCTCGGCACTCTCTCTGGCCGGCGCCGCGCCGGTCGTCGCCACCGAGGCCACAGCCTCGCCGCAGGCCTCGGCCGCCTGCACCAGCGCCGTCATCGCCGGGCACCACAAGTGCATCGCTCGCGGGCAGTTCTGCAAGCACGGCGTCGCCTACCAGTACGTCCGCTACGGCTACCGCTGCAACAAGCGCGACCGCAACGGCCGCTGGCACCTGACCTAGCCCTTCGCGCTAGCTGCGCCCCGCGCGCCGTGGGCGCGGCATACTGCGCGCCGTGGGGCGTGGGTTCACTCGGAGACGGTTGATCGGGGGCGCGGCGGCGGGGGCGGCGACCGTGGCGGCGCCTGGGGCGGCGCGGGCGGCGACGGGGACGAAGCGGCGCGTGGTCGACGTCGTCGTGGTGGGCGGCGGGTACGCCGGGCTCGCCGCGGCGCGGGCGGTCGTGGGGGCCGGGCGCTCGGTCGCCCTGCTGGAGGCGCGCGAGCGCGTGGGCGGGCGGATCCAGTCCATCCCGGGTCCCGGCGATGTGGTCTACGACGTCGGCGGCCAGTGGATCGGGCCCACGCAGGACCGGATGGCCGCGCTCGCCCGCGAGTACGGCGTCGGGACGTTCAAGACCTACAACGACGGCGACAACGTCTACCTCCGGGCCGGACTGCGCCAGCGCTATGCGACGAGCGGGCCCCTCGGGCCGATCCCGCCCGAGGCGCCCGGCGCCGCCGAGGCCGGGGCGGCGATCGTCAACCTCAACGACATGGCCCAGAAGGTGCCGCGCGACGCTCCGTGGACCGCCGCCCAGGCCCGCGAGTGGGACAGCCAGAACTTCGAGGCCTTCAAGAACGCCAACGCCGCCAGCGAGGGCGGGCGCTTCCTGCTCGACGTGGGCATCGAGGCCGTGTTCGCCCAGGAGCCGCGCGACATCTCGCTCCTCTACGTCCTGTTCTACATCGGCGCCGCCGGGAACGAGGACACGCCCGGCGACTTCAATCGCCTGCTCAACACCGGCGGCGGCGCCCAGGAGTCGCGGTTCGTCGGCGGCGCCCAGACCGTGGCTCGGGCCATCGCGTCCAAGCTCGGCTCGCGCGTGGTCCTGGGCGCCCCGGTGCGGCGCATCGAGCAGCGCGGCGGCACCGTCACCGTCCACGCCGACGGGATCGACGTGGTGGCCCACCGCGCGATCGTGGCCATGGCTCCGCCGCTCACCGCGCGCATCGCCTACGACCCGCCGCTGCCCGGCATGCGCGACCAGCTCACGCAGCGCTTCCCCAACGGCAGCGTCATCAAGGTCCAGGTCCTCTACGACACGCCGTTCTGGCGCGCCGACGGCCTGACCGGACAGGCGGTCGGGGACGCGGACCCGGTGCGGATCACCTTCGACAACTCCCCGCCCGACGGCTCGCCCGGCGTCCTGCTCGGCTTCATCGAGGGCGAGCTGGCCCGGCAGTGGAGCCAGCGCTCGGCCGCCGAGCGCCGGGCCGCCGCGATCGAGAGCTTCGCCGCGTACTTCGGGCCCCAGGCGCGCCAGGTGCGCGACTACGTCGAGCGCGACTGGTCCGGCGAGGTGTGGACCCGCGGCTGCTACGGCGGCTCGACGCCGCCCGGCGTCCTGCTCGACTACGGCCCGCACCTGCGCCGGCCGGTCGACCGCATCCACTGGGCGGGGACGGAGACGTCGACGATCTGGGCGGGCTACATGGAGGGCGCCGTGCGCTCCGGCGAGCGCGCCGCCCGCGAGGTGCTCGCGCTGCTGCCCGGCGGGTCGCCCTCGACCTCCCATCCCGCCCGCCGGCGCTCCGACCGGCGCCTCACGCGCCACGAGCACACCCGCCGGCGCCGGTGAGCCCCGCCGCCCGGCTCGCCGCGCTGGCCCTGGCGCCGGCGCTGGCGGCGGCCGCCCCGGTGGCCGCCGCGCCCGCCGCCACGCCGGTCGTCGTCCACGGCCACCGCGGAGGGTCCTACGCCGGCGGCGTCCCCGCCTACCCCGAGAACACGCTGCCCGCCTTCCGCCACGCCGCCGACGAGGGCTTCGTGCTCGAGCTCGACGTCAAGCTGACCAAGGACCGCGTGCCGGTGGTCATCCACGACGACACGCTGGATCGCACCACCAACTGCACCGGCCCGATCTCCGCCCGGACGGCCGCCGAGATCGCGGCCCAGTGCCGGGTGGACGTCCTGGGCTCGCCGGGAAACGCGACGGGGCTGCCCACGGCGCCCGGCGCCGGCGTGCCCGTGCCCACGCTGGCCGAGGTCCTGGCGCTGGCCCGCGACGCCAAGGCGCGGATCAACCTGGAGATCAAGAACCTCCCCACCGACAACGACTTCGACCCGGCGCCCGTCCCCGCCTACGCGACCACGATCCTGGACGCCGTCGACGCGTCCGGGATGCCCCGCGCGCACACGCTGATCCAGAGCTTCCTGCCCACGAACCTCGACGTGGCCGAGTCGCGCGGGTTCGAGACGTCGCTGCTCACGCTGGCCCAGGCGAACTCCGGCGGACCGGACTTCGCCAAGTCGCGCGGGTACGAGTGGGTCTCGCCGGCGTGGCCGGTCGATCCCGCCTTCGTCGCGCACGCCCACGCGCTCGGACTGCGCGTCGTGCCCTACACGGTGGACCGCGACGCGGATCTGCGCGACGCGGCGGCGGCCGGGGTGGACGAGGTCATCTCCGACGACCCGGTCCACTCCGCGGCCGTGCTGGAGCAGGCGGCACCGCCTGTCCCGGCCATCCCGGCCGCGCCCGACGGCGCGGCCTGCGACGGGACGCGGGCACGGCGCTCGCTGGCGCCGGTCCGAACCTTCGACCCCAGGCCCGGCGCCCCGCGGGTCTTCGCCATGCAGCTCAAGCAGGACGTGCGAAACGTCCGCACCTACGCGGCCTTCCGGACGAAGATCGAGTGCATGCTGCGTGAGTACGTGGTGCCCCACCTGGCGCGCGGCCGGCCCAACGTGGTCGCCTTCAACGAGGACGTCGGCCTGATGACCATCGCCACCGGCTCGCGCGGCCAGCCGGCGCGCGACCTCTTCGCCGGCCGCGACGCGCCAGGCTGCGCGTCGCAGGGCGCGCCATGCGGCGCGCTGGCCGCGCTGGCCACGATCAAGACCACGTACGGACGCGAGACCACGGCGTACCAGGCGCGCTTCCCCACGCTGAACCCGGTGAGCGGCGCCTTCGTCGCCGCGACAGACACGTTCGCGCGCGGATGGATGCAGGTGTTCAGCGACATGGCGCACCGGTACGGGATCTACGTCCTGGGCTCCGGCGACCACGCGCCGTTCCGGGAGTCCACCGACCCGGGCGACATCGCCGCCTTCTCCGATCCCGACCTCCCCGGCACACCTGCCTCGGTCTTCGTGGCCACCGCGCCGGAGGTCCACAACGAGGTCCTCATGTGGGGGCCGCGCGACGTGCGCCGCTTCGGCCCGCGTCCCCTGCTCAACGTCGTCGCGCGCAACCGCAAGGTGCCGGTGACGCCGATCGAGGAGCAGATCAACATCGCGCCCGGCCCCCGCTCGGGCCCGGATGCCGTGGAGAACGTCGAGCCCTACGCGCTGCCGGGGACCCAGGCGCGGATCGCCTTCGCCACGAGCCTCCCGGCCTTCGTCTACGGCGCGCTGCCCGCCGGCGCCGATCCGTGCGGCGACGTGGCGCGCTTCTACATGCGCTGCCTGGACAGGCTCGGCGCCAACCTGGTGATGCAGGACGAGGCCAACCCCGGGCCCTGGGCGGCCTACTCGGCCGGGGACAACGGCGCCTGGCAGACGATGAGCTGGATGACCTCCACGTGGCGCGCGGTGACCGAGCCGAAGGTCCGCTTCTCCTACAACGTGACCGCCCACATGGTGGGCAACCTGGCCGACCTGCCGTTCGACGGGCAGACGGCGATCACCCAGCGCGGGCTGCGCACCGGGCCGGCGTGCAGCTACATCGGCTCGAGCCGGTTCCTGGCCGGGACCGACCCCGAGCGGTTCACGATCGGCGACGAATCGCTGGCCGTGCGGCCGTTCGCCGGACCCAAGACGGAGTTCCTGGGGCTGGCGCCGTGGGTGCTCCCGGACGGGCCGCGGCCCGAGCTCCAGCGCATGGCGGACGCCCTGGGCCCGGACGGCAACGGTGCGCTGGAGAACGACTACCTGGAGACGGCGGTGATCGCCGACCTGCCATTCCCCGCGGACTCCCGGCGCGGGTCGTGCAACACGGCCGCGGCCACGGCGGCGCGGCGGGCGCGGATCCGGCTGCTCGCGGCGCCGGCGCGCGTGACGGCGGGTCGCGTGGTCCGCCTGCGGGTCCGCGCGGTCGTCGGCCGCGGCCGGGCGCTGCGCGCGGTGCCGGGCGCGATGGTCCGGGCGGCCGGGCGCAGCACCCGGACCAACCGCGCCGGCCGGGCGTCGCTGCTCGTGCGCTTCCCGCGCGTGGGGCGCTTCACGGTGAGCGCCGCGCGGCCGGGGCTGCTGACGGGCCGGGCGGCGGTGCGGGCGGTCCCCGGCCGCTCCGGCGCTCCGCGCTTCACCGGCTAGGCCGTCAGGGTCGCACGACTTCGATGATGCCCCGGACCCGTCCCGCCACGTCGCGCGCCCGCGGTGTCAGCGTGAACGCGACGCGCAGCAGGCCGGCCCGGGGCCGCCGCGGCAGCGCCAGCACGACGCGCCGCGCGCGCGGGCCGACGGCGTAGCGCCGCCCGGCCGCCGCGAACGTCGCCGCGGCGGCGGTGGCGATGCGTCCGGTCACGGTGCGGGCGCCCGCCCGGACCACCCGCGGGAAGGCGAAGGTGACGAGCCGCTGGCGGCGCGCCTCGACGCGGACCGCCAGGCTGCGCACGACGCGGCGCCCGGTGCGGTCGCGCGCCGCCAGGCGCAGGGTGACCCGACCGGGGTGCAGGCGCACCCCGAGGGCATTTCCGGTGCCAAGCCGCCGGCGGCCGGCGAACCAGGTGAGCGCGCTCCCGCCCAGGGCGACGTGGCGGTCGTCGAACGCCGTGGCGGCGAGCGCGACCACGTCGCCGGCGACGATCCGGTCGCCGCTCCGGGGGCTGAGGATGCGCGCCGTCGGAGGCGTGCCGTCGGCGCGGAACCGGGCCGACGTGGCACTCCCCTCGGCGAACCCGTCGCTGACGCGCAGGCGGACCCGCGCCTGCCGGCTGCCCTCCAGGTAGCGGCCGGGGAGCCGGGCCGAGCCGCGGTCGGTCCCGTCGAAGAGGGTCCGCCAGTTGCGCCCGTCGTCGGACGAGTACTCGACGGTCGCCGACAGCGGGTCCCCATCGGGGTCGGAGGCCGACCAGCGCACGACCAACGCGCTGGCGCGGCCGCCTCCGACGCGGGTCCGGGCCGTCGGGGTGCTCAGGCGCACGCGCGGCGCGCGGCTGCGGGCCCGGCGGTCGACGACGGCTCCGTCGCGGACGAGCTCCACGACCGCGGCCCGGGCGGCCACCGGTCCCGTGAAGGTCCCCCCGGCGGCTGCCGGGACGTCGGTCAGCGGCGACACGCTCACCCCGGCGTCGAGCAGCACGCGCCCGGCCGCGTCGAGCGAGCGCAGGTGCACCGCCGACGCGGGGTCGGACGCGGGCACGGCGAGCGCGCGATCGGGCGGGACGATCCGCTCGATGCGCCCGCCCTCGGTCCCGACCGCCCCGTAGGCGAGCGCCAGCCCGGTCGACGTGGCTCGCGGGCTCGCCGCCCGCGCGCCGACGGCGGAGATCGTCCGCGGCCGCGGACCGAACCCCACGCGCCCGCCGAAGCTGCGCAGCCGGGCGAAGAACCGGTTCCAGTTGAACGGCGAGATCCAGGCGTCGCCGGGGCTGGCGAGCGAGGTGTCCGCGAGGTCCGCGCAGTAGGACATGAGGTCGAACAGCGTGGCGCCGACGCCGTCGACCGTCGGGGTGCCGTCGAAGAACTTCGTGCCCTGGAGGCGCCCCGTGTTGTCCGTCGGCCACGGCTCGCCGACCTGGCCGTTCTGGTTGCCCCCGCAGCCGCCGGCGATGTCGGCGTGCGGCGCCGAGAGCGCGTGGCCGAACTCGTGGGCCGCGGCGGTCACCGGCCGGGTCCTGGAGGTGATGGCCACGAACGGCCCGCCGGTCACCGGGGAGGTGGCGGTGACGCCGGTGATGTCGCCGTCGTTCTGCCAGCCCGGCTCGGGATTGCCGCTAGGCAGGCTGTAGTTGTGGACGGCGAACAGGATGTCGTAGCGCTCGGTGATCCGGAACGGGAGGTTCGTCAGGGGGAGGAAGGTGATCTCCCGCGCGGGGTTGGCCGCCTCCCAGCCGCGCAGCCGCGTGGCGATCCCGGCCATCCGGCACAGGCGGGTCGCCAGCGCCACGGTCGTGATCGGCGGCGAGTAGGTCAGCTTGTTGCAGGTGAAGTTGCTGGTCCCGGTGACGGCTGTGGCGGTGAGCCCGACCTCGGTCGTGATGTCGAGGGTCTGGCGGTACGGGTAGACGGTCATCCGGTCCCCGCCCGGGAACAGCGCGCGCGCCGCCGCGGCGACGTCCCCGGGCGCCCCCAGGCTCGTCTGCGAGCCCTGCAGGAGCTGCACCGACTCGACCAGGAGCTGGGGCAGCTCGGCCACTCGCACGGCGTCGAGCTTGAAGTCGTTGTCGGCGACGCAGCGGTTGTCGCACTCGCGCCGGCCGTAGGCCTCCCCGAGCGTGGCGGGCGGGAACGTCACGTGGGCCTCGAGGGTGAAGTCGCTGCGCGTCCAGTTGGCCGGCAGCTCGAACTGGAAGCCGAAGCTCTTGTTGTTGCGCTCGGCCTGGGTGACCACGGGCGTGGAGCTCGCGGACAGGTTGCTGATCTGCCGCGTCAGCTCTCCGACGTAGCCGCCGTGGCGCTTGGCCACGAGCGTCAGCTCCAGCGGCACGTTGGGATCGGTGGGCGGGGCGCCGGCGACGTCGACGTACACGGTCGCCGTGGTCGGCTTGAGCGAGTCGAGGGTCACCCCCTGGTAGGTGGCCTGCTGAGGCAGCGGCGAGGTCAGCCCGCCGGCCGCCGCGGGGCGGTAGCTCGTCGGCGTGCCACCGCCCGGGATCGAGGGGAACGCGCCGGCCGGGAACCCGAACTGGGCCGCCGCCGAGTTGGGCTGCACGACCTGGAAGACGTCGATCCCGCGGATGCGGACGTTCCCGTACGCCGGCGGGAGCGTGTTGAGCCCGGCCGAGGTGAAGAAGACGCTGTCGCTGAGCGCGACTCCCGTCCCGAACGCGTTGCTCGTGCTCACGGCGCAGACGAACAGCGCGCCGTAGTCGGTCGGCGCCGGATGGAAGGTCTGCGCGCCGGAGGCGGCGTGCCCGAACGTGGTGTTGGCCCACGAGAAGCGGAACACCGGGGGCGCCGCGAGCCTCGTCCACTGGCCGGTCTCGCAGCGATAGGTTCCGGGGGCGGACGGGTCAGCCACGATCTTGGGCCGCTGCACGTTGCCCGGGGGATCGCCGCTCTCCGGAGGGCCGGGCGGGCCCGGAGGACTGCCCGGCGGCGGGAGCGCCGCTCCGGTCGACACGGTCTGGATCTCCGCGGGCGTCAGCGCGCCGTTGTAGACGCGCACCTCGTCCACCCCACGGGTCCAGTAGGTCTGGAAGGGACAGCTCCCGTTCGTCTCGTTCGAGTAGGACGCGATGTGGAAGTCGTGGTTGGACGCCCCGTAGTCGACGGCCGCTCCGGAGGACGGCGTGCCGCCGCCGACCTGCGCTCCGTCGACGTAGAGGCGCACCGTCGTCCCGTCGAAGGTGCCCGCCACGGCGTGCCACTGGCCGTCCCAGATCGACGCCGGGGCCGCCGGCGAGCGCGTGAACCCGGGCCCGTCGTCGACGTAGAAGCGCAGGCGACCGTCCCCGTCGCCGGACGTCCCGGTGTACATGGCGTAGGAGGCGCCGGTGCAGGCGTCGGCGCCCTTGCCGAGCACGTAGCTGAACGGGCTCGGCACGGTCGGGCTCTTGACCCAGGCCAGGACGGTGACGTGCGGGGCCTCCAGCGCCGCGGCGGGTCCGGGCACGCGGATCACGGAGTTGTCGGTGTTCAGCGTCTTCCCGAACTTCCCGTCCTCCAGGATGGGATGGTTGGTGAAGGCGTGGTTGTCGTTGCCCGAGCTGTCCGGCGTGAGACCGCCGGACGAGACCTCGTTCATGTGCCACTGCCCGGCGAGCGTCGAGTCGCCGGCGGCGCTGGCGGGGATCGCCAGGGCGACGAGGACGCCGAGCCAGAGCGGGGCCCGGCGGAGGGAGGGTGGCGTCATCCAGGCGTGGTTTCCCGACGCCTCCCTGCGTTGACACTACTCTCGGGTCCGATGCGGAGCAAGCGGCCCCGCAAACCGACCGGGAGGTATTGACATGCAGGCGCGAGTGGCGACGTTCGAGGGCGGCGACGCGGACGAGATCCGCAGCTCGATGGCGGAGATCGGGCAGCGGTCGGAGTCGGGCCCGCCGGAGGGCGTCCCAGCCAAGGCGCTGCTGGTGCTCCACCAGGCCGACCAGGGCAAGGTCATGGCCATCACCCTGTTCGAGACGCCGGAGGACTACGAGACGGGTCACGCGACCCTCGAGTCCATGGACCCGCCCACGCCCGGCGCGATGGGTCGGCGCACGTCGGTCGAGCGCTGGGAGGTCGGCGCCGACCGCCGCGCGTAGCGGCGCTCAGCCCGGGTCGATGCGGATGCCGCGGCTGGCGTAGAGCCGGCGGTCGGCGGCGGCGATCAGCTCCTCGATCGTCTCGCCGTCCTCGGGGTAGCTCGCGGCGCCGGCGCTGACGCCCCAGGGCGTCGGCAGGCCGAGCGTCGCGCGGCGCTCGGGGATCTGCGCCTCGACGCGGTCGAGCACCTGCTCGGCGCCCTCGCGGCCCTGCTCGACGACGGCGACGACGTACTCGTCGCCGCCCAGGCGCCCGCAGACGTCGTGGTCGCGGATCGTGTGGTCCAGCGTGGCGCCGACGGCGCGCAGGAGGTCGTCGCCCGCGCCGTGGCCATGGCGGTCGTTGATCGCCTTGAGCCCGTCGACGTCGAACAGCAGGAGTCCCAGGGGCCGGCCGTAGCGCTGGGCGCGGGCGAGCTCGCGGCGCAGCGCCTGCTCCAGCGCGCCGCGGTTCAGGACGCCCGTGAGGGAGTCGGTGTAGGCGAGCGCCTCCATCTCGCGGATGGTCCGGTCGCGGTGGCGGGCCCGGGCGGCGCCCATGACCGTGGCGACCGCCAGCGCGGCGGACAGCAGGAGCAGGGCGAGGATCGCCGCCCACATCGCGTCCGGTATGGAGGTCAGGACCGCGGCGAAGCGGGCGGGGAGGCCGAGAGCCAGGGCGTCGCCGACGCCGCCGTAGTGGACCGGGGACGAGGCGCTGCCGCGGGAGCGGCCGGATCCGGCGGTCGCGCCGGGGGCGCCGGCCGCGGTTCCCGCGCCGGGGCCCAACGCGAAGGCGCCGGCCGTGTCCGCGCCGGGTGCGGACGGGAGGAGGGAGCCGGGGCCGGGCGGGGTCGTGCCGGGCCCGGTTCCCGGACCGGCGGCGGGCGCGGCGGGAGCGGGGTTGCCGGGGTTGCGGGGGGTGGCGGGGCGGCTGGAGTTGCCCGGAGGGGTCACGGAGCCGGGAGAGCCGGGGCTGGCTGGAGAGCCGGGGTTGGCGGGGGCCGGGGCCCCGGCTCCCGTCGCGGGCGGAGTCTGCGTACCCGTCCCGGGGCTCGCGGGGGGCGTGGCCGCCCCGCCCTGAGACTGGGGCTGCCGCTGGGAGGGCGAATCCCCGGAGTCGCGCGGTCGCGACCGCAGCTCGGACCCGCCGCCGGAGTCGTCCCCACCGTCGTGCCGATGCCGACGGTGGCCGTCGCCACGCCGGCCGCCGCCCCCCTCGCCGCCGCCGTGATCCCCGCCGGACCGGCCACCATCGCCGCCGCCGTGATCCCCGCGGGACTGGCCGCCATCGCCGCCGCCGTGATCCCCACGGGACCGGCCACCTTCGCCGCCGCTGGGACTCTGCCCACCGCCGGAACCGCCGCCATCGCCGCCGTCGCGACCCCCGCGGGACCGGCTGCCGCCATCGCCGCCGCCCTCACCGCCGCGGGACCGGCCTCCTTCGCCGCCTCGCCCGCGGCTCTGGCCGCCGCCGTCGCTTCGCCCCTGGCCGCCGCGCTCGCTGCCGCCTCGGCCGGCGCCGCCCCCGCCGTGGCGGGATGCGCTGGCGCTGGGTCCGTCGTCGCGGCGGGCGTCAGCTCCGCCGGGCAGCGCGATCGCGAGCGACAGCGCAAGCGCCGTGGCGAGAGTCCCTGCGATCACCCGCGGTACAGCCGTTCCCTGGCTCAAAAAGAATCCACCCTGCCTTGCCTTCCCGTGCCGGAAAGGGTAGCCGAGGCCACCCGCCCCCGTCGCGGTACCTGCTCGCGCTCCCGCACGGTCTGGCAGGCTACGGCAGGGGAGCGAGTGGGGGGTGACGTGAGCACGGAGATATCGAGACGGGAGCTGCTGGAGGACGCGGCGGCCGTCGCGGCCGCGGCGGCGCTGGGCGGAACGCTCGCCGGCCAGGCCCGCGCGGCGTCCCATGCGATTCCCCGCATACCCGCTTCGCAGCGCGGGAAGCGCGTGGCGGTCCTCGGCGGCGGCATGGCCGGCCTCGCCGCGGCGCACGAGCTGCGCGAGCGGGGCTTCATCGTCGACGTCTTCGAGCGCAAGTCGCTCGGCGGCAAGGCCCGCAGCTTCCCGACGACGCGCGGCGCGGGCGGGCGTCACGGCCTGCCCGGCGAGCACGGCTTCCGCTTCTTCCCCGGCTTCTACCACCACGTCCCGGACTCGATGCGGCGCATCCCTTTCGGGAGCAACCCGCACGGGGTCTGGGACAACCTGGTGTCGGCCGACGAGACGAAGTCACCGCGCACCCAGGGCCGCGCCGACGGGACCGTGTTCGGCATCGCACCCGACCCCAACGAGACCCGCACCCCCGACGGCATGCGCCGGGTCCTCCTGGAGGCGTTTCGCAGCGACAGTCTCCCGCCGCACGAGTTGAGCTACTTCGTCGAGCGCGTGATGGTCTTCCTGACCAGCTGCGACGAGCGCCGGTTCGGCCAGTGGGAGCACGTCAGCTGGTGGGACTTCATCCGCGCCGAGGGAAAGTCCGACGAGTACAAGAAGGTCGTGGCCCGCGGCCTGACCCGCGCCGTCGTCGCCGCCAAGGAGAAGCTCGCCAGCACCCGGACGATCGGGAACATGGGCGAGGCCTTCATCTACAACATCCAGGGCCGGGGCAACGACGGGGCTCCCGACCGCGTGCTCAACGCGCCGACCAACGAGGCCTGGATCGACCCCTGGGTGGCGCTGCTGACCAAGATGGGCGTGCGCTTTCACGTCGGGCAGACCATCGACGGGCTCAACGTGCGCCACGGCCGGATCGACTGCGCGCGGGTGCGCGACGCGCGCGGCCGCAAGCGCTGGGTCTTCGCCGACTGGTTCGTGTGCGCGATGCCCGCGGAGCGCGCGCGGCGGCTGTGGTCGCACCAGATCGTGCGCCACGACCCCAAGCTCGAGCTGATGAACCAGCTCTTCGTGGACTGGATGAACGGCATCCAGTTCTACCTGCGCAAGCCGCTGAACATCGTCCGCGGCCACATGACGTTCATCGACGCGCCGTGGGCCCTGACCGCGTTGACCCAGGAGCAGTTCTGGGCCAACCGCAAGTTCCCCCGCGACTACGGCGACGGCAGCGTCGTGGACTGCCTCTCGGTCGACGTGTCCGATTGGGACACCCCGGGGATCGTCTACCGCAAGCCCGCCAAGCTCTGCACCCGCCCCGAGATCGCCCACGAGGTGCTCGAGCAGATCAAGCTCCACCTCAACGACAACGGGTCCGACGTGCTGACCGACGACATGGTCCACTCCTGGCACCTGGACCCGGCGATCGCCTGGTCGCCGCGTCTGCGCAGCAACACCGACGACGAGCCGCTGCTGGTCAACACCGTCGGGACGTGGGAGAAGCGGCCCACGGCCCGGTCGAAGATCCCCAACCTGTTCCTGGCGGGCGACTACGTCCAGACCAACGTCGACCTGGCGACGATGGAGGGCGCCAACGAGTCCGGGCGCGCCGCCGTCAACGCGCTGCTGGACGCGGCGGGCTCGAAGAAGCCGCCGGCCGCGATGTACAAGCTCTACGTCCCGCCGGAGTTCGAGGGCGAGAAGCGCGCGGACGCGGAGCTCTACCGCAACGGACGGCCGAACTCGCTCGACGTGGCGTGAGCGCCGGCGCGCCCGAGCGCGTCGACGCCGTCGTGGTGGGGGCGCGGCCCGCGGGGTCCGCCGTCGCCACCGCCCTGGCCCGCGCCGGGCGCCGCGTCGTGGCGCTGGACCGCGCGAAGTTCCCGTCGGACACGCTGTCCACGCACCTGCTGTTCGCCGGCGGGGTGGTGGAGCTGGCGCGCCTGGGCGCGCTGGAGCGCGTGGAGGCGGTGGGCGCGCCGCGGCTGCCGGACGCCTACATGGCCGGCGCCGGCCTGGAGGTCCGCGGCCGCTACACGCCGGTCGAGGGCATCGACTACGGCATGTGCGTGCGCCGGCCCGGTCTGGACGCCGCGCTGGTCGACACGGCTCGCGCCGCGGGCGCGGAGGTGCGCGAGCGCGCGCGGGTGACGGAGCTCGTCTGGGAGGAGGGGCGGGTGGCCGGAGTCCGCTGGACCGACGCGGACGGCGGCGCGCGCGAGATCCATGCCCCGCTCGTGGTCGGCGCGGACGGCCGCCGCTCGCTCGTCGCCCGCGCGGTCGGCGCGGAGCGCCCGTATCGCTCCAACCCCAACGGCCGCGCCTGCTTCTACGCCTACCTGGAGGACCCCCGCGAGGAGTGGCGCGCCACCGCCGCGCAGTGGCGCGACGGTCGCGAGCTGGGGACCGCGTTCCCCTGCGACGGCGGACTGGTGATGGTCCTGCTCATGCCCCCGCGCGAACGCGGCGAGGCGTTTCGCGCCGACCTCGACGGCGGCTGGGACGCGACGGTCGGCGCGCTCCCCGGGTTGCGCGAGCGCCTCGAGGGCACCACCCGCGCGACCAAGGTCCGCTCCGCGCTGGACACGACGTCCTACTTCCGCCGCTCCCAAGGCCCCGGCTGGGCGCTGCCCGGCGACGCCGGCCACTTCAAGGACCCGGTGACCGCGCAGGGGATCCGCGACGCGCTGCGCTTCGGCCGCCTGCTGGGAGAGGCGGCGGCCCCCGTCCTCGACGACCCCGCACGTCTGGACCGCGTGCTGGCGAGCTGGGAGCGCCGCCGCGAGCGCGAGTGCCTGGAGACCTACCACTGGACCAACCTGCTGGGCCGCGACTCGCGGATGACGGCGCTGGAGGTCGAGCTCTACCGGGCGGCGACGGAGGACCCCGAGCTGGGCCGCCGCGTGCTCGACGTGTTCGCCCGCACGCGCCGCCCCACGCGGGCGATCCCGCCCGGCGCCGCGCTGCGCGTGAGCGCTCGGACCGTCAGGCGGGTAGTGGCAGGGGCATGAACCGCGCCTGGAGGGTCGTCAAGCGGACGGCCGTCTCCTTCTACGACGACCAGATGACCCACCATGCGTCGGCGCTGACGTACTACGCGCTGATGTCGCTCTTCCCCGCGGCACTCGTCGGCCTGTCGCTGCTCGGCCTGCTGGGGGAGTACCCGCGTACGTACAACTCGCTGCTGGACTATCTGCGCCAGGTGGTCCCCGAGCCGACGCTGTCCACGCTGGACGCGACGCTGCGCCACGCGCTCCAGCAGAAGGGGTCGGCCGCCACCGCCCTGGTCATCGCCATCGCCACCGCGCTGTACGGGACCACCGGGGTCCTGGAGGCGCTGCGCCGGGCGCTGAACGTGGTCTTCGAGGTCCAGGCGCTTCCGGGCCGCAGCTTCCTGCGCCGCAAGGCGATCGACATCGCGTCGAGCTTCGTCCTGATGGGGCTCGTCCTCGCGACCCTGGTGCTGATGTTCGTCGGCGGCGGGTTCGCCGCCGACCTGCTGGGGTTCCTCGGCCTGGGCGACTCCGCGGCCCGCACGTGGAACCTCCTGCGCTGGCCCGGCGCCGGGCTCGTCGCGGGCGCGATCTTCGCCTACGTCTACTACGTGACGCCCGACGTGCAGCAGCGCAGCCTTCGCTGGGTGACGCCCGGCGCCGCGGTCGGGGTCGTGACGTGGGTGCTGGTGTCGGCCGGGTTCTCCGTCTACATCTCGCACTTCGCCTCGGTCAGCGCGGTATACGGCGCCTTCGCCGCGGTGATCGTCCTGCTGCTCTGGCTGTGGCTGACCAACGTCGTGCTGCTGTTCGGCGCCGAGCTCAACGCCGAGATCGAGCGCGAGAAGGAGCTGTCGGAGGGCGTGCCCGAGGCCAGCACGCTCAACCGGCCCCCGCGGCGCTAGCGCGGCTCGCCGGCCGTGGCGCGGGCGCGGGCGGTGCGCGCGACGGCCTCGTCGTCGCCGGCGGAGTGGCGGCCCGCGTCGACCCAGGCGTAGCGGAAGGCCAGGCCGGCGGCGAGGTAGAGGACCGAGGCGACGTGGTGGGGCCAGGGACCGCCGCGGCGGCCCGCCAGGCGCGTGGCCAGCCCGGCCCGCACGCCCCACTTGGCCGCTCGGAACAGCCGTCCGCCGCGGCCCTGCGCCAGCGCCGGGCGCAGCCGCCCCAGCCGCCGCTCGTTGATGGTGGACAGGGCCAGCTCCGCCGCCATCGCGCCGGACTCCACGCGTCCCAGCGCCTCGTACGTGGGATGGCCGTGCGGGAGGCCGGTCGCCACGAGCACGAGCCGGGTCGCCGCCGCGCCCGTCGCCGTCGCGGTGGACACGAAGATCGGCCCGAGGAACAGCCGCGAGCGCGCCCACACCGGGACGGCCGTGGCGGCGAGCAGCACGCCGGTGTAGGAGCCGAGGTACCCGCCGACGACCGCGTTCGCGCCGCCCAGGGCCCGGCCTGTCCGGGGGCGCCCGAGCAGGTCCGCCGCCACCGCGCCGGCGCCCAGGGTGCCGAACACGCTCAGGCACCACGCGCCCATGGACATGGGGGAGCGCGGCTTGAAGATCCGCAGCATGTTCACGAAGCGCTCCGGGCGCCCGAGGTCCATGACCAGCAGCGGCGGCGAGGGCGCGAGCGCGGCCAGCGACACCCGCCGCGCCAGCGCCGCGCTGCGGTGGTCGCCGGCCAGGTCGCAGGCCAGCGCCACGAACGACGACCCCGCCGCGATCCCGCCGAACCAGAAGTACAGCGGGATCTCCCAGGTCCAGACCGGCGGCTTCATCATCGGCCCCACGAGGCCGTCCGGGAGCTCGCCCGTCCGCGCGCGGACCGCCGCCCGGGCCACCTCGCCCGCCTCGACATCCGCGCCGTACTCGGTGTCGGGCCCGTAGAGGTAGGACCAGCGCCCGTCGCGCCACTCACCGACGTGCAGCGCCACGTGCCCGTCGGGATCGGCCGGCGCCCAGGACGCCGGCCCGCCCGGCGATCCGACCGCGGGGGTCATGTCGCGCCCGTCGGGCGCCTCGGGCTGACTCATCTCCACGACCGCCGCATCCGCCGGCCCGCCCGTTCCCCGCGCACGAACGCCAGGGCGACTCCGGCCGCGGCGAGCAGACCGGCGCCCACCGCCGCGGCGGTGGCCGGGACGACGTTCTCCTGGATCGGCGAGTCGGCCTGGGCGGGCAGCCCGAAGCGCTCCGGCGGCTCGGTCAGCAGGAAGAACGCGCCCAGGCCGCCGGCCAGCTCGTCCCCGGGCGAGTCCCCCGCTCCGTACAGGTAGGCATCCGTGATGCCCCGCGCGTGCAGCTCGGCCACCCGGCGCTGCGCCGTCTCCACCAGCTCGTCGTAGGGCCCGAACTGGATCGAGTCGGTGGGGCACGACTTCGCGCACGCGGGCTCCAGCCCGTCGTGCAGGCGGTCGTAGCAGAGGGTGCACTTGGCCGCGCGCCCGTCGATGTGGTCGCGGTCCACCACCCCGAACGGGCAGGCGGGAATGCAGTAGCCGCAGCCGTTGCACACGTCGGGCTGCAGGACGACCGTGTCGTACTCCGTGCGGATCAGCGCGCCGGTCGGGCAGGCGTCCAGGCAGCCGGCGTGCGTGCAGTGCTTGCACACGTCGGACATGAACACCCAGCGGCCCGCGTCCCCGCCGCCCTCCAGCATCTCGACGAAGCGCACGTGGCGCCACGTCGAGGCCGACAGCTCGACGGTGTGGTCGTAGGAGCTGCCGCGCATGAACTCGAACGGCGGGTCGGCCGGCAGGTCGTTCCACTGCTTGCACGCCACCTCGCACGCCTTGCACCCGATGCACACCGTCGTGTCGGTGAAGAAGCCCATGTGCTGGGCGTCGGGGCGCGGGATCGAGACCTCGGTCACGGCGCCCCGCGCCTCCCCGCCCGCACGTCGCACGTGAACGCCTTGGCCTCCTCGATCGACACGTTGGGATCGCCCGACATGGCGATCAGGTCGTTGGCCGCGTCGCCGGGGATCCCGCCGGAGAAGCCCCAGTGGAACGGCATCGCCACCTGGTGGGTCAGGTGCCCGTCCACGTTGAGCGGGCGCATGCGCTCGGTGACCCGGGCCCGCGCCTCGATCTCCGCGCGCTCGGTGACCACGGTCATCCAGCCGCCATCCTCGATCCCGCGCGCGCGCGCGAGGACCGGGTCGATCTCGGCGAACATCTCGGGCTGCAGCTCGGCCAGCCAGGGCAGGTTGCGGCTCATGGCGCCGGCCGTGTGGTGCTCGGTCAGGCGGAACGTCGTGGCCACCAGGGGATAGCGCGCGTCGCCCGGCGCGTGGTACGTGTTGCCCGGGCGCGGCCAGCGCAGGGCCACCGGGTTGGAGTCCACCGCGGGATAGAGCAGGTTGGGGAAGGGGGACTCCAGCGGCTCGTAGTGGGTGGGAAGCGGGCCGTCCAGCAGCCCCGACGGCGAGAACAGCCAGCCCCGGCCGTCGGCCATCATGATGAACGGGTCGTCGCCGGAGATGGCGTCCATCCCCTCGGCGTCGTCGGGCGCGCGGTAGTCCGGCGGCTTGTCGACCGGGAAGTCGGGGACGTCGTAGCCGGTCCAGCGCTCCGCGTCCGCGTCCCACCACACGTAGCGCTTGCGCTCGGACCACGGCTTTCCCTCCGGATCCGCGCTGGCGCGGTTGTACAGCGAGCGCCGGTTGGCCGGCCAGGCCCAGCCCCACTCCGGCGAGACCCAGCCGCCGGGCGCGTCGAGGTCGCCGGGCTCGCGCCGGCGCGCCTGGTTGACGCCGTCGGCGTAGACCCCGGAGTAGATCCACACCCCGCACGCGGTGGACCCGTCGGAGCGCAGCTCGGCGAAGCCCGGGACCGGCTCGCCGGTCTCGACCCGGTAGCCGTTCATCTCCCTGAGCACGGCCGTGGCGTCGGGCTCGTCGCCGTCCCCGTAGTCCCAGGTCAGGTGGCGGACCGCCCAGTCGCGGCGCTTGCGCGACTTCGCGTAGTGCGCCTTGACCCGCCGCCCCAGTTGGTGCATGAACCACAGCTCCGAGCGCGCGTCGCCCGGCGGCTCCAGCGCCTTGTCGCGCCACTGGAGCAGGCGCTGCGTGTTGGTGAACGTTCCCGCCTTCTCCACGTGGGAGGCGGCGGGCATGAGGAAGACCTCGGTCTGGATGTCCCGCGTGCGCAGCTCGCCGGAGCCGACCTCCGGGGAGTCGCGCCAGAACGTCGCGGTCTCCAGCTCGCGCAGGTCGCGCACCACCAGCCACTTCAGCTTGGCCAGGGCCCGGCGCTGGAGCCCCGCGTTCTGCGAGCCGACCGCCGGGTTCTGCCCCATGACGAAGAAGCCGTCGACCTGCCCGTCGAGCATGCGCAACGTCGTCGGGAAGTGGGAGTGGTTGCCGCTGATCTTGGGCAGGCGCGGGAACCCGTAGTCGTTCTTGGCGGTCGCGCCCTCGCCGAACCACGCCTTGCACAGCGACACGATGTAGTCGTCGAAGTGCGACCACCAGCCGCGGTCGGAGCGCCCGGCGTCGCAGTAGGAGCGCAGCGTCACCTCCTCCTCCTGCGCGCGCGGCATGTGCAGGTAGCCGGGGAGCAGGTCGTAGAGCGTGGGCACGTCGGTCGAGCCCTGGATCGACGCGTGCCCGCGCAGCGCCATGATCCCGCCGCCCGGGCGGCCCATGTTGCCCAGCAGCAGCTGTAGGACCGACGCCGCCCGGATCATCTGCACGCCCGCCGTGTGCTGCGTCCAGCCCACGGCGTAGCAGATGGCCGTGGTGCGCTCGCGGCCCGAGTTGCGCACCAGCGCGTCCGCGACCTCGTGGAACTGGTCCTGGGTGATCCCGCAGATGCGCTCGACCATCTCGGGCGTGTAGCGGGCGTAGTGGCGCCGCAGGATCTGGAACACGCAGCGCGGGTGCTGGAGCGTCTCGTCGCGCTCCACGGCGCCCATGTGCATCCCGGCGCCGGTCTTCTCCTCGAAGGCCTGGGTGGAGTGCTCGCGCACGCCGGCGGCGCTGGCCATCTCGCCGCCCTCGTAGGTCCAGTGCGTGCGGTCGTAGGCGCCGGTCTCGGGGTCGAACCCCGCGAACAGGCCGTCGAGCTCCTCCGGTCCGGCGTAGCGCTCGTTGATGATCGTCGACGCGTTCGTGTACGGGATGACGTACTCGCGAAACCACGCGTCGGTCTCGATGACGTGGCGGATCAGGCCCCCGAGGAACGCGATGTCGGTCCCCGCCCGGATGGGGACGTAGGTGTCCGCCATCGCGCTGGTGCGCCCATAGCGCGGGTCGACGTGGATCACCTTCGCGCCGCGCTCGCGCGCCTTCATCGCCCAGCGGAACCCGACCGGGTGCGCCTCGGCCATGCTCGAGCCCTGGATGAGGATGCAGTCGGCGTGCTGGAGGGCCTGCAGGTAGTCGGTGGCGCCGCCGCGCCCGAACGAGGTCCCCAGACCGGGGACCGTGGAGGAGTGTCATATGCGGGCCTGGTTCTCGATCTGCACGGCACCCATGGCCGAGAAGAACTTCTTGATCAGGTAGTTCTCCTCGTTGTCCAGGGTGGCGCCGCCCAGGTGCGCGAAGCCCAGCGTGCGATCGACGCGCCGGCCCTCCTCGTCGCGGTCCTGCCACCCGTCCTCCCGCGCCTCGATGAGCCGCTCGGCGATCATGTCCATGGCGGTGTCGAGGTCGAGGTCCTCCCACTCGGTCCCGCCGGGGCGCCGGTAGCGCACCTTCGTCAGCCGCCCGGGCTGCTGGACGAGCTGGCGCGACGCCGCGCCCTTGGGGCACAGCGTCCCCTGGTTGATCGGCGAGCGCGGGTTGCCCTCGATGTCCACGAGCTCGCCGTCGCGCGTGTAGACGACCTGCGAGCAGCCCACGGCGCAGTACGGGCAGACCGACTCAGTGGCCTTCAGCCCGGCCGTGCGCGCGCGGGCCCCCGGGGTGCGCGGGGAGACGGCCGACGGGCCGAGCCCCCAGTCCAGCACGCGCCCCACCCCGGGCGCGCGGCGCAGCCGCTGGACGGGATTGCGGGGAGGACGGTCGCGCGCCACTGCACGCGAAAACTACCCGGGTGGGCGGGCCTTGCCCAGCGCTCGCCTCATCCCCGCAGGACGCCGATCGCGATGCGCACGAACGGCGGGCGCGGACTGACCCGGTAGCCGCGAACGGTGGTGAAGACGAGCCGCCACGTGCCGGGGCCCGCCGTGAAGGGGAACAGGCGCCGGTAGCCGGTGCGCAGGAAGCCGCAGCGCCCGCGCGCCGTGCCCAGACGCACCGTGCGCTTGAGGTGGTGATTGGGCCCGACGTAGTGCAGGTAGACGGGCCGGTTGGTCCCGAAGCGCCACACGCTGAAGCGCACGCGCAGGCGCTGCGGGTTGCCGGTGGAGGGCGCGAAGTCGGCGCCGAACCGGTGGCAGCGGCCCGCCGCCTCGGCGGGCGCGGGAGCCACCACGAGGACGGCCAGGACGGCCAGGATCAGCATCGCTTTGAGTGTAGGGACGTGTCGAGGCACGCCTTCAGGCATCATGGACATATGGCGGAAACACCGATTCGCAGCGTGAAGATCGGCGCCGACGAGCGCACGGGCTGGTCCTCGGACCGTCCGCGCAAGGACGGCGGGCGCCCGCGCGAGCCCGACATGGCGGTCCGCGGGCGGGTCCTGCGGCCGTCCGACCGGCTGCGCTACTCCCCGGGGAGCCTGCTCGTGGTCGTCTCCGCCTCCAAGGCCGCGCGCGACGACTTCGTGGCGCGCACCGTGGAGGCCAAGAACGCGATCCTCTCGCTCGACAAGGTGCGCGAGCTGCTGGCCGGCCGGGTGCCCGAGGAGGAGATGGAGGAGCGCGCGAACCAGCTGCTGGCCGCGGCGGTGGCCAAGCGCCTGTCGGAGGACGAGAGCGTGGTGCTGGTGGCCGACGGGCTGGCGCCGGAGGAGCGCGGCGTGTTCATCCGCCTGGCCGACCGCTTCCGCCGCCCGCGTCACCTGATCCTGATCGAGACGGCGCGCGACCAGGTGGCCGAGAACGACGTCGCGTCCCTCAACGCCCTGCGCCGCGCGCTGGACGCGGGCGAGCTGGGAGCCGAGGGCTTCCACACCTCGATGCGCCTGGGCGGGACCTCGGCGGGCGAGGTCAAGCGGGTCGTGTTCAGGCCCGAGCCGCGCGAAGACTGACCGGCAGCGTCTTGAGCTGGTTCACGAACGGCGACTCGGCGTAGGCCGGCTCGCCGGCCAGCTCCATGCCGGGGTGGCGCTTGAGGGTCTCCTCGAACAGGACCCGCAGCTCCAGCCGCGCCAGCGCGGCGCCGAGGCAGAAGTGCCGCCCGCCCGCGCCGAAGGACTGGTGGTCGGGGTCGCGAGTGACGTCGAAGCGGTCCGGGTCCGCGAAGCGCTCCGGGTCGCGGCCCGCCGCGACGTACCACATGACCACCTTGTCGCCCTCGCGGATCGGCTGCCCCGCGAGCTCGGTGTCGCGGGTGGCCGTGCGGCGGAAGTGGGCGAAGGCGGGGAACATCCGCAGCGACTCCTCCACGGTGCCGGGGATCAGCGAGGGATCGGCCAGGAGCTTGTCACGCTCCTCGGGGTGCTCGAGCAGCGCGCGCATCCCGCTGCAGAAGGTCGCCTTGGTGCTGTCGTTGCCCGCGGCGACGAGGAGGAAGAAGCCCATGACGATCTCGTGCTCCTCCAGGCTCTGCCCGTCGACCTCGCAGTGGACCAGGACGCTGGTCAGGTCCTCGGTGGGGCGCTCCCGGCGCTCGGCGATCAGCGCGCGGCAGCGCTCGAACATCTCGGGCACGTCGCGCTCCATGACGGCCTGGACGCCGTCGGGGTTCAGGTCGGGATCGCCCGCGGCCATGATCGAGTTCATCAGGCGCGCCCACGTCTCGTCCTCCTCGGGCGGGACGCCCATGAACGAGCCGATGACGCGGGAAACGACCGGCTGCGCGAGGTCGGTCACGAGGTCGCAGGTCTCGCGGCCCTCGAGGCGGTCGAGCGCGGCGACGGTGATCGCGCGGATCGCGTCCTCGTGCTCGGCGATGCGCTTCGGCGTGAACCCGCGCTGGAACAGCATCTTCAGCCGGTCGTGCTTGGGCGGGTCCATCCCGATGAACATCGCCCGGATGAGCTCCAGCGGCATGACCGCGTTCGTGAGCGCCGTGACGCCCCCCAGCTCGGAGGAGTACGTCTCGAAGTCCATCGAGACCGTGCGCAGGTCCTCGGGCCGCGTCACCGACCAGTAGCCGGCCTCGTCGGGGTACTCGCCGATCCGCGCCGTCCAGTGCACCGGGCACTCCGACCGCATCCGCTTGAACAGCTCGTAGGGCGGCCCGTCCCGCCAGAGCTCGCGCTCGGACACCTGCACCTCGTCCAGCGCAACCTCATCCACGTCCCGCGCCTGCGGCTCGGTCGCCATGGCCCGACCTTACCCCCGGAGGCCGCGGACCGCCAGGGGGCTATGCGCGCGTGCGCGCCGCCCGGCTCGGCGTGCCGGGCTCGGCCGTCGAGGATGCGGTTCTCGAGCACCATCGCAACCGGACCGTGAATCCCGGAGCCGCGATGTGGCGCGTGTCGGTCGGTCGGCTCGTCGTGGCCTACGATTACCCCGACGGTGAGGATCAGGCCGGCGCGCGCGTCATCACTGTGTGGAGGGCTTGAGGCGATGAACATCGACGGACACTACGACGAGGCAGCGGACATCGCGTGGCTGCGGTTCGCCGGGTTCGACCCCGGCGCGGTGGTCTCGGAGGAGACCGACTTCGGTCTCCGCGATCTCGTCGCTGGGCGCGTCGTGGGGCTGGAGTTCTGGCGCGCGAGCGAACGGCTGCCTGCCGCGCTGCTCGCCGAGTTGCCGAGTCCGCCGGTCGAGGTGGCACGGTAGCCACGTGGCCAACTTGGACGACGAGGACGACTGGGTCGGGACTCCGCCGGAGGGGCGCTACACGCGTGACCGGGCCAAACCGGAGTTCTGGTGGCACCAGCGGCCCGTGAGCTTCGTGGGCGCCGGCCTCGCGATCGCCCTGGTCGTGCTGCTGATCGTCCTGCTGCTGCGCTGATGGGACGGCGGAGCCGGCGGCGGGACCGGGGCGACGACGCCGCGGCGCAGACCGACGACTACGCCGACGCGGAGGGCAACGTCCTGACGCTGCGGCGCACCGTCTCGTCCGGGACCGCGCGCAAGCTGCGCGGCGCGGGCGGCGGGGCGGCCGCCTCGGCCGACGACCTGTGGCAGCGGCGCACGGAGATGCTCTTCGAGCGCTTCGTCGTGAGCTGGGAGATCGCCGGTCTTCCGCTGACCAAGCAGTCCGAGCTCCTCGGCCGCTACCGGATGGCCGACGCCGACACCCGCCGCTGGGTCCGCGCCCGCCTCGACGAGCACATCGCCCGCCACCAGCCCGAGCTGTCGTAGCGCTGAGACTTGTGACGAACACGGCCCCATCCGTGTACGTACGCGGCGCACGCTCGGAGGGTGAAGGTGTCCGAGATCCTCAGGTTGTGACGGTCGCGGGCAAGCCGCGCGACACGTTGCATCCGAAGACGCTCGCTAGCATCCGCAGGCAGGCGGGATTGGAGAAGCCATGAGCCAACAGCGTTTCCTCATCGTGATCGAGGGCGGCGGCGATGCGAATTTCTCCGCGTACAGTCCCGACCTTCCCGGCGTCGCCGCGACGGGGGCGACACGGGAAGGGTGCGAGCGCGAGATGCGGGCCGCCATCGAGTTCCACGTCGAGGGCCTTCGCGCTATCGGGGACGGGGTACCGGCCCCGCAGAGCACGGCGAGCTATGCCGTGGTCGACGTCGCCTGAAGTCCGGCCCGCGCCGTGGACTACTCCATCGTCGTCGTCACGTGGCGGTCCGCGGGTGAGCTGGCGCGGCTCGTGGAGTCGATGCGAACGCATCTCGGCGAGGGGCCGGAGCTGGTGGTGGTGGACAACGCTTCGGACGACGATCCGGAGGCGGCGGCGCGGCGGTGGGCCGGGGGGCCGGTGGAGTTCGTGCGGCTGGAGCGCAACCTCGGCTTCGGCGCCGCGAGCAACGAGGGCGTGCGGCGGGCGAGCCGCGATGTCGTGGTCCTGCTCAACCCCGACACCGAGCTCGTCGACTCCAGCCTCGACGCGCTGGCCGCCGAGGCGGCGCGGCGCGGCGCGATCGTCGGGCCGCGCCTGCTGGAGTCCGACGGGTCCGTCCAGCCGTCCGCCGAGGGGCCGCTGGTGGGCGTGTGGCCCTGGGTCGGCGCACTCGTCCCGGGCGCGGTGCAGCCGAGCGCGCTGGCCGCCCGGACCGAGCCGTGGCGGCTGGAGCGCAGCCTGCCCGTCTCCTGGCTGACGGGCGCGTGCCTGGCCGCGCCGCGCGACGTCCTGCTCTCCCTCGGCCCGTTCGACGCGGACATCGAGCTCTACGGCGAGGACACCGACCTGGGCCTGCGCGCCCGGGCCGCGGGCGTGGAGTCGTGGTTCTGCCCGGACGTCGCGCGCGTCGTGCATCACGGCGCCGCCTCGACGTCGCGGCGCTTCGGCGACGACGAGCGCGCGGAGCGCAAGGCGCGCAACCGCCGCGCGGCCATCCGGCGCGCGTACGGCGACCGGGCGGAGAGGCGCGCGCGGCGAGCGGACACCCTGCGCTTCGGGCTGCGGGCCGCCGCCAAGCGGGCTCTGCGCCGCGACGCCGAGCGCGACCGCCGCGACCTGCGCGCGGTGCGCCGCGCCTGAAGCCGCGCGAGACCGGCGTGCCCCATGCGCGCGCGCTGCTACAACGGACGGCGGAGATGTCGCTTCGCAGGGGAACGAGGGTCGCAGGGCTCGCACTGGCGGTGGCCGCGCTCGTCGCGCCGGCCGCGCACGCGTCCGATCCCGGGCGCTGGGCGCTGACCGGCCGCTCGACCGTCCCGCTCGAGTACTACCAGGGCATCGCGGCCGATGGGCCCACGCGGCCGAACATCTTCTTCAACGGCATCGACTTCGGCCTCTACCGCACGGACTCCAACCTCCAGGAGACCGCGCGCACCAACGACGTCATCCCGGCCCAGGTCACCGCCACCGAGCGCTACAACCACATCGGCGACATCGCCTACGACACGCGCGAGGGCGGACGCGTCCTGCTGCCGATGGAGTGCTACTACCCCCAGGCGGCGCCCGGCCAGAGCGATCCCAACAACACCTGCCGCACGGGCGCCTTCGCGGTCGCCGATCCCAAGACCCTGCAGTGGCGCTACTACGTCAAGCTCGACCCGGCCGAGATCCCCAAGGCGATGTGGGTCGCCATCTCGCCCGACGGCCAGCTGCTGTGGACCCAGAGCGGCAACGACCTGCTCGCCTACCGCGCCGACGACGTGCGCCCCTCCAACGCGGCGCCGGTCGCGCCGCCCATCAAGGCGGTCCGCCGCATCGCCAACGCCAAGCCGCCGAGCGGCATCACCGGCGCGGCCTTCCACGACGGGCGGCTGTTCGTGGCCGGTCAGGACAACCCCGTCGGCTTCCAGGTGTGGTCGATCGACCTCAACACCGGCCAGCGGCGCCTGGAGATCGAGCGCGTGGTGGTGGGGGAGTCCGAGGGGATCGAGTTCTTCGCCGGCCTGGGCGGCGAGCTGCACTGGATCGTGGCCCCGTACAACACCGAGACGCTGCCCACCGAGTCGCCGCCGTCCAACAGCGCGCTGCTGCACTTCGTGGCCAAGGGCGCCGCGGCCGGGCCCGGCACCCCACCGTCCGTCGGGCGGCGCCAGCGCCCGGCCCGCATCCAGGTCAGCGTCACGCCGCGACGCGTCGGCGCCGCGACGCGCGTGCGCTACCGCTTCCGCGCCACCGTCGTGCTGGCCGGAAAACGCCGCGTGGTCGCGGGCGCCCTGATCCGCTTCGTGCGCCGGCGCGTCCTCACGGACCGCCGGGGCCGCGCCGCGATGACGCGCCGCCTCCCGCCCGGGCGCTACCGCGTGGGCGCCACGCGCGACGGCCTGCGCGCCGGCAGCACGATCGTGCGCGTTCGCTAGCCGACGCCACCGGACCGGTATTGCGCCATGATCCGGGTCGTGGCGATGCCCCCCGGCCCCAACCTCCCGCGCCTGGTCCAGACCGCGGGTTTCATGTTCTTCCCGCGCCGGTTCTTCGACGCCTGCCGCCGGCGCTACGGCGACGCGGTGACGTTCGGGACGGCGTTCGACTCGCGCTTCGTGATGCTGTTCGACCCGGACCTGGTCAAGGAGGTCTTCCAGGGCGGCAACGAGCAGCTTCGCGCGGGGGAGGCCAACGCGCTGCTCGGCCCGATCCTGGGTCAGCGCTCTGTGCTGCTGCTCGACGGCGCCGAGCACCTGCGCCACCGCCGCCTGCTGCTCCCGCCGTTCCACGGGCGCCGGATGCAGGCCTACGAGGACACGGTCCGCGCGGCCGCCGACCGCCAGATCGACGCCTGGCCCGGCGCCGAGCCCTTCGAGCTGCTGCCCAGCATGCAGTCGCTCACCCTCGAGGTGATCATGCGCGCGGTCTTCGGGATGGAGCCAGGCCCGCTGGACGACGAGCTGCGCCGGCGCATCCGCGAGATGCTCGCGCCGATCTCGCGGCCCCTGGGGATCATGCTGATGATGGTCAGCGCCGGGCGGTTCGGGCGCGGCCGGGGCGCGGCCGCCCGCTTCGAGGAGCAGCGCCGCGCCGTGGACGAGATCCTGTTCTCCGAGATCGCCCGCCGCCGTGACGAGCCGGGGCTGGAGGAGCGCGACGACGTTTTCTCCGCGCTTCTGCTGGCCCGAGACGAGGACGGCGAGGCGCTCACCGACCAGGAGGTGCGCGACGAGCTGGTCACGCTCCTCGTGGCCGGCCACGAGACGACGGCCACCGGCCTGGCCTGGACGTTCGACCTCGCGCTCCACGAGCCGCGGGTCCTGGCGCGCCTGCGCGAGTCGCTGCCCGAGGGCGACGAGTACCTCGACGCCGTGGTCAAGGAGACGCTGCGCATCCGCCCGGTCATCCCCGGCGTCGGACGCGTGGTGCGCGGGGAGCCGTTCGCGCTGAACGGCTACATGATCCCGCCGGGGGTGGAGATCAACCCCTCGATCACCACGATCCACCGCCGTCCCGACCGCTACCCGGAGCCCGAGACCTTCCGGCCCGAGCGCTTCCTGGGCCCCGACGCGCCCGACACCTACACCTGGATCCCCTTCGGCGGTGGCACGCGCCGCTGCCTGGGCGCGAGCTTCGCGCTGATGGAGATGCGCGTGGTGGCGCGCCGCGTGCTGGAGCGCTGCGACCTGACTCCGCTGGCCGGTCCCGAGAAGGTCCAGCGCCGGGCGATCACGCTCGTGCCCAAGCAGGGCGTGCGCGTACGCCTGGCGCGGCGCGACCCGGCCGCCGCCTAGCGGCGCGGCGCGAAGGCCGGATCGGCCTCGTGCGCGCGGAAGAACTCCACCATCGGCTCGACGTAGTCGGCGAAGCGCGGCGGCGTCAGGCCGTGCGGCGCCAGCAGGTCGACCGTCCGGCGGGTGTCGAAGGTGACGGCGTGATTGAGGTAGACGATCGACTCGCGCGGCGTGCCGCCCAGGGCGTCGCGGACCGCGCGGATGCCCAGGGACGCGCTGACCAGCCCGGGCGGGACGCGCCCGCGCGGCGCGCGCCCGGCGTAGGCCCGCGACAGCGCGGTCACCAGCTCCAGCGTGGTCAGCGGCTCGGGGTCGACCAGGTGCAGCGTCTCGCCCAGCGTCTCGGGAGCTGTCGCCGCGGCCGTCAGCGCGGCCACGACGTAGTCGACCGGGACCACGTTGAACGTGGCGTCCGAGGCGCCGAACTGGGCGATCGCCCGCCCGGCGCGCGCGGCCCGCGAGATGGCGCGCAGCAGGTAGTAGGGCCCGTCGAACTTCTCCGTCTCGCCCGTGCGCGAGTCGCCGACGACGATCGCCGGGCGCAGGATCGTCGTGGGCACCCGGTCCATCAGCTCGCGCACCCACACCTCGGCCTGGAACTTCGTGGACTCGTAGTGGTTCTTGAACCCCTGCCCGAGGACGAGCTCGTGCTCGTAGACGACGCCGTGGCGGTCGCCCGCCACGTAGGCCGTGCTCACATAGGTCAGGCGCTCCAGGCCGCGCGCCGCCTCACACAGCTCCAGGACGTTGCCGGTCCCGTCGACGTTGACGCGCTGCGCGACCTCCAGCGGCACCGCGAGGTCGTAGATCGCCGCCAGGTGGAAGACGTGCGTGACCTCGCCGGCCAGCCGCTCCCAGTCGGCGTCGGAGAGCCCGAGGCGGCGCTGTGCGATGTCCCCCACCAGCACCTCGACGCGCTCGGCGTCGAGGTCCGCCGCCACCTCGCGCGCACCGTCGCGCATGCGCTCCTCGACCAGCACCACGACCCTCGCCTCGCCATCGCCAGGCCGCGCCTCCAGCAGCGAGCGGACGAGCCGCCGGCCGATGAACCCGGGAAACCCGGTGACGAACGCGACCCCCACGCCGCGCAGACTACGCGGGGTTCGACACCGGGTGGTTGGACTGGAAGAGGTCGTCGGGGTCGTAGGCCCGCTTGACCTCGCGCAGCCGCTCGTAGGTGTCGGGCGGGAACATCGTCGAGCAGTCCGAGGAGCGCTCGCTGAAGTTCATGTAGCGCGCGCCGGTCGCGCAGTCGGCCAGCGCATCGTGGATGGCGTCCACCCGCTCGGCGACCGCGCGCTTCATCTCCGGCGTCATGGCGATGCCCACCGAGAACTCGGCGTAGCGGGCGTCGGTGGCGTTCGCGGCTCCGCCGTCGGGGTCGAAGCGGCCGATCGCTCCGCCCAGCGCGCGCAGCTCGAACGACAGCAGCGGCGTCTCGGTGCCGGGGCCGGTGACGCCCAGGACGCGGTCGATCGCCTCGTCCGTGATCTCGCCGAGCATGGCGCCGTCGGCCTCGCCGGGGACCGGCTGCGGCGGGTCCATGTGCAGGGCGACCAGACCGGGCGGCGGGATCATGGCGAACGTGTCCATCGCCGGGTCCAGCTCGCGCAGCGGGGCCAGGAGCTCGGCGCCGTCGGCCTCGGAGCCCAGGAACGCCGCCTCGACGACCACGAACGACTTGCCGCGGACGATCTCGGGGACGTCCGGGAACGGCGGGACGTTGAGCAGGCGGCCCAGCGAGGTGATCTCGTCGGGGAGGTCGTCCGCCCAGTCGCGCCAGGCCGGCAGGATCTCCGCCGCGCGCTCCTGCGGCCAGAACAGCACGCCGGCGTACAGCTCGCGCACCGGGAGCAGGGCGATCTCCAGCGAGGTCACCACGCCGAAGGCGCCGCCGCCGCCGCGCAGCGCCCAGAACAGGTCGGGATGGTCCTCGCGGTCGACGCGCACGAGCTCGCCGTGCGCGGTGACCACATCCGCGGACACGATCCGGTTGGCCGCCCAGCCCTGCGCCCGGGCCATCCAGCTCAGCCCGCCGCCCAGCGAGTAGCCGGTGACGGCGACGTCGCCGGCCGAGCCCTGCAGCCCGGCGAGGCCGTGCTCGGCCGCGGCGGGTGCGAGCTCGTGCCACAGCACGCCGGGCTCGACGCGCGCGCGCTGAGCGCCGGCGTCGATCCGGATCTCGCGCATGTTCTCGGTCTTGACGAGCAGCGAGTCCTCCAGCGACGAGAGCGCCGTGCCGCCATGCCCCGTTCCCTGGGCAGCCACGCGCAGCCCGTGGTCGCGGGCGGCGTCGACCGCGGCCACGATGTCCTGGGCCGTCTGGGGGAAGGCGATGGCGGCCGGACGCTGGTCGGCGGCGAGGTTCCAGGCCAGGCGCGCCTCGTCCCAGCGGGGATCGGACGGGGTGACGATCCGGCCGGTCAGGCGGGCCTGAAGGGCCTCGAGGGTCGCTGCGGGGGTCACGCTGGCCTCCTTGCCGCGTTGAGGTTGCTGGGCGCGGCGAGGATATACGTTGGTGGTGGCGCGACCAAGGCCGAGTAGGGCCCTGGCCCGGCGAGGCCCCCTGCCATACTCGGACGCCCGATGCGCGCCCCGCTCGCCTGCGTCCTGGGCCTCTCCTCCCTCGGCCTCGCCGCGTGCGGAGGCGGGCCGTCAGACCGCCCGCCGCCGCCGGTGCGCGTGACCCTGACGGGCCCCGGCGACGGGGCCGTCGTGCGCGACGGGGCCGTCGACCTCAGTGGGCGCGTGGTGCCCGCGGTGGCCAGCGTGCGCGTGGGCGGGCAGCCGGTGGCCGTGCACGCCGGACGCTTCCAGGCCCGCGTCGCCCTCGACGCCGGGGGCAACGTCATCGACGTGATGGCCACCGCGCGCGAGCGCACGCCGGCGATGACCGCGCTGCGCGTCGTGCGCCGCCTCACCGTGCGCATCCCCGACCTGCGCGGCGACTCGCCCGACGGCGCGGTCGAGCGCCTGGCCGCGGCCGGCCTGCGCGCGCGGCTGAAGGATGTGGGCGGCATCGTCGACGAGGTCCTCCCGATCGGCCGCCGGGTGTGCGGCACCGAGCCGGGCAGCGAGACGACGGTGGACAGCGGGTCCACGGTTCGGGTCCTCGTGGCGAAGGTCTGCTAGCTCGCCGGCTCGGCGGCGATGAGCGCGATCCGCGGCGCGCCGCTCTGGCGCACCACGCCGAAGACCGTGTCGCCGACGATCGGGGGGCGCCCCCGGCGCTGCACGGTGTAGCGCCCGCTGGCGCGCCCCGCCTCGCCCTCGGTGACCTCGAGCCCGGACAGCCGGTAGGACACGACGTCGCTGGCCGCGAACTGGCGGCGGTACTCGGCCACGACGGCCGCGCGGCCCACCTGCCGGTCGCCGGGGACGATCCGGCGGACGTTGGGGGCGAGAACGGCGCGCATGGCCGGCACGGACTCGCGCGAGTACGCGCGCGCGAACCCGTCGACGGCCTCCAGGACCTCGGCGCGCGACAGCGGCCCGCCGTCGTCCCCACCGCCGGCGCTCGTGGCCAGGGCGATGCCGCCCACCCCGGCCGCCGCGGCTGTCAGGGCGGCCAGCGCGACGACCCAGCGCCGCGGCCGCGCCCGGTGGACCTTCTTCGGCGGCGGGGGCGGAGCCGGGATGACCCGGGTCGGCGCCGGACCCGTGACGGCCGGCTCCAGCCCGCGCGTGGCGGTCTCGGCCGGTGCCGCGGGCCCGCGGGCGACGCTGCGCTCGGCCTCGGTGATCGCCTCTCCGCGGGCGGCCGCCAGCGCGGCGCGCCCCAGGTCGCCGGCGGACGGGTAGCGGTCCTCGGGCGCCTTGGCGAGCGCGCGCCACACCACCCGGTCCAGCTCCGCCGGGATCCCCGGAGCCGCCTGCGACACCCGCGGCGGACGGTCGCGCAGGTGGGCGGCGATCGTCTGGGCGACGGTCTCGCGCCGGAAGGGCGGCGTCCCGGTCAGCGCCGTGTAGAGCACGCACCCCAGTGCGTACACGTCGCTGCGCGCGTCGGTGGGGCGGCCCTCCAGGTGCTCGGGCGCCATGAAGTCCACCGTCCCCACCCACTCGCCGGAGTCGGTGACGCGCGTCTCGCCGTCCACCAGCCGCGTGATCCCGAAGTCCGACAGGTACACGTGCCCGCTTGCGGCCAGCAGGACGTTGGCCGGCTTCACGTCGCGGTGGACCAGGCCCGCGGCGTGCGCGGCGTCCAGCCCGGCCGCCACCTGGGCGACGATCGAGGCGGCCCGCGACGGCGCCAGGCGCCCCTCCCGTCCCAGCAGGTCGCGCAGGTCGGTCCCGGCCACCCAGCGCATGACCAGGTAGAGCTGGCCGTCCTCCTCCCCGGCTCCGTAGACCGGGATCACGTTCGGGTGCTCGATCGCGGCGGTCAGCCTGGACTCCCGCTCGAAGCGCACCCGGAAGCTCTCGTCGCGGGCCCGGTCGCCCGCGATCAGCTTCAGCGCCACCGGGCGGTCCAGGCGCAGGTCGGTCGCGCGGTAGATCACGCCCATGCCGCCGCGCCCGGTCACCGCCTCGATGCGGCACCCGGCGATCTCCGTCCCTGGCGCGAGCTCGGCCACGCCCGGGATTCTGACGGTCGGATCCTCCCGCCCCCGCGAATACGACGTGTCGGAGGTGGTTGAGGGGGTAGCGCCATGGTGTACCCCAAATCAGGAGGACCACATGGCAGACGAGCCGAGAGACCCGGTGACCGGAGATCCCGTCGCCCGCCAGGAGCCGGAGGCCGGGACCACCCCGAAGCAGGACACGAAGGACGCCACGACGCCGCGCGGCAACGGCGATACCGACGAGGACGCCGTGCGCACCGCGAACGAAAAGCTCCACCAGGCCGCCGGAGGGCATTAGGGTAGGCGCCCCATGGATCCCGCGACCCTCAGCCGCCTGCCGTTCTTCTCCGAGCTGGAGCCGGAGGAGGTGCAGGCGATCGCCAGCAGCGCCGACGAGGTGTCGGTCGCCGAGGGCCGCGACATCGTCCGTGAGGGCGACTTCTCCTACGACGTGTTCGTGATCGTCGACGGAGGCGCCCGGGTACATCGCGACGGCGAGACCGTCGCAGAGCTCGGCCCGGGCGACTTCTTCGGCGAGGGCGGCGTGCTGGGCAAGGGCCTGCGCGCCGCCTCGGTCACGACCACCGAGCCGACCCGGCTGGTCACGCTCAACCACTGGGACATCCGGCGCCTGCGTCGCGAGATCCCGGACGTGCTCGATCGCATGGAGCAGGCGATCGAGCAGCGCGGCACCTAGCCGCGAAGCCGCAACAGAGCGCGCGCGACGCGCGACGCGGGACCTGGCAGGCTCGGGTCATGGCGACGCGCCGGGACCCGCCGCCCACCACGCGCCAGGTGCACGCGCTGTGCCGCGAGCTGCTCGAGGAGTCCGGGCGCCCCTGGCCCGCCACCCGCGCCGAGGCCTCGGCCATGATCGCGCGGCTGCGCGGTCGGTCCGGCGCTCAGTCGGGGTCCGAGCGCACCTGGGGCACCAGGTAGCGGCCGATCACCGGCAGGTTCACGAATCCCTCGACGCTGGCGTAGAGCAGGCCGACCTTGGGCATCGCCGTCGGCTCCTCGACCACGATCGAGCGCGGCAGCCAGTCCGGTGCGAACTTCTCGTTGAAGTCGCGCAGCGACTCGATCTGGAAGTACGGGTTGAGCAGGTCGGCGATGCGCTTCTGCAGGCGCTGGGGCGGCGAGAGCCGAGCCGTCTCGTCGAACAGGCGTCCCCAGGCCGCGAAGTTCATCGACAGGCGACGGAAGCCGCGCTCGCCCAGCGCCAGCGCCGTATTGGCGACGAGGAACTCCGTGACCCCGTTGAGCGAGTCGGGCTCGCGCTGCATCAGGTCCAGCGAGTAGCCGGGCTCCGGGCCGTAGCAGGGGACCAGACGCAGGAAGCCGACCGGGTGCTCGTCCTCGTCCAGCGCCAGGGCCAGGAGGAAGTCGGGGTCCTCGCCGCGCACCGCCTGGCCGAGGTCCATGGTGAAGCCGCGCTCGGGTGCCTTGCCCCGCCAGCGCTCCCGGATCCCGTTGAGCGCCTCAACGAGGGCGGGGGAGGCGTCGGTCTCGCGGATGAGCCGGAAGCGATGCTCGCGGCCCACCCGCTTGACCGCCGATCGCACCTGCTTCATCGCGCCGCCGTCCAGCGAGAAGCGGTCGCAGCGCACGATCGCCTCGTCGCCCAGGTAGAGCGAATGGAAGCCGTGGCGCTGGTAGACGGGGAGGTCGGCCTCGCGCACGGCCAGGAACGCCACGTGCCAGGCGCGCGTGCGGCAGTAGGCGAGGAACTCGTCCAGCGCGCGCCCCACGGACCCCGGGGCGCCGATCGGGTCGGCCGCCACGAGCGCGTAGCCGCTGACGTAGGTGTAGGCGATCATCGCCTGGCCGTCGGTGCCGAAGAAGTAGCTCTTGTCCCGGCGCAGCGCGAACGGGGCCAGCGTGTCCGAGCCCCAGCGGCGCACCAGCTCGCGGGCGCGCTCGCGATCCACCGGCGTCGGCCCGGCGCGCTCGACCACCGCGCGGAAGGCCAGCGCGAACCCGATGACCAGGCCGCCGATGCCCAGCGCGAGCAGGGCGGCGGGGAAGAAGTCGGAGAAGAACCGTCCGGTGTAGGTGTAGGGGCCGCTCTGGCCGACCAGGCCGAGGCCGATCGCCTCGACCATCCGGCCCGGGGTCAGGTGCCCGCGCACGTCCTCGCGCTGAGCCAGCAGCGTGACAATGCCGAAGGCCAGCGTGGCGCCGGCGTAGATGGGCACGAAGCGGACCAGTCCCACCAGCGACGCCGGGTCCGGGCGGCCGGGGAACGCGTCGCGGAACCGCACGAGCGCGACCAGCATCGCCAGCGAGAACCCGGCGGCCACCGGATGCGGTCCCTTGAACACGTGCACGACGGTGGCGAAGGCGAAGATCGCCACGGCGGCCTGCCAGGCCAGGCGCTTGCGGTGGGCCAGCTCGCGTGAGAGCAGCAGCAGCGCCACGCCGGCCAGCACGGACGCCACGTGACCGGCCACGCGGACGGGCTCCGAGGCGAAGTAGTCGCGCACCACGTCCAGGCGCCCGTGCAGGATCGGCACCTCGGGCACCAGATAGAGCAGCCCGCCCAGCGCGGTCAGCCACGCGAGCACCCGTGCGGCGGCACCCGACATGGTGGTCGTCGCCGGACCGGTGGGCGCCGCCTCGTCACGGGCCGGACGCTCTACCTCAGCCTCGTCGCCCTCCGTCGTCAGGTCGGCCGCGGTGGGTACGGCTTCGCTGGACAGCCCCTGGTGGGTCGCGCGCTCGCCGATCCCCGCCTCGGGGCGCATCGTGGGGAACAGGATCACGTCGCGGATGGCCGGCGCGCCGGCGATCAGCATGACCATCCGGTCCAGCCCGATTCCGAGCCCTCCGGTGGGCGGCAGCCCGTACTCCAGGGCGCGGATGTAGTCCTCGTCGACGTCCTCGGCCTCGAAGCGCTCGCGCTGGTCGACCGGGTCGTTGAGCTCGGAGTACGCGTTGGCCAGCTCGCGTCCGGCCACCACGCACTCGAAGCGCTCGACCATCGACGGGTCGTCGCGGTGCGCGCGGGCCAGCGGCGAGACCTCGCGCGGGTAGTCGTAGACGAACGTCGGCTCCACCAGCGTGGACTCGCAGCGCTCGTCGTAGACCTCGGCCATCAGCCGCCCGGGCCCCCACGACGCCTCGTAGGGGACGTGCAGCCGGTCGCAGATGGCGCGCGCCTCGTCCAGCGGCATCGACGCGCTCATGCGCTCGCCGGTGACCTCCTCGATCAGGTCGGCCATCTTCACCCGCCGCCACGGTGGCTCCAGGTCGATCTCGCGCCCGTCGATCGCGATCACGGTCGTCCCCGTCGCGTCGCGCGCGGCGTTGGACACGATCGCCTCGACCAGATCCATCATGTCGTGGTAGTCCGCCAGCGCCTGGTAGGCCTCCAGCAGGGTGAACTCCGGGTTGTGGCGCGTGTCCAGGCCCTCGTTGCGGAACACGCGCCCGATCTCGAACACCCGCTCGAAGCCCCCGACCACCAGGCGCTTGAGGTGGAGCTCGAGCGCGATTCGCAGGTACATGTCGAGGTCCAGCGCGTTGTGGTGGGTGATGAACGGCCGGGCCGCCGCGCCCCCGGCCTGGGCGTCGAGCACGGGCGTCTCGACCTCGATGAAGCCGCGGTCGTTGAGCGTCTTGCGCACGGAGGCCAGCGCCTTGGAGCGCACCTCGAAGATCCGGCGCTGCTCGGGGTTGACGATCAGGTCGAGGTAGCGCTGGCGCATGCGCTTGTCGACGTCGGTGAGGCCCTTGTGCTTGTCGGGCAGCGCGCGCAGCGCCTTGGCCAGCAGGTGCGCCTCGGAGACGCGGATCGACAGCTCGCCGCGCTTGGTCACCATCACCGTCCCCACGGCGCCCACCCAGTCGCCGCGGTCCCACTCCGCGATGTCCTCGAAGGCCTGGTCGCCCAGGTCCTGGTGCGAGACGAAGAGCTGGATCGACCCCGTCTGGTCGTGCAGGTCGGCGAACACCAGCTGGCCGTGGCGGCGCAGCAGCAGCACGCGGCCGGCCACGCGCACCTCCTCGCCGGTGTCGGTGCCCGGCTGCAGGCCCTCGTGACGCTCGCGGATCTCCGCGATCGAGTGGTCGCGCTCGAACTTGACGGGGTAGGGGTCGATGCCGCGGCCGGCGAGGTCGCGCAGTTTGCCCAGGCGATGCTCGCGCTCGGCGGCGACGAAATCGTCGGGCTGGTGCTCGTCGGTCATCGGACCGGGACAGGCTAGCCGCGACGTCTGACCCCAAGAGCTCCGGACTCGGTTAGCGGGCCAATCATTAGGACGCTAAACTTATTGCCATGGCCCGCACCGGCGACTCCTCCGAGACAGCACAGCTCCAGGCCTTCAACGACGCGCTCGACGACTTCATGCGCGCGGTGCGCCGCGCGCGGGGGCGTCTGTCGACCGAGGGCAAGCCCGGCGAGCTGTCCCTCTCCCAGTACCACCTCCTCGACCCGCTGGAGCGCTTCGGCGAGCCCCTCGCCGTGGGCGAGCTGGCCGTGCAGGCCGGGGTGTCGGCGCCCACCGCCACCCGGATGCTCGACGCGCTGGAGCGCGAAGACCTCGTCGCCCGGCGCCGGCAGACCACCGACCGCCGTCTGGTGCACGTCGCGATCACCGACGAGGGGCGCCGCGCCGTGGCGGGCAAGCGCCGGCGCATCGCCGGCCGCCGCGCCGAGGTCTACGGCTCGCTGTCGCCGGCCGAGCGCCGCCAGGCCGCGCGGATCCTGTCCAGCCTGGCCGCCGCGATGGAGGAGCTCAGATGAGCCCCCACGCGGACGTTGCCCAGGTCCGCGAGCACCCGACTCGTACGCTGCTCGTGCTCGCCCTGGGCGGCCTGGCCTACGCGCTGGCCCAGACGATGATCGTCCCGGCGCTGCCCGAGATCCAGCGGCTCTACCACGCGGACGCCACCGAGGTGACGTGGATGCTCACCGCGTTCCTGGTCACCGCGTCGGTCTTCACGCCGATCCTCGGCCGCCTGGGCGACATGTACGGCAAGGAGCGCATGCTCCTGGTCTCGCTGGGCGTGTTCGCGGCGGGCAACCTGCTGTCCGGGGTGGCCAGCTCGCTGGAGGTGCTGATCCTGGGCCGGGTCGTGCAGGGCGCCGGCGGGGCCGTCTTCCCCCTGGCCATCGGCATCATCCGCGACGAGTTCCCGCGCGAGCGCGTGGCCGTCGGCATCGGCTCGATCTCGGCCATGTTCGGCATCGGCGGCGGCGTCGGGCTCGTGGTGTCCGGCCTGCTCGTCGAGTCCCTCGGCGTCGACTCGATCTTCTGGCTCGCGCTCGTGGTCACCATGATCGCGGCCTGGGCGACGTGGCGCTGGGTGCCCGAGTCGCCGATCCGCGTGCCCGCGCGGATCGACTACGCCGGCGCCGCCCTGCTCGCGGCGCTGCTGCTGTGCCTGCTGATCGGCGTCTCGGAGGGCAACGCGTGGGGCTGGACGAGCCCGCGGGTCCTGGGCCTGTTCGCCGCCGGCGCCGCGCTCACCGCCGCCTGGCTGGCCTGGGAGCGGCGCACCGAGGACCCCCTGGTCGACCTCGAGCTCATGGCCCGTCGCGGGGTGTGGACGGTGAACCTGGCCGCGCTCGCCGTCGGGTTCTCCATGTTCGGCTCCTACATCCTCATCCCGCAGCTCGTGCAGACCGATCCGGCGATCGCCGGGTACGGCTTCGGCGCCGGGATCACGCTGTCCGGGCTCTACCTGCTGCCCAGCGCGCTGGTCATGCTGGGCGCCGGCCCGCTGTCGGGCCGGCTCTCCACCCGGCTGGGCTCCCGTCTGCCGCTGAGCCTCGGCGCGGCGTTCGCGAGCGCGGCCTTCCTCCTGCTCGCCCTCCAGCACGACCGCTCCTGGGAGGTGATCGTCGCCGGGGCCGCGCTGGGCCTGGGCATCGGCCTCGCGTTCGCCGCGATGGCGAACCTCGTGGTGGAGAACGTCCCCCAGGAGGCCACCGGCGTGGCCAGCGGGATCAACGCGATCGTGCGCTCGATCGGCGGCGCCGTGGGCGCCCAGGTCGCGGCGGCCATCCTCACCGCCAGCGCCGGAGCCGACCGCATCCCGGCCGAATCGGGGTTCGAGGGGGCGTTCATCATGAGCGCGATCGGCGGCCTCGTGGCGCTGGGCGCGACGATGCTGGTGCCCCACGTGCGTCCCCGCGGGCGGGAGGCCGTGCACCCGGAGCCCGCCGTGGAGGCCGGGCGATGACGGCCGAGGGGCGCCTCTCGCCGCAGGTCCGCGCGGTGGCGATCGTCGTGATCGTCGGCGCCATCATGTCGATCCTCGACACGACGATCGTCAACGTCGCCCTGCAGACCCTGACGCGCGAGCTGCACGCGCCGCTGTCCACGATCCAGTGGGTGTCCACGGGCTACCTGCTGGCCCTGGCCACGGTCATCCCGGTGACCGGCTGGGCGGCCGAGCGCTTCGGCCCCAAGCGCGTGTGGATGACCGCGGTGGCCGCGTTCACCGTCACCAGCGCGCTGTGCGGGCTGGCGTGGAGCGCCGACGCGCTGATCGCCTTCCGCGTGCTCCAGGGCATGGCCGGCGGGACGATCATGCCGGTGGGCATGATCACGCTCGCCCAGGCGGCCGGGCCGGAGCGCATGGGCCGCGTGATGAGCGTGATCGGCGTGCCGATGCTGCTGGCTCCGGTGGTCGGGCCGGTGGTGGGCGGGCTCATCCTGCAGGACCTCAGCTGGCGCTGGATCTTCTACGTGAACCTTCCGGTCGGCCTGATCGGGCTGTTCCTGGCGGCGCGCCTGATGCCTTCGGCGCGGGCGGAGGGCAAGGCGGGCGGGTCCGCGCACCTCGACCGTCGCGGACTCTTCCTCCTGCCGCCGGGCGTGGCGCTGATCGTCTACGGGCTGAGCGAGATCGCCTCCCGCGCCACGCTGGACGCCGCGCACGCCGGGCTGCCGCTGGCCGCCGGAGTGGTCCTGATAGTCCTCTTCGCGATCCACGCCTGGCGGCTGGAGTTCCCGCTCGTGGACGTGCGGCTGCTGCGTGTCCTGGGGTTCGGCGCCGCCGCCATGACGATCTTCCTGGTCGGCGCGGCGCTGTTCGGCGGGATGCTCCTGTTGCCGCTCTACTACCAGGTGGCCCGCGGCCTCTCCCCGCTCCAGGCGGGCCTGCTCGTGGCGCCGCAGGGCCTGGGCGCCGCGGTGGCGATGCACTTCTCCGGGCGGATGTCCGACCGCGTGGGCGGCGGGCGGGTCGTGATCGTCGGCCTGCTCGTCCTGGCCCTGGGCACGCTCCCCTTCACCCAGGTCGGCACCGCGACGCCCTATTGGCTGCTGGGCGTGGGCCTGCTCGTCCGCGGCGTGGGCCTGGGCTTCACGATGATGCCGGCGATGGCCAGCGCGTACGCGGTGCTGCGCCGCGAGGAGGTCCCGCGCGCCACGCCGATGCTCAACGTGCTCCAGCGCGTGGGCGGCTCCATCGGAGTGGCCGTCCTGGCGGTGGTGCTCGAGCGCCAGCTGCGGGGCGCCCATGACCGTGCGGCGGTCGCCGCGAGCTTCGCCCACACGTACTGGTGGTCGCTGGCGCTCGTGCTGGTCGCCCTCGGGCCGGCCCTCCTGCTCGCGGCCGAGCAGCGCAAGGTGCGCGCTCGCAAGCTCCGCGAGGCCGAGCTGCCGCCCGAGGGCGTCCCGCTGGCGGCCTGAGCGGCCGGGCCTAGCCGGTCGCCGGAGGCGGCGGCGGGGGCGGGGGCGGAGTCCCCGGGGCCGGAGGCGGCGGAGTCGGGGGCGGCGGGGGCGGCGAAGGCGGAGGCGCGCTCGTCGAGCCCGGTACGCCCTCGATGGTGCCGCCGGCAGGCGCCGGGGCGCCGGCCGGGACGGCCGGAGTGCCCGTGCCGGGCGCCAGCGGATCGGCGCCCGCGGGCGGCGCGGTGCCCTCCTTGATCCGGCGCAGCTCCAGGTACAGGACCGTGGCGGCGATCGCGGTCAGCGGCGCGAACAGGACGTTGCCGATCAGCGAGCCGATGGCGCCGCCCACGAAGTCGCCGATGCCGCCGAAGATCGCGATCAGGATCCGCCGCGCGATCTCCTGGGCGACGGCCAGGATGACGACCACGCCGAACACCTGCCAGCCGTGCCCGCGGACGAGCTCACGCGAGCGGCCCAGCGCCTCCACGGGCGACTTGCGCTCGAGGACGACGGCGGGGATGGTCACCGCCCAGATCGTGAGGAGGATCAGGCCGGGGACGATCAGCAGCACCAGCCCGATCGCGATGCCGAAGCCGAGCAGGATCGCCGCGACGATGACCGGTCCCAGGACCTGGGAGGCCGAGCGGAACAGGCCGCCGACGTCGAGGTCGCGCCGGCCGTCCTGGATGTCGCGCACGGCCTCGACCACGGTCGCCTGGTAGAAGGCGTTGGCGACGGCGGAGACCAGGAGGACGCCGAGGATCGCGATGATGCCGCCGCCCGCGGCGGCCACCCCGGCGATCAGCGCGATCGGTACGAAGATGATCAGGGCCGCGGGCAGCAGAACCCCCGCCTGCTCGCGGTAGTACTGGAAGACGCGGCTGAGGATCGCGCCGATGTCGATTCGTTCGCTCATGCCCGCAGACTACGCCTCCGCCGGTCGATCCCCTGCCACGGGTCCCCGCCGTCACGCACCCGGTCCACCACGGAGCGGACGTTCCAGCCGTCCGGGCGCAGCCCGCGATCGTCCAGCTCCTCCCAGCGCAGGGGCGTGGCCACCGGGGCGCCGTCGCGCGGGCGCACGGCGTACGGGGCCACGGCGTGCTGGGCGTAGGCGTTGCGCCGCGTGTCCACGAAGATCGGGCCCCGGCGCTTGTGCTTGTAGAACTCGGTCGTCAGCCGGTCCGGGTGGCGCGCCGCCAGCTCGTCGCCCAGCCCCTTGGCCCAGCGGAACACCGCGGGGAACTCGGGCCCCGGCCGGATCGGCGCCACGACGTGGATCCCGCGCGACCCGCTGACCATCGCGTAGGGGACGAGGCCGGCGTCGCGCACCGCGTCGCCCACCTCGCGGGCCGCGGCGCGCACCTCGGAGAACGGCACGTCGCCGGGATCCAGGTCGAAGATCACGCGATCGGGGCGGCGGGGGTCCTCCGCCCGGGCCGGCCACACGTGCACCGTGATCACGTTCTGCCCGGCCAGGTAGACCAGCGTGGCGGCGTCGTCGGCCAGCACGTGGGTGATCGTCCCGCCGCGCTTGGCCAGCGTCGCGCGGGGGATCCAGTCCGGGAAGTGGCCCTGCACGTTCTTGGCGTAGTGGCCGCGGCCGTCGATCCCGCCCGGGAAGACGTGCATGGCCACGGGCCGCCCGCGGGTGTGGGGGACCATGGCCGGCGCGATCTCGGCGCAGTAGCGCGCCAGGTCGGCCTTGGTGATCGCGTCGCGGGGGAAGAGCACCTTGTCGGGATGGGTGATCGGGACGTCGCGGCGGCCGGCCCGGACCGTGAACGGCTCGGCGGGGCTCATGCCTCCCTCACCACCTCGCGGGCCGGCTTGTCGTCGCGCAGACCGAGGAAGCGCGGGTGGCGCAGGCGGCCGTCGCGCGTCCACTCCGTGAACGCCACCTGGGCCACCAGCTCGGGCTCGACCCAGGTCGTGTCGCGCGCGGGGACCTCGTCGGCGAAGGGCGAGTCGGGCCGGCGCAGCGGGGCCAGGCGGCGCGCCAGGTCGCGCAGCGTGGCGCGGTCGAAGCCCGTCCCCACGCGGCCCGCGTAACGCAGCCGGCCCTCCGAGTCGAAGTGGCCGAGCAGCAGCGCGCCGAGCTCCTCGCGCGAGCCCTTGGGCGCGGTGTAGCCGCCGACGACCAGCTCCTGACCCTGCTCGCACTTGAACTTCAGCCAGTCGCGCGAGCGCGCGCGGCTGACGTAGGGAGAGTCGGCCCGCTTGGCGATGAGGCCCTCCCAGCCCTTGGCGCAGGCCTCGCGGAACAGCGCCTCGCCCCGCTCGCGGCGGTAGGGCGTCTGGCGCAGCGGATCGTCCCACTCCAGCGCGGCGCGCAGCAGGCGCTTGCGCTCGAGCAGCGGGAGGGGACGCACGTCGCGGCCGTCGAGCCAGAGCAGGTCGAAGGCGTACAGGTAGACGGGCACGCGGCGCCGGCCACGCTGGGCCAGGCGGGCGAAGGAGGTCCGCGACCCCTCGAAGGCGACGACCTCGCCGTCGACGGCGAACCGGGTCGCGGCCTGGGACGCGAGCGCGTCGGCGAGCTCGGGGTAGCGCCCGTTCAGAGACAGGTCGTTGCGCGAGAGCAGGCGGACCGGGCCGCCGTCGCGCACGGCGATGCAGCGGATCCCGTCCAGCTTGCGCTCGTAGACCCAGTCGGGGTCGGAGAACCGGCGGTCGGTCAGCGTGGCCTTCATCGCGTCGGCCCCGGTGGGCGGGGGCGCGTCAGACATCCTCGATGCTCCGTCCGGACACGACCGACTCGGGGCGCTGCGCCACCACGTCCTGCTCGGAGGCGAACTCGTCGCGCTTCTTGATCAGCAGCCTCTGTGGCTTGTCGCCGCGCTGCATCCGGGTCAGCGCGAAGCCGCCGCGCAGCTTCTCGCCCTG